>NZ_LMCI01000038.1:771373-1073792 GCF_001623145.1 Pseudovibrio sp. W64 | reverse complement strand
CGTCAAACAGGTAGACCTGACTTGGGTTCACCAGTGCACGAGCCAGTGACGTGCGCTGTTGCTGGCCACCCGAGATTTGCGCAGGCAAACGATCCAGAAGATGGCCGATCTTGAGAACATCAGCGACTTCCTGCGCACGTTCGCCGCGGGTTGCTTCATTCTCACCGCGAACCTTCAATGGGTAGGCGATGTTCTGGCTGATATTCATGTGCGGGTAGAGTGCATAATCCTGAAACACCATGGAGATTTTGCGATCGCGCGGATGCAGACCGGTTACATCTTTATCACCGATATAGATGCGTCCAGAGGTTGGCGTTTCCAGTCCGGCGATCATGCGCAAACTGGTGGTTTTTCCGCAGCCGGACGGGCCCAACAGGCAGATGAACTCGCCGTCGTTGATCTCAAAGCTGGCATTGGAGACTGCATTAAAATCGCCGAAAGACTTGGTGACGTTTTGAAAGGAGATAGAAGCCATTTTTGTTCTTCCGATTATGCTTTAATGCCGCCGAAGAACCGGAAACCAAACTTCCAGTTTACGAACAGATAGAGAGAGATGACAGGGAACGAGTAGATCAGCGCATAGGCTGCAAGCAGCGTGACGATTGGCGTTCCGGCTTCTGAATAGAAGGAGTAGATGGCCACAGAAGCAGGCATCAATTCGTCGGAGCGCAGCAGAATGAACGGGATCAGGAAGCTGCCCCAGATGTTGACGAACGCCCAGACCACCACGACCACAATGCCCGGACGGATGACTGGCAGTGCCACATCACGAAAGGCCTGCATGGAGGACGCTCCGGCGACCATCGCGCTTTCCTCGTAGGACTTGGGAATGCCGTCGATAAAGTCGCGCAGGATGAACATGGCTGTTGGCAGCAGACCGCCAGCGAAGACGAGGATTACAGCGACATGGGTGTCGATGAGGCCGAGCTTGGAGACGATTAGGAAGATTGGAACCATCGCCGCACTGCCGGACACCACGGAGGAGAACAGCAGCAGCAGATATGTAATGCTTTTTTTGCCGGGAATGTCCGAGCGTGACAAAGCGTAGGCTGCCAAAGTCGCTGCGAAACCGACAAGAACCACGCCGCCAATGCTTTGGATGAACGAGTTCAGCAACCCGCGCATTGCGAAGGTGTTTTCAAAGACGGTGAAGAAATTCTTCAGCGTAAACGGGCTTGGAATTTCCAGTCCGAGTTCTGCACGCGCGTTGAAGGGAGCGAACAGGAACCAGATCAAAGGCAAGGCAAAGCAGATGCCGATCAGGGCTGCAAGAACAGAGAAGCTGATACGAGACAGAATTTGCTGGAATGAGAGGGTCATTATTCCGCTCCCTTATGTTTCTGTTTTGCGATGCGCAGATAGAACAGAGCAAAGGCAAGGTTGATCAACATGATGACCACGCCAACGGCGGCTCCTTTACCAAACTCAAAGTCTTTAAAGGCAACGCGATACGTGTAGATGGACAGCAGCTCGGTGCGGTACGACGGGCCGCCTTGCGTCAGCAGGAACGGGGTAAACACGTTGATCGTCCACATGGTGATGAGGATCAGATCTGTCACCACGTGCCCTTTGATGAGCGGCAAGGCGATGTCTTTGAATTTTTGGAAAGACGTCGCGCCAGCAACATCAGCGGCCTGAAAGTAGCTTGGCGGAAGAGAGGCAAACGCGGAGTTGAACAGCATCATGGAGAACGCTGCACCGCGCCAGGTGTTGAAGAACACGATCACCCAGAACGGATTGTCCAGCAACCAGTCTCCCGGCTCCAGCCCGAGTGCTGTTGTCAGCATGTTCAAGGTGCCGTTGTCGTAATCAAGGAAGGCAAACCAGGCGAAACCGATTACGACTTCTGGCAGAATCCAAGCCACGATGACGGCAGATTCAGAGAAGACCTTCACGTATTTGGGAGTTGATTGCAGCAACCATGCGAGGATCATGCCCAGCAGTGCCTGCCCGATAAGAGCGGAGAGCAGCACAAACTGAATTGTTAGAATGAGCGAGAACCCAAACTGGCCTCGTGTGAAGAACGTTTCCATGTTGAACAAGGCGACGTAATTATCAAACCCGACAAACTCGGGGTTGAGAGCTGTTTTACCAAGCAGAGTTCTGTTGGTGAAGGAGACAAAGATCACCCAGAAGAAGGGGACGATCACAAATGCGCCGACAAGAGCCGCAGCGGGCGAGAAAAACAGCGTTCCCGCGCGCACAGACAACAAAGAGAAGTTCTTCAAAATACACCTTCCCAAGAAGGGAGATTACTGGATCGAAAGATCAGGGAGAGGATAAGGGCGCGCAACAGGAGCGCGCCCTGCCCCGGAGTTGGGGTAAGCCTTATTTGCTTACGGTGTTTTCTTCACCAACAATGGCGGTGACGTCAGATTTGTACTGAGCCATGGCCTGTTCTGGTGTCTGCTCGCCGGAGACAACTGCCTCTGTCATACGCTGTACTGCAACAGATACTTTGTTGTAGTAGGCGTTGTTTGGACGGGCTGTGGTCAGTGGCAGAAGCGTCTGAGAGGTCTCTGTCAGGAAGTCAGAGTTTGGAATCCAGACATCATCACGAATACGAACGCGCGGGTTGATCGCCTGGAATGCATCCAGCTGCTCTTTGGAGTTCATGTAGGACAACAGCGCCCAGGACTCTTTTGGAGCTTTGGAGTTTGGATTGATCACAAAACCCGTACCACCGGACATGGTCACGAAGTCCTGACCACGGAAACCTTTGCCTGGCTCCTGAGCTGGCATCTTCTTCCAGGTCATGTTGACGTCGCGGTCTTTGACTTCAAATTCAGCGCCCGGCTTGGTGACTGAGCGGTAGAACCAGTCGCCTTCAACCAGCATGGCTGTTTTGCCATCACGGAAGTTTGCGAAAGTCCGGTTACGGCCATCACCCAACAGCTGTGCGCGTTTGTCGCCAAGCTTTTCATCAACGTAGATGGTCTTATACAGGTTCAGCGTATCGAGAATGCCTTGCGAGGAAACGATCCACTTGCCGTTCTCGTCCAGCATGCCTTCGCCGGTGCCGAGAATGGCCATCCAGTAGCCCTGCATGGTGGTTGCTTCGCCCATGGAAACGCCCGCATTTAGCTGAAGCGGAGCGGATTTAGGCATTGCTTTTTTGATGGTGCGCGCTGCATCCAGAACGTCTTTCCAGGATGTTGGCTGCCATGTGTCAGCGTCAATGCCCGCCTGTGCGAAGATGTCTTTGCGCACAAAGATCATGCGGCTGTCTGTGCCAAGCGCGATACCGTAGGCCTTGCCGCCGTAGGACATCAGCTCTTTGGAGCCATCAGAAATGTGAGACCAGCCTTCCCACTGGTTCACCTCTGCGCCAGCAACCTCTTCCAATGGCTTCAGCAGACCTGCGTCAACAAAGTTTGGAATAAGGAAGCCGTCGAACGATGATACGTCCGCGCCTGCGCCGGTTGAAAAGTCCAGAGCAAGCTGCTGTGTCAGCTGCTCGTCTTTTCCGGCAAACTCTTTAAAAATCACATTTACGTCTTTGCCTGTGGCTTTCATCATGGTTTCAAAACCAGGAATGACGCTTGTTTTCAGCCAGACAGCAGCTGCACTGTTCACGCCGCCTTCCACACAACGGCAAGTGATGGTGACGTCCGTTGCCATTGCTGGCCCGGCCAATGCTGTGGCAGCTGCAAGACCCAATGCATAACTACGCAATTTACTCATCTAAATTATCCCCCCAGGGCATCCTGTGTTGGTGTGCCTTGTCACTAATCTTGAGAAATCGATCAGTGAATTTAAAATGAACACGTTTTCATTATTCGTCAACACTCAAGAGAAAATCAAGAGGATTCTAAAATATTACGCCAGCAAATATTTTACAGAAACGGCACAAAACTGTCATATTTTCGTCGTGCATAAAGAATGTTCGATTGACATCCTAGGGTTATATACGGCATTAATAGTGAACACGTTTTCATTAATTGAGTGGTTTTGAGTGTCAGAGCATCCAAACATCCAAGAGGCGAAACGCCCCGAACGCGCGACGGCAGATACAGTTGCCAAACTTGCAGGCGTATCGCGAGTCGCTGTTTCACGCGCTTTCAATCCACATGCCTCTTTGAAGAAGGAAAAGCGTGATCTGATTCTCAAGATCGCGAAGGAGTTGGGTTACACGCCAGACATGGCGGGCCGCGCGCTGGTGACACGCCGCTCTCATCTGGTGGGAGTGATCGTACCAGATGTGTGCAGCCCATGGGAATCGCAGGAGATCGACGCGCTGACCACTGCCCTGCAAGGGGAAGGGTTTGCTACGCTGCTCTTCAAGACACGCACTGACCAGAGCATGGATGAGCGGTTGCTGACCTATATGAAGGGCTTCAACCTGGACAGCATCATCGCTTTTGCCGAGAACGTTTCACCTGATACACTGACCCATTCGCTGGGCCGGGCCGTGCCGATTTATGTGAGTTATTCGGAGGATGGCAGTTTGCCAAACCAGCCGGGCTCCACGTCTGTCTTCGACCGCTTGATTGTGGATCAGAAGACCGGCATCGATCAGGCTGTTGCTTTGATGCAGGCTTATGGCTGCAAGAACTTTGCCTATCTTGGTGGTACGACCACATCCCTTGCAAATACAGAGCGTGAGCGCGCGTTCAAATGCATCATGAAAGAGCGTGGTTTGCCAGAGCCGCTGGTGTTGCAGGGCGACTATACCTATGAAACCGCCCTCGCCTCCACGCTGGACCTGTTCAAGGTTGGCGAAGGCGTTGATGGCATTTTCTCTGCAAATGATGTCGGCGCGTTTGGTGTGATTGATGCGCTGCGCTTTCAACTGGGCCTGCGGGTTCCTGAGGATGTGAAAGTGGTTGGCTTTGATGACATCGCTCAGTCCGGATGGCTGAGCTACAACCTTACCACTGTGAAAATTGATCTTGAAGATCGTGTCCGGGCTCTCGTACGGCTTATCTTGCGGCGCCTTAAAGACCCCAATGCCCCAGCCATGACCGAGACACTGCAGACCCGCCTGATTGTGCGCGGCACTGTTGGCTCATAAGAAGCAAAGAAATATGTCCCCAAATACTATTCACCTGATTTTCAAAACCCATCTGGATATTGGTTTCACTGATCATGCAGAGAAGGTCCGGCAGCGTTATCACTCCTATTTTTTACCGCAAGCGCTTGATACGGCGGAGTATTTCTATTTTGAAAACCCGCAGGACCCGAAATTTCGCTGGACCACGGGCGCATGGCTGATCTGGGACTATCTGAATGAGGCGTCAGCTGCTGAAGCAAAGCGTCTGGAAGCTGCGATTGAGAAGGGTTTGATCCGCTGGCATGGATTGCCGTTCACGACACATTCTGAGCTGATGTCACCAGCCCTGTTTGAGGCTGGTCTTTCCTATTCCAAAGAGCTGGATGAGCGGTTTGGGGTGAAAACCATTGCCGCAAAGATGACGGATGTTCCCGGGCATACGCTTGGTATTGTGCCGTTGATGGCGAAAGCTGGCATCAAGTTTTTACATCTGGGGGTCAACACCGCCTCTCCGACACCAAAGCTGCCGGACGTGTTCCGCTGGCAGGCCCCTTCCGGTGAGGAGGTTCTGGTGCTCTACCAAAACTCCTATGGTGCGACGCAGTTTATTCCAGGTGTTTCTGATGGCCTGAGCTTTGCGCATACGGAAGACAATATCGGGCCACAGAACATCGGACAGACGGTGAATGTGTACCGTGCGATGGAGCGGCAGTATCCAGATTATCAGATCAAGGCAGCGACGCTGGATGAGTTTGCCGAGGTGCTGTGGCCACACCGGGAAAGCTTCCCCGTTGTAACGCAGGAAATCGGCGACAGCTGGATCCATGGCAGCGCGACTGATCCTGTAAAGTCAGCACAGTACCGGGCATTGCAGCGGGTTTATGATCGTTTTGCTGACGACAAAATCACGCCGGAGCGGCTTTCCTTTGGCCGCAAGCTTTCCATGGTGGCAGAGCATACGTGCGGCGTAGATATCAAAACCTATCTACGCGATGAACAGGCGTGGGATCGTGGTGATTTTGACGCTGCGCGTCAAAACGATCCGCGCTTTCAGTATGCTGAAGCGTCCTGGGCTGAACAGCGGGCTTATTGTAAGGATGCCGTTGCTGCACTTGATAAGAGTGACCAGAAGATTGCCAAAGCAGCGCTTAAAGAGCTGTGTTGCCCTCTTCCGCATGCTGGTCCGTTTGAGATTATCGATGAGGCCGGGTTTGGTGGTTGGTCCATGGAGATTGATAGTGACACCGGTGCTATCAAGCGGCTTACAACACCAGATGGGAAAGACCTGTTTGGGCTGGATGACAATCTGCTGTCGTTTACTCATGAAACCTATGATGCCAGCGATGTCAAAGCGCATATGGATGCCTATCTGACCCACGAAGAAGAATGGGCCATTTTGGATCACATCAAGCCGGGATTGGATAAGGCAGGGACTGCGACGTCCAAAAGCCATTGCCCGAAGTTTGAAGGGCTTGCGGTTGCCGACGATCACGTCGTTCTTTCCTATGTGATGGCCTCGGATATTCCCGGCGCGACATCCAACATTCAGCTGGCACTGAATGGGTCAAGCGACAAGCTGGAGATTACGCTGCGGCTTTACGGTAAGATTGCCAATCGTATGCCCGAGGCTGGGTTCCTGCGGTTTGCGCCAGATGGTGCGGCACGCTGGCAGTTCGATAAGACCGGATATTGGGTGAATGCGCATGATCTGCCGGATATGAGCGGAGGTCAGTTGCAGGCGATCTTTGGGGCGAGAGCACAAGCAGATCAGGAGATCCGCATTGTGCCGCTGGATACTCCGCTTGTGGCCCCTGCTGATTTGCCGTTTATGCCGTTCCAGCACAGGGCACCTGCTTATGATCAGGGGCTTCGGTTCAACATCTACAACAACAAGTGGGGCACCAACTTTCCGATGTGGTGGGAAGGTGACTTCAGTGCCCGATTTGTGTTGGAGATTGGCGCTTAATTCGCCAGAGCCACAATAAAAAAGCCAGCTCACGGCATTGGACGTGAGCTGGCCTCTCGGGAGCGTAGGAATTTCAGTTTATTCAGCTGCAACAGACTCGCTGTCGGAGCCACGGGCATCCCACAAGCCCTGATAGATTTCCATCATCTCAGCAATGGTTGGCGTGACCGGGTTGTTGCCCGGAGAACCTGAGGCGAGCGCCTGCTCTGCCATGGTTTCGCAGCGGTCCATAAACTCCTGACGATCAATGCCAAACTCTTCCGGTGTTGGTACGGAGAGCTCATCATTCAGGGCACGCAGCTCAATCAGGAGCTTGCGATTTGCCATAGCATCATCATTCTGCTGGGATGCAAAACCCAATGCACGTGCAGCCTGAGCGTAACGCTCTGGTGCAGCTGGAATTGAGAAGGCTGTCACATCTGGAAGAAGCATCGCGTTGGAAAGGCCGTGCGGCACGTGGAAGAATGCGCCAATCGGGCGGCTCATACCGTGCACCAGAGCAACGGATGCGCTTGAGAACGCAACGCCTGCAAGGGTTGAGCCGAGCATCATCTCTTCACGTGCTTTTTCGTTGTTGCCGGTGTGGTAGACTTCACGCAGGTTCGGGCCGATCAGCTTCAGAGCGGCCAGTGCCTGGCTGTCGCTGTACGGATTTGCCTTTTTGCTGACATAGGCTTCGAGCGCATGGGTCATGGCATCAATGCCGGTGTCCGCGGTGATGCGTGCTGGCAGGCTCATGGTGAGTTTGTAGTCCACCAGTGCGGCAACAGGCATGAAGCCGATCCCAACACACAGCATCTTTTCGCCGCGCTCTTCATCTGTGATGATGGTGAAGCGGGTTACTTCCGTGCCGGTGCCAGCAGTTGTTGGAACGGCAATAACTGGCAGGCCCTGCTCCGTGACGTCTCGTGGGAAGCGGTAGTCGCGCATTTCCCCGCCAAACTTTGCCAGAATCGCAATGGCTTTTGCGCTGTCGATCGGGCTGCCGCCGCCAAGAGCTACGATGCAGTCATAGCTGTCTTCCCGCGCCTTTTCCACACCCGGAAGGATGGAGGCAACGGTTGGCTCAGGCAAAGTATCTGCAAAAACTTCGCTTTCAATGCCCTCAGCCTTCAGGCTTTCCTGCATAGATTCGGAATATCCCAGCTGAACCATCATGGGATCTGTGACGATGAGAGGCTTTTTGCAGCCGATTTTTGCCAGAACTGCAGGCAATTGAAGGGCGGCTCCCGCACCAACTTGCATGATGCGCGGCAGAATGATCTGAGATGTCATGAGAATGAACCTTTGGTTATTGTCACCATCTGGGATGCCGGGAACATCCCAGATGGTTCGGGGTGAGAGCGCCTTACTCGGCCGGGGCTGCAGCAGGGGCTGCATTGCCAGCTGAATAAGGATGCTCTTCGTCATCTATGGTGGAGATGATTTCTGAGACCTCGAGGTGGAGTGATTTGAGCAATCCCCACGTGGTCAGGATCAGCACGAAGGAATACGGCAGAGCCGCCACGATCGAGGCTGTTTGCAAGGCTCGCAAGCCACCGGCGAACAACAGCACCGCAGACACGGCGCCAATGGAAAGGCCCCAGAAGATGCGGTAGCGGTTGGCCGGATTCTCGTCGCCCATGGACAAGATGGTGCAGATAACGAGCGTTGCGGAATCTGCCGAGGTTACAAAGTACGTCACCAGCAGAACTGTACACATCGCCGCGCCGAGGATGGTGAGCGTGGAGCCCAGATCCATCAGTTCGATGGTTGTGTAAAGAGCCGAGGTGATGTCCGCGTTCACCGCTTCTGTGACACCGCCAGCACCGAACAGTTCAAGGAACATTGCGGTGTTGCCGAAGGTGGTGATCCAGAATGTGGAGAGCAGCGTTGGTGCCAACAATACGCCGAGCAGGAATTCTTTAACCGTACGGCCTCTGGAGATGCGCGCGATGAAGATACCAACGAATGGCGCCCATGCGATCCACCAGCCCCAGTAGAAGATGGTCCAACCACCCTGCCAGCTGTTGCTCGGATCAGTTTCGACCCAGAAGCCAAGCGGAATTGCGTTGGTCAGGTAGTCGCCCAGATTGGTTGCGAAAGACCCCAGAATGTAAACGGTCGGGCCAAAAATGAGGAAGAACACAAGCATCACCATGGTGAGGTGCATGTTGAATTCACTCAGGATTTTGATGCCCTTGTTCACGCCGCTCAGGACGGACATGGTTGCCAATACGGAAATGACCGCGATGATGATGATCTTGTTGGTGATGCTGACTTCAAAGCCAAACAGGTAGTTCAGGCCGGTATTCATCTGCTGGGCTCCCAACCCAAGAGATGTCGCAATACCGAAGACTGTACCGAAAACTGCAAGCAGATCGGCAGCATGGCCGATTGGACCGTAGATCTTATCACCAAAAATCGGATAGAGCCCTGAACGAACGGACAGCGGCAGGCCCTTGCGATAGTGGAAATAAGCTAGTCCCAGACCGGAGAGTGCAAACAGTGCCCAACCATGCAAACCCCAGTGGAAAATACTGATCCGCATTGCAATTTGGGCAGCTTCTACGGAGCTTTCCTGCCCTTCTGCGATAAACGGATTACTTTGGAAGTGGTAGATCGGCTCTGCGATACTCCAGAACAGAATCCCGATACCGATGCCGGCCCCAAAGAGCATCGAGAACCAGGAAAAGAAGCTGTATTCCGGCTTTTCGTCATCTTTGCCCAAGCGAATATTGCCGTAACGGCTCATGGTCATCGCAAAAGCCAGAAACAGGAAAAAACTGACCAGACCAATATAGTACCAAGATAGATTATTTGCGATGAAACCTTTGGCTGAATTGTAAAGTGAGCCAGCAGTTTCAGGAACCATTACAGTAAATAAAACAAACGCAATGACGAGTACTGTAGACCCGACAGCCATAACAGGATTTACACCTGTGAACAGGCCCTCCCCCGTCCTTCTTTCAGTATTGCTGTTATTATACATTTGTCCCCCTCAAGCTTTATTTTTGCTGTCCTGATTGAAGGTTGAATTTTTGCCGGAGGGTTAAATTGTTATCAATCAACAAAAAAAGACCCAATGGTATAAAAATATTTATGAATAGTTTTACGTAGAGTATGAAATTCTACCCATACGAATGGGAGAAGTTAATGAAGAAGAATTTACCCCCGCTCAATTGGCTCAGGGCATTTGAAGCGTCGGCGCGTCATCTCAGCTTTACGCATGCATCAACAGAGCTCAACCTTACGCAGGCAGCGATCAGTCACCAGATCAAGGGCCTGGAGTGTCAGTTGGGATCTGTGCTGTTTAAACGATTGCCGCGTGGCCTGGAGCTGACAGATGCGGGGGCGGCGTATTTGCCGGCAGTCCACGAATCCGTGGAGCGCCTGAAGGCGGCAACGGAGGAAATCTTCGGTCAGGGGCAAAACAATCTGCTGACTGTGAAGATCAACATGGTGTTCTTCATGCGCTGGCTTGCCCCGCGTATGAAAGAGTTTCGCAAGCTGCACCCAAAGATCAACCTGCGCGTCACCTCCAACATCTGGTTGGACAACAAAGAAACCTCCGGTGACTGCGATCTGGAAGTGCGCTACGGGCGGGGAAAATGGCCGTCAGTTCAATGTGACCGACTGACACGAGACGAGTTATTTCCGGTTTGCAGCCCTTGTTATCTGGAAGAAAACGGGCTGTTAGAGTCGCCAAAAGATCTTGCAAATCATAGTGTTTTGCATGTGATTGGCTATCAGGAAGGCTGGGGATACTGGCTGAAGCAGACCAAGCACAGTGATGTGGAACTGCGGCAGAGTTATCAGTTTGATACGCTTGTCACGGCTCTGGAAATGGCAGCTTTAGGAGAAGGCGTTGCTTTGGGCAGAACAAGTCTTGTGGAAAATGCACTGAAGTCCGGCCAGCTGGTTGCTCCACTGGAAAATCGCGTTCCGACGGAAGAAGCGTTTTATCTGGTTTACTCCAACACAAGCCTTGAGCACCCGCATGCTGTCACCTTCAGAAACTGGCTGCTGAACGTAATACATGAGGGGTAATCTCCCTTTTGGGCAGGACACTGTCTCCGCTGCACAGGTGGCATAAAACAGGTTTGGTGGAAGAAATTTCAGCTTCCACCAGTCCGGCAAAGGCAAAATCAAACAGTTCAGAATTAGACGAGCTACAAAAATTTTTATGCCTGCACCGAAATTTAAATTGCTGGTTTCTACGTAGGTGCCTGCCTATTGTTTTTCCAATGAAGTGAACCGTTGCTGCGAAGCATTTCACCCATAACAAC
The DNA here is from genome assembly GCF_001623145.1 of Pseudovibrio sp. W64. Classification (NCBI taxonomy): domain Bacteria; kingdom Pseudomonadati; phylum Pseudomonadota; class Alphaproteobacteria; order Hyphomicrobiales; family Stappiaceae; genus Pseudovibrio; species Pseudovibrio sp. W64. The sequence continues at coordinate 1,062,565 of NZ_LMCI01000038.1, read as the reverse complement.
CTGAAATCAAAGACATAATTATGTCTGGAATAAACTGAGAACTGCCGATGGGCGGTTTCTGAGGATGATGTTGCATGGAAAAAAGACTTCCCCTTGAAGGTGTCAGAGTTGTTGACTTCGGTCAGCAGATTGCAGGTCCAGCTGTTGCTATGATCCTTGCGGATATGGGCGCAACTGTTATTCACGTCGATCCGCCTCAAGGGCCTCAGTGGGATCACCCGGCAAATGCGATTTTAAATCGTAACAAGAAATGCATCCGGCTTGATCTGAAGTCAGAAGCTGGCTTGCAAAAGGCGTTTGACCTGATTGCAGCAGCTGACGTGGTGCTTGAAAGCTTCCGCCCTGGCAAGATGAAAGACCTTGGTGTCGATTTTGCTGCGCTGCGTGCTGAACGCCCTGAGCTGGTTACGCTTTCAGTCCCGGGATTTGCCAGCAATGATGAGCTGCGCCGTGAATGGAAAGCAACGGAAGCTATCGTGGCCGCCACATCAGGCGCGTTCACCGACATGGGCTTCAACCGTGTTCTTATGGGTCTGAACCCAAGCTTCTCACCGCTTCCACTGGGCTCTTCTTATGCCACGACAATGGCGGCCAGCTCTGTTGTGATGGCTCTGCTTGCCCGTGAGAAGACAGGCCGAGGTGATACGATTGAAGTGCCGATTGCAGCTGCTCTTATGGAAGGCCTCTCCTACAATTCAGTCGTGATTGAAGGCATGCCAGAGCGCTACATGACCATGCGCGAGCACGAGATTACCCATCGCCGTGAAAATGATATCGAGATGGATCTTTCCTATGAGGATCTACAGGAATACCTCGATCCGTTCTACCGGACCTATGAGTGCGCAGATGGCCGTTATTTCTATGCGGTCTGCCCGTCTCACCGCAACCACGCCCGCCGCTGCCTGCAGGCTCTCGGTATTTACGAGGAGCTGCTTGCTGAAGGTCTGCCGGAAGTGAACAACCTGCACCTGCCAATTGCTGAGTGGGACGGGGAAACGTCCATTGGTGTTTATCCGCTTCCGAAAAAGTGGGCTGATATCATTTCTGTGAAAATGAAGAAGGTGTTCCTCACTAAAACCTCTGATGAATGGGGCGTTATCTTTGGTGAAGGCCAGATTCCGGGCGCTCCGCACCGCACCACTCAGGAATGGGTGAACAGCGAGCACTGCAACACGTCCGGTCTGATTGTCGAAGTGAACGACCCTGAATACGGCCTGATGAAACAGCCCGGTCCTGTTGTGTGGTTTGAGGAGATTGTAGACTACCTGCTCACTCCGAAACCACGCGAGAACGTAACCTTTGAAGAGGCTTTGGCAACCCTGAAAGCCGTTGGTGACACAGGATCCTTGCCTGCTCCAACAGCTCCAGCAGCGGACAAAGACGGCTGGCTCAATGATCTGCGTATTCTCGATCTGACCAACGTGATTGCGGGCCCGCATTCCACTGCCTTCCTTGGTCGGTTTGGCGCTGAGGTCATCAAGCTGGATCCGGTGAAGCCGCTTTACGATCCACTGATTGGTACGCTGTTTACGTTCCAGACCAACATTGGCAAGAAAAGTGCGCTGGTGGACATTACTACGGGTGAAGGCCGTGAGGCTTTTGAGCGTCTGGTGAAGTCCGTTGATCTTGTGGTGATCAATGCCCCTGACCGTCAGATGAAGCCGCTAGGCCTTGACCATGACAGTTTGCAGGCAATCAATCCAGGCGTTCTGTTCTGCCGTCTGGACTGTCTTGGTGGACCAAAGCCGGGACCGAAGACCAACTACATTGGTTATGATGACATCATTCAGGCCAACAGCGGCATCATGAGCCGGTTTGGCGGCGTTGATACACCGGAAGAGCATGCGCACCTTGGTACGCTTGACGTAAACTGTGGCTTTGCTGCTGGTCTTGGTATGGCGTTGTCGCTTTATCACAAGCACAAAACCGGAGAGACCTCCCGTGCGCGGACCTCTCTGTCTGCGGTGACCAATCTGGCGCAGATCAAGTTTGCGTTTGATTATGAAGGCCGTGCCCCGTTTGATGAAGCCTCCGGACGTGATGCCCTTGGCAACCACGCGCTCTCACACTTCTATAAAGCCTCTGATGGTTGGATCTTTATGGATGCAGAGGACCACGAGCTTATCGACCTTGCACAGGTTGAAGGTCTGAGCGGTGTGGAAGAAGCCAATGATACAGCTGAATTCCTGCAGGTTGCCTTTGAACAGGACATAGCAGAAAGCTGGTGTGAGAAGTTGAGAGCAGCGGATATTGCAGCGGCTCAGCCTCTGGGCATCGAGCATCTGCGCGACACGTACACTCGTACGGCTGATGGTGCGGTTGGTATTGATCGTGGCAGTTACGCATTTTCCACCTATGAGGATCACCCAAGTGGGCACCGCGTGACGCTGATCGACCACTATTCCATCCGTCCAGAGGAAGCCGCTATCCGCGCCTTGCCTAGCACTGAGGCTTACGGCAATTCCACACGCGAAGTGCTTGCCGGTGTTGGATACAGCGATGAGCAGGTGGACGACATGATTGAACGGCGGATTGCTGGCACCGGTTGGGGCCGAGAGTTCCTGCCGAGCTGATCACTTAAGAACGTATATCCCTTTCCCATAGTAGGGGCCCACACATCAGGGATATGCTTTAATGGAACCCCCTCACTGCGCTTCAGGCCTTGTGAGGGGGTTCTGCTTTTTGGTGTCTTGTTCAGGTCTTTATTGCGTAAGCGCTGCTGAGCCGTAGGTGAGCAGGGCTGCACAAATCATTGTTAAAGTGAAAATCATTGAGGTGAGCATGGAGAGCCATGCAGGGCATCTGGTCAAGCCAAGGTATCGGGTCAGGATGATCCGCGCCTTAAACAGGATCAGCACAGCGATGATCAGCGGACCCACATAGACAAGCAATTCGCTGCTGAACAAGCTGAGGCCGTAGCCGAGCAGTGTGAGTGCAACCAAGACTACCCAGGCTTTGAGTAGATCGTTCATCTGGATGCTCTTAAAGGTCGTTTTGTTGGTGTCCATGATTACAGCCCCTGCCCCATGAGATAGAAAATGGGGAAAATGATCACCCAGATCAGATCAACCATATGCCAGAAGGCTGTGCCCGATTCCATATTATCCTCGGTGGGCCACAGGGCGATTATGCTGAGTATGATCAGGCCAAAGATCACGTGGGCCAAGTGAAACCCAGTGACCAGATAATAAAGCGTATAGAATGTGTTGGTCTCAACATTGAGGCCAAGGGCTAGCTTTTCCTTGTACTCGTAAATCTTGAGTGCGATGAACACGACGCCAAGGCTTCCTGCCCCCAGCAATGCCAATCTTGTCTTCACAATCTCTTTGATTTTGGCAAAGCGCACCGCGATGGCAGCAAACAAGCCTGAGGTGAGCAGGATGATTGTGTTCAAGGTGGCAAGAGGCACATTGAGGTGCGTTCGTGCCTCGCGGTAAATCTCCGGATTGAGCAGCTCATTGCCAGCGAAGGCCCACAGCGCTCCGCCGAACACGAGGATTTCGCTGACGATCAGGATCCACATCATGGGATCGCCGGGCAGATTTTCCAATGCCCAGGGAGAGACAGGCTGGTGATAGACCCGTTCTGCAGTCTCGTTTTCTTTCTGGCAAACCTCGTCCATTACGCCCTTCCAGCCGATATGAGTGTTTGAGGCAAAAGTAGATCGGTTTGCCTGCGTGGTCCTTGTTGGAGCGCTAACTGTAGCTGCTCTTTGCTATCTGATTGGCTGATTGATGGTTTGTTCCACCCAGTTTTGCCAGGAGGAGACGAAAGAGCTTGCCAATCGGGACAGTGGACGCTGGTGCGGCACGAGGATTGAATAGCCGAAGGGCACTGTTGGCTCGAAGGGCAGGAACACGATTTTAGAGGCATCCCCGCGGCTGCGCTGATAGCTGACCGCACTCAAAGCATCGACAACTGCACAGATCTGCCCTGCTTCGACGAAATGGAACAGTGGCAGGAAGTATTGGGTATCGATGCGGATATCAAAATGCGCATCACTGGATTGGAACGCGGCTTTGGTGGCCTCAAAGGTGGAGTGACTGGGCTGGAGCACGCCCATGGGCACACCGTCCAGATCCTTCGCATGAATCACCTTCTTGTTTGCCAGTGCTGATGTTTTCGGGACAGCGCACAGGCAGGTACATGGGATTGTGGTGTTGTGAGATAGGACATCCTGCTCCGTGCCTACAGCTGCATCACAAAAGCCGATGTCAAAGCTTTGTGCGGCGATCAGATTGAGGATTTGCGGGGAACTGCGCGTTGCCAAAGTGACCTTCACCTGCGGTTTATCCTCGATGAAGTTGCTGATGAACTCTGGCAGCAGGTAGGAGGATGGACCGGGCATGGCAACGATACTCAACGAGCCTTGCACCTGATCGCGCATGTTGCTGAGGTTCTGCTCAACCGTCTTCAGACGATCCAGAATGCTAGACGCCTCCGAGAGCAAATAATGGGATTCTGGGACAGGAATCAGTCGGCGGCCTTCACGCACAAAGAGCGGCATTCCCAAATCATCTTCCAGTGCTTTGAGCGATGCGCTGACGGCGGGCTGGGTGCGATGAAGGTTTCGTGCAGCGCGGCTGACTGATCCGGTTTTCATAATTTCGCGGAAAACCGCCAGTTGCTGCAGGTTCATGGGCACCTCAATATATAAACAAAATCTATCATAACCATAATATTTCGAATTTGCTTTTATGAATAAGGCTAACCACCATGAGGCCAATAATTATAAATACCTATCACCTTGAATTGGGCTTATCTGAATTTATTAGAGGGGGGACACTCATGGGATTATTCAGTAAATGCGCCGGGATTGCGCTTGCTTGCACGATGATCAGTGGTGCAGCGGTTGCGCAGGACATCAAATTTTTCCGCATTGGTACGGGAGGTGCTGGCGGAACCTACTTCCCGATTGGCGGGATCATTGCCAACGCAATTTCCAACCCACCAGGCTCTCGTCCGTGTGATCAGGGCGGCAACTGTGGTGTTCCAAATCTGGTGGCGATCGCGCAGTCAACCAACGCATCAGCACACAATGTGAACGCTATTCAGGCGGGCCAGATGGAAGCGGGCCTGACCGGTGCTGCGACACTTCATTTTGCCTATCACGGCTCTGGCAAGTATGAGGGCAATGCCAAACCAGACCTTCGTGTGATTGCAAACCTTTACCCGGAAGATCTGCATCTTGTTTTGCCAAAGGGTGGTGAGCTGGACAATCTTGCGGACTTGAAAGGCAAGCGGGTAGGTATTGCGCAGGCAGGTTCTGGAACGCAGATTGCTGTTGAGCTCATTCTCGGTGATCACGGCGTCAATCGTGACAATATTGATGAGGCAGAGCTCAACAACTCTCAAAGTGCTGAGCGGACAGCTGATGGTCAGCTGGATGCTTACTTCTATGCTGCGGGAACCCCGGTTGCTGCCATGATCCAGCTGGATAACACCAAGGGCATGGATCTCTATTCCTTCACTGAGGCAGAAGTTGCTCAGGCGAACAAAACTGTTCCCTACTACATTCCTTCCACTATCCCTGCTGGCACTTATCCGGGCGTAACGCATGACACCAACACGGTGGCAGTGAGCGGCATGTTTGTGACCAATGCTAATATTGATGAGGAACTGGTCTACGAGATCACCAAGGCGCTTTGGTCCAAGACCGCTCGTAAACTGCTGGATAACGGACATCCAAAGGGCAAGGTCATCACCATGAAAAGCGCACTTGATGGCATTGATGGAATTGGCGTGCCGCTGCACCCGGGTGCTGAGCGTTACTACAAAGAAGTTGGTCTGCTCGATTAATCACAGTCTGACTTAAAACGGCAGCGGGAGTGTTCTTCCGCTGCCTTCTGTCGCCACCGGTGGTTCAGCCTTGCCGCATGCTTTTGTTTGCGCAGCTGTTGGTGTTGGGATGAGATAGCCCAACACGCTCTTACCACCGCATGACGCACCCCAGACCCGGGAGGGTTCCATGCCCCTACAATCGCACCTTGATAACAAGGCTCTGGAAGAGCTGGAGAAAAAGTATGACTCCGCTCTCCATACCCGTGACAACGGGCCAATCCTGACAAAAGTGGTTTATTGGGCGACCATTGCCTATGCGCTCTATCACTTCTGGACCGCCGGGTTTGGCACGCCGGTTGATTATGTTCACATGGGCATCCATCTGGCCGGGTTGTATTTCTTCATTTTTCTGGCGTTTCCCTTTCTCAAATCTGATCGTGCCTTGGCCAATACGCCCGGTAAGTTCCTGAGCTTTGGCAATGTGCCGCTCCTTGACTGGGTGATCATGATACTGGCGATGATGGGATCGCTGTATCTGTGGTTCAGCTGGCGCGGGTTTGACCTTTTTGGCATCCAGGTTTCTGAGCAGGCCTTGCGACAAGGCAACCCAGCCGGACCGGATATCTTCTTCGGCACCATCATCATTTTAACTGTGCTGGAGATCGCGCGCCGGACCATTGGTATCGTGCTGCCGCTGATCATTCTGGTCTTCATCGGCTATGCGCTTTTGGGGCCGTATATTCCAATCCAGATCCTAAAGCATCCGGGCGTGGACTGGCGGCAGTTCGTCAACAACATGTACTTCCCGTTTGAAGGCATTTTTGGCGTTACACTCTGGGTCGTTTCAACTGTTGTGTTTCACTTCGTGCTGTTTGGTGTTGTGGCGCAGCGCATGGGGCTTGGGCAGTTCTTCGTTGATAATGCGATGATCCTAGCTGGACGCTATACGGGCGGACCTGCGAAGGTTTCCGTTGTCTCCTCCGCCTTCTTTGGCACTATTTCTGGCTCTTCCATCGCCAACACGGTTTCCACCGGTTCGCTGACCATTCCCAACATGAAGAAGCTTGGGTATCCGGGGCACTTTGCAGGCGGTGTTGAAGCAGCGGCCAGTGCGGGCGGACAGATAACTCCGCCGATCATGGGGGCTGCGAGCTTCCTGATGGCCGAATATCTGGAAGTGCCTTACACCACCATCGTGATTGCAGCGATTGTGCCTGCCCTGATGCACTATATCGGCGTCATGTCCATCGTGCACTTCACCGCAAAACGCCTTGGGCTGGAAGCCTACCCTAAGGACCAGATCCCGCAGTTTGTGCAGGTCTGGCGTGAGGGCTGGTTTACGGTACTGCCGCTGATCGGACTGCTCGTGGTGCTGTTTTCTGGCTACTCGCCCAACATGGCTGCGTTTATTGGCATTTCGCTTTGTGTTGTTGTTGGCTTTTGTGCCATCGATAAGCCGCTGTCTCTGGCTGTGCCACTTGCCTTGCTGGGTTTCATTTTCTGGAAGGCCTCGCCATATTCCGGTGAAGGATTTTCGCCAACGATGGCCGGGGTGCTTGGCGCGCTGACCTTGCTGGGCTGTTTGCACCGCAATGAACGGCAGAGCTTTAAAGACCTGTTCGACAGCTGCCATGTGGGTGTTCAATATGCGCTGGCCGTGGGCGCTGCCTCTGCTGCTGTTGGCATCGTGGTCGGTGTGATCAACACGACCGGTGTTGGCTTCCGTCTTGGCTTTATGGTCACCAATGGCGCTGCGGATATGGCGGCCTCACTAGCTCCGCTGCTTGACTGGACCTCTCTGGAAGTGTTCGGGCAAGCCTCCATTCAGCAGTTCCTGTCATTGGTTCTGATCGCTATTGCCTGTATTTTGATGGGGGCTGGTCTGCCGACAACAGCGCTTTACATCATGCTTGTCGCGGTGGCTCAACCGGCGCTGGCACAACTGGGTGTGCCCGCTTTGGCAACGCATATGTTCGTGCTTTATTACGGCGTCATCTCCGAGATCACTCCGCCGGTTTGCGCCTCGGCCTATGCTGCGGCGGGCATTGCAGGGGCGAACCCGTTCAGGACTGGTGTGAGTGCCTTTACCTTGGGGCTTGGCAAACTCATGGTGCCGATGGTGTTCGTCTATGCACCAACCATGCTGATTGTTTTGCCGGAGTACTTCACTCTCGTCTCGTTCTTGCAGGTCACGCTGACCTGTGCGCTGGGTGTGTTTGCTATTGCAACAGCCGTTTCCGGTTACTTCATGGCTCCGCTCAACGGTCTGTGGCGTGTGCTGATGGCTATTGGCGGATTGATGCTGGTTGCTCCAAGTCTGGGGTCTGATCTGGCTGCAATTCTCATCATCGCGCCTGTCTTGTTCCAGCAGGTTTCCAGCCAACGCAATTTGCAGGCGGCGACACAATGACAGAAGCTTTAGTACCTGATGTCACTGTGCTTGGTGCGGGGTTGGTTGGCATTTGCTGTGCTCTGTCTCTGGCTGAGAAAGGCTTGCGCGTGCACATGGTTGACCGGGATGCTCCCGGTCAGGCCACCTCTGCTGGCAATGCGGGGATTATCTCACCGTGGTCCGTGGTGCCGCAATCCATGCCGGGTCTTTGGAAGAAGGTGCCCGGCTGGCTGATGGATCCGCAAGGTCCGGTGACGATCAAGCCCAGTTACCTGCCCCGTGTCGCCACATGGGGACTGCGTTTTCTCTATGAGGGACGACAGGAGCGCATTCAGCCGATTGGCGATGCCATGCATGCCCTCAATCATGACTGCATTGAGCTTTACCGCCATCACCTTTCCGGTACGGGACACGACAATCTGCTGCAAGACAGCTGGTATGTACATGCATTTCGAGATGCTTCCCAGATTGATCTGGACGGCCCGGATTATGCCATGCGCCGCGCTGTGGGGGCTGAGATTGAAGAGATTGGCGCTGCGGCCTTACGAGATCTGGAACCTGCTTTAACCCATGAGTTTGAGGCCGCCGTTCTCATCAAGGGACAGGCACGGGCTGTCTCTCCCGGTAAAATCGGTGAAGTGCTTGCCGACAAGCTACGCCAGATGGGCGGAACCATTGAGCAAGCAGAGGTGCACTCCATCACACCAAGAGACGGCGGCGGCTGGAGATATGTGACGGAGACAGGCGCGCATTTTGCACCGAAACTGGTGCTTTCCATGGGCGTCTGGTCTGCCAAGCTGCTGAAACCACTTGGGGTCAAGGTACCGATGGAGGCTGAACGTGGCTACCATGTGTCCTTCAGCAATCCCGGTGTTGCCCTCACGCATTCCATCATGGATATGGACATGAAGTTTGTCGCCTCCACCATGGAGAGCGCCATTCGGGTTGCCGGAACGGCTGAGTTTGCCGGGCTTGATGCACCGATCAACCAGAAACGGCTGGATGGTTTGGTGGAGCTTGCCAGCAAGCTGCTGCCAGACTTGCGGATGGGTGACATCAGCACATGGTCCGGACAACGCCCCAGCTTGCCCGACAGTTTGCCTTGCATTGGCGAAGTTGACGGATTTCCGGATTTGATTGGCGCGTTTGGACACAGTCATTACGGCCTGATGATGGCCCCAAAAACTGGAAGATTGGTTGCCGATCTGGTGACCGGCACCACCCCCAACATCAATATGACCCCCTATCACGTGACACGGTACTAAAGGATTTCGCATGACCATTCATCCTGGTGGCCAGAACATTTGCGGCGTTTCAATCGGCGTTCTTTCGCTGGAAAGCTATTTCCCGAAACCTCCTGGTCACATCAAGAACCCGTCGAGCCTGCCGTTTACAACGACCTACGAGATCCTGCATGGATTGACGGTTCAGAAACTGCTAGCTGATCCCTCCCCTGAGTTGCTTGAGCCGATCCTCAGCGCCGCCAAGCGTCTTGAAGATCAAGGTGTGCACGCAATCACCGGGTCCTGCGGTTTTCTGGCGATCTTTCAAAAGGAGATCGCAGCAGCCGTTTCTGTTCCAGTTTTCGTGTCTTCGCTCATACAGGTTCCCCTTGCCTACCACATGACCAATGCACCCGTTGGAGTCATCACAGCGTCCGCAGCCTCTTTGACAGACAAGCATCTGGAAGGTGTGGGTGCTGCCCATGTGCCGATTGTGGTTCAGGGGCTGGATGAGGCCCCTGAGTTTTCCGCGGTGATCTTACGCGGTGAACGCACACAGATGGACCTTGGCAAGGTGACAGAAGAGCTGTTTGCTGCGGCAGATGACATGATTGAGCGATCACCGGATATCGGTGCAGTGGTTTTGGAATGCACTGATCTGCCGCCATATGCGCATCAGCTACAAGCGCGGATCAATCGACCTGTGTTTGATATCATCACTCTTGCCAGCATGGCACACTCAGTGGCGCATCGGCACGCCTTTCCCGGATTTATCTGAGTGTCTCACACCCCTTCTGTTTCGCTTTCATAAGATGGCAGAGGTGGAATGATGTCATCGGTGCACAGGTAGAGGTTTTGCAGGTTGAGCAAGGGCATGGGGTTTTCCGTCAGATTGGACATGATGTTCATGGCAATATTCAGCTGAGCTGCATTGCAGGATGGTTTATGCGCCAGTGCCCACACCGTGATTGAGTTGGCAAGGTTTTCAAGGATATCGCCCTCAGGTTCGCCGTTGTTCTGGATGGTGACGGGGGTTGGCGGCATAAGAGCGATTGGCAGATCGATTGGCTCTTCTGTGAGGCCTTGCACAAGATGATAGCTGTAGCCGATATTAAGCTGCAGCGTAATGTCGCCAGCATATTCACCATGAAACAGCAGGTAGAAGAGATGTTCAAGATGCTCCTTCAGGCTCCGCTGATAAGGCTCATTTGTGGGGTTGCCGAGGTATGCGATGTTGAGTGATTGAAAGCTGGACAATGTTGGGTGGAACGGATTTTTAAAGGTGGCCGTCGGCGTTCTGAACACGAAGCCATCTGTGATTTTGCCGTGGATGTAGCTGTTGCGGATCATGTACATGGAAGCCAACGCATCTTGCCGCGCGAGCACCTGCATGCCCGTCATGACGACCTGACGATCACTCAAGGGCTGTGCAATATCCTGTGTCAGATAGGTCTGCTTGCTCTTCGTTTTCTGGGTGTAATAGTAGGTGTAGATCTGCTTACCCTCGACACAAGCACTGCTATCCAGATGGCTTATCCAATCCGGGATTTCGACCACAGGATCTCCGGTTAGTCCTGCAGGCGGATTGCAATCCTCCAGTATCAGTTTGACGACCCAGCGCTGTGATGTTTGCTCCGTTGGAGTGCTATAGTCCTGATTTTCCTCCAGAATGCTGAAACTGACTGTTTCGCTGCCCTCTTTTTGTGAGGTCGCCGCAAACATCGCAAGGCTGCTGCTGGCGTTTGCTTTGCAGATTATGGCCTCGTTGACCTTGATGATCACAGCCAGAGCTTGCGCCGCCTTCTCGATGGCATCAGTTGACTGATTACCAGCGTTTATGATTGGAACATACTGGTCCAGCGTCGTGGTGAGGTTGTTCTGGATGGTGATGAACTGCGCAAGTTCGGCAAAGGCATCCATGAAACCGGTGAGTTCACCTTGCGGTTTGTCTTTGAGGTTGAATTGGATTTGCCCATGGGCCTTATCCTGAAGGTAATGGAAGTTCAGGCCGTAAGTGTACTCGTAGTTCCATTTGGTGATCTGGGAGAGTTTCTTAGCCTTCTTGTCATAGGCAGGGCCCGCTTGAGAGACCATGCGCGGCGTTTCCGGGAAACTGCGCAGCAGGATGGGCACTTTGAAAGACCCAAGCGGCTTTTCAAGAACCGGAGTGCCTTCCGCCTGGATCGGAGAGAGCCAGCTTGAGGCTTTATAGTCGACTATTCCCTGAACCGGGCTGAGCTGATGCTCGAGAGATGTGACTTTATAGCTCAGATCCAGAGAGAGGCATTCCGTTGTCTCTCCCAGTTTTTCTGAGGCCTGAAGCAGGAAGGTGAGCGGTTGCTCTGCGCCATCCTGCAATTTCAGTTTGGCAGACGTGAGCGAGAAGAGGCTTGAAAGGGATTTTGCGGGTGTTGGCTCCTGCGCGTCCTCCTGTGCATCCGGAGGGCAGTCTGCCACGCTATTCAGGTTGATGTTGCCATAAAGCTGCGGAGTTTCTTCATCGCCTGTCAGCGGAATGTTGGCGGTTATGTCCGCCCCGAACGAAAGGACAGCCTGTGTTGTGTAGAGATTGGAAAGCTCCTCCAGCAGCGTTTGTTTGAAGGTCTCTTGTGCGGAGGTTAGCCGCGTACTGGTGCCGTCCTGATAGATGGGTGCCAGCATGCGTGCCGTGATCTGCGCAAGGCTCTTCTTTTGCTCCGTCAATGCCTCCATAAAGCCGCTTACAACTGCAGGGCTCTCACCGGTGCAGGAGATACTCTGCGGTTTGTTGGCTGCGAGTTTGTCGATGAACAGGAGTGAGGAGGAGTATTTGGGAGACAGCAGCGCGTCAAAAAACTCAAAGTACTGCTTCAGCCAAACGTCCATCTCTACATTCGAGAAGGTGCTTTGAACCGGACTGCCTGTGAACTTTCCTGTACTTGCGTCAAAATCATCCAGTCCGGCATAGGGATAAACCGAGGCACTGCGAGAGATCAGCGTGTTACTGACCGGAAGCGGTGCGTATATTTCTGGCTGGCTTTCATCTGTGATGTGGAAGGAGATTGGATCTCCCTGCTTTGTGCCGATACGAACGCCCCAGGTTGCATTGGAAGATACGCCAGCGGTTGGCGCATATCGGTTGATGCCGGAGGCGACCATCATTGTGAAGTCCAGACCATGGATAGTCTGCGCTACACATTGCGCAAACTCTGCCAGAATGTCTGGCTTTGGCTTCTTTGGGTTTTCGGAGTCTGCGTCACTTTTTTTAGGTTTCGGGGCACTGACGGTGGTTCTGATTGCTATGGTGTTGGCAACAGATCGTGTCAACGGATCGGCTGCATAATCACCGACTGCTATGCCGTGGGTTCGTTTGAAGACAAGCTGTGTTGTGAGCTCAATGATTGGTTCTTGATTGAGGCTGCTTATTGGCACAGTTACAGACAATGAGAGCGGCGGAATTGTTTCAATAGTATCAGTTTCTTCCGGGTTGCTTTGCTTGATCAGGAATTGCTCGATGTCTTGCCACCAGCCGACCAGCTGCTCAAGTTCGTGCGCTGAGAGCTGATAGGTGTTGAGCGAGAGTGTCGAGTTGACCTCTATTGCAAAACCGTTGGGGTCATTAAACTGGGCCAGCATATCTTCAACGATAACCAGTGCTGAGTGCGCTCTTTGCTGTGCGATCTCCGGATTTTGGCCTTTTTGCGGGAAGAAGGGTCCACTATCAAAGCTGAAGATGATGAGGATCGTGAAGTTTTCCGGGGTCGTTTCGGCGCTACCCTCAGGCTGCACTGTCCAGTTTGCTGAGGTCGAGGGCCACTGAGAGAGCGGGATGATCTGATCTGTGTAGCCCTGAAGCGCCGGTTTTCTGTTCAACTTTCCTGCGGACTTTGTGGGCTCGTCCAGTGTTGATAGGATCGTATTGCCGTAATAGTCGTTCCAGCCGAGTTGAGTTTGCAGGACCAATCCGTTGGCACTGTACGGGTTGAGTGTCATGGCTTCTGAGGCGTTTTCGGTTTTTACAAGGCTGAGATACGATATTACGCCATGATACATTTCCGCATCGCCGGCCGACGCTTCCAGAACGTATCGGATCTTTCCCTCATTGGGCGAGGAAGACTTGCCTGAGGCACCAATGGGCAGGCCCATGTTGCTTGGTCTGAAGTCCTGATTTCCCAGAATCTTATAGGCCAGCAGGCTGTAATTGTTGAGGAGCAAGGCCGTCGCGTAATCATCTCCTGTTCCACCCTTGGGTATCTCCGGCGCCTGCTCACGTTGTGCATTTAGCGCCTGAACGCCGGGATGTTCTCCGGGTTGAACAGTTAGCGGGCCAGCACGCAGAGTGAGTGTTTGACCGGTGACGAGCAGTTGCTCCATCTCTGCGTTCGCACTGGCAACAACGATGGGCTCTGTGCCGAAGTAATCCGCAATATCTGACAGGCATGTGCAGCTCGACAAATCATTGCTCAAAGTCTTGGAGCCAATTGTCAGTTCAATCACAGGCAACCGTATTGGTGCGCCTGCTGGAACTGTTTCGCCAGTCAGACGCGGGTTTACCTGCTTTAGCTCTTCAACGCTTGTCCCAAAGCGCAAGGCGATACTTGCGAAGGATACATCACCGCTTTGTGGAACCCGATAGGTACCCTGCTCGATGCTGATGGTTTTGCCCGGTATAAGCTGGATTTTGCCGCTCGCTGATGTTTCCTGATCAGAAGTCAGAGTGTTGGCGATGAGTGAGTTGAGGTTGGAGTGATAGCGCAGCGCAATACTTGCCAGTGTATCATCGTCAGTGGTCGTGTGCTCCACCAACTCGCCTTTGGCAGCGGCCGTCAATGATGTACCTGAGCCTGCGATTGGCTGTGCAGTTGCGAGCCCGTTGACGTAGGCGTGCATGTACTCCTGATCTTCATGGATGATGACCAGAGACAGCGTCGCCTCGCCCTTTTCGTTAAAGATATCTGGCGGCAATCCAGTCTGCCCGTCATCAGCGGTGTAATAGAGATAGAAGCCGCCCGAGTTGGTGATGCCAGCTTCCCAAAGCAGTTTGACCAGTGACATGGGCGTGTTAAGAAGCGTCGGGCTCTGGCTTTCTTTTGCCGCCTCAGACAACAGCTCTCCGGTTGGATTGGTCACCGTGGAGAGGTTGGTTTGCGACAAGCCGAATGTGACATTGCTTCCGCCCTCACCCACAAAATGTGTACCGCTGCTTTGTGAGCCTTTGCTGTAACCGAGCGTGAGAGACGCAAAGCTATGATCCTCAGGCAGGCTTTGCAGCAATCGCTCCAGAATGACAACGCCAGCCGAACTCACCCCATTCAGCTCATAGGTTGTTTTCAAGGCCGCATCTGGCGCCGCTTTGGCTTCCGCCGCTGGAGCGCTCGATGTTTGAGCTGGCAGTTTCTTGATGGAGAACTCAATTGTTGATGCCCAGCCATAGTTCGTCAGCGGGGTTTTGATGGCCTTTCCAGTTGCAGCATCCATCGACACTTGTTCAACAAGGAGCTGAGGAGGCACAACAGCGCTGTTTTGCGCGCTGTTGGCACCAAGTGCCGTTAGTGCTGCAGAAAGCGTCCACAAACGCAGATATTGGGTGTTGGATGGCTTTTGAGGGTCGTTTGTGGGAACGTTGATTGGCTCTGCACTTTGCCAATTGATAAAGTGCGGGATTGGGAAAGCGTTTGGTTGCTGCTCAACCTTTGCAAGGAGTGAAAGTTCCTCTGGTCCAGCTGACAGGTACTCTGTCTGCCCGTAGGTGTTGACGGCTTCAATGCGTTGATAGTCCTTGCTTGCAGTCGCCTCATTGTCTGACGGTACATCCACCTCGTATTTCAGGGTGGTTTGGTCATTTCCAAGTGTGATCCAATCTGCATCCTTTGGCTTGCTCAGCAGTAAGGAGAGACTGCTTGTTAGCGGCGTTGGGATGGCGAGCTGCTGACCGGACAGAGCGAACAGGCCAGCCTCATTCGGCAGACTGAGCTTTCCAGCCTCATCCTTTTCAACCCAGATGCCCTCTACAAGTGGTGTGATGCCATCCGTTGGCAGACGCATACCGTGGAAATAATAGCGTGAGGCCATGCCTGACAGGTGGGTGATGCCACCCGTACGCTGCACTTCCTTGATGAGCTCTCCAACGGGGAACTGAGGCAGATGCACGATGCTCAGACTGCCAGCATCTGAGCCTGCGATGGAGCCTGCATTGGAGCCAGTGGCGCCTGCAAACAGATCGGTGAGTTCTCCGTTTGCGGTGATTGCCAGCGCTTCAACATCAGCGTCAAACTTTTGCGCGATGGATGAGAGGGTATCTGTGTCCGTTGTCTTTTGCGTGAACGCTGGCATCTGCAACGTAGAGCCGACAACCAGAAGGTCCTGCTGGGCTTGCACAGCACTGCTGCTGGTCAATTCATCGATTGTAATTCCAAGAGCTGATGCGACTGCATTTAATGTTTGCCCGCCAGAGACTGTGTGCTTCTTATGAGTTCCATCTGATGCGGTGTAATCAATCTGAGCACCACTGCGCAAAAGGCCTGCGACTGTCTTGTTTTTACTCATGAGGTCAAAGGCTTCGACAGGCGCATTATATGGGTTGTTGCTGGCTAATTTTTGGAAGGAACTGTTCGCAGGGATCACAAGCGGTGCAGTCGGAATTGTGACGTTGAGGCCTGCTGTCAAAGGGTGGTTGTTGTTGGCTTTGAAGAGGTCTGCGAGGGTAAAGTCTGCTCCGGAGAATGCACCTTGGCTGTTGACCCAACTCACAATGTAACTGGGTGTTTTTCCAGCTGGGAGCGGATAATTGAAGTCGCGTAGACCGCTCAGGAGGTTTTGCATCATCTGCTTCATAATCAGCATGAAATAGTTTTCATATATATATGATGCTATTGATGTTTTACTGCCACCTCCATCAATCTCAGAGGGAGATTTCCCACTCTCTTTTTCCACCTGAACACTGAGCTGGTTAAAGTAAACTGTTAAGTCTTCCAGGTACTCGGTGGTTATGGAATTGTAGTCTGCAAAAGTATAGGAGAGCGATGTTTTGCTGTCTTGTTCCAGCGCGATGCTGAGTGATGGCAACATGGGGAAATAGGTCGCCTGCGCCTCTCCTGAACGGGACGGCAAAGCAATATCGAGCATGAACTGTTGCTGCAGGAACGTGGTGATGTCCTGCTGGGTTAGTGCCTCTGACGAGCCTTCCAACTCACCCAGCCTGTTCAGTATGGCGTTGATCTCAATCGCGCTGATTACGTGGTTATCAACCTGGTCTGCACTGGGGTTTTCATCACCCATGGTCGCGGCCACAAGCCAGCGGGTTACCATCTTGGCCAGAGCCTCGAATGCAGTGTCTGTTTGCTGCCCTGCGGCCTTCTCATAAAGCTCCGCATCTTCCGGAGTTGCTGGTGCTGAAATGAACAGGTTGGCGACGTAACACGGCAACTGTGGCGCTCGGTTTTTTTCAGAAGACGACCAGTTCTCATCCTTTGCCAGGGTCAAGCCGTAGCCCAGATGGATCTCCAGCGGGTTTTGAGAGGGATCCGCAGCAGGTTGCAGGTTTGCCCAGTTGAACTCTACTGGAGCTGCCTCATAGGCTCCCGTCAGCATTGGCAAGCGGCTGTAGAGCGCGAGGCGGTCCGCTAATGGTGCAGCAAGCAAGCCTTCGTAGGCTTCCGAACTATCAAGCCAGGGAGCTTTACTCGGATCCTGGAGAGCTCCTAGTTTGAAGGTGGTATGAACGTGTGCAGAGAAGCTGAAGCTCACTTTGATGGTGAACAGGCCAAGATCAATCTTCGCAGAGGCGCGGACATCCACCTTAGCTGAAATTGTGAGGGGGATCGGCTCGTATGAGGCAAGCTTGATCTGTGCGCTTACTTCGATCCTGATATTGACCGAAGCCTTGATAATAGCAAAATCTATGGTGCCATACAGTTTACCAATGATGCCAAAGGTGCCTGTGAGGGAGAAGAAATATTCGCCCTGCAGTGACAGAGCATCGCTGCTGCCTGAGTGCTGATCTTCATAGGCATTCCACTTTGCTAAAATGCCTTGCAAAATTCCGAAGGCGGTGAGGCTGAAGCCCGCTTTGAGAATGCCCATATCAACGGACTTGCCGAGCCCCAACTGGGCACCGAAGCCGAAGACCAGATTGGGGTTGAAGAAGCCTTTTGTGGAGACTGGCAGCCCTTTGACAGAAGCGGCAGGCAACTTGCCAAAGTAGAACCCTCCTCCGCCTTTTACCGGAATACCCGGCGGTACAATGGCCTCAACTGAGAAAGAATGCGAGAAATTATTGTTCCAGGGGAAGCCGACATCAATCTGGAAGTCACCGTTGGTGTAGACCTCAATACCGAATGTGGGCAGTGTGATTGTCACGGCCCCAACATCAATGCGGCGCATGATTTCCGGCAGTTCGATGGAGGCTGAAAACTTACCAAGGCCCGGTGAGACTTTTTTGTAGATGACCTGAAAATCCAGACCGGAGAAGACTTTAGCCGCTTTACCATTGCAGGCGATGCGCAGTGCGTAAAGACTTGGGTCCGTCAGAACCACTTGCAAGGTGAATGTGTACTTGGCACCGGTGCTTTCAAGGTCGCCTTGATGTTCCTGCCCTAGTTCTTTGCTGGAATCGATCCTCAGAACACCGAAGTCCGTTGCAAACAGCCAGTTGATGTCACCAGCAAAGCCGATGTCGGGCACCTTCTTCGCTGAGGGTTTGTGAAGGTCTCCCAGAATATCGACAGCTTGCTGCACGGTGGTGACGTCTTGCAAGCCTTTGACGTCGACATGCTGCCCGCCAGCGAGTAAACGCAGGTCAAGATACTTGTTGCCAGCACCGCCGGGGCTAGGTGTTGTGGAGGGTTGATCAGCTCGCCATGGCGGCAGCTTTGTTGCTTCCAGTTCGCTATCAGACAGCCAGGGAAAATCACCTTTCAGCTGCACGAGAACACCTGATTTCTTTTTATACGTGAGCGAAATGCCGGTCACTGAGGCGATTAAAAGGTCGATAGGACCAATTTTCACATCAAATTCAACGCTTCCGGTGTTAAAGTCCCATTTGAGTTCAAAATCAGAAAGTTTGACATCATTTAACAGGTCAAATGGCGCGGCGAGCCCAAACTTTGTTCCGGTCATCCATTCCACAAAGGTTTCGACCATGGCACCAAGTGTGGTGGTATCTGTAAACCTGATCGTTGCACATTGATCAGCCAATACCTCAGCCGAAAACAGACCCCATGTGATACCGAAATGAGATGCGGGTTTTTCGTACTGATAAAATACGGTGAGCTCGATGTTCTCCCAAAGCACATCAGCTGTCAGCAATGCGTATTTGCCGTTTTCTTTTGCGGTTTCATAACGGGTCAATGATTTGGCTGGTTCAATGAAGACAATCTCTTCGCGGTCATCAAGCACCGGAATGCGCGCTTGGCTGCCAGGTAACAGAAGCTCACTTCCCCCCGTATCTCCGATTTTTGCCGTGAAGGTCACATCCGGGAGCCATTTTGGCCTCACGTCTTTGTTGAGGCTCACTGTTCCCCCAAACTCATAACTGGCCGCGGATGTTCCGTTGCCCGTTGAGAAGGTTACATTCAGATCTGTGAGGTCTACATCGATAGCACCCGGTGCCCAGTTACTGCCGAAATAGGCATCAATGATCTGGCTGACCTTGATAGGCGTATCACCCTGCTCTCCGGTAAACGTCCAGAGATGATTTTGCGTGTTAAATGTGGCTGTCACATTAACGGGGACGGGCTGAACATTTGGCAGACCATCAAACAGCGTTGTAGAGGCTTTGATGGAGCCTACCGAGTTGGTTCCAACGCCTTTGACTTGGATGTAGATGTCGTTGAGCTCGAACTTTGCAGGTGGCAAGGTGATTTGCCAGCCTTTCAAATTTACGCCAGCCTCAACGGAATAGGAGCTGCTATTCTTGTTCTGTCCGGGAGAATATTCCAGTGACAGGTTTGCAATATCGGCATCAACGTCAAGGTGATAGCCGCTCGGCAGCAATGCATTCACGAAGTCCGAGACAGGCAGGTTTGCCCCATCCGGGCTAAGTGTTGCCGTTACTGTGGTTTGCGGATAGGTGGCAGAAAGATCGAGAATTGCTGGGTTACTGCTTGAACCGATCACAGCATCTGTGGAGGCCACCCAGCTTATCTGACGTTTGCCGGTTGGCTGTGAAGCGGTGATCTCAAAACTCAGGTTCTTCAGGTTCAATCCACCAAACAGATCCCATTCCTTGCTGTCTTTCAGAGAAACCTGAAAACTGTCTATTCTCTTGTTTTTTTGGTCATAGTTGAAGCGCAGACCATCCACATTTAGCTCGTTCAGGTCGGCAAATTCTGAGGGGATCGAGTTTGCAAAGTTCATCCCGCCGATGAGCGTGAATATGGAGTTCAGTGACGGGGCTACCTCCTCTGCAAATGCCCCCTGCACCACCATCTTGTTTTTGGCAGAGCTTGGGAAATCCATGTGGAATGGAATGAGCGTGTCGCCGACCTCAATGGAGGTTTGCACACCGCCTGTGAGCCGCGCACCATTGCTGGAAAATTCAACGGACAGACCTGTGTCGTCTAGCGCGAACCATTCGACACCTGGTAGCTCAAGCTTTTCCAATGAGATTTGGAGTTGGACTTTGTAATTGCTATGATTTTTACTCGATCGTCCTGTGCTGGAGACGGTAAGTGTGACTTCCAGTTCTGTGCCTAGGAAATCCGAGGTCTTTCCCTGTACGATGATCTTGCTGAGCTTTTTTGAGGTGTAGACCGGGTTGATCGTCACAGGGCTTTTTGCTGAGCCGATTGTCAGTCCACCTGAGCCCAGTACTGTTTGCAGGAAGGTGTGAAACGGCCCCTCTTTCAGCACATTGGGGATCAGAGCGAGAATCCCATTTTTTGTGTTTTCCGTCAGCGAGGTTTGCAGTGTTTGCAGATCAGAGAAAATACTGTCGGAGACGCCACTTGCGACTGAAACAAGAGCAAATCTGGCCGCTAAAAATCCAAGCGCTTGTAAGAGCTTATCGTTTTGAGGTGCGGTGTAATACTGTTTGAGGCCGTCAAAATACTCGAAGTACTCGCCCTTTTCTGAGCGAAACTGGGTCATCATATTCGATATGATTTGCGCCAGTTCATTGGGCGGCATGGTTGCTTTGTAGCCCTCCTGAAACGCGGATGTTCCGAGAGCAATCTGGTTTTTTGAGGTATCTAAAAGCGTTGCGGTGGTTGGTGTTGTGCTGCTGGCGGCTTTGCCCTTGCCGTTTCCAAATGTGCTTGGATAAGGGTTGGACGTGAAATTGCCGAGTTTGAAGAACGGCTTACCCAGGTTTACAGCCAGATTGGCGCTTTGAGTGCCTTCCAGAACGCTTGGCAATGTGGCTGCGCCATACAAATAGTCAATCGCGTCTGGCGGCAGATCAGACAAGGTGGTGACAACCGTTGCACCCGATTTCAGTTTGCTGAGGAAAGTAGCCCCCGCAGAGCCAGACAGGTCTTTATTCAGGTAAATACCAGTACCTGAGCCAGAGGTATTTCGGAACACTTGCTGGTTCTTGCAGTAAGCGTTGATGTTCTTTGTCAGCTCATCACGAGACGTGCTTGCACCCTGCTTCGCCGCGTTCTTTTGGGGAAAATATCGCGCAAGTGTTTGCCATGTGGAATTGCTCAGATCATCCAGAACAGCGATGACAACCGGCTTTTTGGTAAAGCCTTTTTGCTTTTGCAGAAGTGCGGATGCGGCGATGAGCTCAAAAGCAATCCCTTCTGCATTGCCGACAAGCGATGCTTTGTCTGTCGATGAACTTGGCAGGCTCGCAACCGGAAAGAACTCGATGCCGGACTGGCTGGATTTTCCAACAGCATTGCTGATGTTCTGCGCTGCGCTCAGTGCCTTGGTGTTGACCTCTGGGATCGTCCTCAGGTTCGCCCAGTTGAGCTTTGGGCTTAGGTCCTGCTTGAAACTGCGATAGGCAAACTGTGGGCCTTGCAGGACCAGCTGATCATCAAGATTTATGGTCTGCTTGAGACCCGGTAGCACCACCATGGAGTTGGCGGAGCAGGTCTTTTCGGCCTGTGAGCAGTTTTCTGCTGTCCAGAGATAGGGCTGGAGCAAAACAAAATAGCTGCATTTCACAGCTGTCGCGATGCTGGTGTTGTCGATGTTGGGAATGTTACCGCCACCACATAGACATAGCGGCATCGTGCCAGACAGACCCGGTACGGAACGGTGGGTTATCTCGCCAACGGTGGTTTCCTGATAGGCGTGAAAGGTGATTGTAACGCCGTCCAGCGTCATTGATGCGCGGGTGGTCGGGTCAAAGCCGGGTAACAGCTGCGCCAGTTCCTGCAGGAGCGTTTTTTGGCCACTGTCGTAAATCAGGTCCACATCTACCTGAAATCCAAGGGAAATCATTCGCTTTAGGAGGTTGATGGTGTTGGCGGCACTGCCTGACCTTTGGTCTTGAGAGAGGAAGTAGCGCAGTTTTTTACCACGCAGAAAATCTATGAGCCGTCCAAGGTTGTGGCTGGAGAGCGTCGCATTCATATCCTGTGCAGCAGAGGCGAACATTTGCACCAGATTGGCAAGCTCTGAGGACAGGCTCTCTTCGTCTGGCGTGGCTACGCGCTCGAGTGGTTCGATTGGACTGTGCTCGTTCATCTTGCTGCACCAGTGCTGATTGAAGGAATGATTTATTTGCTGTCGGCGGGCTCGTTGTTGTAGACCGCGTACCAGGCCAGACCTGTGGTTTTGGCCGAGCCCTCGTTGCTCTCATCTGGGTCTGAGAACAGATAGAACGATGTGGCGCCGCTTGGCGGGATCTTGGCCAGCCCCAGAAATTTGATGGCGATCTCATTGAGAACAAACATGTATTGCTTGCCGGTATCAGCTTCTTTGCTATTGGGATTTTCCGTGTAGAGCAGCTGGATCGGGCCGTAGGACATGGAAAGCACGTTCTGCAGGCTGATGAGCGAGGCACCGTTGGAGGAGCCCGGCATATGGATGGCAGTCTTGGATTTGTAGGTTTCGCCCGTGGAGTCTGGTGACCATGCCAGCAGCAAATCAGCGGTGAGGCCCAGTTTGCCTGCGAGGTCTCCGGCGGTGCCGAGGCTGACTTCGAACTTGAGGCCGTTCCATGTGTCTGACAGGCCTTGCTGGCGGACGCTGGTCACAACATCCAAGTATCCCATGGAAGCTGGCGTTTTATCTGCGCTGTCGGAGCTGACAAACCCTTTCAATTGCAATGGCATAGTGGCGACCAGGCTGCCGCTGCGGGGCGTGCTGTTTTTGCTGTCGAATGTCAGCTGAGCGCTGTCCCAAGTGATCTTCTGGCTTTCATAGGCATTCGTTTGTGCAAAGCTCATTTGCAGGCCGAGCTCGTTGAAGGCCAGTCCATTCTGGCTGGTTTGCTGGTCTGGCTCATTGCCAAAGGAGAATAAGTCAACCGGCTTGTTCTTGCCTGCGCTGAGGATCGCGAAATCGAGGAAGCCGGTGAAGGCGAAGCGGATGAGTGGTTCTGTTTGATTTTCCTGCGTTTTTTCGTGTTTGGAGATGGTGTTCATTCGCGCGGATGTGAACTCTGTTTGCTCCAGGATGTTGTTGTCGAACGTGAACAGATAGGGATGGGTTGCAGCCATG
The DNA here is from genome assembly GCF_001623145.1 of Pseudovibrio sp. W64. Lineage (NCBI taxonomy): Bacteria > Pseudomonadati > Pseudomonadota > Alphaproteobacteria > Hyphomicrobiales > Stappiaceae > Pseudovibrio > Pseudovibrio sp. W64. The sequence goes on along the minus strand of NZ_LMCI01000038.1, from coordinate 1,039,573 downwards.
GTGTAGGACGGGTGGTTGTTGTTGTCCTGATAACTCGCTTTCATAATCAACGACTTGTACTGGCTGCCTTTGGGCTGTGGTTGGCTTGCCGGTAAAACGGGCTTTGAACTGACGGTCTCACTGCCAAAAATCCTGGTCATGGAGAGCTGTGCGAAGGAGGAGAACTTCTTTATTGCCGAGTTCTCAAAAAGCACTTTGAGCGAGAGCAGGATGAAATCATATGTGCGCGTTGCAGAGGGCACAACTGGCTCCGGGCTCGTTGCTCCCTTTGGTACAATGAGGTCACTGTCTTCATAGTAAATCAGCCCATAGACCGAGCTTTGCTTCTTTATTTCGATTTTTTCACCACTTGCACCTGCCTTGATCTGATTGATGCGGATGGCGAGATGGTGGGCATAAAACTTTGCCGGATCGCGCACACCGGCCACAATCCCAGCCAATTGCTCGGGTGGTGATTTGATACGCGCGCGTAGCATAAGTACGCCGGTCCAGTTAGGATCAGCGGCAGTCTGGTTGAAGCTTTCGAAGTACTCTGTTGCGGGGTTTTCATAGGCTGCTTTGAAGTAATCCTGAAGCCATGAGGAAACGTTGACCAGCTGGGCTTTGTCTGGTGTGTTTTGGCGCTTGGTTGTTGGAGCGGCGAAGGTTTCTTTTTGGGTCCATTTTTGCGGATTGGAGATGAGGTTGTCTTTTTCACTGCCCTTCGGGTCGTAGAGTGGGCCGCGTATTCCTTTAATAATCAATATGTTGGCGTAGTCGCCGAAATCTGGTGAATTGCCGACGTCGGCTTCGATCTGCCAGTCTTCGATATTCAGTGTGTTGAGGAAGGTTGAGCCTGCTTCACCTAATTCTGATGGGTTTGCAGCGACCAAAAACAGCTGATTGGTCTGGAAGGCCTCAATGAGCTTGGGGGATAAGTCTTTGAAGGCAAAGTCGGAAGGTGTTGGTACTTTGATTTGAGCGAGCTTGACTTCCTTCCAGTGACTGGCGTCTGTGGGTGATTGCAACGTGGCGATCACGCCCAGAGGGGTTGTCAGAGTTGCATCCCCCTCTCCTGTTTGCGCCTTAGCCTCTCTGGCGTTGGATTGAGCGTTGGTCAGAGATGCGATCACCTTGCGGCGGGTTGGCGCAAGGATGCTTTTTTCAAACAGGGCGACATCACACTGAGAATAACTCGGGTCACCCTCATCTGTACCGGCGTAGGGGAACATGGGGAAGGCCTGATCTTCCATTGGCGGCAGTGTGTAGACCGGACTGACAGTGCCCAGCAACTCCTTGTTTTCCTGCCAGATTTCATCATCATAGCCGTGCAGTGCGCTGCCGTGGGGTTGCGCCACATAGGTGATGGATGTCTCACTCTTTTCTGCGGTCTTATCTGGCGGGAACACCTGTACATACGACGTTTTGTAGTTGCCTTTGAGTGGGGCTCCTTTGGGTGCAGGGCGTCCAACGGGAGACGACAAAGGCAACGGGAAAACCGGTGCGTAGGCAGGCTGATCGGGTATAAACCGCAGCCGTGCTCCCTCAGAGAGCGCGTGTTCTGCAGCGCCAGGGACTTCCAGAAACTCTGTGCCGCCCAGTCCGCACATGAAGCGGGCTTTTGTATCGTCGTGTGCGACAGGTGCACAGACGAGGAAATCACCAACAGGACTGGCGATAAAGCTATGAAGTGATGAGGCATTCTCGTAGCTCGGGGTGAGGATAATGCCTGCTGGCTGTGCATCACTCACATGGCTGTCAGCGGTGATACTCTGTAAAACAACGGGAGCGCCGTAGGTGGTCCGGTAGAAGCTGTTCAGGGGTGGTCCCTGCCCGCTTTCCTCTTCGGCGCGAAAATAGAAGGCGCAGCGGTTGGGATCTGTTCGATTGTGCGTCGGGTAGATGTTCAGCGCATCGGTGACATCCACAATGAGCGTCATAGGCAGAGGATTACGGCTGCCATCATCACCTGTGCCCAAGGCGAAGCGTTGGCCATTAACGCCGGTTTTGGTCTCCGCATCTTTCGTAACCCATTGAAAACCCAGATTCCATTGATCATGAAGAGCGCCGCGCTCGAACTCGGCATCAAACACAATGGCACCGCGATCCGGGCCGGAGCAGCGGATGTCTGCCTTGCTCACCGACCCCGTATCCGGGCTGAGATATCCTCCCAACTGGATGGCAGATTCCGAGAGTTGCAGGTTCTCTTCATCTTCAGAAACACCAATGTAAGCGCTTGAATAGAACTCGATGGTGAGTTCGGGTGCCAGAAGGTAGGACAGACTGCTGGTTGTCACTGTTCCCGCTGCATTAATGGAGAAGAAGGCCGGGCGTTGGCCGGTGTAGTCACGAGGGACTGGAAGCGGCGTTAAGTCTCTGGGAAGCCACATGAAACCGCGCAGTACATTCATGCTTTGCAAGTAGGCATGCAGGCCAGATACCAGGTCCTGTTGACTGCTCTCTTTGCCTCCACATTCAAGTGGATCCGGGCAGTAGATGAAGGAGCCTGAATAGGTTTTGCTGGTGAGCGCGTCTTTGAGTGAAATGCGCTTGGGGAGTTTGGCTCTTCTGGTGGCTACCTTGCTGACAACAAACGCAAAACCACCGGCGTTGTCGCCAGAGTTTGGAGCCAGATAAAGGCTTTTGCAGGTTTGTTGCAGGAAATCCATTGCTCAGCTCCCAAGCCCATTCCATCAAAGGGGATAAAGACAGAATTCGGGAGCACTGCTCCGCGCTTTTAAGGGGAACATAGGGTACAGGCAGGCTTCAATTTGCGACAATTGAAGGTTCACAAAGTGAGCTGAAAAGGTTTCATCTGTAAGAAGCGGTTTTCGCTTCACAGATCAGAATAGATTTGATTTTACTTATAAAAAACAGAGCGTTAGTGCGTCTTACACACCAAATAAGTTGTGAGCTGAAAAATGATCGTGTTTTTGTGCGTTGGTTTGCGTTTTTTTCGTGTAAGCTGCGTTTTTTTGTAAAACGCACAAAAGGCAGGCTGATGGATATTCAGCCTGCCTTTTGCTCTGCCATATCAGTTTAGGCGAAGGTGACGCCTGCCTTGGTCATTGGGAGTTCGGTTACACGTGGCCCTTTCGCTGCAATGGCATTTGCCAGTGCTGGAGCGGATGGTGGTGTGCCCGGTTCGCCGACGCCTGTTGGGGCTTCCATGGAGAGGACAATGTGCGTTTCAATCTCGCCGATATCTCCAATGCGGAGCGGTTCGTAGTCCGGGAAGTTTTGTTGGATAACTTCACCGTTCTCCAGCGTGATCTCATCGCGCATGGCGTGGCCAAGGCCGTAGCCGATGCCGCCTTCCATCTGTGCCTTGATCACATCCGGATTGACCGGGATGCCGCAATCAACGGCGCAGGTGACTTTTTCGATCTTCACCCCGTTTTCTGCATCACCTGAAATCTCGACAACTTCGGCAACATAGCTGCCAAAGGATTTGTGGACCGCGACGCCTTGAGAGCGACCCTCAGCGCCTTTGCCCCAGTTGCTTTTTTCAGCGGCCAGTTTGAGAACACCCGTCAGTCGTTTTTGATCTGGCGTATCGCCTGCCAGATGTGCCAGACGGAATTCAACCGGATCACGACCCGCTGCTGTTGCAACGGCGTCCATCATGGCTTCCATGACGTAGGCGGTGTGGGTGTGACCAACGGAGCGCCACCACAAAACGGTTGTGGCTGGTTTGATGTCCGTCAGACCCGCAAACATGCCCGGAATGGAGTACTGCGTCGGGGTGACGCCTTCTACGGAAAGATGATCGACCCCATCATGAACCGAGAACGCCTCAAACGGGGTGCCCTTGGAGATGGATTGACCTGCAACGCGGTGATCCCAACCAGCGATGTTGCCATCTGCATCAAGACCAACACGAACTTTGTGCGCAAATGCCGGGCGGTAGTAGCCACCAGTGATGTCATCTTCGCGAGACCACACCAGTTTGACCGGGCGGCGGCGATCCGTCATCACAAAGGAAAGCGCTGCTTCCACCTGATAGTCTACCGTTGGTGTTGCACGGCGACCGAACGAGCCGCCAGCGAACATGGTGTTGACCTGCACCTTGTCCATTGGCACCTGAAGGATTTGCGCAATCGCTGCATGTGGTGAGGTTGGCATCTGACAGCCGTCATGCAGGATCACGCCGCCATCTTCTGTCGCCTCAATGGTGCAGGTGAGCGGTTCCATTGGCGCATGTGCGAGCAGTGGGAAGTAGAAGGTCTCTTCCACCACCTTGTCTGCGTTTTCAATCGCACCTGCAATCTCGGCCTGATCGTTTTTGGTCAGGTTGTATTCCGGCGCTGTGTTGAGCGCAGCCATCAGCTCTTTGTAGACGTCTTCAGAACTGCGGCTTTCAGCTGCTGAATTGTCCCAGGTGACTTCCAGAGCTTCACGAGCCTGAAGAGAGGCCCATGTGTTTTCTGCGTAAACCGCAACGCCAGCTTTGTTGGGCAGTGTGGCTGCACGGATGAAGCCTTTGACATCCTTTGCGGCGCTGTCGTCAAAGGACGTGACAGTTGCACCTTTGCGGGTGGCCCGTTTGATGGTGACGACCATCTGATTATCAAGCTGGATGTCCATCGCGTATTTGGCGGTGCCGTTGATCTTAGGCGGTGTGTCCTTGCGGCGCACACTGGCATTGCCGATCAACTTGAACTCGGATGGATCTTTCAGGCGCGGGTTTTCAGGGGCTGTCAGCTTGCTCGCAGCTGCTACAAACTCACCGATTGGCGCTTTGTTGCCACCGCCTGAGATCACGCCATCTTCCAGCTTGAGCTGAGCGGCGGGCACATCCCAAGCCAGTGATGCGGCTTGCAAAAGCACTTCACGGGCTGCAGCGCCTGCCTGACGATACTGCTTGAAGCTGTTGAACATGGCGGTGGAGCCGCCGGTACCCTGGATAGGTCCGAATGCCGTGTTGTTGTAAAGTTTTGGATTGGATGGGGCGAACTCATACTCTATCGCATCCATGCTGACGCCCAGCTCTTCTGCAATGAGTGTGGTGAGGCCGGTTGCCGGACCCTGCCCTTTTTCAAAATGTTTGACGATCGCAGTCACGGTGCCATCTGCTGCAATCTTTACAAACGGATTGAGCATGGTGGTGTCTGCAGCATTTGCAGCGGCCATAGAGCCGGATGGGGCCACACCAATAACAAGAACGGCGGCAGCAGAGGCTGCTGCCCCTTTGAGGAAGCCACGACGAGAGGACAACACGCTCATATCAAGCCTCCATAATTTCTGATGCACGTACGATTGCGGAACGAATGCGCTGGTAGGTGGCGCATCGGCAGGCGTTGCCGTCCATGTAATCGTCAATTTCTTCCAGTGTCGGCTTTGCGTTTTCAGAGAGCAAGCCAACGGCAGACATGATCTGGCCGGACTGACAATAACCACACTGGACCACGTCCAGCTCTGTCCATGCCTGTTGCACAGCTTGTGCCGGCGTGGACTTCAGGCCTTCAATTGTGGTGATCTCAGAATCTTCCACATCTTCAATAAACGTTTGGCAGGAGCGGACCGGCTCGCCATCCAGATGAACAGTGCACGCCCCGCATGAGGCGACACCACACCCGAATTTTGTTCCGGTGAGCTTGAGTTCATCGCGGATCACCCAAAGAAGCGGGGTTCCTGGTTCGGCGTCGACCTTATGCGTCTGGCCGTTCAGCTTTAAAGAAATTGCCATCAAAAAAAATCCCTTTTTTGATCCGTAGCGGTTGGCTGGGTCAGCAATAATCTCAGGCACTGTTTGAATGGGGCAGTGTTGTATGCGGAATGCGCTATTCTGCTTTTTGAGCCTGAAACAGATGATCTGTAGTTATCCCTAGCACTCGCCTCTCTCGCTTTCAGTGGCAAATCGCGCCAAAGTACTGCCATATCGCGCCACTATGTAAATTGGTACTGGCACACCTAGCAAAAATTCGAGATGAAAGAGTGGCAAGACCAATGAGACCGAGCCGAGCATGACGAAACACGCACATCTTTACCCAGGCGCCGCCATGATGGCGCAAATCATTCAATACCTTGACCTGTCTGTTGACCGGGTGATGCGCCGTGCCGGAGTTTCCATTGAGCAGCTGGGTCCGGCAGCCAAGGGCATCACACAGGCGCAGTATTTTGCCATCTGGCATGCGCTGCATCAGGAATATGGCGGCAACGATCTGGCAATCAAACTTGGACACACCATCAAGCAAGGCAGTTTTGTTCCACACGCCTTTGCGTTTTCCTGCAGTCCAAACATTGAGGAAGGCGTGAAGCGTCTTGCGCTGTTCAAACCCTTGATTGCGCCCATCCGGCTGGAAGTTGAGCGTACGGACAGCACGGTGTCCATCTTGTTTACCTCCAGCGATCCGACGGAACCGTTTCCTGAAATTCTGGCTCAGTTCGAGATTGTCTACTTCACCAATTGCAGCCGCACCTTTACCGGAGAGCAGATTGTGCCGCTCAGTGTGGGAGGCCCTGTTGGGGATCTGGACTGGTCTGCTGTTGAAGCGGAATGCGGGGTGAAGGCAACGCCTGCTCCGGTGGCGCACATCACCCTTTCGCTGCAGGATGCCACTCGTCCGCTGATCACACAGATGGAAGGCATGTGGGATACGTTTGAAGACGGGCTGCGCCAGAAATTGCAGAGCACGGGCAGTTCTGATGAAATGTCCCGCCGGGTGAAGAATGCGTTGCTGGAAAGCCTGCCAGCGGGCCAGAACACAATTGACGTGATCAGCCAGAACCTGAATGCCAGCAAGCGGACCTTGCAGCGTAAGCTGAAGGAAGAAGGTAAGAGTTTTCAGGACATTTTGAGCGAGACCCGCGCCGAACTTTCCCAACACTATCTGGTGCGCAGTGATCTGAGCATTCCGGAAATCTCCTATCTGCTTGGCTACAAGGATACCGGTTCGTTCTTTCGCGCGTTTCACAGCTGGACGGGCAAGACGCCGATGGAAGTGCGTGGGATTGCTTAAGGGCGCTCTAATTTAGCCTCTCATGAAGAAAGCTTCATGAAACCTTGGGCTGGTAAGAGCCCGGCATGGCTATTCTATTTGTTCTTTCGGGATTGCCTGGTGTTGGTAAAACGACCTTGGCAAAGGCCCTTTCTCCGCGCCTGCAAGCCGTTCATTTACGTATTGATTCACTTGAGGCTGCCCTCAAGACCTCCGTTCTTGCGATTTCACCAGCAGAAGATGCCGGTTATGTTGCAGCAGCAGCCGTTGCCAAAGACAACTTGCTGCTGGGCAACAATGTGATTGCGGATGCGGTGAATCCGATTGAGATCACCCGTAACATCTGGCTGGAAGCGGCGCTTGGCGCTAGGGTGAAAGCGCTCAACATTGAGGTGATCTGCTCTGATGAGGCTGAGCACAAGACACGTGTTGAGACCAGACACAACGATATTTCCGCTATGTCTCTGCCCAGCTGGGAGGATGTACAGCGGCGACGCTATGAGCCGTGGAAAAAGCACCGCCTTGTGGTCGACACCTTTGAAAAGCCCGTCGAGGAAAGCGTCGAAGAAATCATCGAGGCCTTCAGCCAGCTGGTGCGTTACGGGTCTTATTGAAGCTCTCACGCAAACTGGCGGAGTTTCGGGCGGATCATGCTCACGCAGGTTTCCAGAAACAGGCGTGTAAGCCGGGACTGATTTTGCTTACCAGTGTGCATGGCGTGCAGGTCTATTTCAGGGAACCTCCACTCCGGCAGCACCTCCACCAGACTGCGCCTTTTCAACGCGTCCTGACAGAGAATGGATGGCAGCTCCCCTATTCCCAAGCCGGACTTAATCGCAGATTGAAGCGCTGAGTAGTCGTTGATGGCGATGTCTGGTGCAAAGCGAATGGTCCGCTCTTCGCTTTTCCTGCTCAGTTGCCAGCTGATTTCCGGCTTTTGCCAGAACCCGAAGCCGATCAGGGCGTGTTGCATCAGGTCTTCAGGGCGCTGCGGAGTTCCCTGCTCTGCGATGTAAGAAGGAGAAGCGACCAGAACGTGGCGGTAGGCGGCGAGCTTTGTGAGTGTCAGTCCGGAATCTGGTTTTGGACCGACGCGGAAAGACAGATCAACATCATCCTCGATAAAGTCCAGATTGCGCTCTGATACGATCATGTGGATGCGTACCTGCGGGTATTGCAGGCGAAACTGCCCGATAACGGGAATGAAGAGAGCTTCGGCCAGATTGGGTGGCACGGTGACCTTCAGGTCTCCCGACACAGCTGACTGGCTCTGTTCCACCACGCGATCTGCTGTTTTGAAGGCTTCCAATCCCGGTAGGCAGGCTTGATAGAACTGGTCGCCGATTTCCGTCAGGCGCATGCGCCGCGTCGTGCGTTCCAGCAGTTTTGCGCCCATCTGCGCTTCCAGATCCGCCACCTTTCGGCTGACGGTTGAGAGCGGCAGGCGCAACACCTTGGCAGCTCCGGAAAAGCTGCCTGCTTTGGCAACTTCAGCAAATATCGCGATTGCATTCAGGTCCTGCATCATATTCCCATATTTGGAATTATCATTTCCACTTCAAGCAATATTACCACATCAAGAAGAATAGTAGAATGCGTTCCAATCAAAACATGAAAGGAACGCGGGATGGGAAACCAGGATAAATCCATCAACTACATCGAATTTCCTCTGCTGAAAAATGAAGAGACCAAGAGTTTCTACAGCTCTGTGTTTGGCTGGGTCTTTGAAGACTGGGGGCCAAGCTACATCAGCTTTTCCGGTGCCGGTGTGGAAGGCGGTTTTAATGGAGAAAGTGGAACAGCGGTTCAGGCTCCCGGTGTTTTGGTGGTGCTTTATGCGGCGGATCTTGAGGGCACGATAAAGGCCGTCCGTGCAGCTGGTGCGGCGATCTTGCAGGACATCTATTCGTTCCCTGGCGGGCAGCGGTTTCATTTTGCAGATCCCAACGGGAACGAACTTGCGGTGTGGACGGAGGCTTCGTCATGAACAAGCGTATTTTGGTCACCGGAGCCAACGGGACAATCGGTCTGCATCTCCTCAGAGAATTAAAGCAAACACCGTGGCATGTGCGTGCTTTGGTGCGCAGTGCGGAAAATGCACGGCTGGTTTCATCCCTCGGTGCTGAGGCGGTTCGGGGAGATTTTTCTGATCTGCCTTCTCTCTCTGAGGCGATGGCGGGCATTGACACACTGGTACTGATCACTTCGGCCAACCCACAGGCAGCACAACAGGCTTCTGCTGTGCTTCATGCGGCATTGGAGAGCGGTGTGCGCAAAGTGGTTCGCGTTTCGGCCATCAAGGCAGGTGCTACCGGGCCAACGGCGAACACTGTGTTGCATGCAGCAACCGAGGATGAGCTTGTTCGCTCCGGGATGGAGTATGCAATCCTGCGGCCTAACCTTTTTATGCAGAACATGTTTCTGGCAACGCAAACCATAGCAGAACACAGCAGCTTCTTCTTTGGCATGGGTGATGCCCGGATGGGGATGGTAGACACACGCGATGTGGCTGAGTGCGCCGCAAAATGCGTGCTGAGTGATCATTTCAACGGCAACATCTATGAAGTAACGGGAGCAAAGAGCCTTTCCTATTTTGATGTTGCGTCGGCACTCAGCCCAGAACTCAAGCGTACCATCACCTATGTGCCTGTCATGCCGCAGGATGTGTATGATGGTATTGTTGGTGCGGGTTGGGATGAGTGGATTGCGGGCATCTCTCGCGATTATGCGCAGGCCTATCGCAGTGGTTGGGGGGACTTCACAACGGATGCCGTTTCTACAATCTGCGGGCGCCCACCGCGCAGCATCAAAACTTTCATCTGTGAGGTGTTTTGCGCCAAGGCCGCTTTGAGCGTGTCGATTGGGCCGCCTTGACCAACCATATGGCGAGCTACCAATTATCCGTCAATTGTAACCGCTTATGCGATTTCTTCAGGCACAATTCAGTTTCATGTTCTTTGTAGATGTGAAAGAGTTGATGCAAATATTGGGTATACTTCGCCCTAGTGGAAGGAACACATGCGCGTATTGTTGGTTGAGGATGAGCGGCTGATTGCGGATGCGATCAAGGCTTTTCTAGAGCGGCATGAATTTATAGTGGACTGGGTCGATGATGGTCTTTTGGCAGAAGACGCTCTGAGAACCGGAGAGTTCGACCTGGTTATTCTGGATCTGGGGTTGCCCGGTCAGGATGGTCTGGAGTTTTTACGGGCCGTTCGTGATGACAAGGCGGATGTGCCTATCCTGATCCTGTCTGCGCGGGAGACCACCAAGAACCGGATTGATGGGCTTAATCTGGGTGCAGATGATTATCTGACCAAGCCGTTTGACATGGAAGAGCTTCTGGCCCGCTGCCGTGCGCTGGTGCGGCGCTCTGTTGGGCGTACGCGTATGTTGTTGCAGCATGGGGCGTTGACGCTGGATCTGGACCAGAAAAAAGCCTGCTACGACGGGGTTGAGGTGGTGCTGCAGCCCCTCGCCTTCCGCCTGTTGACCATTTTGTTGGAGCGGCGGGGCCGTGTGGTTTCCAAGTCTGATCTCATGGAAAAGCTTTATGGCTGGGAAGAGAATGCGGAGAGCAATGTGCTTGAGGTTTATGTCTCGCAGATCCGCAGGAAGACTACGTCCAAACTAATCCGGACCATCCGCGGCGTAGGCTATATTGTTGATGAGGACGTACCGGCATGAAACTTTCCTCCATCCGCAGCCGCATCCTCATCTTTCTGATCCCGCTGCTGTTTGTGGTCTGGGGCGTCTTTTCCGCCATTGTCTACACTATGACAGAGGAAGAGCTTTACGAGACCCATGATGCGCAAGCCTTTCAGCTTGTCAGCGCGATTGCACAGCTGGAGGGGGATACCATTTCTCCCAAGCATCTGGATGATCATCATGAACTTAATGATTACTTCGTGATCATCCGTGATGGAGACGGCAACGATTTATATAAGTCATCCGACCAAGTACAGCTACCCCAGTATCTGAGGCCGGGTGCTCAGGAAATTGAGCATGAGGGCGACAGCTGGGTGATCTGGAATTTTCCGGGCCAAAAGACTGACAGGCAATACATCATCGGTGTTGTGTTTGATGAAGCCATTGAGCTGGCCGACCAGACTGTTGCCACGGTTTCCATCCCTTTGGGGCTGGTGCTGGTGTTTTCCATCATCGCAACGGTTTTCATCGTCAAACGCGGGTTACGTCCGCTCACCACTCTTTCTGAGACACTGCAAACTCGGGAGCCTGAGAGTCTTGGCAAGCTGACAACGGAGAAGCAGGCAGATGAGCTTGTGCCGATTGTAAACTCCCTGAACATGTTGTTTGACAAGATTGAAGACTACCTTGCCCGCGAGCAGCGGTTTATTGATGATGCGGCGCATGAGATCAGAACACCGCTGACCGTGGTGAAGGCCCAATGTCAGGTGATTGAGCGGGACGCGCTGGATGATGCGACACGGCTGCGGTTTGACAACATCATTGAAGGTGTTGACCGGGCCACACATCTGGCCGCCAAGCTTTTGGAACATGCCCGTGCAGGTCAGGATGCCCACAAAGAGATAACAGAGCACGACTTGCTGCCTGTTCTTCAGGAAAGCCTTGCACAACAGGCCCATGCGGCACTTGATAAAAATGTGGAGCTGCAACTGCTTCAATCAGAACATGTGGCAGCTGTTGTTGATCCGGAAGATCTGGGCGCTGTGCTTGGTAATCTGATTGGCAATGCAATCCGGCATACACCGTCTGATGGTGAGGTGATCGTGGTTCTTGAGCGCGGTGACGATCATATTCAACTGAGTGTTGAAGACAGCGGACCGGGTGTGCCTGAGAAATACCGTGAGAAGGTGTTTGAGCGGTTCTTCCGCATGCCGGGGCAATCAAGTTCAGGTGCAGGCCTTGGTCTGTCTATTACGCAAACTCTGTGTCGTCGCAATGGGATCGAGATATCCCTTGGCAAGAGTGAGCGACTGGGCGGAGCCTGTTTTATGCTCAAACTGAAAAAGTAGTGTCGTAAACTTCAGGTAGGTTTCAGCTTCCAAGTGAATTTAGGGGAAGCACTCAGATAGAAACCTACTCCGAGGCTGCATCTGTAGCTTCATTTGGGGTGATCTGATTATGAATGGTGTGCGATGCCCCCCAACGGTGTCACTCACCTTTCATAGCCAGAGTTTCATCTGAGTGCGCATCGTTAACTCAGATGAGCGTACCGGAATGAAACCGATTGGCCTGACCTTCATTATCGCCAGCATCCTAGTCCCCCTTTTGATTTTCTCCCAGTTTGGCAGTCAAGCAGACTCAGGTGCTTTGCTGAGCCAGTATTTTGGCATGGTCTCACTGATCTTCATGGGGCTGGTTCAGGTGATGGCCACACGGATGAAAGGCGTTGAGGCTCTGTTTGGCCCGCTGGACCGCGTATATGTCTTGCATAAATGGCTGGCTATTTTCGCGATTGCTGCTGCTTTCCTGCATGAAAGCATTGATGCAGATGCGCTTTCAAGCGGCGATACGGATGGACTGGCGAAAGAGCTGGGCGAGATCGGGTATAATGGTATTTTAATCCTCGGCCTTGGTTCTCTGGCGACCTTCATCCCCTATAATATCTGGCGCTGGACCCACCGTTTGATCGGTATTTTCTTCGCCCTTGCTGCTGCGCATTTCCTGATGATCCCCAACGTGTTCTCTTGGAGTGATCCGCTTGGTCTTTACGTCGCCTTCTTCTGTTTTGCCGGTGTCGCGTCCTTCTTGTACCTGACTTACAAAGGCATGGCCGGGCGCACAAAGACCTATGAGGTAGAAGATGTTCAGATTTACGGGCGCATCACCAGTGTGACACTGAAACCCGAAGGCAAGCCTATTTCTCATGATGCCGGTCAGTTTGCTTACCTTTCCTTTGATCAGGAGGGCATGGGCGAAGTACATCCTTACACGATTGCATCTGCGCCGCGCGAAGACGGAAGACTGCGGTTCTGCATTTCTGCGCTGGGCGATTACACATCTCGTGTGCACGAGCTCCAAGTCGGCACAAAAGCTCAAATCAGCAAGGGATATGGCGGGTTCCGCCCAATTGCTTCCAATCGGGACCAGATCTGGATTGCGGGTGGTGTCGGGATCACACCTTTGCTGTCGTGGGCGCAGACTTTGAGGGGTGATGAGACCGGACAGTTCTATCTTTACTATGGCGTCCGTAACCGGTTGGAGAACCCGTTTGAGGAGGAGCTGGACGCGCTGCAAAGCCGTCTGCCGAACCTTCATGTACAGTACTTTGAGTCTGACATGGGCGAGTACATCGACGCGCGGTTGCTGAAAATCCTGCAGGGAAAATTCTTTGATGTGATGCCAATTGCGTTTTGTGGTCCAGAAGTTATGCGCAAAGCATTGATACGGGATCTGAAAGCCCTGAAGTACCCAATGCGCTTGTTTCATTATGAAGAATTCCAGATGCGCTCCGGCCTTGGTTTCAGAAAACTGTTTAAGTTTCTGCTTCAGCAAGTTAACCGGCATTCCGGCAAGTTCGCCCCGGCCAAGTAGAGCTTGGCCAACATGAGGATCGCTGCATTGCATGCCTGTGCGGCGATCCGCTCCTTCAAGCCATGTGCAAGGTTTAGTTGTCTGGCTTCATGGTGCCTTCGAAAGGTGCTGGGACTGAAGGGATCAGTGAAATTAAATCAATATATTAATTGAGATTTGGAGGGTTCAATCAGAACCAATAATTCTGCTCTTTTTAGGATCATTGGCTCATGACAAAAATCGCCTCCCGCTCGATTACGACCGACATCCCTGCTCCTTCCGAAGATCGTCGCTCCAAGTCTCCTATTGTTTGTTACGAAGTAGATCATTTGCCTGCCTATAACGCTGAGCTTTATCAGCAGGCAAAGGAGAGCCTGGAGAAGATCGACGAAGTTGTGGTGCCACCTCGTGATGGCGGTCATTTCAAGGTGCCTGCTGGCCACTTCTTCCGGATTGTGAGCGTTGAAGGCCCGCAGGTTGGTGATCTCAACTTGTGGAATCCCAATGACCTTAATGAACGGTTTTTCAGCGGCAAGACCCGCCAGCTGCACGCCTCTCACCTTTCGACTGGGGACAGACTATGGAGCACCATGCCTTATCTGCGTCCTATGGCAACGATTACGCAAGATACGCTGGACTGGTACGGCTGGGATGATGATGGCGCAGGTGTGCATGATGTGATTGGTACACGCTGCGACCCTTACACCAACCACATGCTCAAGAACGTGGACTACAACCATTGTTGCCACTCCAACCTGACCCGTGCACTGGCAGATGCAAAGGGTCTTTCGTTAGATGGCGCTGAGCCTCATGTGCATGATGTGATGAATGTTTTCATGTGCACGGGCTTTACCCGCGATACTCACCAGTACTTTATGAAAGCCAGCCCTGTTCGTCCGGGTGATTTTATTGAGCTCTTTGCGGAGATCGATCTTCTGGGCGCGCTTTCTACCTGTCCGGGTGGTGATTGCGGCAGCAGTCACTCTGATGACAATACGCCGTGCTATCCGCTTCTTGTCGAGATCTTCAAACCGGCAGAGGGTAGCTTGAAAGGCTGGTCCGCCGCAAAACGCAGCGGTTATGCTGGCGGGCACCAAGCTTGATCCTGTTTGATTTAACCAGACGCAGTTGTTCTTCGTGTTACGGCACGAGGACAGCTGCGCCGGATAGCCGTCCCTTGCGTAAATCTTCCAGTGCCTGATTGGCCTGTTCCAGTTTGTAGGGAATGCAGTGAGTTTGCACGCCTGCTTTTTTGGCGAGGGGAAAGAACTCCAGCCCGTCTTCGCGGGTCAGGTTGGCAACGGAAACAACCTCCCGCTCCTCCCACAACAATGCATAGGGCATTTGCGGGATGTCGCTCATATGAATGCCGCCGCACACCACGCGCCCACCTTTGCGCAGAGCGCACAGCGCTGTTGGAACAAGTGGCCCCACGGGGGCGAAAATGATCGCCGCATCGAGTTTTTCGGGCGGCTGGTCTTCAGAGCTGCCTGCCCAAGTGGCTCCAAGCTCTCTTGCGAAGTTCTGCGCCTGCGTGTCGCCTGATCTGGTGAAGGCATAGACATCGCGGCCTTGCCAAATGCAGACTTGCGCGATGATGTGAGCAGCGGCGCCAAAGCCGTAGATGCCTATCTTTTTGCCTTTGCCAGCCTTCTTTAAAGAGCGCCAACCAATCAATCCGGCACACAGAAGTGGAGCAAGGGATACGGGATCGGCTTTGTCGTCCAACTCAAACGCAAAGTGACGATCTGCAATGGTGTGCGTTGCAAAGCCGCCATCGCGTGTATAGCCCGTGAATATGGGATGATCGCAGAGATTTTCCTGATGGCTTTGACAAAATGAACAACAGCCGCATGTATGTCCAAGCCATGGAATGCCTACTCTCGTGCCGATTGTGAGGTCATCAACACCTGCTCCGCAGGCACGCACCCTGCCGACAATTTCATGACCGGGAATGAGCGGGAGCTTTGGTTTCGTCAGGTCGCCATCCACGACGTGAAGGTCTGTCCGGCAAACTGCGCAGGCTTCAACCTCAATCAGGATTTCGCCAGAGCGCGGTGTTGGTGGCGCAGCACGTTCCTGCAAGACAAGTGGCTTTCCAATTTCGGTCAGAACCATTGCTTTCATGAGGGCATTCCTTCTCACGCAGGCTTGGATGGTGCTCAGATTATACGCTGTTGTCCTAAGAAAGTCTGGCGTGGTGTTTGCCGTTCCCCATTGTTGCTATGCGTTGCAGAAATAGATCAAGAATAAGAGAAAACCGAACCATTTATCACAACGCATATTTCATCTGGGTCCGTCATAACAAACTGGTGCGCGTGTGCGCGACGACTTGTTGGAGTGGAGCCTTGCGGAGATGCCATGTGCGTCTGCCCGCTGGTTTTCCTGTTTGAGTACCTCTCATAATTAAGGTGAGTGAACCTCCGATGCCCGGAAATCAAAATACCGATACTGGCACTGACACCAGTCCTATTCCTGCAGAAGACCAAATGAACCAGAGCGAGGAAACCTGGGCTCAGCAAATCTATAAGCTATGGGGCGAAATGCTTCCAACCTGGGCAGATGCATTTGGCGAAGTTTATGAAGCAGAACGGGAACGGGAACGGGAAGAGCTTGCACAGGCAACAGCCCGAATGGATGAAGATGACCGTCGTCAGGCTGAGCAGGAGTTACGACACGATGCTGCTTCTACATTGGCATTTGAGGATAGTGAACGTTTCTTCGAACTTAAAAATGAGATGACCTTACTCGAATCCAATCCCATGGAAGCGATCGACATGCCAGATTCACCTGACATGTCGCTGAGTAAGGTGATCATCGATCAGATCGCAGCTTTCAAATTGCAGAAGGAAGAACTTTTTCTGGAAGTTCAGGTCTTTAAGGGTCTGGAAGCTGAGAAGCTGGCTTTCACAACCGCGAATGAGCTGGTTGGGATGCTTATAGACAAAGCCTATATTCAAAGCGGCGTTTACAACTTTGCCGCTTGCGAAGTGACTCTGTCCGAGATGGAACGCAAGCTCAAAGACATGAAAAACCTTCTTCGAGATGCCCAAGTGCATCCAGCAACCTATGTCAGTAACGAAGATCAGGTTCTGATTGGTCAGGATGTTAAGAAGGTGAAGGAGATCATCTTCAATTTGCAGGACGCTGGTTATACTGGATTGGGAACAAGCTTGCTCATTGAAATGAACCAGTATCAGGATGCGGTGTCACGGCCATCCGATGCGCGCTGGACAGAGCTTATGTCTGATGCGGAGGCCTGTAAAAAAGCTCTGCCGGAACTGCGCAGCTCGGCCAAATATATTGAGACCCTGTGCGAAAGCATGACCATGGCGCAGCCAACAACTGCTGCATCAGATACGCTTGAAGAACTCCGTGACTATCAAAGTGAAAGTTCCCGCGACCTTTCATCAACCCTGCGCGTTATCGCGAGTCTCAAGGCTAAGGCTGAACGCCGTGAAAGGTGGATCAAACAAGAGGAATGGGCCGAGAAAAATCTGGATGTACGCACCCAGGCCTATCGAAAACAACTTGAGAAGTTTGTCGTGTTTGATGCAGACCATCAGGTGGTTACCAAAGAAAGCAAGACTGAAGCCCGTGCTCGCGCTGTTGATACTGAAGGGCTGGATAAAGATGTCATGGCAACAATGCCGAAGCGACCCGGCGGCAAGGATGTTAAGGCTGTTCCCCGTGCAACGATTAACAAGCTTTTGGAATCTTTTGAGTTTTTGGATGAAATGCGGTTATCGGGTGTGACAGGTATGGAAGCCATTGCACTTGAAGAGTTTATCAAGACAGAAGACATTCTGGAAGGCATCAACTCCAATCCAACCGGATATGATGACCTTCAAACACGCACGCAGAAGATGCTTGATAAAGTTGCAACCACCAAATCCGGCAAGAAAGCGATTTATTACGTTGAAGCCAAGATGAACCTTGAAGAGGATATCCGTCTCTTACGCGAACAAGCGCCGGATATGAACATCAACAAGGCGCTTGGTCGGTGCAACAAGTTGGAAGGCACACGATTTCATCCACTCCTGAGACAGCTCGATGAAGCAATTGCCTTCAGACAGGTCTTCGAGATGAAACTGGGCCCGATCGAGAAGATATTCAAGGAAATTCCAGGTTTGCTTGCCAGGCTGGGCAAAGCCCGCCCTGAACTTGCCATGAGATTCAAGAAGATCTGGCAGCCCAAGCAGGAGAAAGTCTATCACGGTGAGCTGGAACTGGAACTGAAGCAAGCCAAGGTCACCGCGCATAACGCAGACACTGTTGATGATGTGAAAGAGGCCATATCACAGGTGAATACCGTCAAGATTAAAGCGGACAAGTATGTTGAAGAGCTAAGAGCTCGTGTAGCGCTGCTTGGCGAGGATGTGGATGGACCTGCCACCACCCCTGAGCGGGATGAGTTCTTTGAGAAAATCGAAGAAGACTACAAAAATGGTGTTCAGCTTGAGATTGACCGCAAGGTTGCCAAGGGCAAATTCAATGAAACCTCTGGCCCTATGAAGGATGAGCTGGAAATGCTCACCGCGAAGTCCAAGAGCTGGAAAGGTGCGAAGGCACTTTTGAAGGGCTTCCCCCGTATTGACGAGGCCACTTTCGATCCGACCCGTTTCAAAGATCTACTGACAGAGGTAAAGCTGCTTGAACAGGAATGCGCAGTAAACTCCTCTTATGATGAAAACATGGACCGGCTGAAAGAGCTGAAGGGCATGTATGATGCCATGCGCGGCGAGCTGACAGGCTTTAGAGAAGACATCGCCAAGGATGTTGTCAAAGCCGCAGAGAAAGCCATCACCCGTATGGAATCTGCAAAGGCGTTTGCTGAAGGCGACTTCATCACCGGTGTTGCCAGCCAGCAAGAAGCTGGCGAAGATTACGTCAATACGGGCAGTTTGAAGCGGTTCACCACCTGTGTATCAAAGCCAATCATACCAGGTGAACTGCGAACGTATGCGCAGGTCATTGGTGACAGCAAGAAATCACTGACAGAGCGCAAAAAGGCCCGCGAAGAGGCGTTACGCCTTGTGCGGCCCTTGCTGGCACGGCTCGACAGCGACAAGGCGATCAAGCTTTACAGGCGACATCCGTTCGGTTTGGACAATGACATCAACGTCCTGAGACCCGTTCTGGTGCAGCTTGAAGTTAAACTGTTGACCCTCGCGTCCTGATGCATACGAACCCTGCGGCACCGCATGTGGTCGCAGGGCACATTACACGCAACTCTAAAGTGTGATTTGCATTTATACTCAGCAGGTTATCCATGAGATGTATGCAGAGGGTGAAATAGTCCTTTTCCTTGAGGTTTTAGTCTGGTAGTTACCGATTTGCTCAGCAATGAGTGCCGGTCGCAGCCTACCCGGCAACAGCGAAAACAAGGACTAAACCTTATGAAGACTATCGTAATCTGCTCAGGCGGATTGGATTCGGTCACGCTTGCCTACAAGGTTGCGCGTGAAAACGAATTGCTCGGCCTCGTCTCTTTTGACTATGGCCAACGGCACAAAAAAGAGCTGGACTATGCAGCGCATGCTGCAAAGCAGCTTGGTGTGCCACATCATATTCTGGACATGAGCCAGATAGGAGCGCATTTAAGTGGCTCCGCTCTAACCGATGATGTTGATGTTCCCGATGGCCATTATGCCGAAGAGAACATGAAGGTCACTGTGGTTCCCAACCGAAACGCAATCATGCTGTCTATCGGCTTTGGCATTGCGGCTGCTCAGCAGGCCGATGCTGTGGCTGCGGCGGTTCATGGGGGTGATCATTTCATCTACCCGGACTGTCGCCCTGGCTTTATCAAAAGCTTTGAAGCCATGCAGAAGCTGGCTCTGGACGGCTATGCCAATGTGAGCCTTTACACGCCATTTGTAGAAATCTCCAAAGGTGCCATCGTTGAAGAAGGTGCCCGGATCAACGTGCCGTTTGAGGACACGTGGTCCTGCTACAAAGGCGGAGAGAAACATTGCGGGCGGTGCGGCACCTGTGTCGAACGGCGAGAAGCCTTTGATCTGGCAGGTGTTGAGGACCCAACAGAATACGCGGATCCCGACTACTGGAAATCCGTGGTGGAACGAGCGGAACCATAATGTACAAAATCACCAAGGAATTTCACTTCTCGGCGTCGCATCAACTCTGCGAAATGCCGGAGGGACATCCCTGTGCGCGCCTGCATGGCCACAACTACATTGTGGTGATTGAACTTGCCAGCAAGGATCTGGATGAACATGGCTTTGTGGTGGACTTCACTGAACTGAAGCCACTCAAGCGTTTCATTGATGATGAGCTGGATCACCGTCACCTCAATGAGGTGTTCGGACACGATCAGGTTACCTCTGAGTTTCTCGCCAAGACCATCTATGAGTTCTGCAAAGGGCACTGGGTGGAGACCTGCGCTGTGCGTGTGAGTGAAACGCCGAAAACATGGGCGGAATACCGACCATGAGTAAACTCAGTATCAGTGAGATCTTCGGGCCAACCATTCAGGGCGAAGGTGCTTTGATTGGTGAACCGACCGTGTTTGTACGCGCTGGCGGCTGTGATTATCGTTGCAGCTGGTGTGATACATTGCATGCGGTGGACAGCGCCTATCGTCATACCTGGGACCAGATGGACAGTGCGGACGTCTGGCACAAGATTGAGGAACTGTCCGGTCATCAACCGATCACAGTTTCCCTTTCTGGCGGCAACCCTGCTATTCAGGATTTTTCGCAAGTAATCTCACTCGGTAAAGCGAAGGGTTACAAATTCGCAATCGAGACGCAGGGATCAGTTGCACGGGACTGGTTTGCAGATCTGGACACGCTGGTGCTGAGCCCGAAGCCGCCTTCCTCTGGCGAAACTGTCAATTGGGACAAGTTCGATGCCTGTCTGGATGCAGCCCTCAACTCGGCCACCTGTGTGATCAAAGTGGTTGTGTTTGATGATGTCGATTACGACTGGGCCAAGGACGTTGGTGAGCGCTACCCTTATCTGCCGATGTACCTGCAACCGGGGAACCATACCCCTCCTCCACCCGAGGATGATGACGCAACCATCGACATGGACGGCATCATGGATCGCATGCACTGGCTGGTGGACAAAACTGTTTCCGACCAATGGTTCAAGCCACGCATTCTGCCGCAGCTGCATGTGCTGCTGTGGGGCAACAAGCGCGGTGTTTAAGGCATATTCCGGCAAGTTGATGATCAGCCTTTGATGACGGAAATGCATGAGAACGAAGAATTCGAGAGAACAATGAGCAAAGACGATATCTATAAAAATCTGACCATGCTGGGCGGTGATACTGTTCAGCCGCAGTCCCCTGAAGAAGCGGTTCTGGAACGGGTTCCAAACCCACAGCAGGGCACGCCTTATGCAATTCGCTTTACAGCGCCAGAGTTCACCTCCCTGTGCCCGATCACCAACCAGCCGGATTTTGCTCATCTGGTGATTGATTATGTGCCGGACCAGTGGTTGGTTGAGAGCAAATCTTTGAAACTGTTCCTGACATCCTTCCGCAACCACGGTGCGTTCCACGAAGATTGCACTGTGTCCATCGGTAAGCGTCTTGTTGACACGTTAAACCCGATCTGGCTGCGCATTGGCGGTTATTGGTATCCGCGCGGTGGTATTCCGATTGATGTGTTCTACCAGACCGGTGAAGAGCCAAAAGGCGTCTGGATTCCAGAACAGGGCGTGCCGACCTATCGCGGTCGCGGCTAAATACCTGTTTAGGATGTACTCAGTTGGGGTTGTGAAAAGGCTGCCAACCCCAACTTTGCTTTTCTGAAAGGCCTTAGAGCATAGCGAATTCTTGTCATTTGATTGAATTCAATCAAATGGAACGCGCTCTATGCACCCATCAGAGCTTCGACTTCAGCCAGTGTTGGCGCGGATGTGGCTGCACCATGTTTGGTGGTGGAGAGAGCGCCGCACGCTGCTGCGAAACGGACTGCTTCAGCCAACGTTTTGCCGCTGTCCAGCGCATACGCCAGACCACCGTTGAAGCAATCTCCTGCTGCCACAGTGTCGATCGCATTCACCTTGAATGGCTCGACAAAGCCTTCACTTGTCTCATCCTTGAAGTAAACGCCGCGTGCGCCCAGTTTCACGACAGCAGCTGCAACACCCTGTTCGCGCAACAGGTTTGCAGCATGGGCTGCTTCTTCTGCATTGGATGGGCGGAAGCCTGTGAGGATTTCGGTTTCTGTCTCGTTCGGCGTTACAACGTCTACGTTTTGCAGGAAACCTTCCGGCAGACCATCGACGGGTGCAGGCGCTGGATCGAAGATCACTTTACCGCCTGAGGCGCGGACTTTTTTAGCGGCGCTCAGGCACGTTGCGACCGGAATTTCCAGCTGCATCAGCATGATTTTAGCGTTCTTCAGCACATCTGACGTGCGTTTCAGATCGCTTTCGTCAACGGCAAGATTTGCGCCACCAATCACGGTGATGCTGTTTTCGGAATTTGCGTCCACACCGATCACCGCGATGCCGGTGCCGTGGTTTTCATCCAAATGCACATGTTCGGTTGAGACGCCCATGTCTTTCAGGTGCTGGGCTGCGATGTCGCCAAACCCGTCTTTACCGATGCGGCCTACCAGTTGTGCATCACCACCCAGCTTTGATGCTGCAACGGCCTGATTGCAGCCTTTGCCGCCCAGGTTGATAGCGTAGCTGTGTCCATGCAGCGTTTCGCCCGGCTGTGGCAACCGGTCAGAACGGGTTGTGATATCAACATTGATGGAACCGACAATGACGATGGACATGAATACTTCCTAGTTAACAACAGAGCTGCGGACGATCAGTTCAGGCACCAATTGTATGATTGGCGGCATCTCTGTCTTTTCTTCCAGATGATTGATCAGCGCTTCTGCAGCGCTCAACCCAAGCTCAAAGCTGGGCTGTTTGATGGTTGTGAGCGCTGGCGCCATGTAGGAGGCATACTCGACATCATCGTAGCCGATGACGGAGATATCCTCTGGAATGCGCAGGCCACGTTCGTGAATGGCGCGGTACGCCCCCATTGCCATCAAATCGTTGAAGGCAAAGATGGCTTCGGGCTGGCTATCGGCGTCCAATATCTGCTTCATGCCCTCATACCCGCTGGATGCGGTGAGAAGGCCTGCGGCTTGCCACTTGCTTTCTACCGGCAACCCGGCAGCGTTCATGGCATTTTCAAAGCCTTTGTAGCGTTCAATAGAACGGGGATGGTCTTCCGGCCCCATAAGACAGCCGATTTTGGTCAAGCCGCGCTTGATCAGGTGTTCTGTAGCCAATCTGCCGCCCAGTACGGAGTCATCCTGCAAAGTGCAGGCGTTTGGGTGCGGGGCGGAATCCAGAATGGCTTTGGGCAGTTTGCCGAGCTTGCTGATCTGCTGGTACAGCGCCGGGTCTGTCTTGGTGGTCATCACCATGAGGGCATCAATGCGGCGCTGAAGCAAGGTGTTGAGGTTTGCCAACTGCCTGTCGGACTGATGACCTGAATTGCACAGGATGAGACTGAAATTGTGTTGGTAGCACCCCTCTTCCACACCGCGTACCACGTCTGCGAAGAAAGGGTTGGAACTGCTTGAAACCAGCATGCCGATGATGTTGGTGCGCTTTACCTTGAGCGCGCGCGCCATCATGCTTGGCTGGAAGCCGAGAGCCTGAATAACTTCCTCGACTTTTTGTTTGGTCAGGGGTGCAACGTAGCGCGTCTCATTGATCACGTGAGACACTGTAGATGCGGATACCCCCGCAGCTTGTGCAACATCCTTGATACTGACCATTTCCGCTCCGGTTTTAAGGGTCGGGCCTGGCGCTTACGCCAAACCCGATCTTATTCAGATTACTTGCACTTACTTGGTAACAAGCTTCAGCGCAACTGGGGTATACGCATCAACTTTTTCACCTTTGAGGACTTTGTCCGCAGTGTCGACGCCGATGG
Organism: Pseudovibrio sp. W64; assembly: GCF_001623145.1. Classification (NCBI taxonomy): domain Bacteria; kingdom Pseudomonadati; phylum Pseudomonadota; class Alphaproteobacteria; order Hyphomicrobiales; family Stappiaceae; genus Pseudovibrio; species Pseudovibrio sp. W64. The sequence continues at coordinate 1,016,233 of NZ_LMCI01000038.1, read as the reverse complement.
AACCGATCATGCCAGCTTGCTGCGCAACAGTTGCCAGCATTGTACCTTCTTCAACAGCTTTTACGCCGTCATCAGTACCATCAAAGCCAACAACAAGGATGTCGCGGTTTGCCGCTTCAATTGCCTTGATTGCGCCCAGAGCCATTTCATCGTTATGTGCGAAAACAGCGTTGATTTCTGGCTGTGCCTGCAGGATGTTTTCCATCACGTTCAGGCCTTTGGTGCGGTCGAAGTCTGCTGGCTGCACAGCAACAAGCTCGATGCCAGAAGCGCCGTGCATTGCTTTTTTGAAGCCTGTGCCGCGGTCACGCGCAGCAGAAGTACCTGGAACACCTTCCAGCTCAACAATCTTACCGCTGCCACGCAGGGTTTCAACGATCAGCTCACCAGCCATTTCGCCGCCGAGGATGTTGTCAGATGCCACGTGGGATTCCACAGTGCCGCGTGCTGCACCACGGTCCAGAGTGACCACTGGTACGTTTTTGCGGTTTGCAGCGCGGATGGAGCTGGAAACAGCGTCAGAGTCAGTTGGGTTGATGAGCAGGATCGAAACGTTCTTGCTCAGCACATCTTCCACGTTTGCCAGTTCTTTTGCAGGATCGTTCTGGCTGTCGAGAACAACAATCTTGTAGCCGAGCTCATTTGCGCGTGCTTCAGCACCTTCTTTCAAGGTCACAAAGAACGGGTTGTTCAGGGTGGACACGACCAGAGCCAGTGTGTCCTGTGCCATTGATACTGCTGTGGAGCCGAGAAGAAGAGCAGCACCTGCTGCCAAACTTACTAGTTTTTTCATAGAAACCTCCCGAGGTTCAGTTTGATTGCTCACGCGTTTGATTTGCCACGGCTGTCGACGACAACCGCCAGAAGGATAACCGCACCTTTCGCGATCATCTGGTAGTAGGATGAAACATCCATAATATTCAGTGCGTTATTCAATACACCGATGATGAGGGCACCAATGATGGTGCCAAAGATCCGCCCCTTACCGCCAGCAAGGCTTGTGCCGCCGAGAACCACGGCTGCGATTGCATCGAGCTCGTATCCCAGACCGGCAGTCGGCTGAGCAGATTCAAGGCGGGCTGTCAGGATGATGCCTGCCAGTGCGGCGAGCGCTCCGCTGAGGGCGTAGACAAGAATTTTGACTTTTTTGACATTGATACCGGACAGACGAGCCACGTTTTCATTGCCGCCAATGGCGTAAACGTAACGACCGAAACGGGTCTGGCTGAGAACGAACCAGCAGAGCGCGAAGATGACCACCATCAGGATCACCGGGTTCGGAATGCCAAGAATGTAGCCGCCGCCGAACTGGTAGAAGCTTTCAGCCACATCAAAGTAACCCGTAGAGATTGGGCGGCCTTGCGTATAAACCAGCGTCGCGCCGCGGATCATGGTCATGCCAACCAGTGTTGCGATGAACGGCTGAACGTTGAAGTAGCTGATAATCACGCCACTTGTTGCACCAAGGCCCGCGCCAACCATAATGGTGGCGATCAGTGCGATGATGAGCGGTGTATCCATGCCAATGAGGCTTGCGCAGATGGCACCAGCGAAGGCCAGAATAGAGCCGACGGCCAGATCGATGCCCGCCGTCAGGATCACAAAGGTCATGCCCATGGCGATGACTGCGTTGATCGAGGTCTGACGCAGGATGTTGAGCATGTTGTCGATGCCAAGGAAGTTGGCATTGGCGAAGGACACTGCGGCCATCAGGATGATCAGGCCAATCAGAGACTTATTTTCACTGATAAAGTCGTTGAGCTTCATCTGTTTTACCCGTTCGTTTGGCCAGCAACGGCGCAGCGCATAATATTTTCTTGAGTGGCTTCGGCTCGTGAGAACGATCCGGTCAACTTGCCGCTGGACAAGACGTGGATGCGATCAGAGATACCCAAAAGCTCTGGCATGTCGGAGGAGATCAGCAGGATGCAAAGACCCTCTGCCTTCAGCTTGTTGATGAGCGTGTAGATTTCGCGTTTTGCGCCTACATCCACGCCGCGCGTGGGCTCATCAAGAATGAGGACCTTAGGTTCCGGCACCAATGACTTGGCGATGGAGACTTTCTGCTGGTTGCCGCCGGACAGATTGGAGATGATGGTGTTTGCATCTCTGGTCTTGATGGCGAACGCTTCGATGTACTCGCTGATGGTGACGGCTTCAGAGGCTTTGTTGACGAACCCGAGCACATTGCAGAACCGGTCCAGCCCTGTGAGGGACATGTTGGTGCTCAACTCCTGTGACTGGACGAGACCTTCCTGCTTGCGGTCTTCAGTGACGTAGCCAATCTGCGCTTTGACACCATCCTGTGGTGATTTAAGGCGGATCTCTTTGCCGTCGATCTTAACTGTGCCGCTGTCGATTGGGTTTGCGCCAAAGATTGCCTTGGCAAGTTCTGTTCGCCCTGCGCCAACAAGGCCTGCGAACCCGACAACTTCGCCAGCATTGGCTGTGAAGGAGACTTCTTTTGCGCCATGCGCAGTCAGTTTCTCAACCTCGATACGCACATCACCTGGAGCGGCTGGGACAAACGGATACTGATCGGAAAGTTCCCGGCCCACCATGTGGCGGATCAGGTCGTCCTCAGTGATCTCGGAGACTGGCCCCTGATGGACCATCTCACCATCGCGCAGGATGGCGATGTCATCACACATCTGGAATATTTCGCCCAAACGGTGTGAGATGAACACGAGACCTTTGCCTTGCGCCCGCAGCTCGTCTACGACTTCAAACAGGATTGCTGTCTCAATATCGGTGAGCGCGTCTGTTGGCTCATCCATGATGATCACTTCAGCGTTCAGCGAGAGCGCTTTGGCGATCTCGACCATTTGCTGCTGCGCGATGGAGAGCTTGCCCAGTGGCGTTTTAGGATCGATATCCTGTTTCAACTGAGCGAGGTATTTTTTGCTTTCCCGCTCGATCACATCCCACTGGATTTTACCCAGTTTGGTGGGTTCCCGGCCCAGATAGATGTTCTCGGCAACGGACAGTTCAGGCAGCAGATTAAGCTCTTGGTGGATAATACCAATTCCGGCATCCATGGACTGACGTGCCGTGGTGAACCTGACCTTTTTGCCCTTGTAGGTCACCGTGCCTGCATCGCGCTGATAGATGCCCGATATAATTTTCATCAGGGTTGATTTACCAGCTCCGTTTTCACCGGCCAGCGCCACAACGCGCCCAGCCCGGATCGTCAGATCAACGGATTTGAGCACGTTGATCCCGGAGAAGGATTTTTCAATTCCCTGAAGTTCAAGAAGGGTTGTCACTGGGTGTCCTCTCCCAAAGCCCGAATTATCTCAGATTTCCCTCAGAACGTTACGCCTGAATAAAAAATCACATTGGCGTAGGGCGTGCATTCTCCCGTGCGCACCACCGCCCGGCATTTACCAGTTAATGCCTTGAATTCCTCATGAGAGACAGTTGTGGTCTCTACGCTGTTGCCCTGACACTTTGCGATTTCGGCAATGAGTGAACGCAGGCGCAAGTGATAAGCTGGCTGGTGTTCAATCAGCTCTTCAGCAATGACAACCCGCTCTACCTGCATCTCAGCTGTGATCGCGCTTGCCGTTTCCAGCATGCCTGGCAAACCCTTTGTAATGGCAAGGTCGATGCGCTCGACATCCTTGGAAATTGGGAGCCCGGCGTCTCCAACACACAGACCATCCCCATGGCCCATATGAGAGATAATGCTAGAGACCGGAGCGTTTAAAAGTACGCCCTTCTTCATTGCAGCAGTTCCTCCGCGTTGTCTCGATTGAAGAGACGTTAGCAGGCGCGCATGAGTTACGCAACCGTTTGCGCAAACGTTTGCGCGAGTCATTTTCTGGAATTCCTCCAGTTTAATTCAGGCATACTGAAAGAGCGTCTGACCTGATCCACAAGGGTTAAGCGCAAAAATATCAGAGGTTATATGGCTTTATTGCGGATGCACTCTGCCCGCCTGAAGCACGCTAAAAGCAAGAGCCTGCCCGACAACTGAGACAATTTGCGCCTATTTTTCCATACTTAGATCTTGGGGATATTGAACCGAACATCCTTCAGGCAAGCAAAAAGCCCCGCTCCTTTTCAGAGCGAGGCTTGTGGCATTTCAACGATTGCAGTTGTTTATTTCAGATCAGGAACTGCGATGTGGTCCATGTCGGTGAACTCCTGATTTTCACCGGTCATACCCCAAATGAAGGTGTAGGACTGGGTGCCGACACCGCTATGAATGGACCAGCTTGGGGAGATCACTGCCTGCTCGTTGTGAACGAACAAGTGACGGGTTTCCTGCGGTTCCCCCATCATATGCACCACAGCGGCATCCTCCTTCATGTTGAAGTAGAAATATACTTCCATACGACGATCATGGGTATGCGCTGGCATGGTGTTCCAGATGGAACCCTGATGCAGTTTGGTCATGCCCATGAGCAGCTGACAGGTTGGGAGTACATCCGGCACGAAGTGCTTGTTGATCGTACGCTCATTGCAGTTTTCAGCATCGCCCAGAGTGACCGGAGAGGCTTCTGCCAGTGTGACCTTCTTGTTTGGATAGGTTTTATGAGCCGGGGCGCAGTTGTAATAGAGCTTGGCCGGGTTCAGCTTATCGATGCTTTTGAAAGACACATCTTTTGCGCCCATACCAATGTAAAGCGCTTCTTCCTGTGCGGCTTCGTAGGTTTCACCATCTACTGTGATGACAGCCGGGCCACCCACGTTGATGAAGCCGATTTCGCGGCGTTCCAAAAAGTAGGAAACGCCCAGCTTCTTGCCGTAGTCTGCCGCCAAGACGACTTCTGTGTTCACCGGCATCACACCACCTACTATGATGCGGTCTACGTGGCTGTAGGTCATGGTGATTTCATCGGCAGCAAATATGCTTTCAATGAGGAACTCACGGCGCAAGCCTTCTGTATCCAATGTTTTAGCGTGGTCGCTGTGAATTGCTTGTCTTACTTCCATGGTGTTCTCCTAAAATTCGACAATTGAGCGCACTTTTCCAGTCGCTCAATTTTTCAACTGCGCGTTATTTGCATTTGGCTTTGTATTTCAGTTAGCGGGCGAGCCAGCCGCCATCGACAGCAATGGTGAAGCCGTTGACATATGAGGCTGCCTCAGACGCGAGAAAGACGCATGGTCCTGCAACATCCGCCGGTTCGCCCCAGCGCTCCGCCGGAATGCGTTCCAGAATGGCCTGATTACGATCAGCATCCGCCCGGAGCGCTGCGGTGTTGTTTGTTGCCATGTAACCGGGAGCAATCGCGTTGACGTTGATGCCGTGTTTCGCCCACTCATTTGCCAATGCACGGGTCAGGCCCAGAACAGCGCTCTTGGAGGCGGTGTAGGATGGCACGCGAATGCCGCCCTGATAGGAAAGCATGGAGGCAACATTGATGATTTTGCCGCCGTTGCCCTGTTTCACGAACTGCTTTGCAACCAGCTGAGAGAGGAAGAAGAGTGAGCGGATGTTGAGGTTCATCACCGCATCCCAGTCGTCTTCTGAGAAGTCCAGAGCCTCTTCGCGGCGGATGATGCCTGCGTTGTTGACGAGAATATCAACCTGTCCAGTGGCTGCAACAGCATCAGCAACGATGCCCGGCAGCGCTTCCTTGTTACTCAGGTCGGCACGCAGATCGAAGAACTTGCGACCTGTTTCCGCCATCAAATCCACTGACTCTTTTGGCTCGACCACGTTGACGCCGACCACATCACAGCCCGCCTTTGCCAGACCAACGGCCATGGCCTGACCGAGGCCTGTATCACAGCCGGTTACAATTGCGGTTTTTCCATTCAAATCAAACTGTTTCAGCATATGTCCTATTCCTAAACAACACTGTGAGAACTTGCAGGTTTGCTGAAGCAAACGTTGGTGACATGGCCGAGTTCCGCCTCTTCCGTCGACCAGCCTTTCGGCAGCGGTGCGGGTCTGTGGATCACAACATCGTTGCAACGGACGTTGTTGGCATGATCCAGCCAGAGGCCCGGCAATCCGTTCGGATAGGGCTCAAGGCCGAGGACTTGCCCTGCCTCGTTTTTGACCCATGCGTTGCGGCGGCCTTGCTCGGGATTATCGAGCAGGTTCACATCGTGCGGGCTTGGGCGCAGGTCGAGATAGTAAGAATCCGAGAACTTGCCGGTTTCCAGTGTGAGCTGGATGTTGCTGAGCGAAACACTCTCGATCTTCTGGGTTTCGTGACCGACAATGTTAATCGCCCCTTGCGCACGGCCCGTGATGCCATCAGCAGATACATCGCGCACATAACCCGGCACATCGCCTGCAATACGCGGCAAGGCGTTAATGGTGATCGCCTCTCCGCTGCCCCAGAACCCGTCTGGCGTTTGCTCGCATTGCACTGTGCAGTTGGAGAAGCGGATGCGCTCGATATCTCCGCCATCGCGGGAGAAGATGCCAAAGGCACGGTTGGATTCGGTGATTGTGCACGTAGTGAACAGCACATCCCGCACATCCTGATAGGTTTCCGTGCCGATCTTTAGCGCGCAAGACTTTGAGGAGAGGATGGAGTTGCTGACGATGATCCGTTCTGCCGGACCGTTGAGGCTTTCATCTTCTTTGCGGCAGGTTTTTACGCAAACCGCATCATCGGCTGCGCGGATCACGCAGTTGAAGATGGTCGCATCGGTGCAACTGTCGAAGTTGATGCCATCGGTGTTTGGCATACGCATATCATTGAGAATGCGCAGACCTTCTGCCTTTACCTGATGACAGGCGATCAGGTGGATGGTCCACATGGGCGCTTCAACAATGGAAATGCCAGTCAGACTGATGTCTTTGCAGTTTTCGAAGACGACGATACGCGGGCGTAGCATCTTGGGCCAGAACGTGCCTTCAAAGAGACCTTCACGACCACACCATTTTGCACTGTGGCCATGAATGAACCCGCTGCCGGAAATAGAGATGCCTTGCTGATCGCGCGCTGTGATGAAGGCGCGATCAGAATCCTCTGCGATGACAGAGACTTGGCCTGCTTCATAGTCTGCATAGTTGGTGGAGCAGGAAAGTTCACAACCGTTTGGCAGGTGCAAGTCAACAAAAGACTTGAGTTTCAGCGCTTTTGAGACCCACTGCCCTCTTGGCAGCACGACCTGACCACCGCCAGCTGCGTGAACTGCATCAATTGCTTGCTGGACGGCCTGCGTTATGTCTTTTTCGCCGTCTGAGACAGTGACATGGTGTGTATTAAGCGACATCTTGCAATAATTCCTCAGCGGCAAGAAGTTCAATCAAAAGAAGGCTTGCCAGTGCCTGCCCGTATGGTGTGGGAGTGTTCGGAATGTTCCGATAGAACTCAAAATCATGCCCCATGGCCGTGCCATCAGAGACTTCCTGCACGATCCCAGCTGCATCAATCCGCTGCAGAACCGCAGCCGCGGCCTTGAGTGCGGGTTGCAAGTAGGTTTCCGGCAGGATGCCTGTTCTCACGCCCCGCAGCAGACCGTAAGCAAAGCCTGCGGTGGCGGAAGTTTCTGGTGGAGAGTCTGGCTGATCCAACAGAGTTGGCCACATGCCATCTTCCAACTGGAGAGGAAGCAAGGCTTCCACCTGACGGCGGTAGAGCGCTTTAATCTGGCGAACTGCCGGACCATAGCGTTCACCGACCAGCTCAAACAGTTCCGGCACTGCGATGGTGATCCACGCATTGCCGCGGGCCCAGAAAGCTTGCGCGTAGTTGTGGTTCCCCAGGAAGGTCCAGCCATGATACCAGAGGCCGCTCACCGGATCTGACAGGTACCGACCATGGACAAGAAACTGGTAGTAGGCTTCTTCCACCCAATCCGGGCGGTTCAGCCAATCGCCAGCCACCCCCATGAACAGACCTGCCATGAACAGCGTATCATCCCAGAGCTGACCGTCATTCTCGCGCTCCTTGACCAGATGCTGGAAGCCGTCATCAACGGTTTTGGGCATATCGTTGATCAACCACTCAGCCCAATCGGTCACGATCTGCTTCCACCGCTGGTTGTTGGTTTCACGAGCCAACAAAGCAAGGCAGAGCATGGGGGCTGTGGAGTTGATCTGGCGCGGTGGCAGGCCGCGGGCGATCTGCATGTCATACCAGTTGGCGAGGTTGCGCTTCATGCGCTCATCGCCGGTCTTGCAAGCCTGCTTGTAAAAGCCGTAGAGACCCACACCGACTTCCCAATCCCATTCATCAAAGTGAATGGAGCCGTCATTGTCGAGTTCTGACGGGGTATCGTTGATGCCCTTCAGACTGCGGAAGCCATCTGCTGTCAGAGCCAGAGCGTCTTCAAGCCTGGATGTCTCAAACATGAGCTTCCTCCTGAGTTAAGCTGGACTGATCAAGCCGTTTCAGACCGATGCGTGGAACCGGGCTGAGGTTTTCGAAGACACTTTGCTTGCCGTTGACGCGCAACTCGCCTTCCCAATTGAGCGAGAGGTTGCCCTGCCCCTTGATCGCAGCGCTCAGGGACAATGTTTCTGCATTCCAGCTGATGTTACAGGCGAGCAGACGTACCTTGAACTCTGCGAAGGTTTCGGTTTGAGCTGAACCTGTTACGGTCACCCATGCATTGCGGCGCCCTGAACTGCGGAACTCAACACCGGCAAAGCAGCCGGTTTGCAGTGGCTCCATGCCATTTGCGGTGTAGAAGGCGGTGAAACCGTCTTTGACGCGAGCAAAGAGCCAGTTGCCAGTGAGTTCATGTTCATCGCAGATGTGCAGAGGCGCATAGAGATGGGTGAAGTCAGTCTCGTTTTCGGCGGCATTGAAAATCATCAGGCCCACTGGGCCCGTTTGATCCGCACGCGGAAGCGTTCCGTTGCCGGACCAGTAAGAAGGTCGCCCGCTGCCCCAGACCTGAGTTTCACCTGGATGGTTGATCCAGAACCGAGCGTATGGATTGCCTGCAAGCATGACATCCTGCACATGCTGCTGGTGGCCGTGTTGCCCGGTTTTGTGGTCTACGACGGTGGAAAGCTGTGCGTCCGCAGTTTTATAAAGCTTAAGCTTACCTGCGTGCTCATGACCCTGCGTGTAGCTGGTTTCCAGAGCACGTCCTTCAGGAACTGATGCATATGCGTTGGTTTCTTCCGGCGGTGCATAGTCGCTGAGCGCAACCAGCGTTGAGGCGAAGTTGCCGGAGGACACGAAGCCGTTGCCCCATGCAAAATGGCAGAGTGTTGCCAGTTCACTTGCCGGGCCTGCGAAGATATCCTTGTCGTAACACCGTCCCATGGTGCCAGCAGGCAGACCAGTTTGAGTGTGCAGGGCCATCATTTGAAATATAGAGTCCATGAGCGCTTTGGAGCGATCACGGATGTCAGCATCCGGTGCCAGATGATACAGCGCTGTCAGGCCGATAAAGTCGATCGGGTAGTATGGAATGGAGTTCCACTCTGCCAGTCCGTCCCGTTCCACGGTTTCAAACCACTTCAACAGCCGCTCATAGCCAACCTGCTTTTGATGCTGGCCTTGTCTGCCAGAGCAGAGGAAGAGATCTTCCGGGAACATGGTTCCAGCAAGGTACTGGGAGGCATGGAAGCAGAGCGTGTGGTTTTCACTCCAGAACCACATGGCATCGTTGCCCGGTTCATCAAACCAATAGCGGAAGCCGAGGATTGTAGAGCGGACACGGCGCCAGGTTTGCTCTGAGAACTTTGTCCATGCGTGATCTTTCCAGATCCAGAGTAGCGGTAGGAACGCAAAGTCGGCGCAATCTTCGCGGCGGGAAATCTTGCTTAGCGCTTCAAGAAGCAGCTTCTCGGCTGTTTCCAGATCTATACCCATATGTAGTTTTGCCAAGGTATGGGAGAGATGGCTTTCGCCAGTCTGTGCACTGGCTGTTAAGAGCTCCTTACGGCGCTCTTCCAGTGTTGAGCCTGTGCCTTTTTCCAGATCCTTCAGACAGACAACGCCCACTTCCCGAGCAATACCAAGGCCTTGGGTGAACAAGGTGACCCGCACGAGGTTGGTGGCCGGAGCCAGATCATCGACACGTGGACCGACCAGACGATTTGCGCCTTTGGGCAAGGTGTAGGTGCCCATACTGCCCGCCAGCGTTGGCTTCAGCAATGGCAGGGTTTCAACGTGGATCTGAGCGTCTTCTGGCAAAGAGCCCTCAAACTGCAGTTCCACATGTCCTTCGGAGTAGTAGAGTTTGTCTGGCTGGACGCTGGAGATAAACGCTTCAGCTGTTTTCAGGACCTCCGCATCGTATGTAGCGCTTAGGCCGACTTGCAGATCAGCGTCAGTTTCCTCTGAACCCTCATAGAGGAGCTCGAGAGAATAAACGGTATCGCGCTCGGCAATGTCTTCCAGATGCACGATGATTTCATTGGCACCTTTGGACAGAGCAAGCGTTTCTAGGCTTTCCTGCGGTTTATTGCGAACCAGAGGCTCGAATGCAAAACCGGGTTCACCGTTCACCCAAACACGTACACCGCCGGCTGTGCGGACGCGGAACTGATAGTTCCCTGTAGCTGGTGCGTTCACCACACAGCGCAAAACGCGTTGCAGATGGGTTGGGCAGAACCAGAAGCCACTGAATTCCAACACAGACTGTGACGGCTGGATGCGAGTTTCAGCCAGTTGGGCATCATGCGGACACGGAACATCCCTGCCCTTCATGTCATTCCAGAAGGCAATGCGGCATGGGAGGTCGCCGACATCGGTAAAACCGTTGATGTAGGTGTAGTTCACCTTGTCGGGCAGAGTATCTGCCTCGCCAGCAAAGGGTGTCTCCGTCAGCCCAGAGACCTCCCAATAGCTTAAAGGCTCACCCTTTTTGATCTGCCAGGGGAATTGTGTTTTTGGCACAAAACCACTCCTTGTAAATGGGGTATCTTTTAAAGGACTTCAGGTAAGCGAAAGCTCGATTTGCTCGATACAACTGACCAGCTCGTGAAGCGATGCAATGGTACGGGTTGGCTCTTCACTGGCATCTGTCGGCATCACATTGCGGCGCTGCGTCCATTTATGGAAGATGCTCTTGTGACCTGCTCCGTTCGCACCTTTGATGTCACGTTCGAGGTTGTTGCCAACCATGACGATACTGCCTGCATCTGTTTCGCTCAGCCCGAGTGAAGATATGGCGCACTCAAACATTCTGTAATCTGGCTTCAGAACACCCACATCACCTGAAATGGTGTGGCTTTCGAAATGACCCCACAGGTCGTGCTGCCCCAGAATGTTCTCAAAGGTTGCGCGTGGGCCGTCAGCCACGAGAGCAAGGCGGTAGCCGCGGGCAACCAGCGTGTTCAGCGCTTCACGGGCATGTGGCAGGAGCTCAGCACCGTAGGCAACATCACTGCCTTCCTTTTTAATCTCAGTGCCTTCATCGATGAGCGTGTCACCACAATCCAGAAAGATGGCTTTGAAATGCGGAAGGGTTTTGCGCAGATCGTTGATGAGGTGCTTCACCCGCTCAGGGATCCAGCTTTCCGCACGAGCCCATGGCACCAGATCGCCTTCAGCACAATCCCAGCGCAGAGTTTCGCCGTAGGATGGTTCCATCATCAAACGCTGCATTTGCAGGCGTGCGAGGCGGTGTTCATATGGAGTGACCTCACCAAACTCTTGCGAGAATGGATTCCCCATATGAACACCATGTAACCCCGCCCCCAACGAGCACTCGTAACGGGTGTGAGCTTCGCGTTCCTTCATGGCATCACGGGATGCAAAGTGGGCGTGTTTGCCTGGTTCTGCCCAAAGCGTGACGCGGCCATTTTCAATTGGCAGCGCATCACCGTTCTTCATTTCAACGCGCTTGCCGTGCTGAGATGCTTCAACGGCGACAACCTGATCGTCTACATCGAGATGAACCCAGATGTGCTCCAGATCGTAAAGATGCTGAATGTCATAGTCCCAGAAGATCGCGTATTCGATGACGCGGTCAGCTTTAGGCGCAATCTCAAACTTGCTACTTGGAGACTTGCCTGCCTCCAAAAAAACCGTGAACCCAATAGCGGTCGGGCGCCATGGTTCTGATCTGTCCAGTCGCAGCACTGGTGCAAATTTACGCGCAAGGTTGAGTTCATCGGTTTCCTGAAGACCCTGCCTCAAGGCAATGAGGCTTCCGTTTTTATTGGTCATAGTTGGCCCCTTGTAGCTTCAGGTCAGCAGAGTGATGGCAGCGGACGAACCGACCACCTGCTGTTTCAGTCAATTCCGGATTGGACATGTGGCAAAGCTCAGATGCATGCGGACACCGGCTGGCAAACGCACAGCCCACTGGCAGGTTCGCCGGATCGGCTACCTCCCCTTTGACAAGACCGCGCTTCTTGGCACGGGCTCGATTAGGATCCGGGATTGGGATAGCGGCCAGCAGTGCTTCTGAGTATGGATGCAGCGGCTGTTCAAAGAAGCTGGCTGTGTCTGCCACCTCAACCAAACGCCCAGCATACATCACGCCGATACGATCACTGATGTGTTCCACCATGCTCAGGTCATGGGTGATGAAGAGATAGGTCAGCCCCATCTGCTCTTGCAGGTCCTGAAGCAGGTTGATGGTCTGCGCGGCGATGGACACATCCAGTGCTGATACGGATTCATCAGCTGCGATGAAGGTCGGGTTCAATGCCAATGCGCGAGCAATGCCGATGCGTTGGCGCTGACCACCACTGAATGCGTGCGGATAGCGGCTCATGTTCTCAGGGCGCAGGCCCACTTTGCTCAACAGATCCGCAACGCGGTCTTCCAGTTCGCTCTTGTTGGTGACGCCGATGTTGACGAGCGGTTCGCTGACCAGTTGCAGCAGCGTCATACGTGGGTTGAGTGATGCATAAGGATCCTGAAAGATCATCTGCATGTGCTGGCGCAACTTGCGCATTTCAGCTTCGGACTTGTGCGTCAGGTCATGCCAGACACCATCTGGGTCTTTGAAGCGAATTTTCCCGCCGGTCGGTTCATAAGCTCGCAGCAAAGCACGTGCGGTGGTGGATTTGCCAGAGCCACTTTCACCCACGATACCCAGAGTTTCGCCTTTTCTGATGTAAAAAGACACGTCATCTACGGCTTTGACTGCGCCCTGCTCTCTGCCCAGAAATCCCTTTTTAATCGGGAAGTGCATCTGCAGTTTTTCAACACTGATCAGCGCATCATCAGGTACATGAATGTTTGTCATGGGAGTTCGCCCTTATGCCTGATGGAGATGGCAGCGCGCCATCTGATCGTTTTCAAAATACGTCAGCTCAGGGATCTGGCTGGTGCATTTGCCTGCCATCTTTTCAGCGCAGCGCGTGTGGAACACGCAGCCTGTTGGCAGGTTGAACGGATCAGGCACGATGCCTTCGATTGTTTGCAGACGGCGATGTTTTTGCCCATCCAGACGCGGGATGGATTGCAGCAATGCACGGGTGTACGGGTGCTTTGGATTGTAGAAAATGTCATCTACAGCTGCCGTTTCCACCGCGTTGCCCAGATACATAACCGAGACACGATCTGCGATTTCTGCCACCACACCGAAGTTATGGGTGATGAAGATCACCGCCATGTTCAACTCGTCCTGCAAGGACATGATGAGGTCGAGGATCTGCGCTTCTGTGGTCACATCCAGCGCGGTTGTGGGCTCATCAGCCAGCAACAGGCTTGGGTTACAGGAAAGTGCCATGGCGATCATGGCACGCTGACGCATGCCGCCAGAGAGCTGATGTGGGTAATTTTTCAGCATTTCCATAGGCTTTGGCATTTGCACCATAGCCAGCAGATCTGCTGCCCGTTCCACCTGCGCCTTTTTAGAAAGGCCCGTATGCAGGCTTAGCGTGGTCATGATCTGTTTGCCGATGGAATGCACCGGGCTGAGAGCTGTCATAGGCTCCTGAAAAATCATACCCACGTGACCACCGCGCAGTTCACGCATCTTCCGGCTTTCTCGCTTTTCAGCAAGGATATCGACAACTTCGCCGTCGCTCTTGCGGAACTTTACGGAACCATTGGTGACTGTTGCGTTGCGGGGCAACAGGTTCATGATGGAGCGTGCGCTCAGGGACTTACCGCTGCCACTTTCACCTACGATGCCGAGTACTTCACCTGGTTTAACCGAAAAGTTGACGCCATTAACGGCATTGACGGTCCCCTCACGCATTTCAAAGCAAATGTTGAGATCTTTGATTTCGAGAATGGTTTCATCCTGCATGATCCGTTCTCCTTATTTCTGATAGGGATCGGCAGCGTCACGCAAGCCATCGCCGAGGAAGTTGAAAGCAAGGATTGTCACAACAATCGCCACGCCAGGAATGAGGAGCCACGGAGCCAGAGCGATTGAGCGCAGGTTCTGAGCATCCTGTAGCAGCACGCCCCAACTGATGACCGGAGGACGCAAACCCAGACCAAGGAAGCTGAGTGCTGTCTCACCGAGGATCATCTCCGGGATTGCCAATGAGATTGCTGCGATCACATAGGACGTCATGGATGGCAGCATGTGACGGGTCACGATGCGGGTTTTGGAGGCACCAGACAGACGAGCTGCCAGCACGAAATCCTGATTGCGGATGGTCATGAAGTGGCCACGCACGACACGTGCCAGATTGGTCCAGCCGATTAGTGCCAGAATGACCGTGATGAGCAAGTAAACGAGGATCGGATCCCAGTTCACCGGAAGAGCAGCTGCCAAACCGAGCCAGAGCGGGATGGTTGGAATGGAGCGGACGAGTTCGGCCATACGCTGGATGACGGTATCAATTGTTCCGCCGATGAGACCGGCCAGACTGCCGAGTGTAATGCCGATCACGAAGGAGAAGAACACACCGATCAAACCAACGGAGAGCGTGACACGAGCGCCGTAGACCAGACGAGAGAACAGGTCACGACCAAGTTTGTCTGTTCCAAGGATGTAGATCCGGTTGCGACGACCTTCGACGCCGAACAAGCGCAGTTTGGTTGGGACGAGACCCCAGAACTTGTATTTGTCACCTTCGACGAAGAACCGAATGCGATTGATCTTGCTGGTATCTTCCTCAAAAGACAGACGCGCGGTTTCTGGGTCACGCTGACGTTTCAGGCCATAAACGAATGGGCCCTGAAATGTCCCATCTTCACTAAACAGGTGGATGGACTGCGGTGGAACGAACGGATGAAGTCTATTGTGTTTGAACGGATCATACGGCGCCAGAAAGCCAGCGAAAGCAGCAACCAGATAAAGCAGGATGATCACGCCCAGAGACCAGAGGGCTAGTTTATGTTTTTTGAAACGCCACCACATCAGGGTCAGTGGCTTGGCGGTGTAGGAGGAGTTCTCCTTCACCTCGACTGCAGGTTCAACAGCAGTATCATTTAAAGTTTGCTCTGACATAGTGCCCTCACGAATGACGAATGCGTGGATCGGTCAGCACCAGCAGGATGTCTGAAAGCAACGTGCCGATGATGGTGAAGACGCTCAGTATGAGAATGAAGCCACCAGCCAGATACATGTCCTGGTTCTGCAAAGAGCGCAGAAGCAGTGGGCCGGTTGTCGGGAGGTTCAGCACCACTGCTGTGATGACATCGCCAGAAATGAGTGCAGGTAATGCCCAGCCTACGGTGGAAATGAACGGGTTGAGTGCAACACGCACCGGGTAGCGCCAGACGACCTGTCGTTCGCTTAAGCCTTGTGCATAGGCGGTCTCAACATACGGCTTGCCCAACTCTTCCAGCATATTGGCGCGCATGATGCGCAACAGACCAGCTGCACCCCCCGTGGAGAGTACGAGAACAGGCACCCAGAGGTGAGAGAGAAGGTCACCGAATTTGGCAAAGGACCACGGTGCATTTTCGTAGGCTGGCGAGAACAGACCGCCAACGTGGAAGTTGAAGTAGAGGAAGCCCATCCACATCAGCACCAAGGCGAGTAGGAAATCTGGAATACCACGTCCGAGGAAGCCAAGAACGGTGAACAGATGGTCGAGGAATGAATACTGACGCGTGGCGGAATATACGCCGATTGGAATAGCGATCGCCCATGTCATCAACAATGAGAGCATGGAGATCAGCAGCGTGAGACCGATACGATCCCAGATCAGCTCAGATACCGGGAGTTTCCAGTCGAGAGACAGCCCGAAGTCACCATGAAGCAGGATTCCGCCGATCCATGTGAGGAACTGCTCGTACATTGGACGGTCTAAACCAAACTCATGACGAATGTGAGCAGCTGTTTCCGCATCAATAACTTCCCCAGTTTCTACCAGTTCTGCAATGTATGCTGTTACATAATCACCCGGTGGAAGCTGAATGATAACGAATGTGGCAATCGTGATAACGATCAATGTCGGGATCGACCACAGTAGGCGATGCGCAATATAACCTGCCATATCCCTTTTCCGTTTTATTGTACTTGTAAGGACGCATTGAAGTTGTGAACTGGCGGCGGCATCGGGATCGCCGCCACCAGTTCAACCGCAAGGCAGGTTAATCTTGGGAGAAATAGAGCTGCTGCGGATATGCGAGGCCAACGCCGCGTAAAGCGTCGTCGTGGACGAACCCCGCAGGGAAGTTTTTCAGGCTGTTTTTGCGCACGTAGATTGCAGGCGTTTCACCAACGAGCCCCACATGCCAGCCGTATTGTTTGTGCAAGGTCACCATCTGCTGCGCATAGACATTTGCTTCTTCAAGGCTATGTGCAGTCTGGGCGCTTTCCCATGCTTTCCAGACTTCTCTGATCGGATGATCTTTCGGCGGCTCTTCACCGGCCTTACCGTTGGTGCTCCACCAGTTGAAGTAGCTCTGTGCAAAGCCATAGCGACCAAGGAACCGAAGCGGGTCAGCTGTAATGACGGAGGAACGATCAAACGTGTCGAGGACCATATCGAAGTCCGCCGTATCAACGTGCTGCTGGTAGAGCGTGCGATCGATAATACGCACCAGAACTTCAATGCCAACATCCTGCCAGTAGGTACGGACCACTTCGAGCAGTTCGCCCTGAATGTCCCAGCGGGTTTCCAGCACGAGGCTGAGACGACGACCATCAGACATCAGACGATAGCCATCCCCATCTTGCTCGGTCAGGCCGATTGCATCCAGAAGCTCTGCGGCTTTGTCCGGGTCATACTCTGTCCAACGCGCTTCAGCTTCCTCGTCGTAGAATGGAGAACCGGAGATCGGCGAAGCCTGACGCGCCTCACCCAAACCGGAGAACGCCAGTTCGTTGATCGTTTCGCGGTCAACTGAGATGTTTAGTGCTTCGCGGAAGCGGATGTCTTCGAACAGAGCCTGCTTGACCTCATCTTTGGAGTTGAGGTTCGGAATGATCGACCATGTCAGCGCCTTGGTCCATTTTTCAATGGTGTAGTCGCCCTTGGCCTCGTTTTCCTTCAGCAATGTGAAGTCAGCCACGTTGATGTGGCGGTTTTGGAGGTCAATCTCGCCCTGAATCGCCATGAAGTTGATGGCTTGCGGGTCCTGGAACAGGCGGTGTTCAATCTGGTCGATGTAAGGAAGCTGGTTTCCTTCTGCATCCACGCCGTAGTAATAAGGGTTGCGTTCCATGACCACGGTGTCGGATGGCGGCGGTGTTTTCACGCGCCATGCGGTGAGAACCGGCATATTCGGGTTGAACCACCACGCCTGAATTTGGCCTTTGGAATCCCAAAGATCTGTCCATTTCTTGGCGCCATACTTGGCAATGGTTGCCTCCAGCTTGGCAGGATCAGCGTAGGCTGGGTGATAGTCTTTGAGGTAGTGGAAGGGCTCGATGAAGCCAGGGCGATCCAGACCCGGACGGCCCGTGCTTTCCTTGGCCAGAACGGTCAGGAATAGCGGGTATGGCTTTTCAAAGGAAACAGTGAAGGTGTGATCATCAGAAAAAGACAGCTTCATTGGCACGCCGTTGGAGGTGTACAGCGCCTTGATGGAGGGCATCAGATCTTCGTTGAGGAAGACGTCTTCATACCAGAACCGCACATCGCGGATGGTGACGGGAGCGCCGTCAGACCAGCGCAGACCTTCGCGGATTGTGAAGGTGAACTCACGAGCGTCCTCACTTGCAAAGTATTCGCCGATCCAGCCTGGAACCAGAGACAGGTTCTTGTCTCCATCCATGTAGGTTTCAACCACACGCTCTTCCATGAGCTTGGTTGGTCCCCAACGGTCGCTCGGGCCTTTGAACGCGCGCTTCAGGACACCACCATAGGTGCCGATACTGTCGTAGACAGGAATGACGCGTGGATTTTTCGGCAAACGCTCTTCAACCGGTGGCAATTGACCGGCTTCAACCAACTGCTTGAGCATGGGCGCCTCGTTATAGGCCCAGCCATTAGCGGCCAGAAACGGCAGCGTCAAAGCAGCAATCGACGTGAGTGTAACGCTCTTCATCAAATTCTCCCCCAACACGTTTTGCCAGATCCTCCCCGCCAAAACGCATTACTTCTATTAATGCAACAAGCCCACCCCACTGCACCTGGCAGCCCGAATATGACCTTGTTGACAATCAGTTACCCGGCAAAGATGACAGGAGCCCCGCTTGACAACAAGGCGCCTTTATGAAAACTTTTTCATGATTAGTTCTTCAACTTACTTGAAGGTCATCACTCAATCTGGCTCATTTGCCACCACAAGTTGAGCAATGCAGATTTTCTTAAATTTATTCATCACCTTAGATCATAATCACGAATACGACTGCAAAATTATTTGAGTATCAAATGCGTATTGGATAAGTAATATTCAACGATCAGTTCCTCTCAGTGATACACAGCAGCACGCACGTAGGCGTTGCACATGAAAAGTTTTTCATTCAATAATTGCCTGTCCTATTGATGAATGGTGGAAGTCGCGTGGCAACGGGTATCAAGCAGATCGCAAAGCTTGCAAACGTCTCAATCAGCACTGTTTCCCACGTTTTAAACGCTTCCGCTCCCATCGGCAGTGAAGTGCAGGAACGTGTGTTAGGCATCGCGCGTGAAACCGGTTACCTCGCCAAGCGGAGACGCAAAGCCTCTATCTCCCTGCTCTCTACAGTGCTGCTGGTTGGCACCAAGAAAGCCTTCCCTAAGTCTGATCGCAACTTTGTGGCCTGGACTATGCTGAACGCCTTCAGGAAAGAATGCCAAAGCCGTGGTATTCGCCTCATTCCTCAGATCGAGGAAGAAAATGAAATCAATCCGGACAATATTGTAGAGGCCGTTGCAAAACATCGCCCCCAAGGCATCGCAGTCATGCAGGATGACAGGCAATGTCTCATCGATATGCTCTACAAACTACCGTCTGCCTCCGTTATTCTGAGTGGGCAGGATCAGTCGATGAGAGTGGATACTGTTGCCCCCAGCAACCGTTTTGGGGCAAAGCTGGCGACTGATCACCTGCTGGAGCTGGGCCATAAAAAGATTGCGCTGCTCACCTGGGGCAATCGGCGGGTTGCGAAACAACGGACTGAAGGGTTTCTGGATGCCTTCCGACAAGCAGGGCTCGACGTTCCTGTCTCCGACATTATCGATGTTGGCGACTATCAACAGGATGTGGTGGAGACCAACTTCAGCAAATGGCTGAGCGAACACAATGGTCCCTCTCCGTACTCCGCGTTCTTTTGCTCAGCAGACAACGTTGCGCTTGGTGCGATGAAAGCCCTACAGACCCACGGCTACTCCGTCCCCAACGATGTTTCAATAATGGGCTTTGACAATGCATTGTTTGGCGAACTGTCCAGCCCTTCCCTCTCTACCATCCACGTTCCCATGGAAGAGATCGGTCACGTCGCGCTGAATCTGCTGGAAGAAGCTTTAACCCTGCCTGATGGCGAGCGCAGCGCGCGCCGCGTGGAGCTTGGGTGCCGCTTGATCCTGCGCAACAGTACGGGCATTCCAAACTCGTCTTTTTCCAAGTCATAACACGCCAACACCTTCCCTTAGGGGATCTCTTTTAGATTCAAGTAAGGTTAGAAGACGTTTTCTGCAGCCATCTTTTAGTGGCTTTGCCTTGCTTTCTATTGTCATCACATCAGGCCTAAAGCCCTATGGCGCTTACTTTTACCGCTGTGTCTGATGAGACCAAAACCATTGGTTACTCAGAGTGTTTTCTCTTGATTAGCAATCAAACAAAATTTGCGGCGTCCCGAAAGCAAATCTCTAAGAGGGCTGTTCTATATTCCCGCAAAGCACTATTGCGCATGGGTTCTCACCTACTTCTCCTATCGGCTTGCGCTGATGATGTTGGGAAATGTGCGGAAGTATTCCAATTTCCGCCGCAACATGAATGTAGATAATGGAAAACAAGATTTCATTATATCGTCCGCCAGCACCCTATCCGGGAGAAGCCGCAGAAGGCTGGAGAAACTTCAGTAATTATTTGAGCTCTGACCCTCTTGGTGTCATCCCAAAGGAGCTGTACGAGTGCGCGATTTTTCAGTTTGACGATGATGACCCGCGTAAATTCCTCGTAAATGAGCCCAAGTTGCTGTCTAGAGTCCTGGAAGAGCAACAAGCGATTTTCCCAAAAGGTGGCGGAATTGCAGAGCTGTTGAAGCCGATCCTGCATAATGGTCTGGTTTCTGCAGAAGGTGTTGACTGGCAAGACCAGCATGAAATGGTTGCGCCTATTTTCTCCAACACCAGTGTCCGTATCTCGTTTGGCTATCTGCAAGAAGCACTCAGCTCCTTTGTTGAGCGTTTTCAGCAACACGCTGAGACTGGTCAAACCGTCAAACTGGCTGAAGAGATCAACTTTCTGGTTGCCGATGTTAATTTCCGCTGTGTGTTCTCAAAGCCCATTGAGATCCAGCTGGAGCACCAATGTTTCGACTCCATAATGAAATATGAGGAGGAAGTTGCTGGGACAGCGTTGGATCTGAAGCGCTTTACCGGTCGATCACAGCCGGTGTTTACGGAAGCTGCCTTGAAGACCGCAGAAGACGTGCGTGCTGTCATTTCGCAAATCATTGACGAGCACATGCATAACAAGCCTCCGAACTCTCAAAACTTCTTTCAAGTGTTTCAGGATGCTCGTGTTCCATCGACCGGCAAGCGTTTTACGAAATCACAACTTGTTGACCAGGTCGCGAGCATTTTCCTCTCCAGCCACGAAACAACATCTGCAGCGCTGTGTTGGTCTGTCTATATTCTTGCGCAATGCCCCGAAATTGTTGAGCGCATCCGAACAGAAGTGCAGCTGGTGACAGCTTGTGGCCGTATCTCTTATGAGCACCTGCCCCGCCTGCGTTTTACGCGTGACGTCTTTAAAGAGGTCCTGCGTCTTTATCCACCCGTGCTTTATCTTTCCCGCGTTGCCCGTGAAGACACGACACTTGGGGACACTCTAATCCCTAAGGAATCCATGGTAATCATCAGTCCATGGGTTGTTCATCGCCACCGTTCATTCTGGGAAAATCCAGATATGTTCGATCCTGATCGATTTTCGCGCGGAGAAGCGAAAGCAACACTTGGGAGCTATTTCCCCTTTGGTTTGGGCCCGAGAATGTGTACGGGCGCCAGCTACGTCACCTTCCTTGGAATTAAAGTGATCGCGCGATTGTGTACCATGTTTGATTTTGAAACGCTCAACACTGATGACGTGCGCCCAGACAGTACTCTTTATTTAAAACCGTCGAGACCTGTTTTATGTAAAGTACATAAAAGGAAGTTTAGTAAGTAGTCGGAAGATCAAACGTCGAGGTTACCCAATGGACCCCAAAGAACTACAACAGCTAAAAGCAGGCATTCAGAAGGCACGTAAGCAAGAAGTCAACTTTGCGTATTCGCCAAACAAGAATCCAAAGGAAGACGACGCTTTGATGATTCACCCGCGGAAAAAGCCAAAGATGCTTTTGGTCGCGGTGAAGAAAGAGACCCAGAACCCCAAGAGCATGTGTGGGGTTGTGACCATTAAAAGTAAGGAAATGACCATCGAATGCGTTGGTAAGCCACCTACCCAAGGGCTTATCAAGATGATGCGTAAGTTCCTAATCAGCCAAAAGCTGAACTTCAAGATCCATGTAAAAGATGAAGAGGGCAACACCGTTCACTCTGATCACGCAGAGGAAGAAGGTGCAGAGACTCCAGATCATATGTTGGATACGTTCTCTCATGAGACTGATGAAGTTTCAGACACCGGCAGTGATGAAGCCTTTACTGATGAAGAACTGGCTGCCAGTGGCGAAAGTCTGGAAGACACTGAAGACGACGAGGACACATCTGCTGAAGATGCCGCAGCAGCTGCCGCGGAAGACGCAGCACAAGAAGAAATACTGCGTGACAAGCTGACGTCGATCCTGGCTGCACTCACCCATAAAGTTGAGAAAGCTCTCGGCAAGGATGAGGAATATGATGGCAAGCTGAGGCAGCAACTTGCAGCGGTTGAAGCCTCCGTCAATGCGCTGGACGATCCCGGTACGCAATCAGGTGTGAAAGCGATGCTTGCTCTGTTGGCGCAGGCTCCAACACCAGAGAAGGTCGACCAGAAAGAGGTCTTTGCCGCGATCAAAGAGTTTCAGGTTCAGCGTGCAAATGTTGAAACAGAAATTGGTAGTCTCCTTGCCAAGTTGAAAGCACATTCAGACCCACGGATGCGGCTCATTCAGGCCAAGGGTCCCTCTCAAGCATTGACTGGTGCAGCCAGTGTCCTGCAAGGGAATCTGGATGCGGTGCTCGGTGATCTGAAAGACTGGGGCGCAGCTGATCCAAAGCAGAAAGTTGCTGTTGCGAAAAAGCTCTCTGCAAGTATCACAACGCTCAACAAGCATATGGCCTCAGATACACTGATCAACTTGCTCGAGAAAAATCCACTCGGTGTAACAGTTTCAATCAAGAAGCCGATTGAAGCTGCGCTGAAAGATATCGAACAGAAGATTTCTATCTGATCTAAACGCCCCATGCTGCGGTCTTTGTAGCATGGGGCGACCTTTGTTTTCGGGAACAAGCCGAAGGAGCACCCCGTATTGCCTTGCTTCTGTTTTTGTCCAGATATCATTCCCGACATCAACCTCAACCTGCTTGTTCCTCTTGTGTTGAAGGCAGGAGAAGCGACGGCTTTGCCGCGCATCAAAGGGCCTTCCCTTCGTGTCACATCCCCCCATCTGTTCATGCGGTTTCGTCCGTTCAACTTCCTGAGCCTTGCGCAACTTTTAGCGTTGAACGCCAGCATCAATCATCGCCTGACTGCAGCTGCCGACCTGGCTCTTCGGGTGACAGAGTCTGCGACACTTCCCGCTGCCAAGCTAAAACTGAAAAAGCTTGCGCAAACCTCAGCGAAGTTCGCACTCCCTCTTGCGCTGAAGCTTGGTTCCCTTCCCGGCCATATCCTTGCGAAATTGGGGCTTGCCGCGCAACTCATCCTTCAGATTAAGGGGCTCGGACTGAACCCGTTTAATCTCAATCTTGGCAAGCTAAATCTCATTCTCCCGAAGGCAAAAATCAATCTGCCTTTGCTTGGGCTCGTTGATCTGGGTCTGAAGCAGAATTTGAATATGAACGCTCAGGCTGATCTGAAGGCTCTTGCTAAGATGTTGGCTGACTTTGGCAACTGGAACCTTGGCTTTAAGTTCGACCTGAAAGCAGCATTCAAAATTTTGGCCGCTCTGAACATTATTGGTCTTTTACAGCTGGCCTTTGGCGAAAGCCTGTTTTCAGGAAACGTCAAAGCCTGGGCCCGCATTACTGCAAAGCTAAGCCTCTTTTCCAGATTACTACCACAGCTGAACCTGAAACTGCCGACAGCTAAAGTGGATCTAAGTGATCTTGACCTGAACATTGGTCAGGCTGACTGGCTTCGCAATGCGAACCGCATTTCCATGAGGGCATCTGCACGCGCATCACTTCGAGCATCCGCACGCCTCAATGCGGGTTTATTTGCCCGAACGGAGGCTGCCATTGGGCTTGCCTACGCCCTCTCCGCAGCTCTTAACATCAAGCCCACGACTAGGTGCTGTAGTCGCTGTGCGTTAATATTCTAACGCGTTCTTCAGGCACAAATTTCAGCAGTTGAGTAACCATTTGCCGCCAGTCTGGCGGTAATTTTTTGAGGTCGGAATTGCTCTGCCGAAACGCAATGGCAGCTTCATATGTGTCCTTGATATGATCCCGATATCCAAACATCTCGCGTATAATCAAGCCGAGCGCAAACAGGTCTGCTTTCTCTGTGATTTGATCCGTGCCTAACCCGAGTTGTTCTGGTGCGGCATAGTTCAAATGACCAGTAAAACTGCTACGGGGTCTTATAAACGGCAGTTCGTCAGCAAAGGCACAATAAGCAAAATCCAGAATGACTAAGTCATGCTCTCTCTGGTTGCTTAGCATGATGTTGTTGGGGGCGAGATCCAGGTGAGCAATCCCTGCGTTATGGAGATGATTGATCGTCAGAACCAATTGTTTACAGAGTTGGACACATTCTTTTGAGGACAGCAACGCCTTACTCATCCTGTCGGCAAGTGTTTGGCCTTCCACCAACTCCATCACTAACTTGATGTTTCCGTCTTCGGCTTTCAGCTCTACAAACTTGGGCGCAATGGTGCCTGACAGGCGCTGCAGGGCTTTTGCTTCTCTAAAAAAAAGTTGCTGCGGAGCAGATGATGAGATGAGCGTCTTCTCTGCCAACATGCGTTTTGTCGACAGGCACTTGTAAAACCTGACAGTGCTTGTTGATGTGTTCTTTGCAGGTTCCAACACAATATCCTTATATCTGTCAGAGTGTTCTGGTTGCAGATATACTTTTCCCTATCAAGTCAACGAGTTAATAACGATATTACCAGTTCCTCTTATACTGTACACACAATGAAATGATCTTGCGGAATATTATAGGCCCATCTCGAGTGGTCGCCCCACTCATTTGGCAACCTCTACCAATCCTATGCGCAAATACTTGGTAGTGATCGGACTTCCAGTCCCAATAAGCAGTAGCAGAGCGGGATAGATTTCGAATGGATCCAACGGCTTCCCTTCAACCTATTGAGGAGAATGCACCTTGTGGGCCGGATCTTGAATACGATCCTGACTTCCTGACGATGGAGACTGCTGCCAGTGGCACCCAAGATCACCAGATCGGGGAAGCCATTATCAAAGGGGAAGAGCCTGACTGGAAGGAGGCGCTGCGCCTCTCCACCCAACTGCTTACACGGACCTACGATCTTCGCGTTGCCATCATTCACGCACAATCTCTAATTGCAATTGAAGGGTATCCAGGCTTCGCCAAAGGCATGGATTTCATTGCACAAATGCTGGATTCCTTCTGGGATACGCTACATCCAGAACTTGATCCCGCAGAGGGGCATGACCCGATCATGCGTGCGAATGTCCTTTCCGCTCTCAACGACAGACGCACAACGCTTGCTTTGATCAGAAATGCCGCTTTGGTTCAGTCTCGTATCTTCGGGGCATGGTCTCTCAACGAGATCGCTATTGCCCGCGGGGAGACTGAACTGCCTGATGGTCGTGATAGGCCGGACATTGCCTCTTATGACGCAGCTCTCAGAGAGACTGATCGCGAAAACATTGCAGAGGTCGTTAATGCAATCGAAACCGCGATCAAAACATCCGAGCATATCCGGGATTTTTTCGCGCAGCACGGTGGCCTGATCCTTGACGACCTGCTGCGAGAGTTGCGTCAAGCGCAGTTTTTATTGGCTCCAGCACTGGAAATCGAAGAGGAAGAGGAGGAGGAAGATGGAGAACCTGACTCTGAGGAAGATGGACCAGTTAAAGCCCGAACAGGCAAGAAAAGCGCAAGTTTTACCGGAACAGTTATAAACCGAACTGACGTGTTAAGGGCTCTTGATGAAGTTTGTGCGTATTACAAGCGTAGCGAACCTTCAAGTCCGGTTCCACTTCTACTGGGTCGGGCCCGACGTCTTGTTGATCTCGACTTTTATTCCATCATCAAGGACCTCGCTCCAGATGGGGAAGCACAAGTTTTGAATATCAGAGGGGTACGCCCCGACGACGATGACGAGCATTCTGGTTCAATCGAATAACCCAGGTCTGAATAAGAACAAAAGTACCGGGAACCCGATCACATGGCAAAACAAAGTAGTCAGAAATTTATAGCGAGGAACAGAGCCCCTCGAGTGCAAATTGAGTACGATGTTGAATTGTACGGTGCAGAGAAGACCATCCAGCTGCCTTTCGTGGCTGGCGTGATGGCTGATCTTTCTGGCAAGCCCGAAGATCCACTTCCTCCTGTAGGGGATCGTAAAGCCCTTGAGATCGACGTCGACAACTTCGATGAACGCATGAAGTCGATGAAGCCACGTGTGGCATTCCGGGTTCCCAACACCCTCACAGGCGAAGGCAATCTCAGTGTTGATTTGACCTTCGAGAGTATGGACGACTTTTCTCCAGCAGCCGTTGCCCGCAAAGTAGACGCTTTGCGTACCTTGCTGGAAGCCCGTACTCAACTTGCAAACCTGATGACCTATATGGACGGCAAGTCCGGTGCCGAGGAGTTGATAGGTAAGGTTTTGAATGATCCTGCCCTTTTGCAAACACTAGCTGCCACACCGAAGGAAGGTGATGCTGCTGCTGAAGAGAAGGACGAAAATAATGGCTGAAGCTGAAAAACAACCGGAAGTCGAAGCCGAAGAGGCACAGGTTGAAGCTATTGATCCCAATAACTTTGAATCTCTCCTCACTCAAGAATTTAAACCCAAGTCAGACAGCGCAAAAGAAGCCGTAGAAGGTGCAGTGGCAACACTGGCTGAGCAGGCTTTGGCAAACACGACGCTGATTTCAGACGATACGCTGAAGTCAATCGAGTCAATCGTTGCCGAACTTGACCGCAAGCTTTCCGAGCAAATTCAAACGATCCTTCACCACGAAGATTTCCAGAGCCTGGAAGGTACCTGGCGCGGACTTCATTATCTCGTCAATAATACTGAGACTGACGAAATGCTGAAGATCCGGGTGATGAATATCTCCAAGAAGGAACTGAGTAAGACCCTGAAAAAATACAAGGGTACGGCTTGGGATCAGAGCCCGGTCTTCAAGAAAATCTACGAAGAAGAATACGGCCAGTTCGGTGGTGAGCCTTATGGTGTGCTGATTGGTGATTACTACTTCGACCATACGCCACCAGACGTGGCACTTTTGAACGAAATGGCAGAGATCGCCGCGGCGGCTCATGCTCCGTTCATTGCAGGTGCAAGCCCTAGCCTCTTCCAAATGGAATCCTGGCAAGAACTCTCAAACCCCCGCGATCTCACCAAAATCTTCCAGACACCAGAATATGCCGCATGGCGATCACTACGAGAATCTGAAGATTCCCGTTATATCGGTCTTGCAATGCCGCGTTTTCTGGCCCGGTTGCCTTATGGCCCGCTTACTGAGCCAGTGGATGAGTTTGATTTTGAAGAGGACACATCAGGTGCCTCCTCCTCAAAGTACGTCTGGTCCAACTCTGCTTTTGCAATGGCAACCAATATCACCCGCTCATTCAAGATGTACGGCTGGTGCTCCCGCATCAGAGGTGTTGAATCTGGTGGCGCTGTTGAAGGTCTACCCTCACATACGTTCCCAACGGATGACGGCGGCGTGGACATGAAGTGTCCAACTGAGATTGCTATCACTGACCGCCGTGAAGCTGAACTTGCAAAAAATGGCATGATGCCATTGTTACACCGCAAGAATTCAGACTTAGCCGCGTTCATTGGCGCACAGTCTTTGCAGAAACCAGCAGAGTATACGGACCCTGATGCGACAGCAAATGCGAACCTTGCAGCTAGGTTACCTTACTTATTTGCAAGTTGTCGGTTCGCTCACTATCTAAAATGTATTGTTCGAGACAAGATTGGCTCGTTCAAGGAACGTCAGGATCTTCAGAACTGGCTGCAAGATTGGATCATGCGTTACGTAGATGGCGATCCTGCTGGCTCCAGTGAGCAGACAAAGGCGGAAAAGCCTTTGGCGTCAGCCGAAGTGGTCGTCGAAGCCGACGATTCAAACCCAGGCTACTACAGCGCGAAGTTCTTCCTGCGTCCTCATTACCAGTTAGAAGGTCTGACGGTTTCCTTGCGACTGGTTTCAAAGCTTCCGTCAGCCAAGGGAGGATAAACCTCAGGCTGACGCGGAAGACGGCAGCGTTTTTTATCAACCCATCCAAAACGCTGTTAATCGGCACTACGCCTCATGCGGCAAGCCGTTTAGTGCCTCAACAACGTAAGCAACAAAAAGTGGAGCAAGCGTCATGTCAATTGATGCATATGTAATCTTCGAGGGGCCCGGTGCCGGTGCTATCGCCATTGAAGGCGAAACACAAGATGACGAAATGGCCAAAAAAAAGGCCTTCGAAATCGCCACTTTCAGCATGGGTGCTGAAAACACTATGGACATCGGTTCCATGCGTGGCGGTTCTGGCGCTGGTCGCGTGAAGTTTAAAGAATTCCAGATTGAAAAGAAAAGTGACCGCGGTTCGCCAGGCCTTTTCCTTGCTTGTTGTAACGGTGGTATTTACGAGACCGTGACACTTTTGCTTCGCCGTTCAGGTGGTGCATCCGGTAAGGCTGGTGTGATCTTCCTTACCTTCACAATGAAGCTGGTTGCCATCAAGGAAATCAGTTGGGAAGGTAACGACGAAGAGTGTAAAGAATCCATCCAGATGGAATACGGTGCTGTTCAGATTGATTACACCATGATGGATACCACTGGTGCGATGGGCAAGACACTTACCGAAAAGTGGAGCCGCATCAAGAATACTCGCGACCTCGTCGTCAAATAATCGAGTATTTTTCCTACCTTATCTGTTTGCCGGGGCTTCCCCGGCAAACCTTCCTCATCGCAATAGTCTGGAGTGATCCCGTATGCCTGCGAAGGAACATCTAGCCACAGGTAATTTACAAGAAGCGCTCAAGATCACTCAGGAGCAAGTGCGAAAAAAACCTGAGGACGTCAAAGAACGCATCCTCCTTTTCCAGCTCTATTGCGTCAATGGAGACTGGCTCAAAGCCAAAAAACAACTTCCAATCATCCGGCAGTTTGATGAAAGTGCCGTGCCTATGGTGGAGACTTATTCCCGCTTGCTGGATATGGAGCAATTGCGCGAAGAAGTCTTTTCAGGTGACAAGACGCCCCTGCTCTTTGGCGAACCCAAAGAATGGCTTTCTTTCCTGGTTCAAGCCCTCAAGTTCGATAGTGAGAAGAACGAACAAGCGGCAATTGAGCTTCGGGATAAAGCCTTTGAAGAAGCAGACGCTATTTCCGGAACCATCAATGGTGAAAAGTTCGAGTGGCTGGCAGATGCCGACCCGCGGCTTGGCCCCGTTCTTGAGCTTATGATGAGCAACGCCTATTACTGGGTTCCGTACTCCGCAATCAAATCCATCAGAATTCCAGAGCCTCGTGATCTGCGTGACATGTGCTGGACACCTGTGAACCTTCTTTGGGTCAATGGTGGTCCTGCAAATGGTTTCATTCCAACACGTTACGTTGAGACTGTTCATTCAGACGACCCAAACCTCAAGCTTTCCCGTTTAACTACGTGGAACGAAGACAGACCGATCGGGCAACGTATGTTTGCGCATGAAAGCGCAGAGATCCCTCTGCTTGAGGTGCGAGCGATCAACTTCGACACTGAACTGGATATTCATAAGGACATCGGCCCCGTAACGGGCGCAGATGATGCCGCATCTTCAACGGAGGGAGGCCATGGCTGAACGCCCTCTTGCTGATCGGTTGGTCCCGTCTTTGTTGGATCGTCTTACAGATGACAACCCGTTTCAGCAGGTGGAGCCTCGTGAAGCCCGTGTCACCAGTTCGGTTAATCTTCGGTATTCCATTCAACGTGATTTGGAGTGGCTTTTTAACACAACCCGCCTGGCATCAGACATTGATTTGACACCCTATCCCGAAGTCCAGTCCTCCGTCTTAAATTTTGGAATTCCAGACCTAGGCGCGATGACAAGCAAAAGTGCTGAAGAGATTGAAGACATCTTGCATGAGGCAATCGTACATTTCGAGCCTCGCCTTATCGCAGATAGTCTTTTGGTTTCTATCGTTGAACCTAATAAGCCACGCCGCTCCAATCGTCTGGACTTCCAGATTGAAGGGCAGTTGTGGTCCCAACCTTTGCCACAAGCCTTGTACCTGCGCACTGAGTTCGACCTTGATGTGCATGCGGTGCAAATAGCTAAACCGCGCCAGCGAGGTTCTTGACATGAAGCCTTGGCTGCTTCCGTATTACAACAGAGAATTACAGCATATTCGCGAAAGTGCCTCTGAATTTGCAGAGGCTTACCCCAAAGTCGCCGGACGCCTTGGGTTGAGCGGTTTTGACTGTGCAGACCCGTACGTTGAACGTCTTCTGGAAGGCTTTGCATTCCTGACTGCGCGTGTTCAATACAAGCTGGACGCTCAATTCCCTCAGTTTACGCAGCACCTTCTTGAAATGGTGTATCCTCACTTTCTGGCGCCAGTTCCATCCATGCTTATCGCAAGTTTAGAGCCGGATATGACGCAAGGCTCCCTGAAGGACGGGTATGTGATCCCTCGCGGAACGCAGTTACGCAGCCGCAAGAGTGCCCGCGGAGCGACGCCTTGCATCTATAACACTGCCCATGAAACAACCCTTTGGCCAATTACGATAGAGGCCATCGATTATCTGGCGAGCCCAAGTGAACTGGCCGCTCAGAAAGTTGAAGTGAAAAATGGAGCAAAAGCTGGACTTCGTATTCGACTGAAAACGGTTGGCAACATCCCGTTTAATGAGCTCGCACTGGACGAACTGCCGCTGTATCTGCGCGGTGGAGGCTCGCAACCGGTGAAGCTTTATGAGCAAATCATTGGCAATTGCACTGGCGTTTCGATCCGTCCAACAAGTTTGCCTACTCCCTGGGAAATCAGCCTTTCCTCCGAGATCGTGAATACGCGTGGGTATGGAGACGAAGATGCGCTTCTTCCTTATGGTCCACAATCCTTCAGCGGGTACCGTCTGTTGCAGGAGTACTTCGCATTTCCGCATCGTTTCCTGTTTGTTGAACTGACCAATCTGCAACCTGCCGTTCGTCAATGCGAGACGGATGAAATGGATATCTTCCTGCTCTTTGATCGAATTGACAAAGATCTGGAACGTGCTGTTGATCGCGCCAACATCTCATTGTTCTGCACGCCCGCAATCAACCTGTTCTCAACGCGCCTTGACCGTTTGCATATCAACGATAAGCGCAGCGATCATCATGTGGTGCCAGACAGATCGAAACCGCTCGACTACGAGATTTATCAGTTACAAGAGGTTGAAGGGTTCAGCTCGCAAGGCGATGCCCCGCAGATCTTCAAGCCATTCTACAGCCTATCAAGTACACAAGACTTACAAAGTGAAGGCGCCTATTACACGGTAAATCGCAAACAGCGGCTTGCGACGGCCAAACGCCAGATGACAGGTGGGCGGAGTAATTATCTTGGCACCGAAATTTTTGTCAGTCTCGTAGATGCGAAAGATGCCCCCTATAATCTGGCACTCAACCAGCTGGGCATCCGCGCGCTTTGTACAAACCGGGATCTGCCATTGATGATGCCGATTGGTGCGGGAAAGTCGGATTTCTCCCTTCCAGAAGGTGGGCCTGTTGAAGCGGTCAAATGCATTGATGGTCCTAGTCGGCCACGTCCTTCGAACATCTTTGGTGAGACCGCATGGCGTTTCATCAATCATCTCTCACTGAATTACCTCAGCATTGCAGACAACAACGATACTGATGGTGCGCAAGCACTGCGTTCCATCCTACATTTGTATGCACCACTGGGTGACAGTTCCACAACACAACAGATCGACGGCGTACGCTCAATCAACTCCACACGAGCTGTTCGCCGCCTCCCTGGACAAGGCCTTTCATCCGTGGCGCGCGGACTTGAGCTCAATATTACGCTTGATGAAGCCGCCTTTGAAGGCACGGGTGTGTTCTTGCTTGGTGCTGTGCTCAATGAGTTCTTTGCCCGTTACGTTTCGATCAACAGCTTCACCGAGACGGTGATCAGATCCAACGTACGCGGTGAAGTTATGCGCTGGCCCTGCCAGATCGGGAGGCGTCACAGACTATGACCGGCTCGCAAACACCACCTCCTCCTGGATCTTCTGGTCCACCCAAGCCTCGCGATGGGCAAGGCACTCTGCCCGTACCGGTTAAGGCAGACGTAACGCCTGAAGCTCGGTGGAAGCAGCGTTTGCGCTCGGCTGAGAAAGATTACCTCAGTTACGAATTTTTGCCTTTGGTGCGGCTTATTGAGTGTTCTAACCCGGATATGCCTCGGATCGGAACATCACGGCGCTGTCAGGATGACCCTGTTCGATTTTCTCATGAACCTCATTTGCAGTTTGAAGCCTCAACGATCACAGCATTCAAGCAAGGTGTTGGAACAAAACCCAGCCGGTTAACCAGCCGGTTTTTAGGGTTATTTGGACCCAACGGTCCAATGCCGCTTCATCTGACTGAGTATGCCTTTAAGCGGGAACATCAACACCGCGACACCACTATGCGTGCATTCGCGGATGTCTTTCACCACCGTATCCTGAGCTTATTTTACCGCGCGGCGATTACGGGGGAGCCCGCGTTCAGCTTTGATCGCCCCGAACAAGACCGGTATTCGATCTATACCGGAGCACTCGCGGGGTTTGGACCGACTGAATTTCGGCATCGTGATGATTTGCCGGATGTGGTGAAGTACCACTTCGCTGGCCGTCTCGCCTTGCAAACCCGCGGAGCTGATGGGTTGCTGGCTATTTTGAGCTGTTACTTCAACCTTCCCGTCGCTCTGGAAGAGTTCATCGGCGAGTGGCTGTATCTTCCCAAAAATCAAGTGACTGCCCTCAACGGCTTTCGCAATGCCGGGCTTCTCGGTGTTGGAGCTGCACTGGGAGGGCGTGTTTGGTCCAGCGACACAAAGTTCCGTGTGGCGTTCGGTCCTCTGAGCTTACGTGACTATGAAGGTCTGCTTCCTGATGGTGTTTCCATGCCGCGTTTGCTTTCAGCCGTCAGAGCCTATTGCGGCGATGAGCTGGAGTGGGACGTAGCTCTTGTCCTTAAGCGCAATCAGGTGCCGACTACCCGGCTTGGTCAATATGGAAAGCTGGGATGGACCACCTGGTTGTCTCCTAAAAAACAAGGCGACCCGGTTCGAGATCTCAATTTGCGCCCACGTCAAGTCACTGAAAAATCAAAAGCATCTGTTCACAACAACAATCGTGCGAAGGCTGCCTAGGAGTTCCCATGAGTGATATCAAACGAGCGTCCCTCTTCGGTAAATTGAATCCGACCTGCTATCAGGCAATCGACAGCGCTACGACCTTTTGTAAGATGCGCGGCAATCCCTATGTGGAGTTGGAGCACTGGTTCCAGCAGTTGTTGAGCGGTCAAGATTCAGATCTGCACCGCATCTTGCGGGATGCAGAGATCGATGAAGCCCGGCTCGCAAGTGATCTCACTAAGGCCTTGGACAAGTTGCCCCGAGGAGCCAGTTCAGTCAGCGATCTGTCTCAGCACGTGGAAGAGGCCGTTGAACGCGGTTGGGTTTATGCCACTTTGATGTTTGGTGATAATGCCATCCGCAGCGGTTACCTTCTGATTGGCATCCTAAAAACACCGGGCCTTCGCAATACGCTCTTTGGCATTTCGCGTCTGTTTGAGAACATATCAGCTGATGATGTTGCGACACGATACAAAAAGATCACAGAAGGCTCTCCTGAAGAGGGAAAAGCCAAAGATGGAACGCAACTTGATGCTGGCGAGCAGAAAGCCACCACTCCGGGTCTGAAATCCGCTGATGAAGCGTTAGACGCCTACTGCACAGACATCACGGCAAAGGCAAAAGCTGGACAGCTGGATCCGGTTATTGGCCGTGAAGAAGAAATTCGTCAGATCATCGATACGCTGATGCGCCGACGTCAAAACAATCCGATCCTGACTGGTGAAGCGGGTGTTGGTAAAACGGCAGTGGTCGAAGGTTTAGCAATCCGCATAGCAGAGGGCGACGTTCCCCCATCCATCAAAGATGTGCGCGTTCTGTTGCTTGATGTCGGGTTATTGCAGGCTGGTGCTGGCGTAAAGGGCGAATTTGAAGATCGCCTTCGCAAGATACTGGATGCGGTGCGCTCCTCTGTGCAACCGATCATCTTGTTCATTGATGAAGCTCACACGCTCATCGGTGCAGGCGGTGCTGCGGGAACCGGTGATGCAGCCAACCTCTTGAAGCCAGCCCTTGCCCGTGGTGAGCTTCGGACGATCGCCGCAACAACATGGTCTGAATACAAGAAGCACATTGAGAAGGATCCTGCCCTTGCTCGCCGCTTCCAGAACATTTTGGTTGAAGAACCTGATCCGGATAAAGCCGTTGCTATCATGCGCGGTGTGGCTGCGATGCTTGAAGAGCATCATCAGGTCCAGATTCTAGATGAAGCGCTTGAGGCTGCCGTACATTTGTCGATGCGTTTTATTCCGGCACGGCAGCTACCAGATAAGGCAATCAGCCTGATTGATACAGCGTGTGCCCGGGTTGCTCTTTCACAGCATGCGACCCCAGCCGCGGTAGACGACTGCCGTAAGCGTCTCGTTATGATTGAGACGGAGCGAGATATCCTTGAACGAGAAGCGCAGTCCGGGTTTGATGTTGGAGACAAGCTAACTGACGTGCACAAGAAGCTTGCAGAGCTTGAGAAAGAACGCGAGGCTCTTGAAGCAGAATGGCTGAAAGAGCAATCACTTGTCACAGAAATTCTCAAGCTGCGTGAGGTGTTCCGCCAGACCAATGGAGATGAGAATGCAGATACGGCTCCAATCAAGAAAGAGCTGGATCAGAAACTTGAGGAACTGACCGAACTTCAAGGTGAGCATCCCCTCATTCTTCCTGAAGTAGATAGCCAAGCTGTCGCAACGATTGTTTCTGACTGGACGGGTATCCCAACCGGGCGCATGGTC
The DNA here is from genome assembly GCF_001623145.1 of Pseudovibrio sp. W64. Lineage (NCBI taxonomy): Bacteria > Pseudomonadati > Pseudomonadota > Alphaproteobacteria > Hyphomicrobiales > Stappiaceae > Pseudovibrio > Pseudovibrio sp. W64. Next base: position 981,499 of record NZ_LMCI01000038.1, on the reverse strand, counting down.
TCTAATGAGATTAAGACTGTGTTGCATCTGAGCGATATCCTGAGGAAACGGATCATCGGTCAGGATCACGCCATGGAGGTGATCGCTCGCCGTGTAAAAACCTCCCGTGCCAATCTTGATAATCCAAGTCGCCCAATTGGTGTGTTCCTTCTGGTTGGACCAAGTGGTGTTGGTAAAACCGAGACAGCCTTAGCGCTTGCAGAGACCCTTTATGGCGGTGAGCAGAACCTTATCACCATCAATATGAGTGAGTTTCAGGAGTCCCATACAGTCTCCACGCTCAAGGGCTCTCCTCCAGGTTATGTAGGCTACGGTGAAGGCGGCGTTTTGACGGAAGCTGTGCGCCGCAGACCTTACAGCATTGTGTTGCTGGATGAGGTTGAGAAAGCCCACCCTGATGTGCACGAACTCTTCTTTCAGGTCTTCGACAAGGGCATGATGGAGGACGGCGAAGGCCGGAAGATCAACTTCAAGAACACTTTGATCCTGCTGACCGCCAATGTAGGCAGTGACCTCATTTTAGATATGTGCGCAGACGAAGATCTGACACCGGATCCAGAGGGAATTGCCAAGGCTTTAAGACCCCCACTCCTGAAGGCCTTTCCGGCAGCCCTTTTGGGCCGGCTTGTAACCGTGCCTTACTACCCGCTAAGCTCTCCTGTCATTCATAAGATTATCAATCTGCAACTTGGCCGAATTGGTGATCGTATCCTTGAAAACCACAATGTGACGTTTACTTGGGATGACTCAGTTGTTGCTTTGATTGAGAGCAGGTGTGCGGAAATTGAGAGTGGTGGTCGTATGATCGATGCCATCCTGACCAACACCCTTCTCCCGGATATCAGTACAGAGTTCCTTAAGAACATGAGTGAAGACAAGAAGATCACAGAACTCAAGGTTCTGACTGATGGTGATGCATTTGACTACAAGTTCAAGAAGTCACCTGTGGCTAAAAAAGATAAGCACAAGAAGAAATAGGCCCTTCACAGACCATTCAGATAAATCTGAAAGCAAAATCAAAACATAGGCTTATTACTTTTTTTACCACAGAAACTAACTGAAACAAAACACGTCGGAACTACTTTTCCAAGTGACGAGGAGTCCAACGATGCAGAAAGTTAAACAATCGGCGAGGAGACGGTCGACACGCATTCCTGCGTGGCGTCTTACTTTGCGCCGTATTGTTCGTTCTGATGCCTTTCAGTACACCTTTCTCATCTTGATTGTTGTCAACGCCATCAGCCTGGGTCTGGCAACGTCTCCCTCCGTGCGACGCTTGACCGGAGATGGTCAGATCATTTTTGATGATGTGATTATCGGACTTTTTATCTTGGAATTTGTTCTGAAAATCATGGCTTTTGGCACGCGTTTTTTCAAAAGCTGGTGGAACATCTTCGACATTTCAGTGGTTAGCTTCTCACTGCTCCCACAGTCGGGTTATCTCAGCGTTTTGCGTGCCCTTCGGGTTATGCGGGCCATGCGTGTCCTGTCCTTCCTGCCACAATACCGGCAAGTGATGCAGGCACTGTTGGACGCGCTTCCCGGCATGTTCTCCGTGATGATCGTTCTGGCGCTGATTTATTATGTGTTTGCGGTGATGGCGACTGGCTTGTTCGGCGCAAGTTTCCCGGACTGGTTCGGGGACATTGGCCGATCCTTGTACTCGCTGTTCCAGATCATGACACTGGAGAGCTGGTCCATGGGGATCGTGCGTCCCGTAATGAAGATCTATCCCTATGCCTGGGCTCTTTTCATACCCTTTATCTTCCTGACTGCATTTGCGGTGCTCAACCTGTTTATCGGTCTGATCGTCAGCTCCATGCAGGGCATCTATCAGGAAGAACACAGTGAAGACGTCGAACGCCTTCGCCTCCTCGTATCCGCAGAAAACCGTGCAATCGCCGCTCAATTGGAAGCTGCGCAGTTACAGGTAATCAAAACCCTCGAACGTCTTGAGGACCAGATAGAAACCAATAAGAGAGATTCTGATGAGTGACTCTGACAAGGACGATGATCTTGACGCACTGCTCAATGACATCATAGAGGAAAGTGATGCTCCCACAGAAGGTGAAACCGCTGAAGGTGCATCTGCAAGTGTTTTTGAGCCAGATTTTGGCGAGGTCACATGTGAAGCCCCAAAGCTCAACATCACGCTGGATAGTCCATTCCATCTTGCTGTGATCGGTGATTTTTCTGGTCGTGCCAACCGTATGGCTCTTTACAATGCTGATGAGCTTGCTGTGCTCAAGGGGCATAATGTTGATGTCGATACTGCAGAAGATCTCCCTGCCCGTTTCAAGATCAACATTGAACTTGACCTTGCTGGTGATGAAAAAGTCATTCGGTTTGAACCGAGCTGCATTGAAGACTTCCATCCTGACGAAATAATCGATGAATTCGAGATATTTGATGAGCTGAAGGCTCTGCGTTCCTCCCTCAAAAACCCCGGGACATTCAGCAATGCGGCAGCAACCATTGATGAGTGGCTGGAAAACAAAGGCGAAAAGCCTGTCTCACAGCGCAACTCGCGTGGATCAGTCATTCCAGTTGACAAGAAGCTGAGTGACTTTTCAGCTCTCATTGATCGCCCCGTTGAAGAACATGAAGAGGCCGACGACTTTACAGATCTGATTGGTAAGATTGTCTCGCCCCACATTACTCCAGCCGACAACCCACAGCTCGATGATTACCTTGAGATCGTCGAGACTGTGATGACCACAACACTGCGTAAAATCCTTCAAAACGCTGACTTCCAGTCTCTGGAGAGCGTTTGGCGCGTAATTGATATGTTGTCACGTCGAATTGAGACCTCAACGGCACTCAAGATAACGCTCTATGACATTTCTGCGGAAGATTTTGCAAGAGACCTCAGCGCCACCAACAAGCTTGAAGAAACAGGTTTGTATCGTCTGTTCGTAGAAAATGCGTTGCAGGATGAAGGTGTTGGCACGCCGAGTGCTATTGTTGGCCTTTACACATTCGACATGACGCCACCTCACGCAGAGCTTCTGGGGCGTATGTCAAAGATCTGTGCGCATGCGCATGCACCTTTCCTGACATCCCTGGACCGCAACAATGCCACCAGAAAATTTGCTGAGCTTCCTAAGATTACCGAAAAGACGTGGCAGAGTCTGCGTGCCATGCCAGAAAGCAATTACATTGGCCTGAGCTTGCCACGCTTCATGCTTCGAATGCCTTATGGCGCAAAGACCGACCCTATTGATGCATTCAGCTTTGAAGAGTTTGACGAGCAAGTTGGCCTGAAAGCCATGTTGTGGGGCAACCCTGCAGCCCTGATTGGTCTTGTGCTTGCAAAAGACTATGAAACCAATGGCGGCGGCATGAAGCCAGGATCGATCCTGACACTCAACGAAATGCCCTTCCACTACGTTCACGACCAGTATGGTGATCAGGTTGCCTTACCCTGTACTGATCGCATGATCAGTCATCGCAGCGTCGAGCCACTAATGAGACAGAGCTGGATGCCCATTGTCTCTATGAAGGGGCAGCCCGAAGTTCGCATTGCCTCTCTTAATGGTCTGGCCGGTGACACGATTTCTGGACGCTGGTGCGATCAGATTGCAGTGACCAAAGCTGCCGAGACACCAAGCCCAAGTGCTGGTGCGCGTGTCAGCATCAGTGGTGGCGACGGCTTAACCCCAGGCATTCAGGCAACAAAGGGTGCTGTTGTTGTCGAGACCATCATTGATCCTAAGAAAACACCCGAAACCATCTTCAGAATTGAGGCTGATCCGCCAGAACCTCAGGTGAGTGAACCTGAAGCAGCAGAGGATGAAGAAGACGAAGTTGAAGAGGCACCAGCACCTGCGCCAGCCGCAGCAGCTGCCCCGCCTGCGCCTGTCCATGACACAACAGAGTTGGACAACCTCCTAGCCGATCTTTCAGCAGACGATGAGGAAGAAGCGGATGAAGAGGGTATGGATCCGGAACTCGAAGCACTGCTTGCTGATCTGTAACAATTGATAATGGAGTTTCAAATGGCCGAACTCATTGAGATAGAAGAAGTACCTGAGATTTACGTCATGGAGTACGGCGGCAACTATTATCTTGTTCGCGGCGCCGCTTATCTTGACCAGATTCTGTTTGGCAAAGAGCCACTCAGCTTCCCCGTGCTCATCAAATCCGTCAAAACCTGGGATGAGGTTCTCGTGAATTGGGAGAATACCGGGGGCTCCATGCCCTGGATCCTCAATCCCAGCATCGTTGAACGGATGGAACGAGACAATCGCAAACTGACCTCAGACAGCTTCAACGCCTGAGACCGAACGAGAAACGTTTTAGAAATAGGCAGGTCCTGGAATGTGTGCGAGCAAAGTAACTGAAAATCGGCTGTTCACGATCAGCTTCGATGGTGGAGATGACAGCTTCCACCTTTGGAAGATGAAGATGACCAGCGAAATGAGTGAGCTCTACGAAATGGTCGTAGATTGCCGATCATTCGAGCATGACCTGAGCCTTGATAAGATGCTTGGGCAGACGCTTACGCTTGAAATGAAAAAAGTGTCCGGCACAAGCCTGTCTTCTGACCAGTATCTGAATGGGTTTGTAACCAAAGCCATCTATACGGGACAAGATCATGGCTATTCAACTTACCGGCTTATTGTACGCCCGTGGCTTTGGTTTTTGACCCTTACCAGCAACTGCCGGATTTTTCAGGAAAAGTCGACGCCAGATATCTTGAAGGAAGTCTTTCAGGAAGCAGGTTTTACCGACTTCAAAAACAAGCTGAGTGACAGTTATGATCCTCGGCCCTATTGCGCGCAGTTTCAAGAAACCGATTTTAACTTTATCTGCCGCCTGATGGAGCAGGAAGGGATCTATTATTACTTTGAGCATGAGGATGGCCAACACACGATGGTATTGGCAGATTCCTATAGCGCTCATGAAGACATCAAAGGCGAGTCCAGCCTTCCCTTCTATTCTGAGGAAGACCATTTCCGTCGCGGAGCTGATCACTTTTGGGATTGGCGACACAATGAAGAGATCCAGACGGATGAAGTTGAAATCAATGACTATGATTTCACTAAGCCCACGAGTGATCTGAAAGCTAATGCTAGCGAAAAGAAGTCCCACCAACTTTCTGGCCGCACACGTTACATGTATCCCGGCCATTACGAGGAAGTCAGTGTAGGTGAAAAGCGAGCCAAGGTGCGTGTTGAAGAAGCCAGTGCGGCTTACGCCAAGGTATATGCGCGCGGCAACGTCCGTGGATTGCGACCCGGATACCTTTTCAAATTGGATCAGTTTTCAGACGACCCAAGTCAGGAAAAAGAATACCTGATCACGAAGGCGATCTGTGAGGTCTCAATCGAGTTTGCGCGCGATGAAGAGCAGGAATTTTATGACGCAATCACCTATGAGATTGAGGCGGTCGATTCCAGCGTTCAATATCGTAAAGCCTCTACTACACCCTGGCCTAATATGAACGGGTTGCAGTCCGCAGTTGTTACTGGCGCGGATGGTGAAGAGATCTGGACCGATGAGTATGGCCGGATCAAGGTGCAGTTCCATTGGGATCGTGACGGACAGAACGATGACAAATCTTCTTGCTGGGTGCGTGTAGCGCAAATGTGGGCTGGTAAAGGTTGGGGTGGTCTCCACATTCCCCGTGTTGGGCAGGAAGTCCTCGTTGATTTCTTAGATGGTGATCCCGACCGACCTATTGTTGTGGGCAGTGTTTACAATGGAGAGCAGACTGTTCCTTATGACCTGCCCGGTGAAGCCACAAAGTCTACGCTTAAGAGTGAGACATCCAAGGAAGGCGGCGGGAACAACGAGTTCTTGTTTGAAGACAAGAAAGACGAGGAACTCGTTCAGCTCACGGCTGAGAAGGACTATGAGCGCACCGTAAAAAACAATGAAACCGTCAAGATTGGTTTCGACAAGCAAGAAGATGGTGACCAGACAATCGAGGTCTATAACAATCGCAGTCTGACGGTTGATCAGGGTGACGAGACCTACACCATCAAGACCGGTGGCCGAACCACAACCGTCGAAAAAGACGATGCCCTCTCAGTCAAATCCGGCAACCATACCATTACAGTTGAGAGCGGCGACCAGAGCATCTCTATGAAGCAAGGTGCGCAGACTGTTGAAGCCATGAAAGACATCGGTGTGACCTCGCAAACCGGCGATGTGAAAGTAGACGCATCTGCAGGATCTGTGAAGGTCTCCGGAACTCAAGCCATTGAGCTCACCTGTGGTGGCAGCTCGATTAAAATGGATCCCATGTCCATCACCCTTACCGCTGGCCCCAGCTCACTCAAACTTGAAGCCGCTCAGGCAGAGTTGAAAGGCTTGATGGTGACCGTAAAGGGTGATGTTCAGGCGACCGTTGACGGGACATTGACCACCTTAAAAGGCGCTGGCATCACGACGGTACAAGGTGCTCTCGTCAAGATTAACTGAGGCGCATTATGGAAAATAGCGTGACAAATACTACACTGCTCCTCAACTCCTACAAGGATCTACTGGAAAAGAGACCTTTAGAACTTGGAGATAAGGCAGTGCCACTGATAGAGGGGCAGAAACCTTCTATCGAAGTTGTGGATACCTTGGCAGAAGCGGAGCTCATGTCTGACGCCATTAAGGTTCTCGCTCACGCCCTGAGTAAACCACGCGCAGTGTGGTGGGCCAGTCAAGTCAGTAGAGCTACCTTTCCGGAAGGCAGTCAACCGCCCGATGAAGACGAAATAGCGCTGAAAGCCGCCGAAGACTGGGTCCGTAAACCTGAAGAAGACCTGCGCCGTGCAGCAATGAAAATTGCTGATGACGGAGGATATAAAAGCGCCGCTACTCTTGCCGCGGCAGCGGCTGGTTGGAGTGGCGGTAGTATGGGATCTCCCGAATTTGACCCTGCACCTCCCCCAGAAAACCTAACTAGTATTGCTGTAGGGTCATCTATAGTTTTGTCTGTATACGACAGTAACGTGGAGGACCCTGAAGAGTTCTTAGTCAAAGCTTACAAGTTGGGACGAGCACTCGCAGATAATGAAATAGAGGCCCTATGAGTTTCCCAGCAGCACGCATGACAGACATGCACGTCTGTCCAATGGTGACCGGTATCGTTCCTCACGTTGGAGGCCCGATATCTCTTGGAGCACCGACGGTTTTGATCGGAAACTTACCAGCGGCGCGCATGACTGACATGTGCGTGTGTGTTGGGCCTCCAGATACAATTATGAAAGGCAGTGTCACCACTTTGATCGCCGGATTGCCGGCGGCGCGTATGCTGGATGTCACTGCTCACGGCGGCACCATCATCCTTGGCTGGCCCACAGTTTTAATCGGGGGCTGAGGATATGACTGATAACACGAGCATGGTTTTAGTACTCATTTTGACCAAGGGGCATGAGTTGGTCGACACAGGAAAATGCACGCGCATACTGCGACAGGAACGCTGCGTCATTGGACGTGGAAGCAGTGCGGATTGGATTCTTCCCGATCCTGCAAACCAGCTTTCGCGCCGTCATTGTGTCGTTGAGTGGAACGACGGGGCCTACCGCGTCGTCGATACCAGCTCCAATGGAACCTTTGTTAATGATTGGGACGAACCAGTTCCCAACGGTGAGGCCTGTGGCCTTCAGGATGGTGATGTTATCAGGGTCGGAAACTATTACATCAGCGCACAAATGTTGCCAGAAGATGCTGATGCCCGTCTGAAAGTGGATGACTTTCTTGCAGAACCTGAGAACCCTGATCCACTTGCAAATCTTCTTCCTAAAGAACTCGACATGGAGGATGACGACTGGGTCGATGACCAGATCGTTACCCCTGAAGACGAACTTTCCGAGGTTCTCAATGACCCACTGGAGTCTCCAGAATCTATTCTCAGAAAAGCGACTGAAACACTGGACTCCTACCCTGCCAGCGCTGGGAAAGAGCCTATTTCGCCAGTTAGTTATGGATTTGAAGGATACAAATATTCCAGCTCAGTACCGTTTGAAAGTGAAAGCGGCATCTCAAGCGAAGAAGGTGCAAGTGCGTGGGATCACAACCGCATGGAATCCGATTCATTTAAATTGCCCAGAACGCATCACCAGACCATTCCTGAGGACTGGGATGTAGCTCCGAAAAAAGACATTCAGAACAAAGCTCGTAAACCAAATGACGATTAGCCACATCAAACGCATTGCGTACATTTTGCTTTTGAGTATCGGTCTGGCCTCCTGCTCCGCCGAGATGCCGATGCCTGTCATGATCACGACGACAGTCATCGCGGACAAGGAGTTGAACCAAAACGCAGATGGGATGTCGACGCCTGTTCAGGTGAAGATCTTTTACCTTACGTCTGATGCCGAGTTTAAAACTCATGACTTTTTCACTTTGTTTGAAAAAGGAGACCAGGTTCTGGGCAAAAACCTGCTTGCTATGAAGGAAGTTTTCATAGCTCCCGACAAGATCATGAAGGTAGCAGTCAAGGTTGACCCCAGTGTGGCATTTGTCGCTGTGCTCGGTGCCTTTCGGAAAGTGGATACAGGAACATGGAGTTCGGTGATTATGGTTCCAAACAATCAGCCATCGAGCCTCATTGCGTATTTGAGTAAGCTTGAAATTACTTTGCAGCCCGACAAGACAGTAAAAGAAGGATGGTTCTATTAATGACCACTCATAACAAAGTTGTCTGGTCAGAAGGTCTGTTTCTACAGCCGCAGCACTTTCAGCAGCATGATCGCTATCTGGAACAGCTGGTCAGTGACACTATCTCGAGCATTCGCCCTCACCCCTGGGGCCACACAGAGCTAAAAATCAATCAGGAAGCCCTCAAACTGGGCCAGTTTGCACTCAATTTTGCCAGCGGTCTGATGCCGGATGGCACGCCTTTCAAGATGCCACAGGAGTGTGACGCTCCTGCGTCTATTCCAGTCCCTGAAAGCGTAAAAAACTCGGTCGTCTATCTTGCATTGCCCATTCGACAACCTGGTGCCTATGAATATGAATATCCAGGTGTGCAGGAAACAGCTGCACGCTATGTGGTGCATGAATCCGAGGCGCGCGATGCAATAACTGGCAGTGACGCCAGCGTCCAGATGGAAACTGGTCGGCTACGGTTCTCTTTTAAGTTCGACTTTGAGGATCTGGAAGGCTGGATCTGCTTGCCTATCGCTCGTGTGATTGAAGTGCGAGCAGATAAACAAGTTATTTTAGATGACGAGTACATCTCCACGTGCCTCGCCTCTCATTCCTCTTCAGTGCTTTATGGGTACATTCGCGAGATCTGGGGCATGCTGAGCCACCGGGCAGATGCACTTGCAGGGCGTGTTTCGAACTCCGGCAGTAAGGGTGTTGCAGAGATTTCAGACTTTCTGCTTTTGCAGACCGTCAATCGCTATGAACCACTCTACGCCCACTTTGCGCAAACACCCTCGCTCCATCCTGAAGCGCTGTATCGGATTTCGATCCAGCTGGTTGGTGAACTTGCCACATTTACAGCGGCAGCACGGCGCCCCTCAACACTTCAGCCTTATCGGCACGAAGCCCTGACAGAGACATTCGCTCCTGTGATTGCTCATTTGCGACAGCACCTTTCTGCTGTTCTGGAACAGACTGCCGTACCTATACCACTGGAAGAGCGCAAGTACGGCGTTCGTGTTGGTATGCTGCTCGATCGCAGCCTGATCAAGTCCGCTCGGTTTGTGCTTGCGGTTAGTGCTGACCTGCCGTCGGAAGTGATCAACCGACACTTCCCGGGGCAGATTACGATTGGATCTGTCGAACAGATCCGAGACTTTGTGAATTCCGCTTTGGCCGGCATCGCAGTGAAGCAACTGCCAGTCGCGCCAAGACAGATCCCATACCACACGGGCACAGCATATTTCGAACTGGATCCGGCCTCATCACATTGGGACGAAATCCGTGTTTCTGGCGGTCTGGCGATGCATGTCGCGGGTGATTTCCCGAAACTTGTGATGGAACTCTGGGCGATCAGAGAGCAATAAGCGGCTAACGGACTGAGGAGTTGAGATTATGGCAAAGAAGGATTTCACTGCCCTTTCGGTGGACTCAGTCGACACTGTCATCTCGACTGATGCTCCCAATCCTGTTCATCCTGACGCCGGTAGCACCAACCTTCCGGCACAAACGCCTGCAGGCTATTGGTTCCTTGGCGCTGACGATATTCAATTTGTCCCACTTGGGAATAATCCTCTTATCAAAGCAGCCTCCAGTTTGTTGGCCTTAGCTGCCCGCTTGCGAAATCACGCTCAGCATCGTGATGTGAATGCCCTGCGCTCTCATGTTATTTCCGAGATCCGCTCTTTCGAACACAACGCTATGTTAAACGGTCTTTCTTCTAAGACCATTCGCATCGCCAGATATGTGGTTTGTGCAACCCTTGATGACATAATTCTCAATACTCCCTGGGGCAGTCGCAGCATTTGGGCAACGCAAAGCCTTGTCAGTAACTTCCACAAGGACGTGTCCGGTGGCGATCGATTTTATGATCTATTGAGAAAGACGCAAGCCAACCCAAGTCGTGATAAAGATCTTCTGGAATTATTGTATCTTTGTATTTCTTTGGGGTTTGAAGGTCGCTTGCGGATCATGCCGCAAGGCAGCAATACGATGTCGCGCCTGCGTTATGGCATATCACGCCTCATTCGCTCGCTGCGAGGAGATCAGGAAACCGACCTTTCACCTCACTGGAGAGGCGTTGAAGATGCGTATCGACCTTTAAAGTGGTCTATTCCGGTGTGGGGTATCTTCTTTGGAGCAGCACTCCTCGCCTTGCTGATTTATGCTGTGCTTGCGCTTTGGCTTGGAGAGAAAAGTGAGCGCATTGCGTTCCAGTATGAGTCTTTAATCAACACAAGCCCAATTGATCTGACGCACCAACCTGCACCGCCACGAGCAGCTCTACCGAACTTGCCACAACAACAGGCAGCACCTGGAACACCTTCCTCACCTCAAGTCGTTCGTAACAGCACGTTGCCTGCTTATCTGCAAGTTAGCAGGTTCCTTGCTCCTGAGATCCGGCAGGGTCTTGTCGTCGTGATGGATGTGCAAGGCAACGTGGTGATACGCCTGACAGGTTCTGGCATGTTTGCAACTGCTAGAGATACGCTCACTGCCCGCTTTATTCCAGTCGTCAATCGTGTCGCTGAAGCAGTGAACACGCAGCCTGGTACCATCAATGTAGTTGGCTTTTCAGACAATATTCCAATTCGAAATGCCCGTTATCCGAACAATGTTGCACTTTCCAAGGCGCGTGCTCAAACAGTTGCAGATCTCATCAAGGTCAGACTGACAGACAAGACACGTGTCAAAGCCATCGGCAGAGGATCAGCTGATCCAATTGCAACCAATGCAACAGCTGAAGGGCGTGCTCAGAACAGGCGCATTGATATTACGCTTATTCCGCCTTCTGGCCAGGGAGGCCAGCAATGAAGAAACTCAAACGCTTTTTCCCTTTTTGGTTTGTTACGCTCCTTATCACACTAATCTTGTGTGCGGTCATCTGGATTTATGGCCCAAGTCTATCGATCTTCGGCGCAAAACCTTTTGCGATGGCTGTCGTTCGTATGCTGATCGTCATGGGCCTTTTGATGATCTGGGCCGCGATCAATATTGGACGCCTTTCCCGGCGAGCAAGAGAAGCAGAAGCCAAGAACGAAGAAGAAGAGGAAGAAGAAGAGCCTGAAGTCGATCCTGAAGAGCTGGCGAAGAATGAAGCAGCGCTGGTCTCTGGCAAGGTTGAGAAGAGTCTGAACATTCTCAAAACAGCAAGTGTCGATGGTAAACTGGGCCGCAAGGTGATCTATCAGCTGCCCTGGTATCTGATGATTGGGCCAGAGGAATCCGGCAAGACCACTGCTCTTTTACGTTCTGGAATGAAGTTTCCACTGGCTCACAAACTGGGCCAGAAAGTGGATGCAGCGACGATTGAGCCCACTGCAGAATGCGAATACTGGTTCAGCAACAACGCGATCATCGTTGACAGCGCTGGCCGTTATACCATGCAGGACCAAGATGAGGTCATCGATGCTTCTGGCTGGAACACGCTGCTTTCATTGATTAAGAAGAACCGCCGCCGTCAGCCGCTGAACGGCATGATCATTGCGATCAATCTTGCAAAGCTCGCAACAATGCGCTCGGATCAGCGTCTGGATATGGCGCGGACGGTCAAACAACGCTTCAAGGAAGCTGAGAAGCAACTGGGCCTTCGCTTTCCCATCTATGTCATGTTCACTAAGCTGGATTTGATCGCCGGTTTTGCCGACTACTTCCAAGTCCTTGGCCGAGATGAGCGACACCAAGCCTGGGGTATGACCTTCCCCGTTGATGACGGCAAATCCTCCGAGAATGCGATCAGTCATTTTGATGAGGAATATGAGTTACTCATGGAGCAGCTCAATTCGCGCGTCTACGACTATTTGAATAAAGAAACGGACATACAGCACAGAAGTCTGATCTTCAGCTTCCCGCAACAAATGGCCTCGCTGCGAACCGTGCTGAATGATTTCCTGACCGAGATGTTCCGTCCCAATCGCTATGAGGACCGCAGCTTTCTGCGTGGGGTTTATTTCACCTCTGCAACCCAGGAAGGTCAACCTGTTGACTTGCTTGCAGGCTCGATTGCGCATGCATATGGGATTGGCCGACAGGCACTTCCCTCTGCTCCCTACGAGAAACACGCGTATTTTCTGGAGCGCTTGTTCTTTGACCTGATTTTTGGCGAAGGCAACCTTGCGGGCGAGAGCAAGCAAGTGATGCGCAAACAGAAGATCCGCAAGCGCCTCTCTTTTGCTGCTTGTGTGATCGTTCTTGCATTTTTGACAACGGTTTGGGTCATCAGCTATGAGATGAACCAGGAAAACATCATCAACCGTGCCCAAGCTGACTTGAAAGAATACCCCAAATTTGCTGACCGAATTGATGCTGTACGCGTCAATGATGCCAACTATCTATCTGTGTTGCCGTTGTTGAACTACCTTCGAGACCTGCCAGGCGGCTTTGCGGATCAGCAGGAGAAACCACCTCAAAATGAGCGTTGGGGTCTTAACCAGATTCCGAATGTTTCAGAGGATGCGGATGCGCTTTATCACAACGGACTGGAGCGCTATTTGCGACCACGCATGATGCTCCGCCTTGAGCAGCAAATGGTTGCAAATATCGACAATCCAGAATTCCTGTTTGAAGCCTTGCGGATTTATCTGGAACTGGCGGATAAAGGTCCCCTGGAACCGGAGGTTATTCAGCGTTGGGAAGAAACTGATTGGCAGTCCCTTTACAGTGACCCTCGACAAGTAACAGAGCGCGACCAACTTTCAAATCATCTTGCAGCGTTGCTGGACCAGCCCTTTAAGGTGCGAATTGATGTGAATACAGAGTTGGTTAGTCAGGTTCGAGAGATTCTGAATGCAACTCCAATCGCGGAGCTGGCTTATTCCTTTATCAAAGCAGGACAAGCCGCTCAAAGTCTTCCGGAGTGGCGTCCTGACGAAGCTGCAGGATCTGCTGTAACTCGCGTCTTCACACGATCTTCAGGCAAACCTTTGAGCGAAGGTATTCCTGGCCTTTACACTTATGAAGGTTTCCGTGGTGTGTTCCTTCCTCAGTTGGTTGATAGCATTCAGAGTTTCGTTCGAGAAAGCTGGGTGCTGGGTCCAAACGGTCAGTTGGAAAACAAGGAAGAGACTGTCACCCGTATCGAACGTGGCGTTTTAGGGCTTTATCTGGATGACTACGCGCGCATGTGGGATGCGATGCTGGCTGACCTGCGCATTGTGAAGTTCACAAGCCTGTCGCAGGCGACAGATGTCATTAACACCGCTTCCGGGCCCAATTCACCTATCCGCAATCTTCTCGTCTCAGTGGCTGAGCAAACACAGCTTACTCGGACTGAAGCTCCATCCAGTGCTACCGGCGTTGCTCAGAACGTTGCAGGCGGAGCAGCTCGTATTGCGCAGGAAGAAGCCCGCGCGACCACCAACCTGAGACAGCAGCAGCTTGTTGAAGTGCTTGGTGAAGCTGTTCCGACGAGTGAAGGTGGCCCGAAACCGGTTCCACCGGGCACTTCTGTGCAGGCGCGCTTTGAGCCTCTTGATAGTTTCACGTTAGGGTCAGGGAGTGGCACCACTCCACTCGACGCTTTGTTGATGAAGGTCACTGATCTTTATCGTGAACTTAACCGGATTTTATTGGCTAACAACACTCAGCAAGACGCCCTAAGCTATATTCTTGGCGGCGGGAGTGATGCGGTTAAAACACTGAAAGATGAAGCACCTAACGTTCCTATGCCGCTGCAAAGCTGGATACTGGAAATGCTTCAGTTCTCCTCACAAGTTACCGTAAACGATGCTCAAAAAGCCATCAATGCAGCCTGGGATTCAGAGGTTTTACCTTTGTGCAGCAATGCTCTTTCTGGCCGCTATCCGGTGGCAAATGGTCAGCAAGCTTCGGTGATGCTGGACGACTTTTCGACCCTGTTCAAACCGGGTGGCAAGATTGAAGCGTTTTTCAATACCAACATCAAATCATTCGTCGATACCTCCTCCACACCGTGGAAATGGAGAGAGAGCGACAACGCCAAGATTGATGTCTCAAAAGACAACCTTGAAGTCTTCGAAAAAGCTAACAATATTCGCAACGCATATTTCGCAAATGGGGGGGATAAACCATCTGTTGCATTCACGATGACACCCTTGGATCTGGACGTCGGATCAACCAGAGTTGCCCTCACCGTGGATGGGACAACAGTGAGCTATGCGCATGGTCCAACACGCCCGATTGAGTTGAATTGGCCTGGCGAAGGTGTACCAGCTGCAAGTCTCGCATTTTTCCCTGCGATTGCCGGAGAATCGAACTCCATCAATCTCAGCGGACCATGGTCCCTCTTTCGTTTATTGGAAAAGGCAAGCGTGACAAAAACTGAGCTACCCGATCAATACAAGGTGAGATTTACGCTTGGAAATCGATTTGCCACCTTCAACCTCATGGCCAACAGCGTGAACAATCCATTCTCAGCCAGGCTGCTTCAGAATTTCACCTGTCCTAAGGAGCTCAATACCTAAAATACAGGTTTAGTGGTTCTCGATAATAATAAAACCAATTGGAGCCTCGAATGTCTGACGATCAACTAACGCCCCAACAACTTGAGTGGGTGAAATCAGTTTATAGAGCACTCGGCTGGGCCTTTAAGGAACAGGATGAGGCTGAGCGTGAGACAGCCGCAGCAATCAAAGAAAAAGAAGAGAAAGAGATTGCACAGGCGACAGCTAAGACAAAAGCTGAAGACGACAAAAAAGTTGAAGCGGCTGTTACAGAAGCAACTGCTGAGCGCATAAAAGCAGAGAGTGATGAAAAGCTCAAAGATGTCACCGCGCAACTCTCTGAGTTAAAAGCCGACGTTAAAGACCATTTTGTTCATGAGAATGAAGACACCGATGCAGATGCTCTGGCAGCGCTTGCAAGCCAGAGTAAGCAGCTTCTGGAACGTCTCAACTCTATTTATGGACATAAAAAAGATTTTGAAAATTATCCAAGCGAAGCAATTGCTTTTGACAAAAGCTATGAAAATGCGAAAGCGCTCATTCAAACCGCTGCTTTGGAGATCAAAACCAAAGATACGGATGGTGCACATAACAGCCTAATAGATGCCGAATCCACCGTTGATGATATGCAGACGCTTTGGCAAGGCGTTGTAGCCGCGGCCAAGAGCAAACCAGCAGAACCTCCTGTTCCGGCTGAGTTGAAGCCATATGTCATGGAAGTTGGTCAGGGTATCAAATCGATGACCGGTATTGGATTTTCCGGACCAGCAACACGCCTTGGAAAAACCTTGAAGGACGTCAGAGCAGCGAAGGTGCCCAAAGACGATCCTGCCTGGGAAATCCTGCTTTATGAGAATGAGATGGCCATGGCTGCGGTTGGGGAGTTTGATCAGCTCAAGAACCATATTCAAAAGCTGGCGACAAGTTTGCGCAACTCCGGTGTTGCGGACGCTGCTGGCGACATTGAAACCACACTTGATAATTACATGTCGGACGCCTCAAGAACGGTCCCGACCATTCGCAGTTTGCTTAGTTCTCTCAAGGCCTCCGCAGCACACAAGAACAGCATGAGAAAAGAAGCGCGATGGGATGCGGCGCAACTTGGTGAGCGTACAGAGCGCTTCCGCGATGATTTGAAGAAACTGGTCCTTTACGACAAGCAGGGAAATCTGGTCACCAAACCTGATGAACGTCGTGCGATCAAGCGTGCGGGAGATGTCCCTGGCTTGAATCAGGACGTGATGATCCAAATTCCACGTCGCCCCAAAGATGCGAAGGAAATTCCGCGCAAAACCATCGACAGTCTTCTTCAAACATTTGACTTTCTTGATGAGTTGAAAGCATCCGGTGTGACAGGTGTGGAAGATATAGCTGTTGAGGAGTTCCTGAAAGCTGAAGCCATCCTTTCCGGCATTCAAAAGGATCCCGGTGCCTATAAAAAGCTGACTAAAAACCTAGATAAGCTACGCGAGAAAATCGACAAGATCTCGAAAGGCAAGGAAGGTGCTTATTACATCGAAGAACGGTTGCGCCTCACGGATGACATCGATGAACTGGAAGAAGAAGCCCTCTCCATGAACATCGAAAAAGCGCTGGCTTCATGCACTGAAATGGAGGCCAAGCAATTACACCCACTCGAAGAAGGTGTTCGTAAGGCCGTCAAAAACCGAGAGTTGTTCGACACCAAAGTTAAGATCATCGAGAACCAGTTTACAGAGATCCCAAAACTGCTCGCACAAATGGGGAAAGCAGATCCCAGCCTTGCCAAGATGGTTGGTTCTCTATTCGCGCCAGATGAGATCAAGCAATATCATGGTGATCTGGATGTCTTTTTCGATCAAGCGAAAGACCTTGCCTACAACGCAACCACAAATGACGAACTGGCCCATTCACTTGATCTGGCGAACCGCCTGATCTTCCGCGTTGACCGTTTTGTCCACGAACTGGAAGGCCAGTTGAGCCATCTTCACAAGCTTGCTGAGATGGAGAAGAGAGGCGAGAAAATCACAGATGCAGATCGCTTCAGTAAGGCAGAGCTGAAGTACTTCAAAAAACTGGAAGTCGATTACAAGAAGGGTGTTGCCCGACAGAAAGATCAGAAGGAAGCTAAGAACGCCTTCCTCACCAAATCCGGCCCGCTTAAAGATGAGCTGGATATGATGACGTCGAAAGATATCTCCATCAAGCGTATCCTTGCTTACTACAAGGGTGTTGATCGCGTTGACCCCAGCAAGTTTGATACATCTCGTTTGAAAGAACTTCGCATGGAAATCGCGGAGCTGGAAGATCAGTCTGACGCTTCTCATACGCACAAAGAAAACCTTGCTAAACTGAAAGAGCTGGAAGGTGCTCTGGATGCAATGCGTGGTGAAATTACGGGCTTCAGAGAGGACATTGCGAGAGACATCTCAACGTTTTCTGATAAATGCATCGCACGCCTGATCAAAGCCAAGCAGTATATCGACAGCTCTTTTGTCAATGCAGTGAAAGACAAGCAGGATGCCGGTGAAGAAGCGGTGGATGTCGCTGCTTTGCGAAAGTTCTCGTCGTGCATTTCTCAACCGTTGGCCCTTGCAGAGTTGCCAAAGCAAGTTGCAGCTATTGCTGACAAATCAAAAGACCTGAAAGAGCGCAAGAAAGCCCGCGAAAATGCCCTAAGGCAAGTGCGGCCACTGATTGCGCAACTGGACAACAGTCAGGCTATTCAGCTCTATATGCGACACCCCTTCAGCGATCTGCCGAATGATCTGAACATACTGCGTCCTGAGTTGATTCAGCTGGAAGTGAAGCTGCTCTCTCTTGGTGGCTAAGATACAACAAGAAGGATCGAAAACGATCCCACACTGGAGTTTATCATGACGTTAACTCCGTCTCAAATTGACTGGCTCTCACAGGCCCAAGGCGGCGTGGAGAACTTCGAATCTGATAGTGAAAACGAAGAGAAGAAATCTGCAGAACTGACCAATATTTTAGCTAAATTGGATGCAGATAAGTCGGTTATTCACCAAGCTCAGGATTTTCAAATTGAGCTCGCCCGAAGTCCAAATGTTTTTAAGCGCAAGCTGCAAAAAAGCAAAATGGACTTTATGACCGGTGATATGAAAACCGAGGTAGATTCCTACGCGGACGTGACTTCTGAAACGCCTCTCATTCAATCTGAAAATGTTGATGCGCTCAATGCCGCTTTCGGCAAAATCCTCGAGCGGCAGGCAGAAATGATTGCGGCGAAGAAGAAGGATGAGAAGACACGGCTTTTCAGTGATGCAGATATCACCCGGGAACTTTGGACTCCGCTGGTTCGCGAAGGGATCATTCCCTCCAACATTGTGCCGGATAAATACAGTCAATTTGTGCAGATGTTCCAGGGTGCCTCTGAGATCTATGAGGGAAAGCTGGAGCAACATAGTGAAACGGCTTCAAAGTATGAGAACACGCTTGAAGCCATTGGGTTTGCCCGTGATGTCGTCTCACTGGCCGGAAGTCTTGGCAGTAGCGCACTGACCATTGCCAACTTTGAAGACCAATCTCGTTCACTAGCAGAAAAACGCGAAATTGCAGCCAAACGTCAGGTTCTGAAGGGGAAGCAGGGTCAGATTGCCGGAGACCTTCGGACTGAGTTCAAAATGGGTGCAAACACTTCGGATGCAGAGGTGCTGGAAGAAGCTGCCCGACGTGGTGAATATAGTTGCGAGATCAAAAGCTACCAGAATGTAGAAGCAGCCCAATCACAGCTCGTTGAGCAGCTAATGGGGCAAAACAAGCTTTTCGAAGAGGAAAAAGCTTTACTGACGATGTCCACGTCGTTGCTGGATGGCGGTCTTGCCATGGCAGAAAAAGGTATCCAGTTTTCGGAGAGACAAAAGAACGCAAGAAACACACTCGCCTTTGCCCAAGACGCTGCTGATATCGTTGCTGGCCAACTTAAGCTTGCATTGGAAGCAACAGGCAAAACCTACGAGCAAGAAGAGCACCAAACCACAGACCAGATAGAGTTTGAAGGCGCTGCAGATAAGGATACGCTCCAGAATATTTCTTATGCTGCAGGCGCTGTGAGTGTCGCTATTGAAGCCAACCAAATTGCGCGGAAGATTGCCTTAGCAACGCAAGCAAAAACGAACAAAGAGCGAGAGAATGCAGTTTTGCAAATTGCTGGGTCTATCGCAGACTCCCTTGCTGAGGCTTTTTTTGCAGCAGGTGACGTTCAAGGCCATGTCGATACGGGTAAACAAGATTCTGCACTGACTCTCAAGGATGAAAGCAAAGCATATGCCTACGGTGACCCTGCGCCTGGTCCTGGAAATGAAAATGACCAGACCGAACTGATTGGTGTTTCAATCAAGGCTTTTTTTGTCTTAGGTGTCAACACCGGCACTGCTGTTAAAGCGCTCAAAGATAAGGATTACAAAGCCTTTTCTGAATCCCTTGTTCTAGGTTTAATGCAGCTAGCTTCTTCTGCTACCACAGGCCCCCTCGCCGCAATGGCCAAGCCTGATCTTCCTCTCAACACTGATGAGGAAAAAGAAGAACTTAGTGAGCTCTCAGCCCGTGAACTTATGGATCGGAAGCTGGAACGATCTGGTTGTACGTTTAAACGAACGGAGCGCGAGGCGTTTCTTGATGGTTTTCAAGATCCACAATACTTGCACAAAATCACGAATAATATGCGTGAAATGCAAGATGCCTTCCGTGAGGCAAATGACAAGAAGAAGATGGATGCTGAAACGGTAAAGCGAACGAATGCTGCCATTCAGAAGATGGAAGCGAAGAAATCCTGGGACGCACTTGCCGACTTTAAGAAGAAGCAATCCAACAAGAAAGAACGCGAAGAGTTTATGGAAAAACTCGAAGCGGATGTGGAAGCAGAAACAAAAGCGCTGAAAAACCTGATTGAGGAGGCTTCCCCTCCTCCTGATCCTGAAGACACGAAGGCTCTTCAGAAATCAATGGAAGCGGTCGAAAGACTGATTGCTGACATCAAAGCCTCTGAAATGAAGTACAAGCTGATTGAAAAGATTGCTAAGGGTGGTGTTCAGGTTCTGGTGCGTGTTGTTCCGGCAACGGGCATGGTTGAGGCTTGCAGAAAACTTGCGTTTGACGCAGTTGCTCTTGGTAAGAAAGCAGCTGAAGTTGAAAAGTGGCGCAGGAACGTGAAAATGGCACAAACCGCCAATTCGCCCTATTACCACGCTTGTAAGGAGCGTCATACACAGGCAGCGGTTCAAGTCAGTCAGAAGACAATCAATACCTTCCTATCTATCATTGGCGTGGCTACAGAGGCCACGCGCCTGGCAGATTCAACGCAAGCCTCTACGGGGCTTTCTCTTGCAAAGAGCATGGGTCAGGCGCTCTCTGATTTTGGCTATAAAACTTACGGACGCACTAAGGTCGTTTTTGGATGGCGGAAGTATCTTGATGCCCGCAAAAATCCAGAGAACCGCAAGAAGGCCCGCGAGGCAATTGCTTGGAACTCGACACTTGCCAAGTGTGTGCTTGCCTACGGCATTGTTGAAGAACGAGATCCTATCGCACAGCAAGTTGGCCGCAACTGCGGTTTGACACCCGAGGTCTTGGTATCAAACAGTGATGTTTGTGCTGCGGTGGTGCGGTACTTTGAGACGCTTTACAGTGAAGATCCTGTCGTCTTACGACGTGTTCCGAAGGTCGCAAACTGGCACCCTGGAACACCGGATCTGACACTCAAGAGCTGGTTCAGCTTTAAACGTGCAGCGACCAAGAAAGCCTATCCTTTGATGGCTAAAGAATGCTGTAAGACACCAGCTATCGAGCAAGCTTTGAAGGCACTGCACACCTTGTGTGGTGGAGATCCGTTCAACTACCCTTCTGTTCGGGATGACATGATTTCCGAAGATAACTGGCAGGAAAAGATCCTGACCTACGCTCAGGATGTTCAAAAGCATCTTGAGACTCTTGAACTGGAGTTCAAGGGATATCGCCCAGTCACTGCTGAACCAAAAGACAAGAAGACACAGGCTTGGACGGGTGGCCGATTACATACCGAAATGATGGAAGTCGCGGATTCTTTGCGAGCACAAGCAACGTTGATCCTCCGCGATGCCAGAGCAGATGTGAAGACTTATAGTTCTTAACCCGTTCTCCTGAACACGTTGGAGTTTGTCATGCCCCTTACCGGAAAACAGCTCGATTGGCTCAAAACAGCGCAACAAGGCGCCGGCAATTTTGAACAAAATGCCGAACGTGTTGCAGCCAAAGCTGGACGATTGAATGACATTATGACCAAGCTGGATGGAGACAAAGAAACCATCCGCGAGGCACAGAACTTTGAAGTAACGCTGGCGCGGAATGAAAAATGGTTCAAGCTCCCTGGCTCGGGTACAAAGATGCCCTGGATGACCGGGGATATGCAGACAGAGATTGACACCCGCGCTGATATTCGCGCCGATAGCGGGGCAATTAATGCTGAGACCTTGAAGAAGCTCAATGCTTCCTTTGAACGTATTCTGGCACGACAAGCCGAGATGATTGCGGCCAAAGATAAAGATGGCAACGAGATGTTTTCTGAAGAGGACATCACACGTGAACTCTGGACTCCGCTGGTTCGTGAAGGGATCATTCCATCAAACCTGGTCCCTTCCCGCTACAGCCAGTTTGAGAAGATGTTCAAGGGCGGTGCAAAAATCTATGAGCAAAAGCTCGATGAACATAGCGAAACCGCTTCCAAACACGAAAATACATTAGAAGCCATCGGTTTTGCACGAGATGTCGTGACGCTTGCCTCATCTATCGGATCCAATGCAATCACTCTGGCCAATTTGAATACAGTTGCGGGTGATGCGCCTGACAAAGACCAGATTTCTGCCAAACAGGATGTCCTGAACAACCAGAAAGGCCAGGTAACAGGCGATTTGCGCAAGTCTCTTGGCATGGATGCGAATGCAAGCTCAGAGGATGTCATCAAAGCAGCGAAAGATGCCGGGAAGTATGGAGATCAGCTTCAGAAAGTAACCAATATTGATTCAGCCTTGAACTCGCTGGGAGAAAATCTCTCAAAGGACGCTAATTGGGTGGCTGAACAGCGTGCATTGTTTACTGCAACCACTACATTGCTCGACACCGGTCTTGCAGCTGCGGAAAAAGGTATTGTCTTTTCAGAGCAGAAAGGCAAAACAGCGGCAGATAAGCTGAGCTTTGCGAACGAAGCTGGCGAGATGATTGGTGAAGAGATCAAAAAAGTTCTCTCTGCTGGCGCTGCTTTTGACAAATCCGCGTCTGACCGCAAAGGCGAGGATGACCACGGCAATATCTTTGAAGGTGTTTCTGGCCTGATTGATGTTGCAATGGCTGGTGGACGCGTTTCAGAGAAAATTTTGCAGGCTACACAAGCTCCTGACAAAGACGCCAAGCAAGAAGCGGTGATGTCCATCATCGGGACTCTTGCAGATTCCCTCTCTACGGCAATTTCGTCAGGCTCGCAGTTGAGCGGTACGGAATCCACCACTCCCGAGATTGTTGGTGAAGCGCTTAAAGCTGCCATGATTGCAACGACTGATGCCGGTACAGCGACAAAAGCGTTGATTGATGGCGACTATCAAGCCTTTGCAGAAGCCCTCACTGGGGGCTTGGCAAACCTCGCCAGTGCTACTGGTTCTGATGCCATTGGTGATGCCATTACGGGTAAGATCCAGCCAGATCAAGGTGAGTTGACTAAAGAAGGCGAGGCTGAGACTGAAGGTCTGACACCGCAGCAAATTCTTGAGAATAAACTGAAACTTGCTGGTCCAAGTGCGGGTGTCCAGAGCGTTGAGAAGAGCATGGAGCTTCTTTCTGACGAAGACATTATGGCAAATGTCAACGCTTTACTGACCGGTGGTCTCGATAAGTTCAAGAAGCCAGACCGCGATGAAAAAGACGCCGAAATCGTCAAGAAGAATACAGCAGCTGCGCTGAAAAAGATCGAAGAAGAAAAAACAGGCAATGCGCTTGCTAGTCTGAAGGAAAAGCTTGCTGATCCTAAAGAGCGCAAAGCTTACATGGACGAAATCGAGAAGCGCGCAGATGAAGAGCACAAGGCTCTGCAAGATCTTATTGCAGAAGCTTCCTCACCTGATGACCCGAATGATGAAAAGGCCGTTGAGAAATCTTTGAAGGCCATCGACACTCTGCTTGCTGATATCAAAGCCTCTCAAATGAAGATCAAGATGATCGAGACCATTGCAAGTGGTGGTGTGAAGGCTGTCACGACGATCTTCCCAGCAACAGGCCTTGCAGAAGCGATCAGAAAATTGACCATGGATGCAATCGCGTTGGCGAAAAAATCTGCTGAGGTCGAGAAATGGCGCAAGAACGTCAACATGGCTGAAGCAAGTAACTCGGTCTATTACCATGCAATCAAAGAGCGACATACACAGGCTGCTATTCAGGTGAGCCAGAAGACGCTGAACACCTTCTTCTCCGTTGTTGGTGTTGCCGCTGAAATTGCGCGCTTGGCTGATGCAACACAGGCTTCAGCCGGCATCTCAGCAGGTATGAACATGGGCCGTGCACTATCTGATTTCGGTTATAAGACCTATGGCCGCGCGAAGATTATTTATGGTTGGAAGAAGTATCAGGAAGCGCGGATGGACCCTGCAAACCGTAAAGCGGCACGTGCTGCAATCGCAGGCAATTCCACGCTTGCCAAGTGTGTGCTCGCCTACGGAATTGTGGAGGAAAAAGACCCAATTGCCCGCCAGGTTGGCCGGAACAGTGGTTTGACGCCGGAGGTGCTGGTTTCCAGCACAGATGTATGTTCTGCAGTTGTGCGGTACTTTGAGACGCTTTACAGCGATGATCCTGTTGTGCTGCGCCGAGTGCCAAAGGTGGAGAACTGGCATCCTTGTACGCCTGATCTGACCCTGAAGTCCTGGTTCTTGTTCAAGAAGGCAGCTACCACGCGGGCCTATCCACGAATGGCCAGAGACAGTTGTCTGACACCAAACATTGATCGTTCCATCAAGGAGCTGCATAACCTTTGTAATGGCGACCCATTCAAGTACCCAGAAGTGCGGGATGAGCAACTGAGCAAACCGGATGGTATGAAAGCGGTGTTAGATTATGCCACACAGGTTGATACCGAGCTGGATAACCTGAAGAAGGCTTTGGATGCCTACTCTCCAGTGACAGACAAGCCGGAAAACCCCAAGATCGAGAAGTGGTCTGCAGGGCAACGTCATTCAGAGATGGAAGCCGTTGTTGATGCGATGTCAGCGCAAATTGAGCTCGTACACCGTGAAATCACGGCAGATTTGAAGCTCTATAAGACCTGATCCACCCCGTAACTTAAACAGCAAGAACCGGCCTGAACATTCAGGCCGGTTCTTTTTTGCAGTGTTGTAAGCGGCTATCAGAAACGTTTCAGGAACCGCATCAGGACTGGCCAGTGATCGCTGGCGCCCTGGTTATTGTCGGGATTAAATCGCTTGGGACGTACTCTGTTTCTTGCATCCTGTGCGTACTGGCTCGGGTGGGTGACAACTGTGTGGAAGCTGCCCAGATCAGCAAACCATGTGCTGTTGCTGTCTTGATCCGGACGCAATGCACCGGAAACCAAGATCATATCCAGGAAGGACCAGCTCTGATCCTTGTAGTAAAATGCGCTGCCCGGGGCTGCACACCCGACTATCTCAGGCGGATAACTCCAGTTCCCTTCTCTCGCCAGGGCCTGAAACTCACCATTTTGAATGTCTGTGCAATTGAAATTGAAATCACCAGCAGCAACCACATTTGCGTCATCAGGAAGCTTTGCGCGTTCCTTGTTCAGCACTTCCATCGCATCTTTCCGGCATTGATAGGCCGCGCCAGATGGAAAATGAACACCGAAGACGTGCATTGTTTCGCCGTCTGGCATCTCAAACTGAGCTTTCACAATATCCCGCGTTGGCTGGCAATCGTGGGGATTGTCGCCATCTTCGCCAAACACTTTAATTGTCTCTGGCTCTCCCTTAAGCGGCAAACGCGAGATGACGCCAACATCGATACCGCGATTGTGCTCATTGTTGGAGGTGTCCAGCTGAATGACTGAGGTGTAGTCCAGACCGGCCAGTGCTTTGTTGACCAGATCATCAAGCACCTTTTTGTTTTCTGTTTCAGGTAAAACCAGAATGTCCGGCGTTTCCGGGAAGGAACGAATGACAGCACCCAGTGTCATCAATTTTTGCTTGTAGCTTTCCTCGCCCCAGTTCAGCTCAATGCATTGTTTGTAATAGTGGGACCCTTTATCATTATAGCTCTCACAAGCGTCTTCATGATCCTTACCACGGGCTTCTTTTGCTTCTTTGGAAAGGTAGGTGTCATCTCGTGGATTGTTCTCATCATCAATGGTGTCAAAGAGATTTTGCACGTTGTAACTGACGATCGTGACGGGCTTGTCTTGAGCGAGGGCTGTCGGCATGGCCAATCCGATGATCGTTGCACCCAGTAGCAAGGATTTCATGGGTTTCTCCCTTTTTCTTTTGGGAGTACCAAACATGGGTTAGTGGCCCGTTCCGAGTGTTCTTGCAGTTTTAAGTGTTTCCGCAAAATGGCTGAGCAAAACAAAAAAAGCTGACCTAAAGGCCAGCTTTCTTATCTTAAACACATTGGTTGCTGCTTACTCTGCTGCGACCGGCACCACTTTAAGCGCAAGACCACCCTGTGAGGTTTCTCTGTATTTTGCCAGCATATCCTTGCCGGTTTCGTACATGGTCGCGATGACTTTATCGAGAGAAACACATGGATCTGAGTTTCGGCGCATAGCCATACGTGTTGCGTTGATTGCTTTGACAGAGGCTATTGCGTTGCGCTCGATGCAAGGCACCTGAACCTGTCCGAGAACAGGGTCACATGTGAGACCAAGATTGTGCTCCATACCAATTTCAGCTGCAATGCAGACCTGAGCCGGGCTCGCGCCCAACAGCTCTGCAAGACCTGCAGCTGCCATGGAGCACGCAACACCAACCTCACCCTGACAGCCAACTTCTGCACCGGAGATGGATGCATTGGTCTTATACAGCGCTCCAATGGCGCCTGAGGCGAGGAAGAACTTTGTGTAGTGCTCAGGCTCAAGACGTTCGATAAACTTGTCATAGTACGCGAGAACCGCAGGAATGATGCCTGCAGCACCGTTGGTTGGTGCTGTTACAACGCGGCCACCCGCTGCATTTTCTTCAGATATAGCCAGTGCAAACATGTTGACCCAATCAACCGTTGCCATCGGGTCGTTGCTGCTGCGCTCTGTCGCCGTCAGCTGACGGCGTAACGCTGCTGCACGGCGTGGGACTTTGAGCGGGCCTGCCAGCAGACCTTCCGTGTTGCTGCCACGCTCTATGCCATCGCGCATCACATTCCAGACACGACCAAAGCTCTCACGCAGTTCTGTTTCACTGCGGAATGCTTTTTCGTTTTCCAGAACAAGCGCGGAAATGCTCATACCGTTTTGGCGGCAATGCTCCAGCAACTCTGAAGCGTATTTGTATGGATAAGGCACCGAAACTTCGTTTTCTGAAGCCTTACCGAAATTCTCTTCATCCACGATGAAACCACCACCGATGGAATAGTAGGTTTTGGAGAAGATCTTTTCTCCACCTGCAAAGGCATGGATGGACATGCCGTTTTCGTGCAACTCAAGTGCTGGACGATTGAATGTGATTGCATCACTCGGAAAGTCAACCACGTGGCAATGCATGCCAACCGGGAGGCGTCCGGTTTGTTCTACGCGCTGAATGAACTCTGGAATGCTGTCAATATCAACGGTTTCCGGAGAGTTGCCACCAAGCCCCATAATAATTGCTGTGTCTGTGTGGTGGCCTTTGCCTGTCAGAGACAGAGAGCCGTATATGTCAACTGCAATACGCGTCACATCACGCAGTTTATCCTGAGCACGCAGGCTATCAATGAACTGCTTTGCCGCTTTCATAGGCCCGACTGTGTGGGAGCTGGATGGACCTACACCGATTTTGAAGATGTCAAAAACGCTGAACATAACGTGAACCTCAGTGGGAGAGAAAAACCGGTGTCCGAAGACACCGGTTTATTTTTGCTAGTTGGCCTTCTTAGAAGAGGCCTTTTACGATCGCAGAGATTGCGACAATTCCCATGATGGTGATGAAGATGTTGGACAGCGCACCGTCGTACTTCTTCATGCTTGGGACTTTTTTGATTGCGTACATCGGCATCAGGAACAGGATTGCTGCGATGAACGGAGCACCTAGGCCTTCAATCATGCCAAGAACGGATGGGTTGATGATTGCAACACCCCAGACGGAGAAGAAGAAGAATGCAACGAGCAGTGTGTTGAATTTCTTTTCACCCAGGCCTTCGACAGCTTTTGGAGCAGCTTTCTTAGCAATGCCTGCAAGACCTTCTTTTGCGCCAAGGTAGTGACCGAAGAAGGAAGAGAAAATTGCAAGGAACGCAACCAGTGGACCCATGAAGGAGATCAGTGGACTGTCAAACACGTTTGCAAGGTAAGACAGGACTGGCAGGTTCTGCTGTTTTGCTTCCATCAGCTGTTCAGGTGTCAGTGCAAGAACGCAGCTGAATACGAAGAACATAACGAAGCCGAGGAGCATCACAGACGCGCGCTTCAAGATGATGTCGGACTTTGCAACTGCATTATCGCCATGTGCTTCACGCTGAGCCAGAGCCATGGAGGAGACGGCTGGGCTGTGGTTGAAGGAGAAGATAAGCATTGGAATGGTGAGGTACACCACTGTCAGCAAAGTGCCGGTTTCCGGGATCATGTCGAAGCTCATGGCTTCAAAAGACCAGGATGGGATCAGGTATACAGACATACCAAACAGGATGATCACCAGTGGGTACACCAGAAGCTCAGTTGCGACGAGCATCAGGCGGCGACCAAGGATCATTACGCCCATCATCATTGCAACGAGAATACCAGAGAGGAGCCAGCGAGGAACCGCAGGCATTGCCAGCTGGTTGACGATGAAGCTGTCGATGGTGTTGGTAATCGCGTTACCGTAGATCAACACGATTGGGTAAATCGCGAAGAAATAGAAGAAGGTAATCAGCAAGCCTGCTGCTTTACCAAAGTGTTCTTCAACCACGTCGGTGATGTCTGCGTCTTTGTTCTTGGAGGAAAGAACAAAGCGAGCCAATGCGCGGTGAGAGAAGTAGGTCATTGGACCTACGAGAGCTGCGATCAGGATCAGCGGCCAGAAGCCTTCAAGACCTGCACGGATTGGAAGAAACAGAACACCGGCACCGACGGCGGTACCGAACATGGACAAAGACCAGGTAAGATCTTCTTTTGTATATTTAACCGTTTCTTTCGGGGCGACTTCGACTTCGGTCGCATTGATGCTTGACATTTCTTTTATTTCCCCATGTGCCACTCATGTGCCTAGGAGAATTTCCCAATCTCTCTAGGACGGGGACCTGATATACTTATGTTAAAATTTTAAGACCATACGTTTTAATACACATCCTGCGCGCCATAATAACGCAGCGATACTGAATACGACTTCAGTTTAATAGCGTGAGACCCCAGTGCGCGTGCAACAATCTGCCGCGGCGCTGTAAATAATTATATTAAATAGGATTTTTCACCGAACTCCTATTAATCAGCTTCGGCTCTTCGTCAGACCTGCAATTCACGCAATATACGCGTATTCTAATATATGCAGTCAACACACTGTTTCCCAAGCGTATATCACTGACCTAGAGGTACTTTGGCGTCATTTGAGTAATTCGCATAAGTAAAATTGCATTCAGGTGTATGCCTGAATCTAATGCGTTCACCTGTCCTCAAATGATGACAATATGCCCCTTGCACGCGCATTTTGTGCGCTCGGAAAAACACCGTATTTTCGCTAAGGCACACAAATGCATACATTAATTATAATCGGAGGAAAAATTTCAAATGCGACATTCTTTCCCCCTGTTTTCAATCAGAGGGTTTGAATTGTCTTCATTGCACCTTCCAAAGCTTCGCCTTTTTCATCCAAAAGCGCGGCTTCTCTGAGACGTCTGAGCCAATCTGCGGCGTCTTTTCTGTCTTTCAGGAGTGTGAGAGAGGAAAGAACCCGGTCAAATTTGGAGTGCCCGCGTTTATGTGTGTCCGAATATCCTTTGATGAGCCGGCGACAAGTGAGGATCTCAACAGCAAGATCATAGTCCGAATGCACGGTCTTTATCGCAAGATCCCGCCAGTTTTGGAGATGTTCTGTCTCAATTTCATGGCGCAGAAAACTGCGACGCCAGGGTTTCAGGCTGCTGATGAGCCAGAGGCTGAGGAAGCCTCGAACGGAGTGCGTTCTTATGCGTCGCCCTTTGTTCACCCTTCTATCCAGCCAGCTAAACACCTTAGGGCGGGCTTCGACCCATTTACCAAGTCGAACTGGCAGAGTTCCGCAGATTTCCTCCATACGTGGGTGGAGATATTCGGTCAGTTCCAGCTGATTTTCGGCTCCTAACCCGATTTCCCTTTCAACGCGTTGCAAGCGTGTTTTTTGCGTTTTTATGTCGGCAACACGGATTGTGTCGTCATAACACATAGCATTTGCGATATACTTGGCCGCAACTCTGGTGAATTCCCAGTTTCCATTTTCGGTATCACTTGCGAGCACGATTTCGAGGTGATTGAGATACTCCTCACCGTATTCCAGATCCTGAAACTCAACGGTCTTGCGCAGCCCTGCCAGCGCCATCTCGTGAACCTGTCTGGGGAGCGCTTCAATGCGGGACAAAAGCAGTTGCCAGGCTGCGCGTTTCTTCTCAGGTCCGCGGACTGTGAGTGCCTTCTCAGACTTTGGTTGTTCTGGTCGTTTGGTACCAGCGCTTCCAGCAGCAGCTGATGACTGGGCATGATCAAAGCTCGCATTGAAAGAGGCCAGACTTGCTTTGACGCCTTTACCGCCTTTGCGGATGGTGTCTTCATAGGTGCTTTTGAGAAACGGAAGTGCTCCGGAACCGGCAAGTGCGCCGAACAGGCTGGAGGAGATCACGCTGCCATTGTCTGCAGCGACCTCTTCCATATTGAAGGCGACCAGTTTTTGGGAGGCATTTCCGAGACGAGAGAGGACGACATCACTGTCCTGCTCCCCTTTGCCCGGCACGATCTTTTCCGAGACCGCCAGAATGCGGTGAGATGAGGCGATGAGCGTGGTTTTATCAGCAGTCACGAAACCACGGATAACAGCGCGTCCTGCTTCCATGAGCTCCGCGCAAATGACGATGTCGACATCGCCTTGCGCTGGGCTGAGAGAGAAGACGGGGGCTTTGCCAGTGTCTGGTGCCATTTCAACGTAATAGATCGTTGCGCCCGTGCGCTGGGCGACACCTGCAACAGAGGTGGACTGGGCTTTATAGCCGTTGGCTTCAGCTAAGTTGACGATCCAGTCTGTGAGGACACCACCACCCTGCCCGCCAACGGCGAAAATGGCAATTTTCATGATGGTGCGGGTTTCATCCTCGCCTGATCCCAAAGCCTGCCATTGAGTGTCGATATCCATACTTATGCCTCCTCAATGATCAGAGATCGGCGCTCTCGCCAGTTTTGCAGCGCAGAAATGATGCGACCGCGTATC
The DNA here is from genome assembly GCF_001623145.1 of Pseudovibrio sp. W64. Taxonomy (NCBI): domain Bacteria; kingdom Pseudomonadati; phylum Pseudomonadota; class Alphaproteobacteria; order Hyphomicrobiales; family Stappiaceae; genus Pseudovibrio; species Pseudovibrio sp. W64. The sequence goes on along the minus strand of NZ_LMCI01000038.1, from coordinate 950,946 downwards.
TTACTGAAGAAGCGTTCGGTTTTGCTTGGGTTGTGAATGGTGTCAGCCTGATAGAAGGATGGGCAGAGGATGGCGGCGTCCGCAACCTCCCCGCAATTGCCGCAACCGACGCAGTTCTGGTCGATGTGGGCGACGGGATCATCACGCAGCGGGTCATCCAGATCTTTGACTGTCAGCGACGGGCAGCCAGATAAGCGCATACAGGCGTGGTCCCCTGTACAGACATCTTCATCAACACCAAAGCGGGTTTTGACGACGCGCTTTTGCTCTTTCACGGCCTGATTGATGATCGGCTTTTCGCGGCGCTGTTTGTTGAGCATGCATTCTGAGGACGCGATGATGACCTTCGGTCCTTTGACATCAGTGGTCAGCGCTTCTTTCAGGACCGATTGCATCTGGGTGACGTCATAGGTGCGGTCAAGCTGACGGACCCATTTGACACCGACGCCTTTCACCGCTTCGGTGATCGGGTGTTTGGTGGACTTGCTTTTGTTGTTTGCCCTTGAGGACAGGATGTCCTGCCCGCCTGTGGCCGCTGAATAGTAATTGTCGACAATGACGATCACGCCGTCATTTTGATTGAAGACCGCGTTGCCGATAGAGGTGGTCAGGCCATTGTGCCAGAAGCCGCCATCTCCCATGAACGAGATGGACCTGCGATCCGTTTCTGTTGTGTTGAATGCAGAGGCTGAGGCCGGGCCTAATCCATACCCCATGGTGGTGGAGCCAATGCCAAAGGGTGGCATGATGGAGAACAGGTGGCAGCCGATATCGGAAGCTATGTGATGCGGGCCAAGTTCATCTTCCACCAGTTTGGTGGCAGCGAAGATTGGGCGTTCGGGACACCCCACGCAGAACCCGGGCGGGCGCATGGGAACGACCTCTTGCAGCTCTTTGATATCTGGCAGAGCTCCAGGTGTGTTTGGTGCGCGCCCTTTGCCGGGCAACGCATCGCAGTGGGTTGCAAGGAAGGTTTGGATGCTGTCCAGCATCACCTGTCCAGTATATTCACCAGCTACCGGGAATGGTCCTTTCCCTTCCAGTTTGGTAGTGAGGCCTTCCTTTTGCAACATGGCGCCGACGGCTTGCTCCAGATAATCAGGATAGCCTTCTTCCACCACCAGTACGGCCTCTTTGGTGCGGCAGAACTCGTTGATTTCAGCTGGAACAAGCGGATAGGTTACATTCATGACGTAAAGCGGGATTTGCGTTTCGCCATTGATGTCAGCAAGGCCCAAACGCTGTAATGCGCGGATGACGCCGTTATACATACCGCCTTGCAGGATAATCCCGACATTGCGGCCTTCTGGTCCGAACAGCTCGTTCAATTTATGCGTTTGAATATAATCCAGCGCGGCAGGCAAGCGCTTTGTTACCTTCTCCTGTTCATGGAGGAAGGAGGCTGGTGGCAAGACAATGCGGTTCAGGTCACGCTTTGGGTTCTCCAGCGCGTCTGCCACACTCATGGATGGGCGCTGGTTGTCTTTGGTGGTGAACTCACCATGGACATGACAGCTGCGGATGCGCACCTGAAGCATAACGGGGGTGTTTGAGGCTTCTGACAGTTCAAAACCATCACCAACAGCTTTGACGATGGATGGCAGATTGGGACGCGGATCGAGCAGCCAGATCTGGCTTTTCATTGCAAAGGCGTGGCTGCGCTCCTGCATGATGGAAGAGCCTTCGCCGTAGTCTTCTCCGACAATAACAAGGGAACCACCGGTGACACCACCGGACGACAGGTTTGCCAATGCGTCAGAGGCAACATTGGTGCCGACTGTTGACTTGAAGGTGACTGCGCCGCGAATGGGATAGTGAACAGACGCGGCCAGCATGGCGGCGGCGGCAGCCTCGCTGGCGCTGGCTTCAAAGTGCACACCAAGCTCGCCAAGAATATCCTGCGCATCAGCCAGAACATCCATGAGGTGACTGATTGGCGAGCCCTGATAGCCGCCAACATAGCCTACGCCATTTTCCAGCAGCGCTTTGGTGATGGCCAGAATGCCTTCACCGCGGAACACTTCGCCCTCACCTGCGCGAAGTTTTTCGACCTCTTTGACAAAAGATCTTTCTGCCATACTCTCTCCCCAGAAAGCATGACAGATCCAGTTGGTGCGAACTCAATGAAGAGAAACGCGCCCTAGAAGTCGTGCTTTCGTATGTTTGCCAGCACCTTGCGCAGCGTCACCAAAAAGGCGTCATGCTCGGCTTGCGAGACGCCAGTGAACATTGTGCTGTATTCATCGCGCATATGCGGCCACATTTCAGCAAAGGCAGACCGTCCCGCCTCAGTCAGAAAAATATGGCGCACGCGGTTGTCCTGCTCGCTGGCTTTACGGTGGATCAGGCCTTCCTTTTCCATCGCGTCCAGCGTGCGGCTCAAAGTCGATTGCTCGATCACCGAATAAACCGAGAGTTCGTTGATCATCAGCCCGTCCACGACTGACAACACAGCGAGTGCTCTCATTTTGGCGACCGACAACCCTGATCTGCTCAGTTTTTCGCGCAGACTCTCGTTGTATCTGCCCATGATCCGGTTCATCAGATAGGGCGCAAAATGGCCCAGCCCGACTTCACCCAGAGTTCTCGGCGTGGATACAGGTTTTGAGTGTTGTCCGTCCTGTTCAGTTTCGGGAGCTTGATCACCGAGAATCTCGTTCATGTGGTGCACTCTTTCTTTTTTGAACAAGCCCCACCTCTCTCGTAGAGCTTGAAAATGATTATATGCATTTACATATTTATATCAACTGCAATCCTGTAGATTATAGCGTAAATATGTGATCATTCATTGTTTTCGAGAGTCTCGATCATGCGAGAGAGAAAACCTTTCACCTGCGTAATATCATTCATGCCAAGCTGACGGATCAACCGCTCTTCATGAGCACTGGCTTGCGTGACGAGCTGGCCGGCGAGTTCCCTGCCCTTCTCGCTTAAAAAGATGCGGACGCGGCGGCGGTCTGCTTCATCAGAGCGGCGTGTCACCAGCCCTCTTTCTGTCATCTGATCGATGGTTTTGGTGAGGTGAGATTGCTCCATCAAAGCAAAGCGGGCCAACTGAGTGACCATCTGGCCGTCATTGTCTCGAAGACACGCCAGTACGCGCCATTCCGGGACGCGTACGCCTGCGCCCCGGATTTCTTCGTGAAACTGCCCGCTTGCCAGATGGCTTGCCGATGCCAGCAGATACAAAAGGTACCCGTCTACAAAGCCGGTTTCCTTCTCATGCGTGTCGATTTCATTCAGGTCTGCGTCCACCGGCCAGCCTCTTCTTTTGTTTTTGCCGCGCTACATTGAGTACGGAATGATAAGTGCGAGTCCCGGAACTGCAATTAGCAGGATCAAGCGCACAACATCCATAGCAACAAATGGAACTACACCGACAAATATCTTTTCGACCGGCACCTCAGGCGCAACTGAGCGCATAACAAACACGTTCATGCCGATTGGAGGCGTGATGAAGCTCATTTCCGTGACGATAATGACGAAGATACCGAACCAGATCGGGTCAAACCCAAGACCTGTGACGATTGGAAAGAGAATCGGCACTGTGAGCGTGACCATGGACAGGCTTTCCAGCAGGCACCCCAGCACCAGATAGATCAGCACGATCATGGTGATGATGGCATAGGGTCCGACGCCAAGGGCATTTACCCATGTGCGCAGGTCCGTCGTCAGACCGGAAATGTTCACGTAGTTCAGGAAATAGAGCGCCCCGAACAGAATGAAGAACATCACAGCTGTGGTTTTGGCTGTCTCGAACAGAGTGTTGAGTGTCTCCCGATAGGTTAGTTTGCCCCGCATTGCGGTCAGAACCAGCGCTCCGCCTGCTCCGATGCCAGCCGCTTCCGTGGCTGTGAAGACGCCGAGATAGATGCCTCCCAGCACGCAGACAAACAAAAGCAATGCCCACGACACACCGCGCAGAGCGATGATCCGCTCGATCAGGGGCAGTTTGCTCTGAACTTCCAGCTCCTCCTTAAACATGAAGAGCGACAAGCGCACGGCAAGCATATAGCCGATGACGCCGACGAGGCCCGGCAAGATGCCTGCCAGGAACAGCGCGCCGATGTTTTGCTGTGTGAGAATGCCGTAGATGACAAGAATGACGGAGGGCGGGATCAAAATACCCAGCGTTCCGCCTGCTGCGATGGAAGATGTTGCCAAGCGGTCCGAATACCCAAACCGGCGCATGGCTGGCAGAGACACACGTGCCATGGTTGCGGTGGTTGCCAGAGATGACCCGCAAACCGAGGAAAAGCCGCCACAGGCAACGATGGTTGCCATGGCCAGCCCCCCCTTACGGTGTCTCAGCCAGGCGTTTGCCGCCGTATACATGTCACTGGCAATGCCAGACTGGACGATGAGATTGCCCATGAGCAGGAACAAGGGCACGACCGACAGGGTGTAACTTCGACCGCTGTCAAAATAGACCTGTCCGACAAGGTGAAATGCAGGAGGCAATCCAATGATGGACGCAACTCCAAAAAAACCAACGGCAGCCATTGCAAAAGCAATTGGCACGCCTACAAAAATCAATGCCATCAGGATGGCAAGACCCAGATACCATTCCATCAGGAACCGCCCCCAACACCTCTAGGAATTCTCAAAACGGCAAGCACGAATGTGATGAATGCGCAAAACGCACAAATGACACCGGCTGCTTTTGCAAATGGAGCAAGAGGGATGCGTAAATACACAGTCACTTCCTGATAGCTCGCAAGCTGCGTTCCGTGTTGCCAAAGTTCCCAGGCCACAACGGACAGGACCACAGCCACAAACATGCGTGAAAAGAACATTTGCAGGGCGGCTACTCCGCCTTTGAACTTGGAGGTGAACAGGTCTACCGTGATGTGCCCATCATCCAGGCACACTGCAGGAAGGCCTGTAAAAATCACCGCCATGAGCAGCAGTTCCGTATATTCCGGCGCTCCGGGCAATGGGCTTGAAAACAGGTAACGGCCAATCACATCAATGACCGTTACTGCGACCAGCGCCAGAAGCAGTATTCCGCAGAGCACAGAGGCGCCCGAACGAAGCTTTCGTCGGGCGCGCGCTGCTAGATCAACCAGATTCCCACTCATTTTTCAGAGGCAACCGCTGCAACTTCTTTTTGGAGCATGTCCATGGCAACTTCAAAGTCGATGCCTTTTTCGCCGTAGGATTTGGCAACACCGTCAAACATTGGACGGGTGGCCTCTTCCAGTTGAGCACGCTCTTCTGCGGTAGCATCGTGAATGGTCACTTTACCTTCCATCTGCTCCAGACCCCATGCATCCGCAGCATTCCATGCGGCGCCCGCAAGACGGGAGAAGGCTTCACCAGAGATAGCCTCAATGGCTTTCTGATCCGCTTCTGACAAGCTGGAGAACTTGGCGTTGTTGGCGATGAAGAAGAAGGAGACGTTGTACAGACCACCTTCTACGCGCAGACCATTGCTGAGCAATCCATCCAGCTTGAAGAACGGGATGGATTCAGTCGGGAACACGATGCCGTCAGCAATGCCGCCGGACAGAATCTCATAGGATTGCGGTGCTGGTGCCTGAATGGCGACCATGTCCATAGCCTGAACCAGCTGGTTGGTGATGCTGCCAGCGACGCGGATCTTTGCGCCTTTCAGCTCGCTCAGAGGTGAGACGGCACGGTCGGTTGTGTAAAGCAGGCCGGGACCGTGGGTGAAGACGCCCAGAACCTTTGCACCGCGGTGCTCATTGGCTTTTGCCAGCGTGCTTTCATAGAGACGCCAGTAGGCAACGGACAGGCTGGTGGCGTCCGTTGCAAGGAACGGCAGCTCCGCAATCTGTGTGAGTTTAAAGCGGCCCGGTGTGTAACCGTGCACGCCGTATGTGAGATCAGCAATGCCGTTTGCGGCGAGGTCAAAGTGGGCTGGTGGCGGGCCGAGCGGTGCGTCGAGGATTTGCACAGAGACGCGTCCCTCTGTGACTTCCTTCACTTTGGCCGCCCAAGGCACCATCATGCCTTTTACGATCGGGTGTGCCGGCGGCAGCCAGCTGGACATGCGCAATACGGTTTCCTGCGCCATGGCAGATGCGCTGACAGAGAGCGCGGTAATAGTTGCAGCTGCAAATATCTTGAGTTTCTTATTCATGTTCTCCCTCCCCAGAGAATACAGGATGAATGAGAAAAATGTGCACACATACCGTGGGTTAATCAAGCACAAATATGAAATGGAAACTATTTCCAGTTCATGCATTGACATTGTTTTATATGATATCGCATATTATATTTCTCATTTATGCGAGAGGAGACTCTCCTTGTTTTGGCTCTGAGGGAGGACGCCAAAAAGCATGAAAACACTTATTATTGAGGGGGTTCGGACGACCGCCCCAAAAATCAAACAGTTTGTTCTCAAAGCCGAAGATAATGCGCAGCTTCCGCAATTTGAAGCTGGTGCACATATCGCAGTTCAACTTAAGGATGGTTCTTCTCGTCAATATTCTCTGATCGATTTTGGTGAAAACTTACCCTACGAGAATCAGCGATACATGCTCGGTATACTTTTGGAGCAAGACGGAAGTGGCGGTTCGGCTTACATGCATTCTTTGCGGGTGGGCGACGCTGTTCAGGTTGACCTACCAAAGAACGATTTTCCGCTGATTGAAGACGACAGACCGATTGTTCTGATTGCAGGCGGCATTGGTGTGACACCGATCATCAGCATGGCTGCTGCGTTGAAACGCGCGGGCAAAGCCTATGCCCTGCACTACTCTGGCCGCACGCTGGAGGGGATGGCATTCAGGGATGAGCTTGCAGAACTCTGCGGTGATGCATTGAACATCCATAGTGATGACAATCCTGAGCGCTGTTTGGATCTTAGCTCGCTCATTCCGACGCTCGATACTCGCAGCCATATCTATGTATGTGGCCCGAAGGGAATGATTGAAGCCGTGCGCGAGACGGCGCTGTCTGCTGGCTTTGGTAAGGAGCAAATCCACTTTGAACTGTTTGCAAGCGCTGCGTCTTCAGGCAATGATGTCAGCGGCGGGTTTGAGGTGGAAGTGAAATCCTCTGGCGAGGTATTTTGGGTGCCACAGGATAAATCCATCGTGGATGTGCTGGAAGACGGCGGCGTGGACCTTGTTTACGATTGCCAGCGCGGGGACTGCGGGATTTGTCAGGTGGATGTGCTTGAGGGTGAACCAGACCACCGGGACGTGGTGCTGAGTGATGATGAGAAAGCGGCTGGTGACGTGATGCATATTTGCGTATCGCGTGCCAAGTCCAAACGACTGGTGCTGGATTTGTAAAAGATAATTTCGCGTATTTGCCGGAGGGACGCATTTTTAGCTCCGGTCAGTATGCGCTCTAAGCTTTTTGGGAGGGGAGCTTATGACCATGAAATACAAAGATAATCCGCAGGCGGTGGCAGACCTTGTGCGCCCCGCTGAGGTTCATCGTGATCTGTATATCGACGATGAAGTGTTTGCCTTAGAAATGAAGCATCTGTTTGCCTCCACATGGGTTTATGTGGGGCATGAAAGTCAGGTGCCCAATGCTGGCGATTATTTCGCGACCGATGTTGCTGCTCAGCCTATTTTGCTGGCACGGCATACGGATGGCGAGGTGTATGTGCTGCACAATCGCTGCCCGCATAAAGGCACCAAGATCGTCATTGATCGTACAGGCAACACGGGCAAGTTTTTCCGCTGCCCTTACCATGCCTGGTCGTTCCGCACCAATGGCAAGCTGCTCGCGATTCCGCTGAAGAAGGGGTACAAAGACACCGGTTTTGAACAGAGCGAGGCTGGGCAAAGCGGTCTGCCACCTGTGGGCGCGGTGAAGAACTATCGCGGCTTTATCTTTGTGCGCATGAAGCAAGAGGGCATCAGCTTTGAGGAGTACTTCGGCGGCTCCCTCTCCTCTCTCGACAACATGGTGGACCGCTCTCCGGTTGGTAAGCTAGAGGTGGCTGGCCCACCGCTGCGCTACATGCACAATTGTAACTGGAAGATGCTGGTTGATAACCAGACGGATACCTGTCACCCGATGGTTGCTCATGAAAGCTCTGCAGGCACCGCGGTTGAGATTTGGGAGAGCATAGAGAAGGACGAGAACACCAAAACGCCTATGGCGATGGAGGTGATTGCGCCGTTCATGTCGCCCTATGAGTTCTTTGAGGATATGGGTATTCGCACCTGGCCGAATGGTCATGGTCATACAGGTGTGCACCATTCCATTCACTCGGATTACTCTGCTATTCCGGGTTACCTGGAGATGATGGTGGAGGCCTATGGCGAAGAACGTGCCAAGGCTATTTTGGGTGAAAGCCGGCATAACACGGTCTATTTTCCGAACATCATGATCAAAGGCCCTATCCAGCAGTTGCGTGTGTTCATTCCACTGGCCGCCAATAAGACACTGGTTGAAAGCTATATCTTCCGCCTTGTTGATGCACCGGACATGCTGCTTGAGCGCACGGCCATGTACAACCGCCTGATCAACGCACCAACCTCCATTGTTGGGCACGATGATCTGGAGATGTATGAGCGAGCGCAGGAAGGCCTGCATTCTCAAGAACTTGAGTGGGTGAATGTGCAGCGCCTTTATGATGCTGACGAAGACCTGGATGAAGAAGCCGTTGAGAACGGGACGACGGAACGCCAGATGCGCAATCAGTTCCATGCCTGGAAGAAGTTTGTTGTTGCAAGCATGGAGGCCGAAGCTCGTGACCTTACCGACGCGTGATGACCTGATCGACTTTGTCTACCATGAAGCCCGGGTGATTGATGAAGGCCGCTTTGATGAGTGGCTGGAGCTTTGGGGCTCTGACAGCTACTACTGGATGCCGCTGGATTATCAGCAGGACAATCCAAAAAACATGACCTCGCTTATGTATGAGGACGCATTCTTGCGAAAGCTTCGTGTTGAGCGCCTCAATGGCCTGCGCACTTTTTCGCAAAAACCCAAGAGCCGCTGCTCTCATGTTTTGAACCGTCCAAGCATCGAGGCTTTTGATCCGAAAGCGGGCCAGTTTATCACCCGTACCGCCGTTCATTATGTGGAGACGCGGCTCGACGACCAGTTCTTGCTGGCAGCCACCGTGCACCATCATTTTGAGATGGTCGAGGACGAGCTGAAAATTAAACTGAAGCGGGTTGATCTGCTCAACTGTGATGCTGCCTTTGGCAACATCCAGCTGTTCATTTGAGAAAACAGGTTGTTTGAATGATTGAGCATAAATCTGTTTTCGATGCGTTTTGTGATGCAGCTGAAAAGTGGCCAGATCGTCCGTTTGTGAATGTGTTGCCTGAGACTGCCGAGCTTTACGGCATCGAGGCTGGAGAGACCTCCTACGCAGAAGCATTGGCTCAGGCACAAGGCGCGGTGGCGCGCTATCGGCAAGTTGGCCTTCAAGCTGGAGACCGTGTTCTGGTTCTGCTTGAAAACCGCCCTGCCTTCTTTCTGCACTGGCTGGCCCTCAACGCTCTTGGCGTGGTAATCGTGCCAATCAATCCTGACCTGCAAAGCTCAGAGCTTGAATACATCAGCAGACATGCAGAGCCTGTTCTGGCTATTTCAACGTGTGAGCGCAAAGCGGATATGGAACAGGCAGCGCGTGACAGCGGGCAAGGTTTTGCCTGTGCCACACTGGATGATGCCCTGCTCGTTGTGCGCACGCCTTCGGATGAGACTTATTCGCCTGCGCAAGAAGACCCTGCGGCGATGCTCTATACCTCTGGCACCACCGGGAGCCCGAAAGGCTGTGTGCTGGCTCATCGCTACTTTCTGGAAGCGGGGCATTGGTACGCCAATGCAGGCGGCACGTGTGCGCTGAATGAGGATGGCGAGCGGATGATTACGCCGCTGCCCATCTTCCATATGAATGCGATGGCATATTCTGCCATGGCGATGATTGCTGTGGGTGGGTGTCTGACTGTTCTGGACCGCTTCCACCCGCGTTCCTGGTGGCAGAATGTGCGGGATAGTGGTGCAACCTGCCTGCATTATCTGGGCGTTATGCCATCGATCCTGATGAGCCTACCAGAAGCGCCGGAAGACAAAGCCCATTCTGTTCGCTTTGGCTTTGGGGCGGGTATTGATGCCAAGTTGCATGTTCCGTTTGAGGAGCGCTTTGGTATTCCTCTGGTGGAAGCATGGGCCATGACGGAAACAGGCGCTGGATCTGTGATTGCGGCCAACCAGGAGCCTCGTAAGCGCGGTATGAACTGCCTTGGTAAGCCTGGCCCTGAGATGGATGTGTGCATTATGGGTGATGACGGTGTGCCTGTTACAGGAACCGAGCCCGGTGAATTGCTGGTGCGGCGCAAGGGCGATGATCCGCGTGTCGGGTTCTTTTCGCATTACTTCAAGGATGAAGCGGCCACCAATGAGGCCTGGGAGGACCACTGGTTTCATACGGGTGATATCGTAAAGCGGGATGAGGATGGTGATTTCTTCTTCGTGGATCGCAAGAAGAACGTGATCCGGCGCAGCGGCGAGAACATTGCTGCGGTGGATGTGGAGTCTGTTCTCATGCAACATCCGGACATTGAGGCGGTTGCTGTTTGTCCAGTGCCAGATGCCATTCGCGGGGATGAGGTGTTTGCCTCTATCGTCTGGCGCGGCGAACAAACGAAGGACGCCGCAGAAGCGATTGTGCGCTGGGGACTGGAGCGCATGGCTTATTACAAGGTGCCCGGCTACATCGCGTTTTGCAGCTCGCTAAAACTGACCGGCACGCAGAAGATCCAGCGGGCAGCCCAAAAGCAGATGGCACTTGAACTGCTTGAAACATCAGAGGCGTTCGACACCATCCATTTGAAGCGGAGGCAGCTGGTTTCATGATCAAGCCACGCAAACGCATGGGGTATGACGGGGTTGTTGTGGCAGCCCCTGCCAGCACACCCTATGAGCGTTACTCTACCAAGACTGCGCATTGGTGGATTGCCAAGGCGCTGCGGCAATCGATCAAATCTGCCGGTCTTGCACCGCGCGATATTGACGGGTTTTCTGTCGCCAGTTTCTCGCTGTTTCCTGATACGGCTGTTGGCCTGACTCAGCATCTGGGATTGGTTCCGCGTTGGCTGGATCATATTCCGCAGGGCGGCGCCAGTGGCCCAAGCGCGCTACGCCGGGCTGCGCGGGCGGTGCAATGCGGGGATGCCTCTGTGGTGGCTTGCGTTGCGGGGGATACCAACCACGTGGACAGTTTCCGGCGTATGCTCTCCAGCTTTTCACGGTTTGCGCAGGATGCCTCTTACCCTTATGGCGCTGGCGGGCCGAATGCCTGTTTTGCGCTGCTGACTGACTATTACATGCGTGAGTTTGGCGTGGGCCGCGAAGATTTTGGCCGGATCTGCGTTTCTCAGCGGGACAATGCGTTGCGTAATGAGAATGCGGTGATGAAGAAGCCACTGACCATGGAGGCTTATCTGGCAGGGCGTGAGATCAGTGATCCGATTACCCTGTTTGACTGCGTGATGCCTGTTGCTGGTGCTGAAGCTTTTTTGGTGATGCGCGAAGAAGATGCGGTCGCCTCTGGGATTCCGCATGCGCATATCAGCGCGACCATTGAGCGGCACAATGCTTTTGCTGAAGATCCAATCCAGATGCGCGGCGGATGGGAGATGGATATTGATGAGCTTTACGGGATGGCGGGCTATGGGCCGGAAAACGTTGATCTGTTGCAGACCTATGATGATTATCCGGTCATCGTAATGATGCAACTGGAGGACCTGGGCTTTTGCGCAAAAGGTGAAGCGGCTCGGTTTATTGCGGATAAGGACCTAACGGTTTCCGGTGACTTTCCGCACAACACCTCCGGCGGACAGCTTTCAGCTGGTCAGGCCGGAGCTGCTGGCGGGTTTATCGGTTTGGTAGAAGCGATCAGACAGGTAACGGGTACGGCTGGGGCGACGCAGGTGGCGAATGCCAGGCGGGCTTTGGTTTCCGGCTTTGGGGTGATCAACTACGACCGCGGCGTGTGCACCAGTGCGGCGATTTTGGAAGGGGCGCGTTGATGGTCACACCGCTTCAAAAACCACCCAAAAAGAACCCGCAGGTACGCACCCGCGTACCCACATTGCCTTCTCATTATCGTAGCCGTTCTGCACTATTTATGGCCGCAGCTGCCGCTGAGGGGCGATTTATGCTGCAGGTCTGCGCAGAGCCGGATTGTAGGTCTGTTCAATACCCTGCGCGGGATGCTTGCAGTTGTTGTCTGTCTGATCGGCTCGTTTGGCAGGATGTTTCTTCACGCGGAAAGCTGATTGCGACATCTACCGTGCGTACGAGCACCAACACTTATTTCCGTGAGCGGGCACCGTGGCGGCTTGGGACGGTGCATCTTGAGATTGGCCCCTCTGTTATGTGTCACCTTCACAGTGAGGTAGCAGTGGGGGATGAGGTGCAGCTGATCAACCGGCTCGATAAATCCGGGCAAAGCGTTTTGCTGGCGTTGCCCATGGAAAAAGCTCAATTGCAGGAGGATGATATGCAGCTTCGTGAATTGACGTGTGATCCGAAGTTCCGACGCATTCTGATTACGGATGCACGCAATCCGAATGCGTATGCGCTGGCAAAGAGCCTGCTGGAGGCTGGAGCTTCTGCGGTGTTTGTTGGAGAGGCTGAGAGTTGGCGCCCCTACCCTGACCGCGCCAAACTTGAGTCTCTTCAAGGTGTTGAGTTGGTTTCTTTAGATGTGACTGACACTTCCTCCGTTCAGGAGCTTGCAGGCGAGTTTGGTGGCAAGGTCGATATCCTGATCAATAACGCCCGTTTTGTGCGGCCCGGTGGCATTCAGGGTCGTGGGGACGTAGGCTTTGCTATGGATGAGATGCAGGTCAACTATTTCGGCATGATGCGGCTGGCACAGGCCTTTGCCCCTGCCATGGCCGGACGCAGTGCGGATGGGGTGAACAGTGCTGTGGCGTGGGTGAACGTGCTCTCCGTCTACTCGCTGGTGAGCAACCCCGGCTTTGGCAGCTTTTCAGCCTCCAATGCAGCCGCGCATTCACTCTCACAATGTTTGCGGGCGGAGATGGCGGCTTCTGGTGTGCGGGTGGTGAATGTTCATTGCGGGCCGACTGAGGATGAATGGCATCAGCCTTTGCCACCGCCCAAGGTGCCTGCGGGTGCGTTGGCGCGGGAACTGGTAAAGGCGCTGCAAGCAGGGCTGGAAGATGTGTATGTGGGTGACATTGCCAAGGACATCCGGCGTAAGTTCATGGAGAGCCCGAAGGTGCTTGAAAAAGAAATGACAAGTCTGGAGGCACTGTGACAATGGAAGCCTTGAAAGAGAAACTGGCGAACCCGGTTGAGCTGCTGAGCTCTGCTTTGCTTTCCGGTGATGTGGAAGTGGTGGACCTGACGCATACGCTTGATCCGGATTTTCCCGTGATCGTTCTGCCGCCCGAGTTTGGGCAGTGCGCGCGCTTTCGCATGGAAGAGATCTCCGCCTATGATCATCGCGGTCCGGCGTGGAAGTGGAACACCTTCACCTGTTCTGAACACACAGGCACGCACTTTGATGCGCCGATCCATTGGATTTCCGGCAGGGATTTACCCAACAACACGGTGGACTCCATTCCCCCTGAACACTTTGTCGGGCCAGTGGTGGTGATTGATTGTTCTGAAGGGTCTGCACAGGATGATGACTTTGAGCTGACGCCGGAGATTATTGCTACGTGGGAAGCCGAACACGGGTGCATTCCGGCGGACAGCTGGGTGTTTATGCGCACAGACTGGAGCAAGCGCCGTGGTGCGGCTTATCTGAATATGCGCGATGACGGGCCACATTCACCCGGACCAACACCGGACGCAATTCGGTTTTTGATTGAGGAGCGCGGTATTCGCGGGTTTGGGACTGAGACTGTAGGAACGGATGCGGGTCAAGGTGTGCATTATACGCCGCCTTATCCGGCGCATTTTTATCTGCACGGAGCTGGCAAGTATGGCCTGCAATGCATGTGTAATCTGGACCAGTTGCCTGCCACGGGTGCCATGATCTTATGTGCCCCGTTGAAGATCAAAAACGGGACAGGTAGTCCGCTGCGCGTTCTGGCGCTGGTGCCGAAGGGAGGCCGTTGATGTCAGAGGAGTTCACAGCGGTCATCACAGGCGGCAACAAGGGCATTGGGGCTGCTTTGGCTCATGAAATGCTGGAGGCTGGTTATACGGTCATCTGCCTATCTCGCCGCGAGCCTGAGTTTGAGCACCCGAAGCTGCATTTTCATCAAACTGACTTGCTGGATCAGGCGCAAGTGAGCGCTGCGGCTGAGGCGATTGCAGATGAACATAAAGTCACGCATCTCATTCACAATGCGGGGCTCATCTTCCCGAACCTGATTGAGGATGCCGAGGCTGAGGATATTGCCGGACTTGCCCAGCTTCATCTGGGATCAGCGTTGACACTGCTCAAAGCCTTTTTGCCGAGTATGAAGGCGAAGCAGTTCGGACGGGTGTTGTTTAACGGTTCTCGTGCTGCTTTGGGAGCAAAGACACGGACGGCCTATAGCGCTTCAAAGGCTGGTATGATTGGCATGGCGCGGACGTGGGCGCTGGAGTTGGCGCAACATCAGATTACGGTGAATGTGGTGGCGCCGGGTCCGGTGAAGACAGACAACTTCTGGGGCATCATTCCTAAGGGCAGTGAACAGGAGCAAAAGCTGGCGGATGGCATTCCTGTTGGCCGCATCGGCACGGTGGAGGACATCACCAATGCCTTTATGTTCTTTGCTGATCCCAAGTCCAGCTTCATCACAGGGCAGACACTGTTTGTCTGTGGCGGGATGAGTGTGGGGACTGCCCTGCTGTAGTTTCATGCAGTTAAAGTTCTGAATCAGATTCAGCTCAAGACTGCACATGTCTGATGCCGCTGAGTCAGTGTTCTTCTACCGGCATTTTCCGACCCCACCCGAGTAAGTGGGCGCCTGCTCCATCACTGCCGAGTTTGTCTTCAGGATTAAGGAGATGGCAGTTGGTCAGGGAGAGGCAACCGCAGCCGATGCACTCATCAAGGCCTGCTCTCAGGTCCTGAAGCTCTGCAATGCGGTTGTCGAGATCCTGCTGCCACCACGTGGAAAGTTTGGCCCAATCCGCTGCCGAGATCTTCTTCTCGTTGGGCAGTTGATCCATGGCCGCTTTGATTTCCTTAAGAGACACGCCCAGCTTTTGCGCGGCCTTGATCACAGCGATCTTACGCAGGACAGCTGCGGAGTATCTTCTATGGTTTGCGTTGTTGCGCCAGGAGCTGATGAGCCCCTTTTCCTCATAGAAGTGAACAGCAGAGACTGCAATGCCACTGCGCTCTGCGACCTGCCCGACGGTTAATCCTTGCAAGGAGACCATTGTCATTCCTCTATTTTTCGCCTTGACCTCAACAATACTTGAGGAATTAGAAGAGATCATGACAGTAATCAAGACCCAATAAGGAATGGCAGATGAACACTATTTACGCGGACCTGTGGCAAGTCCCGCTCGAAAAGCGGTTCGGAACGCTCCTCTCGCATGCATATTTTTTAAAAACGCCATCCAGAAACATCCTTGTCTCAGCCTTTGAGAATTTGGATGAGGCGGCGCAGTTGCGCGAGTTAGGTGGGGTCAATGAGCATTATCTCACGCACAATCACGAGATCAGTGAGGGTTTAAGCGAGCTGAAGTTCGTTCTTGGTGCAACGCTGATCGGACATGAAAACATTCAGAAGTTCTTTAGTGGTGATGTCCAGCCAGATTTGCTTTTAAGGGGTTCAGGGCCATTTGTGGGCTCTGACGGATTTCAGGCGATTTACACTCCGGGGCATACGGACAACAACCTTTGCTTCTATTACCCCTCACCCACTGGCAAGAATTATCTGTTTACCGGTGACACGATCTATCTGGACAATGGTCGTTTCAAAACACTGATCATGTCCAGTGATGGCGGCAACAAGCAAGAGCTCGTCACCTCACTGAAAAACCTGCGGGACCTGCCGGTAGATGTGATCTTTTGCAGTGTCGCCATGGGGAACTATGAGATTGTTGAGGTCACCCAGCCTGAATGGCACGCTCTGATGGATGAGAAGATTGCAGAGCTGGAACGCTGATGCAAAAAGCCGGAGTGTTTCCACCCCGGCTTTCAGAATTCTGCATTCCTGAGACTTACGCGATGCGCATTTCTGAGGAAGGATCAAACGGGATGGCTTTGTCCATATTGATCGCGAATGGCACTTCCTGCCCGGCAACGACCTGCGCATCCGCACGCATGCGTGCATTGCAGTCTTTGCCGCCGAGAGATGACATTACGTAGGTATCAGAACCAGCTGGCTCCGTTACGATGACGCGGTTTGTGATCTGCTCGATGTGGTTTGCCTTGCGGTCAGCCCCTTCAGGGTCGGTAATCGCTTCTGGACGGATGCCCAGCACGATTTCCTTCTGATCAAAGCCTTTCAAAGCTTCGGTCGGATTGGAGAACTTGAGGTTCACCTGATCACTGAGGCCCGTTGGAAGCTGGGCGAAGATGCCATCACCGTTGGCAACAACCTTAGCTGGAACAAGGTTCATGCTTGGAGAGCCCATGAAGCTGGCGACAAACAGGTTTGCCGGGTTGTCATAGATCTCTTTTGGCGTGCCCAACTGCTGCACGTACCCGCCGTTCATGACAGCAATGCGCGTGGACAGCGTCATTGCCTCAATCTGATCGTGGGTCACGTAAACAATGGTTGTTCCAAGCTTCTGGTGCAGCTTCTTGATCTCCGTGCGCATATCAACGCGCAGTTTCGCATCAAGGTTGGAGAGTGGCTCATCAAACAGGAACACATCCGGATCACGCACCAATGCACGGCCCATGGCCACACGCTGGCGCTGACCGCCGGAGAGCTGGCCCGGCTTGCGATCCAACAGCGGTTTGATCTGCAGCATCTCGGCAACGTCGCTCATTGCCTTTTCACGCGCTGGCTTGGCAACGCCATGCATTTCCAGACCGAACGTGATGTTCTGACCGACCGTCATGTTCGGGTACAGAGCATAGGACTGGAACACCATTGCGATGTTGCGCTTGGACGGGTGTACCCCGTTCATGGTCTGCCCTTTGATGGCGATGGTGCCGGAGGTGATATCCTCCAGACCGGCAATCATGTTGAGCAGAGTGGATTTTCCGCAACCGGACGGCCCGACGAGCACGAGGAATTCCCCTTCCTGCACGTCGATATCGATGTTGTGAAGCACCTTGGTTGAGCCGTAAGACTTGGTCGCATTGTTGATTTTCAGAAAGCTCATAGGTCTTATCCCTTCACCGATCCGGCCATCAGGCCTCTTACGAAGTAGCGGCCAGCCACGATGTACACGAGCAGTGTCGGCAATGCGGCGAGGATCGCTCCGGCAAAATGAACGTTATATTCTTTGACGCCCGTTGACGAACTGACGAGGTTGTTCAGCGCAACCGTCATTGGCTGGCTATCCAGATCAGCAAACGAGGCACCGAACAGGAAGTCGTTCCAGATGTTGGTGAACTGCCAGATGACAGAAACAACAATGATTGGACCGGAACTTGGCAGCATAATGCGCCAGAAGATGCGGAAGAACCCTGCCCCATCAATCTGAGCTGCACGGATCAGCTCTGTCGGGAACACCTGATAATAGTTCCTGAAGTACAGCGTGGTGAAGCCGAGGCCGTAAACCACATGTACCAGCACCAGACCCGGCGTTGACCCTGCAATGCCGAGGAAGCCAAGCACACGCGCCATTGGGATCAAAACGATCTGGAATGGAATGAAGCAGGCAAACAGCATCAGACCGAACAGGATGGTATCGCCCTTGAAGCGCCATTTGGTCAGCACGTAGCCGTTCAAAGCCCCCAATACGGTTGAAATCGTAACTGCCGGAAACACCATTTTGAGGGAGTTCCAGAAGTACGGCTTCAGACCTGTAGGTTCTACGCCGATCTGTGCGCTGTTCCAGGCTTTAAACCAGGGTTCCAGCGTGAAGACCTGCGGCAGTGACATCATATTTCCGCCAGTGATCTCTGAAAGAGGCTTAACGGAGTTGAGTACCATAATGCCAAACGGCAGCAGGTAGAATGTCGCGAACAGGATCAGCATCAGGTAAATGAATGCACGGGTGATGCGACCTGTGCTGATGGCATTATCTGTCGAGGCTACGGACATTATTTCTTCTCCCGCAGTTCGGCATAAAGGTAAGGAACCATAATCGCAGCGATGGTCATGAGCATGATAACAGCGGAGCTGGCGCCAATGCCCATCTGGTTGCGGGTAAAGGTGTAGGAATACATGAAGGTTGCCGGTACTTCCGTCGCTCTGCCCGGTCCACCGCCCGTCAATGCCACGACAAGGTCGTAGGACTTAATGGCAAGGTGAGACAGGATCACGAAAGCAGACAGGAAGGCTGGACGCAGTTGCGGGATAATGATCCGGCGATACATGTTCCAGTTGGATGCCCCGTCAATTTGTGCGGCCTTCAGGATTTCGTTGTCGATGCCACGCAGTCCGGCCAGGAACATGGCCATAACGAAGCCACTTGTTTGCCAGACAGCTGCAATCACAACCGTATAGATGGCGAAGTTACGGTCCTTGATCCAGTTAAATTCGAAGCTCTCCCAGCCCCACAAGTGCATTGTGTGCTCAAGGCCGATGCCCGGATCGAGAAACCACTTCCATGCTGTTCCCGTTACGATGAAGCTGAGTGCCATCGGATACAGGAAGATTGGACGCAAGAAGCCTTCTCCGCGGATCTTCTGGTCCAGAAAAATCGCAAGGCCCAAGCCGATGGCTGTACAGATTGCGATATACAAACCTGCAAAAATGCCAAGGTTTTTGATGGCAATGGACCAATGCCGTAGCCGGAACAGCTTTTCATAGTTCTCCAGTCCGACCCAGTCATAAACTGGCAGAATACGGCTTCCTGTGAAGGAAAGGTATACGGAGAAAATGATAAATCCATAGACAAAGACCAAGATCAAAGCCAACGAGGGTGATAACACCAGTTTGGGAATGAGATTTTGGAGTCTTGTCCGCAGGTCCGGTTTTACTGCCGTTGGCGTCGCATAGTCAGCGGCCATGGCAACGGATGAGTTGGTCTGATCGACCATGATCCCTGCCCCCAGATTCTATGTTGTTTTGGGAAAAATGGGGCCAACACATCGTCGGCCCCACTTAAAATTACTTAGCGATGGAGACAGCGTCTACCAGCTCATCAACAGCGGTAGCGGAATCGAACTCACCGTTAAAGTGTGCTGTTACAACGTCATAAATGGCGTTTTTAACTGATGCTGGTGCAGAGTGACCGTGTGCCATGGAACCGTAAAGGTTGCCGCTTGCAGCAGCTGCAGCCAGATCTTTCATGCCCTGTTTTGCACATGCATCAAACGCTTCGTCGGAAACGTCTGTGCGTGCAGGAACGGAGCCCTTCACCACGTTGAATGCAGACTGGAAGGCAGGAGACAGGATTGCGCTTGCAAGAGCTGCCTGCTCTTTAGACACTTCACCGCCCTGATCGAACATAGCGAACTGGTCAGCGTTGAAGGTTACCTTGTCCTGAGTGCCAGGGAAGCGGAAGCAGAGGAAGTCTTCGCCTGGCTTTTTGCCAGCACCGAGGAACTCACCTTTTGCCCAGTCACCCATCATCTGGAAGCCAGCTTCACCGTTGATGACCATTGCAGTTGCAAGGTTCCAGTCACGACCAGAGAAGTTGTCGTCTACGTTTGCACGCAGAACAGACATGCGATCAAACGCTTCCTTCATGGTGTCGGAACCAAGAGCAGCTTCGTCCAGATCAATGAAGGCAGCTTTGTAGAAGTCTGCACCACCGGTGGCCATGACGATTGCATCAAACAGAGTTGCATCCTGCCAAGCCTGACCGCCGTGTGCGAGCGGCGTTACGCCAGCTGCTTTCAGCTTCTCAAGCGCTGCGGTGAACTCTTCCCAAGTGGTTGGAGTTGCAATGCCGTTTGCATCCAGCACTGCTTTGTTTGCCCATACCCAGTTGGTGGAGTGTACGTTTACCGGCGCAGCAATCCACTTGCCATCGTACTTTGCAAAGCGCTGAAGTGCTGCAGGTACAACTTCGTCCCAGCCTTCTTTGGCTGCAACAGCGTTAAGGTCTGCCAGAGCGCCTTCTTTTGCCCAGTCCTGAATGTCGAAACCAAGCATCTGAACTGCGGTTGGCGCGTTACCAGCGGTTACGCGTGCACGCAAAACAGTCATTGCGCTTTCGCCGCCGCCGCCAGCTACAGGCATATCCGCCCAGCCAATGCCCTGAGTTTCCAGATCCTGCTTAAGAACGTTAAGCGCAGCTGCCTCGCCACCTGCTGTCCACCAATGCAGGACTTCCACGTCTGCTGCCAAAGATGGAGCAGCTGTTGCTGCCAACAGAGCCAGAGCCGATGTGGTTTTTACTAGTAGTTTGTGCATGTGTTGCCTCCCGATCACAACTTAAAATTTCTACACAAAAATACGACTAACATAGTACTTATAACGTTACAAATATCGGATCTGTCAATGCAAAAAGTGAACCCATTGACTTGAATGATCTTTTTTGTATCAAATGATACTCACCTATTTTGTTGTATCGTTATAACGAAGATCTAACTGATTTACGGGAGGTAACTGGCTTCACATGTCGACACAAAAACCGCCGAATTCCTCCACTCATACCACCTCGAAACCTACGCAGAAGACAATTGCGGAGATCACCGGCCTTGCGGTGACAACTGTCTCGCGGGCACTTCAGGGTGATGAAAAGATTGCACAGGCAACCCGGCTGCGCGTAAGTAAAGTTGCTGAAGAAATCGGCTATGTTCCGGACCGCGCGGCACAAAGATTACGCACCGGAAAGACTAAAGTAATCTCACTGATTCTTGACCCCCATAACGAGATTCTGGGGTTTGGGAACTCGCTGATCACAGGTGTGGCTCATGCATTGGCTGGTACGGACTACCATCTTAATGTGACACCACAGTTCCTTGGCGGTGATCCGATTGAGCCTGTTGAATACATTGTTCGCAACAAGCTGGCTGACGGAATCATCTTTTCGCGGACGAGGCCTTTTGATGAGCGGGTGCGTTTTTTGAGGGAGCGCAGCTTTCCGTTCACCACACATGGACGCACTGAATTCGGCTATCAACACTCATATGTGGATTATGACAACGAGAAGTTCGCTTACGAATCTGTCTTGCGATTGATGCAAAAAGGGCGGCGTAGGATTTGCGTTATTCTACCGCCCAACCATTTTACGTTCCATCAGCATCTGAATTACGGGTATATGCGGGCTATTCGGCAAGAAGGTTTGCAGTGCTACATTCCTGAGGGCATCAACCTTGATTCAGATATGCCTGAGATTTTTGAATGGGCACAGACGATTGCCGGGACAAGTGATGCACCGGATGGATTTATCTGCCCAGGTGAGACTTCTTTCCTTGCGATTGCGAACGGGTACCGGCAGGCAGGTAAAGAGCGCGGGCGTGATTTTGATGCGGTTGTGAAATCAAGTTCACAAACGCTGCATCAGATTGATTCACAGATCGACAATATCAGCGAGGATATTCGGCAGGCCGGTGCTTTGCTGGGAGCAAATCTGCTGAAGACGATGTTGCACCCGGACGGTCCGTTTGAACAGACCATCCAGGACCCGGACATCACATTCCCAGCTCTCAAATCCTATCAGGACTGAGTTCTCAGGACGCGACTTTCGGTGCTTCCTCTTCGATCCAGAGGTCATCGCCTTCCGGATAGGTAAAACCTGTTTCTGCGGCCAGCTGCTTCAGGAAGCCGATCATGTAGTCGGTGCGTTCGCGTGCGACTTCACGGCCTTCCTTGGTCTGCATGGTTTTGTGCAGTTTAAGCAGTTTGAGTGCGAAATGATCGACGCCGAATGTCTTGTCGTCGAGGTCGCGGTCGCTGGCGAACAGGTCGCCGCCATGGAACAGGTTGGAGTTCATGGTTTTGGCGATATAGAAGGTGCGGGCAATACCGATTGCCCCGAGGGATTCCAGGCGATCCGCGTCCTGAAGGATTTTAGCCTCAATGGTTTGCGGCTCGATTTCAGCAGAAAAGCTATGCGCTTCAATGGCGTGTTTGATTTTCTCGATGTTCTCGGCACAAACACCCAACTCGATCAGGATTGGCTCAGCTGCGTCTGCTGACAGCTTGGAAGCCTTTGCGCGATCCGGTGAGTTCTTGGGAACATTGACCAGATCATGCAGGTAGGCAGCTGCGATCAGCACCTCTTCATCGCCCTCACCGCGACGCTGAGCGATGTCCAGCGCTGCCAGTTTTACGCGGCGTGCATGGTACAGATCATGGCTGGCATCATCACTCTGATCGTGCGCTTTCAGCGCCGCTTCCAAATTCTTTTCGAACTCAATCATCGGAACTCACAGTTATCAAATGAGCCCGAAACCTACGTCAGGTCAGTGTGCATTTCGAGGCAAAACTGGTCTGAACCCCCGATAAAATTCCGCGGGCTCAGGCTGAGGTTATCGATCGCCGCTTACATGATATAACCAAGCATCACGACAACACTATTTTATCATACTAGCGGTCTTTGGCGTTTGCAGCGTAGTTCATGACATTGAAGATGTAATTCTGCTCGATTGTGCCATCAAACAAGTGCGCCCATGGACCTCTTGCATAAACCGCAACATCTTCTCCTGAATGGGTTTCTGAGGGCGTTGGAAGCAAGGATTGCTGTTTGAAATCTGGGTCTGTTGCCTCTTCCTGTGACAACACTGAACGCGTGCCGAACCAGTTGTTTTCTTCTGTGAGAATTGAGCCGGGACCATTGAGATAGCTGGCGACAGAGTATGGTTTTCCGTCCAGCATCAGGTGCATTTCATTGGTGTGTTTGACGCCGTTGTTGTCGATGCCCATGCACAGCCCGTTGATCGGCGTACCGCGTCCGCAATAGCCGTTGAACGACAAGGTGTGGGCATGGTCCGCAGTGACGATGATCAGAGTGTCCTGATCGCTGGTCATTTCTTTGGCCATGGCGACAGCGTCCGCAAATGCGACACCGTCTGTGAGGGCACGATAGAGATTTCCGGCATGATTGGCGTGATCGACACGACCACCTTCTACCGTGAGATAGAAGCCGTTTTCATTATCCTGCAACGCTTCGATGGTCCATTTCACCATTTCAGCCAGGGAGGGCTGATCTTTCCGGTCATACTCATACTGCATATGATTTGCTGCGAAGACGCCAAGGACAGGTTTATCTCCAGACGGATCGAGATCATTGAAGGAGGCCTCATTCCAGGCATAAGAGACGCCAAACGCCTTGGCTTCCTCAATCAGGTTGCGTCTATCCTTGCGATTTCCAGCAGTGCCCTCGATGGTCTTTCTGGTTTCAGGCAGCATATGGCGCTGTCCTCCTCCGAAAGCGATATCAATGGTGCCGTTCTTGATCTGCTCAAGCAGCTGCGCAGCAATATCCGGCACATCGCATCCCTCCGACACGTCAGAATCGTCTTCAAACCTGCGGCTGGCGACGTGGGCATAGGCTGAGGCTGGTGTTGCGTCCGTGAGGCTTGCTGTTGAGATGATGCCGACCGCCTTGCCTTCTGCAGCCATCACTTCTGCAATGCTTGCGACACTGGCGCTTTCGACAGCCGAGCAGTCACCAACATTCAGTGTTTCATCAACCCCGAGGACACCGGCTTTGGTCTTCACGCCTGAATGGAATGCTGTTCCGGTTCCCGCAGAATCTGGCGTTTGGGCGTTCACGTTGTAGGTTTTGACCAGTGCGCTGTGCGGAAAGGCCTCTTGTGGCAGAACATTTTCTTCGCCCAGCAATCCATTTTGCTGCCCCTGAAAGACCCGCGTTGCATAGTTTGTTGAGATGCCGTTGCCATCCGCGATCATCAAAATGATGTTTTTGGCCGGTTTGGTGATCGGCTGCTGAGCAAGTTTGCTCTCAATCTCCGTCTCTGCGGCCTCAAACCATCTGTTGTTTTTTTGAGGGAAATCAGTCTCTGCCGAAGCATAGGATGCGGAACAGGCCAGCAGGAGCGCAACAAGTGGCGTTTTCATTTCAAATCCTCAAAAGATGATGTTTCGGGCGCAGTGTGTACTTTACAATTCTTATGGTTAGCTGTGCTGAACAGGAAGAATTCGAGTTAGTTTTCATCTTGATTGCAACGTCTCCGGCTCCTTCTGCGACAATCCGGCGCAATACGTATTTTTATGTAGATCACCAGAGTTGCCTGCTTCACACTTGGACTTTCTGGCTTGAAGACCATGAGGGGCACGCTTTGGGTAAGATTGATGACATGTTGGAAGAGCCGTGCACTGCATGGCACCTTCCCGAACATCCACTGCGCCAGGCCATTCTTGCAGAAGTTCATGCCCGGCCCTTCGTCCCCATGCATGGGGAGTGGCAAATTCTGCAATATGCCTTCATGGTCGAACAAGATAACAAGCAAGCAGAGCAGCAAGCTGTGCTTCGCTTTATCTCAGAGGAAACGAGCACCACTTCAAAAGCCTCAGAGCACTATCTCCATAAGGCGTTTGAAGGCTCTTCTTTACGCTGGGAGCAACACAGCGAGTTTTCTACCTATGCTGTAGAACAGCCTCTTCCCTCAAGCTTTCGCGCACAAGATGTTTCTCTCTTTGCCAAGGGCCAGCTCACCCCTCCGGGGCAACTGATTGCAGCCGTTCAGCTTACGATAAAAGCTGCGGAACATCCCGAGGCTGGAGATCTGTCTGAAGGGTTTGATCTGGCAAGCCTGAGTGTTTCCCAAATCATTGAAGGACGTGCGACGCTGGTTACTGACTTCAAAGCCGGTGATGATGGTATTGTTTCGTTTCTGCTGCTGGATCATGGGCTGTCTCCGTTGGAACTGGGAGCAACCGTGCGGCGTGTTCTGGAACTGGAGACCTACAGAACACTCTCTTTGTTGGGGCTTTATGAAGCGCGGAAGCAGCAGATCGTTGTAAGCCGCATTGAGCAGGAACTCGTGGGCATAACCGCTCAACTGCGCAATTCAGGAGATGCAGAAGCACATTCTCTGGCGCATAACGAGGAGCTGCTGGCAGACCTTTCTTCTCTTGCGGCAGATCTGGAAGCTTCTGCGATGGAAAGCCTTTTCCGGTTTGGAGCAACACGGGCCTATTCCGATATTGTCGGGCGGCGCCTGGACACTCTTGGGGAGAGCAACGTTTCTGGTTACGACATGATCGGGCGTTTTCTCAACCGCCGGCTCGCACCAGCTATGCAGACGTGCCGTGCTATTGAAGAGCGACAAGCCAACCTTTCGCGAAAGCTGACACGAGCTGTCGGCCTGTTGCGCGCCCGGGTGGATGTGGAGCTTGAACGACAAAACCGAGACTTACTGAAGTCGATGGATCAGCGTGCAAAATTTCAACTTCGATTGCAGCAGACGGTGGAAGGGCTTTCGATTGCTGCGATCTCTTACTACGTCATCAGCCTGATCGGATACGCTTTGAAAGGTGCCAAGGCGGTTGGCTCCCCGCTTGATCCGGCTGTTGGTATGGCCGCATCTGTGCCGCTGGTGGTTGGTGTGCTTTGGTACGCCTTGAGAAGGCTGAAAGCTGCACACTAGAGCTTGATGGCGACGGTTATCGCCGCCATCTTGAACATTTACAGATAAGCCGCTGAGACCAGTCGCTGTGTGTATTCTGTCTGCGGCCGATGCAGAACATCGAGCGTATTGCCAGCTTCAACAACGTTTCCATGCTGCATCACCATAACGTTGTGACAGAGTGCTTTCACCACCTTCAAATCATGACTGATGAAGAGATAACTCAGCTTCAGCTTCTCTCGCAGGTCTTTCAGCAGCTCGATAATCTGCGCCTGAATGGACAGGTCCAACGCAGAGGTCGGCTCATCCAGCAGAATGAATTTCGGCTTTAAAACGATGGAGCGTGCGATAGCGATCCTCTGGCGCTGACCACCTGAGAACTCATGGGGAAAGCGGTCCATGGTGCTGCGTGGCATCTGCACAGCATCCAGCGCTTCGGCCACCATGACCTGCCGTTCCTTATGGCTTGCACCGATGCCGTTGACCTTGAGGCCCTCACCCACAATCTCCCCCACAACCATGCGGGGATTAAGCGAGGAAAACGGGTCTTGAAAGACAACCTGCAGATCAGTTCTAAGAGGCTTCAGCTCTTTTCTGGTGAGGTTGTCGATCCTGTTTCCATCAAAGGTGATAGTGCCAGAATCTGATTTTAAGAGCTGAAGGATGGACATGCCCAATGTGGACTTTCCGGAACCAGACTCGCCAACAATGCCAAGCGTTTCGCCTGACCTGATGTTGAGCGAGATATCGTTGACGGCCACCAGCTCTTTGGTTTTCCGCCTGAACAAGCCACCATGTTTTGAGGTGAACGTGACACGGACCTTATCTGCATCCAACAGCTCGTAGAGACCCTCCTCCAGTTTATCTGGCACACCGGATGGCTCACTTTCAATCAAGTGCCGGGTGTATGGATGGGATGGTGTCTCAAAGACCTCTTTGGTGTTTCCGGTTTCAACAATCTTTCCTGCGCGCATCACACAGACACGGTCACTCACCTGACGCACCACATTCAGATCATGTGTGATGAGGATGATCGCCATGCGGTGGCGCTCTTGCAGCTCTCGCATGAGTTTGAGGATTTCAGCTTGGACAGTCACGTCCAGCGCGGTGGTGGGTTCATCTGCAATGAGCAGGTCCGGCTCGTTTGCCAGTGCCATCGCGATCATGACACGCTGGCGCTGACCACCGGAAAGTTGATGCGGATACTGGCTGAATCTGGCCTCAGGGTCTGGGATCTTCACCTCACCCAACAGCCGAAGCGTTTCTTTTTTAGCGTCAGCCTTGGAGATTTTGCGGTGTGAACGGATCATCTCAATGATCTGATCCCCAATCCGGTACACTGGATTGAGGCTTGTCAGAGGTTCCTGAAAGATCATTGAGATGCGATTGCCGCGGATCTTTTGCAGCTCCAACTCACTCATAGCCGTCAGGTCTCGATCCTCGAAACGGATCATCGAGCCTTGAGCCAGTGTCGCATTCTCGGCGAGCATACCCATGATTGCGCGGGCGGTCACAGATTTACCGGAACCGGACTCCCCGACAATAGCCAGTGTCTCGCCTTTTGCCACCGCGTAGCTCACCCCTTTCACCGCTTCCACGGTTCCGGTCACCGTTTTGAAGGTGACGGCCACATCGCGGATGGTGAGCAGGTCTTTGTGTTGGGTTTGGTCGATACTAGGCATTGCTGTAGGGATCCATTGCATCACGAAGGCCATCGCCAGCGGCGTTGAAGGCGAGTACGGAAATGATGATCATACCGACTGGAGCCATCATCCACGGCGCAGCGCTAAACGACTGGAAGTCGAGAATCTGGTTGAGCATGCTGCCCCAGGACACCATCGGCTGCTGAATGCCCACGCCCAAAAACGACAGGAAACTCTCCAGAAGAATGATCTCGGGCAACTGGTAGGTTGCCCAGACAATGATGTGCGAAGATGTGTTGGGAACGATATGTGCGCCAATGATACGGCTACTTGAGGCGCCAACGGCTTCTGCTGCGCGAACATATTCCAGATTGCGCATGGAAAAGACCTTCCCGCGCAGCTCGCGGCACAGATCTGCCCATCTGAGCAAGACGAGGATGCAAGCGAACATGATGAAGATCGTGACCGGCTCCGCACGGCGCGGCAACAAGGCGACCAAAGCCAGATAAAGCGGGAGATCGGGGAAGGCCTTGATGAACTCGACCATTCGCTGGACCACAAGATCATACAGGCCACCGAAGTATCCTGAACTCACTCCAAGAATGATCCCGATCACGCAGGCAGATCCCATCACCATGAGCGCCATGAGCAGTGTGATGCGTGTGCCAAAGATCATGCGTGAGTAGACGTCACGGCCCAGATTGTCAGTGCCGAGGATATGGAACTTGCTGCCATCTGTTGTGCCAAATAGATGTGTTGTGAAGGTGAGACCCAGAAACTTCCAGGGTTCTCTTTCCACGAACAAAGCGACATGCGAGATTTTATCAAAATCAGAAATAAACGTGATCTCAAAGGTTTGCATGTTCATTTCTTCTTTGAAGCCTGTGACATACGGCGTTGTCAGGCTGCCATCAGGCGCGAAGAAATGGAGCGTTTGCGGTGGTGAGTACAGCGCTGCCCGGTTGGCAGTTTGCGGTCCATACGGCGCGATGAAGCCCGCGAAGATCGCTGTCAGGAAGATCAGCATACAGGCGATGAAACCTACCATGCCGTACTTGTTACGGATGAAGCGGCGAACGACGAGGCCCCAATAAGAGATAGAAGGCCGATCTTCTGCCAGTTGCTGTGCGTCTACACTGCCGTGTTCGATTGCGTCGGTGTCGATCTGGGTCATCACGCATTTCCTTCCATAGCAGCTTGACGGACACGCGGATCAATGAGAGCGAGCAGCAGATCTGCAACCAGGTTTCCGACAACCATGATGGTGGCAACAAGCATGAAAATTGCAGCGACCACATACATGTCGCGCTCGGCAACTGAGGAGAGGATCAGCGGGCCAATGGTTGGAACGCCCAGAACGATTGCGATCTCAATCTCACCTTTGACCATATACTCAAAGCGGCTGCCGATGTTCATGATGACAGGGTGCAACGCATTGGGGATGGCATGCACCAAGATGATGCGACTGCGAGATAGGCCTTTGGCGCGAGCTGTTTCGATGTATTGAGATTTCATCACATCCAGCAGGTTGCCGCGCATCATGCGCAAGGTATAAGCCTGCCCGGCCCAGATGGAGATGAGCAAGATTGGCCAGACGTGTTTGAAGAAATCCCAGAGCTTATCGAGTGACCAGTGGTCCTGCAGAAGATACTCAGGTGATTGCAGTGCTCCGATGTAAGGAGAGTGCCAGACGAAGGCGAGATAATACAGAATTATCAGCGAGATAACGAATTTTGGAATAACAATGCCAAGGAAGGCAACAATTGTCGAAATGGTATCGCCGAGCTTGTACTGGTTCATGGCTGCGTAAACACCAAGCGCACCGCCAATGAACTGAGCCAGCACCATGGCAGTGAAGGCCAGAGCGAGTGTGCGCGGCAGACGCAGACCGATTACTTCTGTGACCGGCTTGGAGAAGAAAAACGAGTCTCCGAAGTTGCCAGCGGTGACGATGCCGACAATCCATCGCCAGTATTGCACGACAACGGGCTGATCCAGCCCTAACTGTGTGCGTAAAATTTCCGCCTGAGGTTCCAAAACTGCACGTGACTGTCCGGTTTGGGCGGCAGTTGTCGCCATCCACATGTCAACATAGTCACCTGGAACAGCTTGTATGATCGCGAAGGAAACAATGGAGATCCCGACCAACAAGACCAGTGTTGCAGCTGCACGTTGCGCTAAAAAGCGTAACAAGCCCATTTATCTAGCCCTCCCAGCTATTGAGCATTTATTGCTTATTGCGTTGGAAGGCGGGCCAGAATTGACCCGCCTTTCCTGCCTTAATATTCAGCGATCGTTCCTGGGAGGAGTTCTTTCAACTGCTGATCCTTTGGTGTCCAGAGGCGCTCGCGCACAACACCATCTTCTGCCCATTCAAACATGTTGACGGGTGTGCCCGGATGCGCGTTCCTGATGCGTTTGTTGACGAGAAGCGCAGCAGGAGCCTGAACGGTGCCAATGGTGTAGGCATTCTCAGTCCACAGACGCTGGATGGTTTTGGCTGCATCAGCTGCTTCAACCGCATCCCAGGTGGACAGAATGGTTTGATAGGCATCGACCATCTCGATTTCAAAATCCATCAGGTTTCGCGTACCATCTGAACCAGGAAGATGCCGGTCAGGACAGCTGTTTGCGATTGGCAGATGGAAACAGGTTTCACGAGTTGGAAGCGCCCATTCTTTCCGGCGTATCAACATGTTGAAGTCGCCGTTCTTCGACGCTGTATCAATTGTATCCACGTTGCGGATCAACACACGAATGCCTGCTTCTGCCAGCATCAGAATGATGGCATCTGCTTGTTTTTTCTCAGTGACCTGTCTGCGATCTGTCATCATGTCGATTTCCAGATCAGACCCTGAGCCTGGCATGTTGCGAATGCCGTTGCCATCGGTGTCTTTGAGGCCCAAAGCATCCAGCATGGCGTTGGCTTTTGCCAGATCATACGGGTAGTAGACGGTGCTGTCGTAATCGTAATAGGGAGATCCGCTGGAGAAGCCACCAGAATATGGATACATGAACGGACCACGCGCTACTGACTGGCCGATCGCCTGACGATCAAGCGCATGACTGAGAGCAACGCGGAAGTCTTTTTTCCGGAAGAACTTGCGGAGTTCAGCGTCCACTTCATCCTGAACACCGTTTGTTTCAGAGAAGTTCAGTTCCAGACGCCACGAGAGAACACGTGGGCCAAAGTTGGCTTTAACCGGAGCGTCTGCGGACAGTGTCTGCTTGAGCGCTTCCACGAAGTTGCCTGGGTTTTCCATATTGGAAAAATCAGCAGTCCCGGCGACAGCTTGCGTTGTACGGTCTGACCAAGTGGACAATTTGAAGTGCATCTCGTTCAGGTATGGCAGCTGATTGCCAGCTTCATCTGTTTTCCAATAGAACGGATTACGGCGCAAGATCACCAGTTCATCTGCCTTGTGGCGCACTGGCACCCAGCCTCCGAGAACAACTGGTGGAACTGCGTCCGCAGGCATTGCATTGCGATAGTCTTCGTAACTCGCATCCTTGTTGTATTTGGGATGTTTCGTTTTGAGTGTGTGCGAGGGACCGGGGCAGCCTTGAATATAGGCCAGAGATTTCAGAATTTCCGGGCCTTGTGGTTTGGTGAAAGTGAACTTGAATGTGTAAGCATCAATCACTTCAAGCGTTGTGCCCTCACCAAGGCCACCTTTTGGCAGACGGGATGCAATGTTCTCATCCTGAACGTTGTCGTCCCACCAGAAGCTGATGTCTTCTGTATCAAAGGGATCACCATCGGACCATTTGATACCTTCAACCAGATGCATGGTCAGTTCGGTTTTGTCGTCGCTCCACTCCCAGCTTTTAGCTAGGTTTGGTAGCGGACCGGACTGCTCCTCTGCCTTTACTTGCCAGAGCGGGCCGTTGCGTACCAGACATTCCTGAATGGCCATATTGATGCCGCCCCAGCCCTGATGCTGACCAGCGAGCCAGTTCCAGCCTTCCGGACGACCGCCGATGACATGACGGAATACTCCGCCGTAAACGCCGATCCCCTCAGACATGGCTTTGGTTGACATAACCAGCGGCTCTGCTGGTAGTCGCTCGCCAACAGGTGGCAACTTGCCAGCTTTGACCAGTTCACTCAGGAACGGGGCTTCGCTATAGCCCTCCAGTTTCTGATAGGTCCACAAATCACTGCGAGACAGCAGATCATATTCCAATGTGGACATGGACTGCTCAACCGGCATTTTGTCGGCCAGTGCTGAACTTGCCGCGATTGCACAGGCACTTACACCTGCTGCTAAGCAAAGTTTAGACACAAGGTTTGTTGAAGACATCAATTCCTCCCCCATTTCATTACTCCCAACACCATCATGGCCACCCGCGCCGTCTCTTTTCCTCCGGCTTTCTATTCATAAATTCCGATTTTCTTCGTAGATGCTTTTAAACTGCGTATTTCTCTATACTATACACATGGGAGAATATTGAGAGCCGAACTCTCGTATTAATATCGATTCATTCGGCTTTTCAAATATTGACGCAAGAGGAGGATGTGTAATTGAGTATTAGCGATGACATATATCGCCAATATCTGGATCAGAGTGTCATACCCTCGACAGATAATTTCCTGATTATGCGCCATAAGCCTCACGTATTCTCCAAAAGGCCTTATCATCACCATGCCTCTATTGAAGTGAACTTCCTAATTAACTGTGAAATGGACTATTCCTTCTCAGGAAGTCATGTGACTGTTCACCCCGGTTACATGATTTGCTTCTGGGGCGCCGCGCCGCACGGTGTTGTTGGGGTGCGCGGGGATGGCGATATGGTCAATCTCTACATCTCCTTTGCACAAATATTGCAGTGGGGTTTGCCCACACGCATCACTGATGCACTCATTTCAGGAGATGTGATTTGCAACAAGGCGCCCTGCCCGATTGATGCGGTGCGCTTTGGCCATTGGGCAAGCGAGTTCAAACGAGATGACATCAACTGGCGCAAACTGGTTCTGAGTGAGATCTCGTCGCGGTTTACGCGTCTGGCGCTGGACGGTTGGAACACACTGCATCATGACTATCGTCAGTCCAGCACGGTGGTTGGTCGCGGAAAGTCCATGTTGCATGTGGAAGAGATGTTGCGGTTCATTTCAGAGAACCACACCTCGGACATTTCTGTCTCTGATGTTGCTGAATGTGTTGGCTTATCGCCGAGCCATGCAATGACTTTGTTCAAGCGCATTGTAGGGCTACCGATCAAGGAACATTTGACGCGCGTCCGGCTATCCCATGCACGCATGTTGCTTGCTGAGTCTGAAATGAAGATCTTGTCCATCGCTATGGATGCCGGGTTCAGGTCTCTTTCGAGCTTTTATGAGGCGTTCCAAAACCACTTCAGCACATCTCCAGCTGCGTTTCGCAAACAAGCCAGAAACATTGGCAAGATATAGCGGGCAGCTGCCTACCCGCTACTTTTTCTTTAGCCTGTCACGACAACGCCACCATCAATGACAAGGGCTTGGCTGGTCATCATACGGCTGGCTTTGGATGCCAAAAACAGTGTTGCATCAATAATATCGTCCGGTTCCAGATGCTCCTTCAGACACTGACGACCCAGATGGGCTTTCAGATCTTCCGGCGTTGCCCAGAGGTCTTTCTGTCGCTGTGTGAGGACCCAGCCCGGCATCAGAGCGTTGACGCGGATGTTGTCTGGTCCCAACTCACGCGCCAAAGCTCTGGTCAGACCAGTGATGGCTGCTTTGGACGTTTCATAAGCCGGATAGCCTGCGTTGCCCATCATGTAGGAGATGGATGAGAAGTTGATGATGGAACCACCACCAGCCGCTTTCATGCCTGCGGCGGCAGCCTGAGCGGTAAAGAAATGAGGGCGCAAATTCACGTGCATAGATGCATCCCATTGATCTACCGTGAATTCTTCAAGGGTGTGGCGAGTATCGTTTGCAGCATTGTTCACCAGCACGGTAATCGGACCATGGGCCTTTTCCGCCTGTTTGATGGAGGTCTGAAGAGCATCAACATCGGTGACATCACACTTGATGAACAAAGGTGCGACACCGTGCTTTTCCTTCATCTGCTCGGCAAATTCTGAAGCATCAGAGCGCTGTACAAAGGCGACTTTAGCGCCCTGTTGCATGAAGCCATCAGTGAGGCTTGCGCCGATCCCTGCTCCGCCGCCAGTGATGAATACACTTGCGTCCTTCAGATCATGAAAAATAACGTTCCCAGACATTTATTCCCCCAGGGAGTGCTTGGCACTCATCTTTGATATATCAGAATATACATAAGCGGCAGCCTCGTTTCAGGCAACCGCTTATGTCATCGCATTCTTCTAATTGGCAGCGCTCTTGCTATGCAGTTTCAAGCACTTGCTTCTGCGTCCAGGCTGGCAACCAGTCTTTGTGCGTTCCTAAAAGCTCATCCACCATGGCCCAGATTTGGTCCAGATCCAACTCCGCAGCGGTGTGCGGATCAAGCATTGCGGCGTGATAGATATGCTCGCGCTTTTCCGTCATGAGCGCCTCAACGGTCAGCTCCTGCGGGCCAATGTTTGTACGCATCAGAGCAGCCAATTGTGCTGGCAATTTTCCAATGTACGTTGGCTGGATGCCGTTGCGATCCACAAGACACGGCACTTCTACCGCGCAATCCTGTGGCAGTGAGGTGATGTAGCCTTTGTTTTGTACGTTGCCGTAAATAACTGCTGGCTCACCGGTCCAGATGGAGTTCATGATGGTTGAGGCGTATTCATGGCTGCGCTCTACTTCAATGCTCTCTGCATTTTTGTAGTCTTCCACCTGAGACTTCCAGCGTTCAATTTGCTCTACACAACGGACCGGGTATTCGTCGAGCGGGATGGAGAACTTCTCCAGCAGGTCCGGGCGATCACGTTTGATAAACCACGGAACATACTCAGCAAAATGTTCTGAGCTCTCCGTTACGAAATGGCCAAGACGGGTTAACATCTCGTAGCGCACTACGTTTTGACAGCGTGGGTTCCATGTGGATGGTTTCGGATAGCGACCTTCGCGGTAGCCTTTGATCAGCCTTGGAGTGAGATCCTCGAATGTGCCGTCTTCCTTGATCTCTTCCAGATACTGATAGAACGCCATGTGATTGATGCCTGCACATCTAAAGCGGATTTTTGCAGGATCGATATCAAGGTCGTGCGCCAGCTCTTTGACAGTGCCCTGAACAGAATGGCAGAGGCCTACCTGTTTGATTTGTGGGTACTTTTGCGCGATGGCCCAGGTGTTGATCGCCATTGGATTCACGTATTGAAGCATGACCGCATCCGGGCATACTTTGAGTATATCTTCGCAGATGCTCCAGAGGTGTGGAACGGTGCGCAGGCCGCGCATGATGCCGCCGATACCGAGAGTGTCGGCGATGGTCTGGCGGAGGCCGTATTTCTTGGGAATTTCGAAGTCTGTGACCGTGCACGGCTCGAAGCCACCAATCTGGAAAGCAACGACTACAAAGTCAGTAGAATCAAGCGCTTCCATCTGATTGGTGTGCGTTGAAACTGTTGCGCTCACTCCCAGCGTCGAAATCAGTTTACGCGCTACAATCTCAGATTCACCAAGGCGTTCCTCGTTGATATCCATCAGAGCGACATGTGCTCCGGAGAGCGCTGAACGCTGCAGAATATCACCGATGATGTTCTTCATAAACGTGGTGGAACCGGCACCAATAAAGGTGATTTTGGGGTTTCGGGCCATGCTTTTCTCCCATTTTCTGAAGAGCTCGCCAGCACTTCAGATTGCATAGTTCTTGAGGGGATAACCGGAAAGCCTTGAGACGGGCGTCTCTGAGCTGTCCTTTGATGAAAAACTATGGATCAGCGCCTCTCTTTTCTTCCTGTTTTCTATTCTAAATTTCCGGAAACCACGGCAATTCTGGCTCTGTTTTGTATTATTGACTCCAAAATCGCACGTATTGGCTACGCTATTGCCTCTTTGGCCGATGCAAGCCGAGAAGAGATAAACCCGTTATTCTCCAAAATTTTAGCCGTTTTGAAGAGGTATTCTTCGCCGCAACGCGGGCCGATGAGCTGGATACCGATTGGAATACCATCATGGTGATCATGAGTGGGGATACTCATGGCCGGAAGGTCAAAAAAGTTTACAGAGCCGAGGTAGGTGTTTGTTTTTGCTATCTCATTAAGGCTCTCAACGGATTTGATATCCGCACCTGCCTCAAATGCGTTTTTTGTGCAAACGGGTGAAAGGATTACGGGATATTTGCGTTGAAATTGGTCAATCAGGCGATGGTAGTGCGATCTTGCTGCCAAAGCCTGCGCATAGCTGTGATAGTCCATGGGCGGTACCAATTGCGTGTAGTACTCAAATATTGCCTGTAGTTGCTCTGAGCCAAAACGGTCGATCACGTTCTCCTTCTGGAGTGCGACTTCGGTGATCAAAAGCGATGTGTAGTGTGTGTAGGCTTCTTCGATAAAATCAATGCTGGTATTATCCACCTTGTACCCCTGCTGCGCCAGTACCTCGCCTGCTTGCTTCAGAGCTTCATTGATTTTCGGGTCTGCATCCGGTGGTGTGATGAGTGCGACCCTGTTTGGGAAGATCTTATCCTCAACCATATCCGGCAGTGACCATGTATCCAGATCGGAATGGCCTTTCATCACATCGTAAGCGAGTTTGAGATCATCAAGCGAGCGTGCGAGTGGTCCTTGTGCCGAAGACAACTGGATGGTGATTGGGCGTTCTGCAGCTCCGGTGGCATTATAAAACGGTATGCGCCCATGAGAGGGGCGCAAGCCGAGCACACCGCAGCAAAAGGCTGGCAGGCGTATGGAACCACTGAGGTCGGACCCATGGGCGATGTATCCAACGCCAGCTGCCAGTGAGCTCCCTGCTCCACCGCTTGAACCGCCCGGTGTTCGGGACGCATTCCACGGATTGAGGGTCTGGCCGAACAAAGTGTTGTCCGTATGAAAGCGCCATGACATTTCTGGTGTGTTTGTGCGCCCAATCGGAATTGCTCCTGCCTGTTTCAATCTCTGGACAAGAGGAGCATCCTGCTTAGCAATCAGGCCCGCAAATGCTTTCACACCGTTGTTTGTGGAGGCGCCAGCCTGATCGATGTTTTCTTTGATGGTGACGGGAATGCCGTGGAGTGGACCTAACGGCTCACCGCGCTGCACCGCCTGGTCTGCCTGCTCTGCTGCCTGACGGGCCTGATCATCAAAGCGGGTGGTGATGGCATTCAGATGCGCGGTTTCATCAATGCGCGTCAGATGCTGCTCTATCACCTCACTGCATGTGATCTGCTTGTCACGGATTGCTTGAGAAACTTCGATTGCCGTCATTTTGAAGATATTTTCAATCATTTACGGGTTCCTCAGCTTACAAGAAAGAGTGAGAGATCAGGCAGGAAGGTAACGAGCAGCAGCACGCAGAGCATGATCAGGACAAATGGAATGACTGACCTTGTGACAGTCCAGAAGCTTTCCCTGAACGCCTGGGAAGCAACCACGAGATTGATGCCGACAGGTGGTGTCAGCAGACCAATCTCCAGATTGATGATCATGATCACACCCAGATGCACTGGATTGATGCCGTAGATTGTTGCCACGGGGAGCAGAATTGGCGCCATGATCAGCAGTGCAGAGATGATTTCCATAAAGAACCCAACCATCAGCAGAAGGATGTTGAGGCCGATCAGGAACATCCATTTTTCGTCCACGTGCGCGGACAGCCATTCTGCCAGTTGGCTTGGAACTTGCTCAGTGGTCAGCACCATGTTCAAAGTTGCGGCGATCGCAAGAATTGGGAGCAAGCCGCCGAGCATCTGGGTTGTGTGAATGACAGCATCCCAGAGCTGGGCCAGTGTGAGCTCTTTATAAATGAACAGCTCGACAACGAGCGCATAGGCCAAGGCGATGGCAGCACTTTCTGTGGCTGTGAAGTATCCGGAGTAAATGCCCCCAAGCAGAATGACTGGCATAAGCAGGGACCAAATTCCGTTGGTGATTGCACTGCCTGCTGCGCTCACGTCAAAGCCTGTGCGCGGGATCGTTCTGTTGGCCCAGGCTGAATAGATCGCCAAAGCGATGGTGAGTAAAAGTCCTGGAATGACGCCCGCCAGAAACATGTCAGTGATCGAGGTTTCTGTGACCAGACCGTAGATGATCATCGGAATGCTTGGCGGGATGACGACACCGAGTGTGCCTGCACTCGATAGCGCACCCAGAGAATAACTGGTGGAGTACCCCTGCTCTCGCAGTGCCGGGTAAAGTACAGACCCAACCGCCAGCAGCGTAACCATGGAGGAGCCCGAGATTGCAGCAAAAAAAGCGCAGGAAAGGATTGTTGCTACGCCGAGACCTCCTGACAAAGATCCAGTCATTGCTTTCAGGACTGTGACGAGCCGCTCCGCAATGGCACCGCGGCTCATGATGGAGCCGCAGAGCAAGAATACGGGAATGGACAGAAGCGCTTCGCGATCCAGCGCGGCCCAAAAGTCCTCCGCCATGAACATCAGCTCGCCATCGCTATAAAGAAGCTGTACTGCCCCGCCGAGCACCATCAAGATTACGATGAGGTTCTGCCGCAAGATCAGCATCACCAGAACAGCGAGTGTGAGAAGGAGCGCATAGGTCATGCCGCATCTGCCTCTTCTGGTTTTAAAGAGGGCGACAGCGCAAAGCCGAAATATCTGAGGGCGTTGGAGCAGAAGGCGTAGGGCATGATGGACTGAAACCACCAGAGCGGCCAATCCACCACGGGCACCAGGAACCCGATTTCATAGGAGGACTGCACGAGCCCAAACGAGACATAACCCGCGAGCAGGAAGAGAGCGCCGCTCAAGACGTCTCCCAGCCGCTGCAGAAGGTTTTGCCAAACTGCCGGTAATAGCTGGTCAGTGATCTTGGGGCGGATGTGGTTGCCGGTGGATGTTGCAAGGCCAAGGCCCAGCATGCCAGCAAAAATGGCTGCAAACAGCGCGATCTTGCTGCTGTGCATCAATGAGAGATCAAAAAACTCTCGTGCAACGACATCCGCTAGCATGGCTAACACCACGATGATGTAGGCCAGAGCAGCAAGTGTCGCTTCAAATCGGTACAGCAGCTGGAAAAATCGCTTCATGCAAATTGAAAAGAGCCCTCAAAATGTAGTGGGCTCTTCCTTTCAGGTGTCATGGGATCAAAGCACACAGGCTTTCTTTGCCTCTAGAATCTTAGGCCAGACTTCTTGTGCCTGCCCGCCGATTGAGCTCACCAGTTGCTCACGCAATGGCAGGACAGCTGTTTTCCATTCTTCGCGTTGCTCGGTTGAAAGCTTATGGACGTGCCCGCCCTTTTCCTGAAAACCTGCGAGCATGTCCTTTGCCATGGAGCGGACTTCATCTCGAAGACCCTGGACAGGCACCAGAGCGTTTGTGATGCTGTCCTGTTCGTTCTTACTCAACTTTTTCCAAGTGCGCATGCTCATGACCAGTGCTCCGGACTGGTGAAGGTGCGCGGAGAGTGTGAGATGGGGAGCCATCTTGCCCATGCCCATGGCCACGTAGGTCATGGCTGGCAGTGTTCCGCCTTCCACCATGCCGGTTTGCAGTGCAGACGGCGTTTCGGCAAGTGGCAGAACGACACCGTTTGCGCCCATACCCTGCCAGAAGTTGACCGAGTATTTGGCAGGTGCTGCACGCACTTTCACGCCTTTCACATCACCAGGAGCCAGAAATGGTTTTTTGCCGAAGGTATGAATCCAGCCCAGCTCATTCCATTGCAGGAACTTGAAACCCTTTTTCTCAAAGAGAGGTTCAAAAACAGGCGTCAGGTGTTTGTCCATTGCGCAATCAATTTGCGCATAGCTGTCCCACAGGAACGGAACACCCATGAGAGCCATTTCCGGGACAACCGTGGAAAACGCCGTCATGGAGCTGCCGAGAATATCGATCCGCCCGCGAATGGCTTTTTGGACCATAACCGGTTCTGTACCGAGTTGACCTGCATGAAATAATTTCGCGCTTATTGCCCCGTCTGAGTTGGCCGATATTTTGCTCGCAATGGCCTCCACATGGTTGACCCATGGAGTACCTAAAGGCGCACTGGTTGCAATTTTAAGCTCTTTGGCAGCCTGTGCCACGCCCACAAATGCAGTGAATGAAAAGGCCACCCCCAGCAATAATTCGCGTAATTTCATAGTCCCCCCAATATGTTCCCAAATCACACATGCATTCTGCTATTATCAGTGGCCCCAAGCCAAGAGATGTTATAGTTTGGCAACACAATTATCATTATCAAAAACAGAACTTATCGTCTAGTTTGAGTGTAAAATGAAATCTTATAAGCCAAAACAAAAACGAGGCTATGAGGCGGAGCAGAATTTCCTGCAAGCTGCAAAAACGATTTTTGCCAAAGAGGGTGTAGCGCGGGCGAGGGTTTCAGACATTGTTCAACTTGCGGGTTCGTCTACGGGTAATTTCTACTTTCGCTTCAAGAACAAGGAAATGTTGTTCGAGCGCCTTTTTGAGATTTACGAGGAGCATGCTCAACGCCTTATTCAGGATCTGCAGGATCCCCTCGGCTCGCTTGAGAGTACTATCTACTTTGTGACAGCTCTGAATCACAAACTGCTGCAGGAGAATGTTGGCCTGTATCGCGCCGCTCATGAGATCTCAGCAAAGGAGCCTGAGACCTGGAAGCGCTTCCAGCAGCTGACCATCATGACAGCAGAGCGTATTCTTGAACTCAGCGCCCCTTATAAGGACCAGATTCCATTTGAGGACTGGGAGATGCAGGTGCGTCAGACGGTTCAGCTCATTACCGGGTTCACCGCCAATCAAGCCATTCGCAATGCCGGCCCTGCCCGTTTTGGGTCGCAGGCCATGGTTGATATGCTTTTCATGGCAGCAATAGGCTCACTTGGCCTTGCTCCTCCTAGGGATTTTGAAGAGGAAAAAGAAAAAATCCATAAGATATTGAATGATGAACGATATTCCTAAAGCGTAAGCTGAAAGAATATTCTAATATACGCGTATAGGTTTTAATTTTGGGAGGAATTATGACTGATACACTTAGTGCTCCAACCTGGACACCTACTGTATTCACCAAGCCAATTGATGTGAACGGTTACAGGTCTGTGATCGAGATATTTGAAGAGGCCAATGGCCGATTTGCAGACAATGTCGCCTTCACCAATTTTGGCCAGTCACTTACATTTAAAGACGTTGATGAGAAGTCTCGCGCAGTTGCTGCCTATTTGCAGAATGAGCTGGGCCTGAAGAAAGGCGACCGCGTCGCCATTATGCTGCCAAATATTCTGGCGTTTCCGGTTATCATGTTCGGCATATTGCGCGCCGGACTGGTGCAGGTGAACGTCAACCCTATGTACACACCGCGCGAGCTGAAGCACCAGCTCAACGATGCGGACACCGATACGATCTTTATTTTCTCGGGCTCCAGCCCGACGCTTGCAGAGGTTGTTGCGGATACACCAATCAAAAATGTGGTGATTGCGAATGTAGGTGATGCGTCTGGGGTGGACATGCCCTCACCGCCTCCACACGAGATGTTTGCAGACCGCCTGACAGTCTCAGATGTTCTTGAAAAAGGTGAGCAGCTGGACTTTACACCGCCGCAGATTAATCCGAGTGATCTGATTTACCTGCAGTATACGGGCGGCACCACGGGCCTTTCTAAAGGCGCTGCGCTGAGCCATGGCAATCTGGTTGCCAATATCGCACAGTTTGATGCGGCGACAGACGGGTTTATGCGGGCTGGTGAGGAGATCGTGATTACGGCGCTGCCGCTCTATCATATCTTCGCGTTGATGGTGAATTGCGTGTCATTTTACTGGTTGGGATCCCGCAATGTGCTGATCACCAATCCACGCGATATGCCGGGGTTTGTTGAAGAACTCAAGAAGTGGAAGTTCAGCGTGATCACCGGGGTGAACACGCTTTTCAATGGCCTGCTGCATACCCCGGGCTTTGATGAGCTGGACTTCAGCAACTACAAATTTGCCATGGGTGGTGGATCAGCCATTCAGCGGGCAATTTCGGATAAGTGGAAACAGGTTACCGGTCACCACATCATTGAAGGGTATGGCCTGAGTGAAACCTCGCCCATCCTTTCTGTGAACCCGTTTGACAGCACCGAGTTTACCGAGACAGTTGGCCAGTCCATGCCAAAGACTGAGATCAAACTGCTGGATGCGGAGGACAATGAAGTTCCGCTTGGCCAGCCGGGTGAGCTTTGTGCACGCGGGCCGCAAATCATGCAGGGATACTGGCGCAAACCGGAGGCAACCGCTGCGGTGATGACGCCGGACGGGTTCTTCCGTACCGGTGACATTGCGATCATGGACAAGCGCAACAACTTCAAGATCGTTGACCGCAAGAAAGACATGGTGCTTGTGTCTGGCTTCAACGTCTATCCTGCAGAGGTCGAGGCTGTGATAGCTGAGATCAAGGGTGTGGTTGAAGTGGCTGTTGCAGGTACCTCTGACGAGCGGACTGGCGAAGCGGTGAAAGCGTTTGTTGTGCGCAACAACGAGGACGTTACGCCAGAAGCCGTGCAGGATTACTGCCATAATGCGATGGCGGCTTATAAGGTGCCGAAATACGTGGAGTTTCTGGAAGAGCTTCCGAAATCGACCGTGGGTAAGATTTTGCGCCGGGAATTGCGAGAGAAATAAGTTTTCACCAGAAGACATAAAAAGAGCCGCAGTTTGATCGCTGCGGCTTTTTTCGTTTCATCCGATCCAGATGCGCGTTAGGCGCCTTCCACGATGATGATGTTGGCAATGCCAGCGTTTTCACGATGCTTTTTGGCCGCCTGATACTCTTCGCTGTTGTAACACGCCATTGCGGTTTCCATGTCGGCAAACTCGATCACCACGTTGCGGGGATGGTTTGTGCCTTCCAGATCCTCAAACTTGCCGCCGCGGGCCAGAACGTTGGCACTGTACTTTTTGAATGCAGCAGAAGCTCCGTCTGCGTAGAGCTTGTAGGGCTCAGGATCTGTGACTGTGACGTGAGCGACCCAATAGGCTTTTGGCATTTTCTCTTCCTTTGAAACAGGAAGAAGCGGCGCATGATACGCCGCCCCTTCTTCTCGTTATTTAGTGTGTGTTTGCCTGTTACTTGTTCAGGATTTTCGCCAGAATTAGGTAGGCGATACCTGCCACGAACAGACCAACGAACCATGCATAGGTGTAGATGGTTGCGAACAGTGGTGAGGCTGGACCGGAAAGACCTACACCTGCCAGGAACCCTGGAAGGTTTGGCAGGATACCGATGATCAGCGCAAGCACGCCTGCCCAGTTCCAGCCGTTTGAGCCGGAATAGATGCCGTTGTGCTTGAACAGGTCTTCCACGTTGAGTTTGGTTTTGCGCAGCAGGTAGTAGTCTGCCAGCATAATTCCCGCGATTGGACCCAGCAGTGCAGAGTATGCAATCAACCAGCCAATGATGTGGTTCACGAGGATCCATGGGAACATCACCAGACCGATAGCTGCTGTGATGTAGCCACCTGTACGCAGGTTGATGGACTTAGGTGCCAGGTTGGAGAACCCATGTGCCGGAGCCACAACGTTTGCTGCCAGGTTGGTGGTGAGCGTTGCAACGATGAGTGCGAACAGAGCGATGATAATGCTCATGCCGCCCATTTTCTCAGCAAGTACAATTGGATCCCAGATTGGCTCACCGAAGATCACCACAGTTGCGGAGGTTACCGCAGAGGCGATGAACGCAAACAACGCCATTGGGATTGGAAGGCCAACAGCCTGCCCCATGAACTGGTCTTTCTGGCTCTTTGCATAGCGCGTAAAGTCCGGAATGTTCAGTGCAAGGGTTGCCCAGAAGCCGACCATACCTGTAAGGCTTGGCCAGAAGACGGACCAGAACTGGCCTTCTTTGGGCTGACCTTCAGCAAACTGGCTTGGAGTGGAGAGCATCGCGCCGAAACCACCCGCATTGACATAAGCCCATGCCAGCAGTGCCAGACCCATTGCGAGCAGGAATGGTGCTGCATAAGTTTCCAGCCAACGGATGGATTCTGTACCGTTTTTGATAAAGTACAGGTGCAGCGCCCAAAACGCCATGAAGCAGGCAAACTGGCCTGCATTGATGCCCAGAATTGGGAGCGGGTCACCTGTCAGCGCTCCACTCATGAGCGTGTTCAGGATCACGTAGATCGCGGAACCGCCAACCCATGTCTGAATACCGAACCAGCCACAAGCCACGATACCACGGGCGACTGCTGGAAATTTTGCACCAGCTGGACCGAAGGACGAGCGCA
Source organism: Pseudovibrio sp. W64 (assembly GCF_001623145.1). Taxonomy (NCBI): domain Bacteria; kingdom Pseudomonadati; phylum Pseudomonadota; class Alphaproteobacteria; order Hyphomicrobiales; family Stappiaceae; genus Pseudovibrio; species Pseudovibrio sp. W64. The sequence goes on along the minus strand of NZ_LMCI01000038.1, from coordinate 907,572 downwards.
GCAGAACCGGGAACGGAATACCGTACTTGGTGCCTGCATGGCCGATCAGAACCATTGGAATGAGAACGATTGCGTTGGCAAGCAGGATCGTCATGACCGCCTGATCCCAACTCATGCCTGCGCCAATCAGATAGGACGCGAGCAGATACGTTGGGATACAGACCACCATACCGACCCAGAGCGCGGAGATGGAAACCCAGTTCCATGTACGAGCTACTGCAGCGGTTGGCAGCTGATCTTCGTTGTAAAGATCACCGTCGATTCCGACGAGTTCCTGATGGATAATACCAAACTCGTCCGGGACGACATTCCCGGTTGAGCCTAGAGTTGAATCCGACATCGAGTAATTCCCCCTCAGATTAAAAGCAGCAGATCCCCTCTAAAAATACTACTGCGTTTAATGACCAGCCCGCGTACCCCACGCGGACCTGATGGCATATCGCAGTGCTTTTCAGCTCCGCGACATGCTCTAAATTGTTGCTTTCGAGCGCATCTTGTTACGAAAGCCAGTGCCCTCTTTTCGGAGATGCGCCTTTTGCTCTGTATGTCGGCTTATACGCCTGCTGGCATCAATTCTGGCCGGCGCTCAACTTTGCGCGGCGCTGTGATTTCCTTCCACTTGGACAGAGCGGCGCCGACCGGAGCATTTGGCTCGCGACCAACGAATTCACCGTGACCTGGTTCGGTTTTAACCGTGCTTTCCTCAATCGCGACTTTGCCGCGGGTGAGTGTGAAGCGTGGCAGACCGACCACTTCCCTGCCTTCAAACACGTTGTATTCGACGCAGGACTGCTGATTTGCAGCAGTGATTGTTTTTGAGCGGTTAGGATCCCAGACAACAATGTCGGCATCCGCCCCTTCAAGAATTGCACCTTTTTTAGGATACATATTCAGGATCTTGGCGATATTGGTGGAAGTGACAGCTACGAACTCGTTCATGGTCAGGCGGCCTGTGCGCACACCGGTTGACCAGAGCATTGGCATGCGATCTTCCAAACCGCCTGTACCGTTCGGGATCTTGGTAAAGTCGCCAACACCAAAGCGTTTCTGCTCCAATGTGAAGGCGCAGTGGTCAGTTGCGACCACCTGCAATGAGCCGGACTGCAAGCCTGCCCAAAGGCTATCCTGATGCTGTTTATTGCGGAACGGAGGCGACATGACGCGCTGTGCGGCGTGGTCCCAATTCGGGTTGGCGTACTCACTGTCATCCAGTGTCAGGTGCTGAATGAGTGGCTCCCCATACACACGCATGCCTTTTTGACGGGCGCGGCGAATGGCTTCATGGGCCTGCTCACAGCTTGTATGCACGATGTAGAGTGGCACACCAGCCATATCCGCAATCATGATTGCACGGTTGGCTGCCTCACCCTCCACTTCCGGCGGACGGGAGTAGGCATGCGCTTCCGGGCCGTTGTTACCTTCTGCCAACAGTTTTTGCTGCATGGTGGCGACTACATCACCGTTTTCAGCATGGACAAGTGGCATTGCGCCGAGGGCAGCACACCGCTGGAAGGATGCGAACATTTCGTCATCATCCACCATCAAGGCGCCTTTGTAGGCCATGAAGTGCTTGAAGGTGTTGATGCCACGATCCACCACTTCCTGCATCTCATTGAAGACTTGCTCGCCCCACCATGTAACAGCCATGTGGTAGGAGTAATCCGAGCATGCTGCGCCGGACTTCTGCTGCCAGATGGCAAGCGCTTCCATCATGGACTGGCCGGGGGATGGCAGACAGAAGTCCACCACCATAGTTGTGCCGCCAGCAAGGCCAGCTCTTGTTCCGATCTCGAAGTTGTCTGCAGAATGCGTTCCCATGAACGGCATTTCCAAATGCACGTGCGGGTCAATCCCGCCCGGCATGACATAACAGCCAGTGGCATCCAGCGTTTCATCACCGGAAAGGTTCTCACCGATTTCTATGATCTTGCCACCGTCAACCAGCACATCAGACTTGTAGGTTCTATCGGCAGTTACAATCGTGCCGCCTTTGATAACTTTAGACATATTGCAGTCCTCAACTCTTTCAAATCTATGGGTTATTCGGCTGGCTCGGTGGTATCTTGCTCAATTTCCGCGTACTCAAGCACTGCATGGAACAGCACGTCAGCACCTGCGGTTGCCCACTCTCTTGAAATCTCTTCGTCTTCGTTGTGGCTCAAACCATCCACGCATGGGCACATGATCATGGCTGTTGGCGCTACACGGTTGATCCAGCAAGCATCGTGGCCTGCGCCGGAAATGATGTCGCGATGGGAATAGCTCAGGCGTTCTGCTGCATTGCGCACGGCAGAAACGCAGCCTTCATCGAAGGTGACCGGATCAAAGTGACCGACGGCTTCGATTTCAATGCCCAGACCAAGTTCTTCTGCGATTTTCGGTGCTTCAGCTTCCAGTTTAGCTTTCATGCCATCCAGAACGTCCTGATGCGGGGAGCGGAAATCGATGGTGAAGACGGTTTTACCCGGAATCACGTTGCGGCTATTTGGATAGACGTCGCAATGTCCAATGGCGCCAACGGCTTCCGGCTGGTTCTCCATTGCAATCTGGTGCACCAGCTCTGTGATGCGCGCCATGCCGAGACCTGCGTTTTTGCGCATAGGCATTGGGGTTGAGCCGGTGTGGCTATCTTTCCCTGTGAGGGTGACCTGCAGCCACCAGAGGCCCTGCCCGTGGGTGACAACACCGATGTCCTTTTCCTCAATTTCAAGGATTGGTCCCTGCTCAATGTGGAGTTCAAACATGGCGTGGAGTTTGCGGGCGCCTACCGGTTCCTCACCTACATAGCCGATGCGCTTCAGTTCATCGCCAAACTTCTTGCCTTCTGCGTCTTCGCGGTCATAGGCCCAATCCTGCGTGTGCATGCCAGCAAACACGCCAGAAGCCAGCATTGCTGGAGCAAAGCGGGTGCCTTCTTCGTTGGTCCAGTTGACGACTTCAATTGGGCGTTTGGTTTTGATGCCACGCTCACGAATGGAACGGATTACTTCCAGACCTGCAAGTACACCAAGCACACCATCATACTTGCCACCAGTTGGCTGCGTATCCAGATGAGAGCCGATCATGATCGGGTCAAGGCTCGGATCTTCCCCTTCCAGCCGGGCAAACATGTTGCCCATGGTATCGATGTGCATTGACATGCCTTCAGCCTTACACCAGCTGGTGAAAAGCTTGCGGCCCTCGGCATCTTCGTCTGTAAGCGTTTGCCTGTTGTTGCCGCCACGAACACCGGGTCCGATTTGGGCCAAATCCATAAGGCTACGCCACAGTCTGTCACCATTAATACGATGATTTGAGCCAAGTTTACTCATAAGTCTCTCCGATAACGCTTTTACAACGTCGTTTTATTCAACTTACCCGCGCTCTATTCTTTAAAAACGCAACGGGCTCGCCATAGTTATCTGGTCTCCCGAAGGAGTATAAAACTGATAAAACCGATGAGGACTTTCGCAGGATTCAAGCTGTATCTCTTTTTTTGACAGGACGGACGGATTGCAACCGCACATAAACAGGCTGCAGGCAAAATATGTCAAAAATTCAATCTACTAGATTTCCCGCAGGGTTATTTTTCCCATTTGGAACAGAGTAGGTATCGTATGCAGAGGTGGCCCCCTCATACAATAGCTTAGTTCAGCTTAAATCTTGGATATTCCCCTCCCAAAACTTTGGGTAAATTGGACCAAACAGTCAATTATCTGTCAACCCACCTTCAAAAATGGATCAATTTCACCAGCCGACTTCAAAATTTCTCCTGATATTCCAATAGGTAAAACACTTAGAGGCCCTCCCAAAACTGCGAGATAAGCGCGTTGCAGGTAAGAAAACTCCACAGCTTACTAAGTTTTTTTGATGTTTTTTTCTAAATCATCGGAATCAAAGTTTCCCCATCTACTTATCAAGGGAAACAACACACTGGAAAGGCGGATATTTATGCATGTACTGCTAAAATTTTGCACAAATAAGATTTTGATAGTTCAATATTGCAAAGCACCTTTACAAAAATCATTGCAAAATAAAGCTTTCCGTTGCTGAAACAGACTCTTAACACTGCTTGTTTTATTTGCATTGCAGCATATTTATTCTAGCCGAGAGATAATTCTCCCTTGACTAACTGTTAGTTGCAGATATTTTTTGACCGAGAGGTAAAAAATTATGCTGACTGCTGACCAAGCGCGATACCTGGGGGAAGTGCAAGGCTCAGATCTTCGGGATCTGATGCAACAGGCTGCTACAGTAAAGCTTCAGTATTGGGGCAACACTGTCACCTACTCCCGTAAAGTTTTTGTACCACTGACAAACATGTGCCGAGATACATGTACGTATTGCACATTTGTCAAACACCCCAGTTCGCCCGAAGCCAACATCATGACACCGGAGCAAGTGATGCGTACGGCGCGTCAGGGTGAAGAGACCGGATGTAAGGAACTGCTGTTCAGTCTGGGTGAGAAACCCGAACTGCGCTACGAGCAGGCGAAAGCGGCTTTGGCAACGCTTGGCTACAGTTCCATGGTCAGCTATCTGGCGGATGCTTGTGAGATGGCGCTGCGGGAAACAACTCTCCTGCCCCATGTGAATGCGGGTACGCTGAGCGATGAAGAGATTGACCAGCTGCGCCCCTTTGCCGCCTCCATGGGCATGATGCTGGAGACAACCAGTCGCCGATTGATGAAAGAAGGCCAGCCGCACTATGGCTGTCCGGACAAAGCGCCTGTTCAGCGCCTGCGTACACTGGAACGTGCTGGACAAAAGAAGATCCCGTTTACCACCGGATTGCTGATCGGCATTGGTGAGACGTGGGAAGAGCGCATTGAAGCGCTGGAAGCCATCAACGAAAGCCATGCTCGGCACGGCCATATTCAGGAAGTGATCATTCAGAATTTCCAGCGCAAGCCGGGTATCGGAATGGAAAACCATCCGGAACCTTCGCTGGATGACATGCTGCGCACGCTGGCCGTGGCACGCCTGATCCTTTCACCAGAAATCAGTCTTCAGGCACCGCCAAATCTGAGTGAGCGACATATGGAATACCTGAGTGCGGGTATCAACGACTGGGGTGGCATTTCGCCGGTTACCATTGATTTCATCAACCCACAGCACCGCTGGCCGGTGATTGATGAGCTTGCTCATTCGACCCAGTTGGCAGGGCAGAAACTGGAAGAGCGCCTGACCGTCTATCCGAGTTACTTGCACGATAAAACCGAGTTTGTTGACCCTGCTGTGCTTTCAAAATCTCAAGGGCTTTGGGAACAGATGGGTTCCTCTGCCTCGCTTCAGTCAGGAGGCTCCCTATGACCCTTCATAGTTTCCCGCAGCGTACGAATGATACGCTAGGGTTTCACGCTGTCAGCGCCTCAGTTCGTGACATCCTGAGCAAGGCACTGGCTGGTAATGAGGTTTCTCAAGCTGAAGGTGAGTGCCTGTTTCGTGCCTCTGCAGAGGACTTTCCAGCTATTGCCTATGTGGCGGATACGCTTCGGCAGCGGAGCAATGGCGATAAAGTTGGTTTTGTAGTCAACCGGAATATCAACTTCACCAATGTCTGTTACATGGGCTGCAAGTTCTGCGGGTTTGCCAAGCGAACCGAAGATCCGGGTGCTGAATGGCTGGTGCCTGAGCAAGTTGTTGCACGGGCACAAGAGGCCTGGGACCGCGGAGCGACTGAGGTCTGCATTCAGGGTGGACTGCACCCGAAAATGGAAGGCACTTATTATCGTGAGCTCGTGTTGGCGATCAAAAAAGCGCTGCCGGACATGCACATCCATGCGTTTTCACCGTTTGAGGTTTGGTATGGTGCAGCCAAGACCAAGCAGTCTTACACGGACTTTCTTCAGGACCTGAAGGATTGCGGACTGGGTTCCCTGCCCGGCACAGCGGCTGAAATTCTGGATACGGATATTCGCCAGCAGCTGACCCGCAACAAGCTGAGCACTGAGAAGTGGGTGGAGATCATCAAAGCGGCCCACGAGGTTGGAATACCAACCACCGCAACGATCATGTACGGCCATATTGATGGACCGGAGCATTGGGCAGCTCACATTGCCTTGCTGCGCGATATTCAAAAGGAAACCGGAGGCTTCACCGAACTGGTGCCCCTGAGCTTCGTGCACTCCGAGAGCCCGCTTTATACGGCGGATCCGAAAAACGTGCGCCCCGGCCCGACTGATCTGGAAGTACGCAAGATGCATGCAGTTTCGCGGATTATGCTGCATGGCTGGATCGACAACATTCAGGTTTCCTGGACCAAGCTTGGTGCAGAGTTTGCCTCTGATCTTTTGCAATGCGGTGTGAATGATCTGGGCGGCACTTTGATGAATGAGAGCATCTCCCGTTCTGCTGGCGCTGCTCATGGGCAGGAAATCACAGCCTATGAAATGTGCCAAGTCATTCAGGAAGCAGACAGAGAGCCTGTTCAGCGCAACACCATTTATGGCGTGATCAATGATTTTGCCGATGGATTGCCAGAACAACAGGCGCCTCTGGTTGCCCGCGCACACTCCGGACTGCTGAACTTCCTGACTGAGGCTGATGGTGCGCCTGTACAAGCGATCGGAGGTGCTGGATGAGCTCAAACACACCTATCAAAGTTACTCTGATTGCCGGAGGGGTCGGCGGCGCCAAAATGGCGGAGGGCCTGTATCATCTGGAGAATGTGGAACTTTCCATCATCGGCAACATTGCAGATGATGAGGCTTTCCACGGTCTCTGGGTTTCGCCGGACATTGATACCCTCACCTACACACTGGCCGATGTGATTGATCGCCAGCAAGGTTGGGGTGTGGCGGATGAAAACCACCGCGCGTTAGACACGCTCTCAAAACTGGGTGACGATACATGGATGTCACTGGGAGACCGTGATTTTGGTCTGCACATCTACCGCACACACAGGCGTCGGCAGGGAGATCGCCCAACGCATATTGCACGTGATATCGCCAAGAGCTTTGGTCTTGAGTGCGAGATGATTTTGCCAACGGACGACATGGTTCAAACGCGTGTGAGAACGGAGGCTGGTTGGCTGAGTTTTCAGGAATACTTCGTCAAAGAGCGCTGTGCGCCTGAGGTTCGGGAACTGCACTACGATCATATCGAGGATGCACATGCGACCGAGGAAGCCCTGAACGCACTTGCGGAGGCAGACTTAATTGTGGTCGCGCCAAGCAACCCTCTCGTGAGTATTCTGCCAATCCTGAAAGTTCCCGGTATTCTGGAAGCAGTAAAGGCCTCCAAGGCTCCCAAGATTGGTGTTTCACCGATCATCAATGGGGGGGTGGTGAAAGGCCCTGCGGACCGGATGCTATCTTCCCTTGGCTATGAAGCGTCAGCCTTTGGTGTTGCTCAGATCTATGCGGATTTTCTGGATTGCTTTGTGATTGATAATGCAGATGAGCAACATGTGACTGCCATCAATGGCCTTGGTCTGCGTACCTCATTGGACACGATCCTCATGAAGACCCGCGATGACAAAGTACGGCTGGCGGCGTCGCTGCTTGCCCTTTCCGATGTTGGCAGCGGAAAGGCATCAGAGGCTCGGGAGCTGAGCGTATGACGGAAACCGCCCTTAAAACGCTTGTTGTGGTTCCGGTAAAGGATTTTGCGAGAGCCAAGTCGCGTCTGGGACCGGATCTTGATGCCAATGAACGGGCCATCGTGGCTGCGAACTTGTTTGCACAGACCATTGCCTTTCTGCAGGACGCACAGACACGCAGCAGCACGCCCTTTGACATCGCGGTGGTCACCAGTTCTACGACTATCGCAAGAACCGTGACTGATCATCGCCTTCTCCTGATCTTAGAGGGACAGGAAGATGGACTGAACTGCGCACTGACCACTGCTGCTCTTTGGGCAAAAGCGCATGATTACGAGACACTCTGCGTTTTACCTGCCGATATCGCAGCTCCTGACTTTGGTGAGTTTGGGCGGCTTCTGGGGCTTGCTGGTTCCCCGAATTCACTGGTTTTGTGCCCGGCACATGACTACGGCACCAATGTGCTGATTGTAACGCCGCCGGATGCCATTTCGTTCACCTATGGCAGTTCATCCTTCCTGAAGCATCAGGCCCAGGCGGCAGAGCGTGGTTTGAACTGCGTGATCGCCCCCTCCTCCTCCTTTTCCAGAGATATCGATTACATGGAAGATTTGAGCGCACATCAGCCTCGGCTCCTTGAGAACCGTTCTGACCGGAGAGCTGTTTGATGCATACACTTTCTCTACACGCGATCCCGAACATTCCAGAGATCAATCCCGGTGATGATCTTGCTGCTATTTTGGGCGATGCCATTGAGGCAGCTGGGCTTTCTTTGCAAGACGGAGACGTCCTAACATCTGCGCATAAGATCTTTTCCAAGGCGGAAGGCCGCATTGTAAGACTGTCAGATGTCACTCCTTGTGAAGAGGCGCAGACCTATGCGGAAGAGTTGAACAAAGACCCACGCAAGGTTGAGATCATCTTGCGGGAAAGCACCCGCGTGGTTCGCCATTTTAAGCGTCCGACGCAAAATGAAGGGACGATGATCTGTGAGCACCGTCTGGGCTTCATCTCCGCCAATGCGGCCGTCGATGAATCCAACAGCGGCACAGATGAAACGCTCATTTTGCTGCCTGAAGACCCGGATGCCAGCGCTGCCCATATGCAGACGGCGCTTTCCAAACGCTTTAACGCCGAGATCGGCTTTGCCATTACGGATACTTTTGGACGGCCCTGGCGGCTTGGCCAAGTGAACGTAGCGGTGGGCCTTGCCGGTGTACCCGCAACAATCAAAGAACAAGGCAATTCGGATGCACATGGGCGTTTGCTCAGTGTGACCGAACCTGCCTTTGCAGATGAGTTGGCCGCGGCTTCCGGTCTGGTGATCAGCAAAGCAGGCCAGACGCCTGTTGTGCTGTTTCGCGGACTGAACTGGACACTGGAAGCGAGTTCGGCACAGGATTTAATAAGATCTAAGAAGGAGGACATGTTCCGATGACATTAGCAATTATCGGAGGAACCGGGCCACAGGGTCAGGGGCTTGCACTCAGGTTTGCACGTGCGGGCGTTCCCGTTGCGCTTGGCTCTCGTGATGCAGTTCGCGGCAAGGAAATTGCCGATGAGTTGATGACCAAGCTCCCAGAAGGTTCTGCGCAGATCAACGGTATGGGGAACGAGGATGCAGTGGCCGCGGCTGGTGAGTGCGTTATGCTTGCCGTGCCTTATGCGGCGCACGACGCAACGTTAAATGCCCTGAAACCGCACCTTGCTGGCAAGATCCTGATCGACATTGTTGTTCCGCTTGCGCCAGGTGATCCGAAGACCGTCGAAATGCCGCCAGAAGGCTCTGCTACTGAGGCTGCACAAGCTTTGCTTGGGCCAGACATTCCTGTTGTGGGCGCATTGCACAATGTTTCGGCCACGACTTTGAACAATCTGGATTGGCCGATCAACTGCGACATCCTCGTGTGCGGTGACAGCCTTGCTGCCCGCAAGGTGGTGATGGAGCTGGTGAACAAGCTTGATGTGAAAACCTACAATAGCGGCAATGCAAAAGCAGCACGCTGTATTGAGGCGATCACTCCAATCCTCATTCGTCAGAACATTTCAAAAGCTGTGCCGTTTACACATGCAGGAATCCGCATCTGGGCACCGGATCACTAAGACTTTTTCGGGCGTATCCTTCTTCGAAAGCCAACTGCCGTTTTTCGAGGATACGCTTTGAACAACACCTTACTATTTGTGGAGGAGACACACATGGATTTTGGTATTTGCTTTAAGGGGTTTGTAGAACCAGAGCGCGCTAAGGCACTGGTTCGTCAGGCGGAAAATGCTGGTTTCAAGTATTGCTGGTTCTACGACAGTCACATTCTGTGGCGTGAAAGCTTCGTTGCTATGGCAATGTGCATGGAACACACCAAAAACATGCGTTTTGGACCGTGCGTGACCAACCCGAACACCCGTGACTGGTCTCATGCAGCCAGCTTGTTTGGTTCGCTTGCCAAACAGTCCGGCGGCCGTTTTGATATTGGTTTGGGCCGCGGCGACAGTGCTGTGCGCGTGATGGGTAAAAAACCTGCCCCGCTGAAGCGCCTGGAAGAGTTCACTCACACTGTTAAAGCTCTGATCCGTGGTGAAGAAGCACAGTACGGTGAATGCCCTGAGCCAGTGAAGTTCCCATGGGCGGATGGTTATGAGCTCCCTGTCTGGGTTGCGGCTTATGGACCAAAGGCGCTGAGTTCTGCAGGCCGTGTAGGCGATGGTCTTATTCTTCAGATTGCGGAGCCAGGAATTTGCAAATGGCTTGGCGATCAGGCTGTTGCTGCTGGTGAGGAAGCTGGCCGTGACATGAGTAACTTCGGCATTATGGCAGCTGCTCCTGCTCATACAGGCACACTGGAAGAAGGCATTGAGAAGACCAAGTGGTTCCCTGCTATGGTTGGCAACCACGTGGCGGACATTGTTGAGAAGTATGGATCAAACACCGATCAGGTGCCTGCATCTCTGACGTCTTACATTGAGAACCGTCGTGGTTATGACTACTCCAAGCACGGTCAGAGCGACAATCCGTTCCTCGACTTTATTACCGATGATATCGTTGAAAGCTTTGCGGTTCTCGGCCCACCTGAAAACCACATTGAAAAGCTGAACAAGCTGAAAGATGCGGGCATCACTCAGTTCAACATCTATCTGGACAGTGGTGATGAAGAGAAGATCATCGCAGATTACGGCGAAAAGATCATTCCGGCCTTTAACGCGGACAACGCAAAAACACCGGAAGCTGTCAGCTAAGCAAACACAGGCCGGGTTCCATATGAACCCGGCCTTTCTCTTTCCAGAGCTGGCTGTGTTCATGTGGATGCACGCATCAAGCTTTAACTCTTTATTTTTACGCGTATTCTTGTCCGAAAACCGTAACCAATTTTCGGGAATGCGCTTTATTGCAGAAAAACAACAATTATTGGGTGAGCTGCCTCATCACGACTTTTCTACTAGTGTTTAGCTTGATATGAGCACTGTGTTTTCGTAGGTGCTAACCTACTCATATACCGAGCGGGTATTTTTAGGTTCGGTGCTTAAGCAATTTGGAAAAGAGTATGGCTAAGGCTTCTGAAGCAAAAGGCAAAACACGAATTCAGATGGAAAAGACTGAGAAGATCCTCGCAGCTGCGTTGGATGTGTTCTCAACCTATGGATTTCGTGGATCTACGATCGATCAGGTCGCTCAGCAAGCTGGCTTGTCCAAACCAAACCTTTTTTATTATTACGACAGCAAAGACGCCATTCATGCAGAGCTGATTGAACGGTTGCTGTACATCTGGCTTGATCCGCTACATCAGCTCAATCCTGAAGGTGAACCCATTGAAGAGATTTGCGCGTATGTACGCCGCAAACTGGAGATGGCGCGGGATTACCCTCGGGAAAGCCGCTTGTTCGCCAACGAGATCTTGCAGGGTGCTCCGCGCATCAAATCTCTGATTGCCGGCCCCTTGAAGTCATTGGTGGATGAGAAGACAGTCGTTGTTCAAGGCTGGATGAATGAAGGCAAGATCGCAGAGACCGATCCGTACCACCTGCTGTTTTCAATCTGGTCCACGACACAGCATTACGCTGACTTTGACAGTCAGGTGGAGACGTTGCTTCCGGCAAATAAGTCCAAGGACCGCTTTAAAGAGGCTGCGGCATACCTTGATCGCATGTTCCGTAAGAGCCTTGCACCCGAATAATCGAAGGTCTTTTTACAAACGTGTTGTGGGGGTGATCACAGGCCCCTGCTCTGTTTGCAGAATATGGGCTTTGACACGATAAACATCCTGCACGCGTTCTTCGGTCAACACCTCTTTTGGCGTGCCATACGCGACGAGCTTTCCTTCTTTTAACATCGCGAGCCGCGTGCAAAGGCGCGCTGCGTATGTCCAGTCATGCAGGCTGACAAGCATGGACGTGCCTTGTTGTTGCAGCTTTTGAAAAATCTCTTGCAGCTCCAGCTGGTGTTCCGGATCAAGCCCTGCCGTTGGCTCATCCGCAATGATCAATGGTGTTTTTTGCATCAAGGCCCTGCCAAGCAGAGCACGTGCTTTCTCTCCACCAGACACCTGTAGGATTGAAGCTTTTCTGATTGCTTTCAGCCCCAAACTTGCAATCGTCTCTTCCAGTTCCGCCTTGTGTTTGGGCGTCCTTACAGAGCCTCCGATTGCTTCACACCCCAAAGCCAGAATGCGTTCTACAGACAAGTCCCATGCCACGTCACGCTCCTGCGCCATGTAAGCAACATGCTTGGACAGCTGCTTGGCCGAGATGCTTTTGAGAAGCTGGTTGTCGTAACTGATCTCCCCATAAGACGGGATTAGCCCGACCATGGCTTTCATCAGCGTGGATTTGCCTGAGCCATTGGGGCCGATCAACCCGACGATCTCACCTTTACCAATCTCCAGATTGATTGAGGACAGGATGTTCTTGGGACCGTAGTTGACAGAAAGGTCTTTGAGTTGAAGCAGCATCAGATCAAAGCCCTGCGTTGTTTAATGATCAGCCAAAGGAAAAACGGCGCGCCGACAATTGCCGTCAGCACTCCGAGCTTGAGGTTGGATTGTGGGCCGAACAGTTTCACTGTGATGTCTGCAAGCGTGAGCAAGCAAGCCCCTGCAATGGCACTTGGCAGCAGAAGGCGTTGCGGCTCTCCGCCCACTATTTTACGTAGCAGATGAGGGACAATCAGACCGATGAAACCGATTGTTCCAGTCACAGCTGTCACAGCACCAACACTGGCCGCTGTTCCCGCAATTGCACAAAACCGCAGATGAGGTAGAGACACGCCCATGGTATGAGCGGTTTCCTCACCCAGAGACAACGCATTGAGGCCTTTGCCTGTGATGAGCAAGAGGCCCCAGCCGATCACGATGAACGGCGCAATGATGTAAAGATGCTGCATGGATCGGTCGTTCAGCGAGCCGAGCATCCAAAAGACGATCTCCATGGCTGCGAACGGGTTTGGCGACAGATTGAGCGCCAATGAGGTGAGTGCGGTCGCGATGCTTGAGATCGCTACGCCTGCAAGGATCAGAGTCAATGTCTGACCTCTACCACCTGCCAGCATGGGTAGCAAAACTGCTGCAATCGCTGCACCGAGCAATGCAAACGCTGGCAGTGCGAAAGGCATAGTGATTGTCAGCCCAGTGTAAATAGCAATGACTGCGCCCAGACTTGCGGAGGAGCTGACGCCGATCAAACCAGGTTCCGCCAAGGGATTGCGCAGGAGGCCCTGCAATACTGCACCGGACAGGCCTAGCGTTGCGCCCGTGATTAAGCCCAGAAGGGCGCGCGGCACGCGGATCTCCCAAAAGACGATAGAAACGGGCGTTTTTTCTGCGGCGAATGCTGCTTTAATCAGCTGCATGAATGTCAAATCAGCAGCGCCGATCATGAGCGAGGTCACAAACAGAATAGCTGCGATCAGGCACAGAACCGTGATCAACGGAGCATCCGGATGCTTGGTCATTCGGCTTGCGCTCCTAGTTTGGTGGCTTGTTTGGCTAGTTTACCAATAGCTTGCGTCACAAACGGCAGGCCACAAATGGTGTACTTGTCTTCGACCATGACACGACCACTGTTGCCGAGCGTGCGCTTCAATGCCGGGTGAGCAAGGAGTTCAAAGGCCAGTGCTGGTTTATCTGAAAACTGGGTTCCCTCAACAAGCAGCTGCGGGGCTTCAAGTATCAGCAGTTCCAAGGGCAGTTTACTCGTGCCCTTCAGGCCCAGATTATTGGCAATGTTCTGCAGGCCTGCGGTGGTGATCAACTCATTGACGAGACTACCATCTCCCGCCGTGTATCCATTGGCGTAGTAGACCCCAGCCCGCGCTCGTTCAGCTGGCTGAGCATCGACAAACTGCTGAATTTCAGAGGTGAACTGCCGTGCAAGCGTCTCAGCTTGTTGCTCACGTCCCAATACCTTACCGAGACGTCGTAGCTCTTTGGCGATGTCTGAGATGGTGCGAACGGGCGGCACCTGAACCACAGTTATCCCGAGACCACGCAGCATCTGGACTGTGGTTTGGTTTGTGTATGTCCCCGCGATCACCAGATCAGGGTTCATCAGGTAGATTTCTTCTGCACCACCGAAATTGACCGGATAGGCCTTTGCCTCTTCACTCATGACGGAGAGCGTTGGGTCAGACGCTAGTTTGGAGACTGATACAAGTTGCTCTTTGCCTGCAAGCAGCATGGAAAACTGGTCGGTGCACAGGTTCATAGAGACAACTCGCTTGGGTGCCTCTGCCTCGTTCTGGTCCGCTCGTGCAACAACAGGACTGAATGCCAGAGCCATCAGAAACGCCATTTGCATGATCTTTTTGATCTTATTTCGCATTTCGACCTTTTGAGAGGCGTACAGACATGGAAAGGCAGCCCGAGCAGAGCCATCCCCTGCAAGATTGCCGCTCAGCTTTCACCGAGCGGCATACTTAATCAGAAACTGGCAGTAAGACCAGCGTAAACGGAAAGACCCGGTGTCTGATAGTCTTTGATCCGCTCATAATCCTGATCCAGCAAGTTTTCACCGCGGACATGGAACGTCAGATTATCGGTGTACTGGTAGGCAGCTTTTGCGTTGACTAGAACGAAGTCGTCGAGCTTAATTGGCTCTTTACTATCGTTCAGATCATTGAGACCATAAACATAATTAGCGTTTACACTGAGCGCGAGAGGCTCCCATGGTTTGTAAGTAAAACCAAGGTTTATGTCGTGCAGAGGCACACGGCGTAAACGTTTTTTGTCCGGCCCTACCGCCCAAGTGTATGTGTAAGCGCCATTAAAGCTTAGATTATCCAGAGCAGCCCAGTTTGCAGAAAGTTCGGCCCCTTGGCTGCGTGACAGACCGTCGATTTGCTCATACTTGTAAGTCACAGGATCATTAATGATCAAATCCTCTGTGAGGATATGAAAGTAACTAGCAGATAGTTTGAGTTTGTCATTGAACAGGTTTTGATCCACCCCGATATCATAACTCACACTGGTTTCTGGCTCAAAATTTGGATTGCCGGAATAGCTATCATAGAGTTCGTAGGATGAAGGAGCACGGAAGCCGTTTCCAAGACTGGAACGGAGTCGAGTACCGTCAAGAACCTGATAAGAAATCGTTCCTCGCCCGGTCAGGTAGTACCCATAGGCGTTGTGATGATCCAATCTGATAGCACCACTAACATTCAGTGGATCCGTTGGATTCCATTGGGCTTGTAGAAAGCCACCAATGACTTCGATGTCCTTGGTCTGACCTTTCACCTTTTCGCGGCTCCAATCTCCTCCAAAGTTGAGTCGGAAACTGTCGCTAACATCAAGATCATTCAACAGCTCGAACTTAACGCGGTTACCTTTTGCCGTATAGCCGCTGCTATATTCTCTTGTAAGATCAGAGAACTGGATAGACGCGTCAGTCGTCATACGTTCATCAAGCCAGATGTAATTCGCGCCAATTTTTCCAAAGTATTGCTCGGCTTTAACCTTGTTGTTTGCAGCTGGTGAGGTGCTCCCATCATACTCGGTTGTGCCGTGCAGGCCACGCGCAGCAAAATAGAGGTTTAGCTCTTCGGTAACATCAACAGAGCCTTTTGCAGAAAATGTCTTATTCTCATATCCATCTTCATCTGATGGGCGGCCCTTGGGGGAAACAGCACTAAATCCGTCAGTATGGAAACGCTGCGTATTAATAGCGATATCTGCCCGATCAGAGGCAGCTTTCAACCCATAAGAAGCGTTTACGGTGCCGTAGCTACCGCCTTCAATTGTTGCAGTATGGTTTACGGTACCAGCTTCAGCACGTTTCGTGATGATGTTAATTACACCAGCAACGGCTTGCCCCCCGTAGAGAGCGCTTTGAGATCCTTTGAGGATTTCAATACGCTCCACATCATTGAGCAACATATGCTCCAAACGTGCTTCAACCTGTGGCGAGCTGGGATCGGAAATATCAATTCCATCTACCAGAACTTTGGTGTAATAATTGCTCATTCCGCGCATACGCAGCGAGCTTTGCTTACCCGCACCACCATTTTGCGAAAATGAAATTCCCGGGAGTTTTGTCAGGTATTCAGAGACAAATGTAGCGCCGTCGTTTTTCAGGTCTTCTTCGGTCACAACATGTGTTGTGGAGCCGACTTTGCCGGCTTCGGTTTCCGTTCTGTTGGCGATGACGATGATTTCGTCGAGCTCGGTCTCGTTTGCGGATGAGATAAGTGTTGAGCTGAAGAGAGTTAAGAGAGTTAAGAGAGTTAAGAGAGCTACACCAGATTTGAGGTTAGCTGCGATCCAAGATGTGTTACGCACGAGTTTGGTCCATCATTCACAGCATCCATGACGGATGCCATGCTGTTGATTGCATTGTGCGTCTTTGAAGAAACTTGGTTCTAACCTTTTGAAATAAAGTCAGATTCATTACCGCTCAGACGCACTGTGAATGTCACCTGAACGGAATACCGCCCCTTAGCACGCCCCGTGCCGTGGGTGAGTGACTGCATCTGGCAGGTCTCCTGGCTTGCGCGTCCTTACTGTTGCTCCGCCTTCCCAACACTGCTTTAAACAGCTGCGTCAGTGGCATGTGTGAGCAACAACTCTACGCTTACAGTTGCGGGGGCAGCCACGGCTTTTCCAATCGGACCGTGTTCCCTTTTCATTTTTATCTAATCGACAAAAATACCAAATGCCCGGCTATTGATCAGATTTCAGGGGCTTTCGTCAACTGGCTGAATAGCGAACTTGATAAAATTCGACCAATTGCCTGCAAAACTCACAGAAATTGCTGATGCGGCCACACTACCAGATCTTGCGGTGCGGCCACTTGAGGTCGCACCTGCTTGTGGTACTTAGGCAGCATGGTTGCATATCGTCTGTTTAACTCATGAAAATCAAAGCACAGCCGAGAATGACGAGGAGTGCACCAATCCATGCCCCAATGGCAGGAAACTCTTTGGTTTGCCACCACAGGACAGGCAGCATCATCGCTGGGGTGGTTGCAGACAGGGTAGAAACGATGCCCACCTCTCCGCCACTCAGCGCATAGAGGATCAACGTCATGCCGATACCCATGCCAAGCATGCCGGACAAGGAGGCCAGTGCGACAATCTCTTTGTTGATTGGGTTCGCCAATCTGAAAGGACGGCCCGGCAGGTAAAAGAGCACCAGCAAACCAAAGGCTGCAATGGTGCAGCGCATAAGCGAGATGGCGACGGGATCTGCTCCACTTTCCATAACGGGACGAATGATGATTGACCCGACTGATTGGGAAAGTGCGGCCAACGTGCCAAAGAGGACACCAATGGCAACAGGACCTCTAATCGCCTCCCATTTATGAAGCTGGTCTTTGCGCTTTCCAAACGCAATGGCGAGGATAACGCCGACCAGAACGAATGAGATACCAACAAGTGCCTGAAATGACAGTTCCTCTGACAGAAACAGCCAACCAAGAAGCGCTGACATGGGTGCGTTCATGGAAAACAGGATGGCTGTGCGGCGCGGCCCCATACGGTTGAGCGTGAGGAACAACAAAGTGTCCCCCATGAAGATGCCTACAAAGCCCGAGAGAAAGATATGAGAGGCGTGGCTTGAATCAACCGTGTTCCATGTGCCTGTTGCAATGACATAGATACCCAGAAACACCACAACAAACCACATACGCACACAGTTGAAGCCAATGGCTCCAAGGTGAGCTGCAGGTTTTGCTGAAATGAGACCACCAATAGCCCAGGTGGCAGCGGCACCGAGCGCGGCAACTTCAAATAAAAACATGGGGTGACCTAACCGACGAAACTACGGCACGGCGCAGTTTGTTTATAAAAGCCAACCAGCTCTACTGCTCTTGGATTTGCCGCGCAAGCGCAGTCTGGTGAATTTTAGAACAGACCAACAGCTATTCAGGCAATAATATTTCACATCTCAGCAAAACACAGATGAGCACCGTTAACTAAGTTAGTTTCAAGTGCCCTACCTCAATCTTGAACTTTGCAGGTGCATTCGGTAGAGATTCTACGTAGAGATTACATTGCTGTTCCTGCCTGATTTGCGTTTTTGACGCTCTCTCCGGCTCATTTGATTACACGTTCTAATCTGGAGATTTTCCATGAAAGATATTGAAATTGCCCGCGCAGCAGACATGAAACCCATTGCGCGCATCGCTCAAAATCTGAAGATCCCGGAGGACGCTCTTGAACCTTATGGCCGGTTTAAAGCCAAGGTTAATCTGGATGAGATGCCAGAGCTGAGCAGCAATCCGTATGGCAAACTCATACTTGTGACAGCTGTTTCCCCAACCCCAGCGGGAGAAGGCAAGACTACGACAACTGTGGGCCTGGGCGACGCGCTCAATCGCATCGGGCTGAAAACAACCATCTGCTTGCGTGAACCCTCGTTAGGCCCATGCTTTGGCATGAAGGGTGGAGCTGCGGGTGGCGGTTACGCGCAGGTGGTGCCTATGGAGGATATCAATCTCCATTTTACAGGTGATCTGCATGCAATCACTGCTGCGCATAACCTGCTTTCTGCGATGATCGACAACCAAATCTATTGGGGCAATGCAGAGAATATTGACCAGCGCCGGATTGTCTGGCGCCGGGTGGTCGATATCAATGACCGCTCATTGCGCTCCATTACCACTGGGCTTGGCGGCGTCAGCAACGGGTTCCCGAGCGAGTCTGGCTATGACATCACCGTGGCTTCTGAAGTGATGGCCGTGCTTTGCCTTGCTGAAAGCCTGCAGGATCTTCAGGAGCGTTTAGGCCGCCTGTTGATTGGGTATCGCAAAGATAAGACACCGATTTACTGCCGGGATCTGAAAGCCGATGGCGCGATGACTGCGCTGCTTAAAGACGCCTTCCGACCTAATCTGGTTCAGACACTTGAGAACAACCCTGCCTTTATCCATGGCGGTCCGTTTGCCAATATCGCCCATGGCTGCAACTCAGTGATTGCGACAAAGACCGCGCTGCGTCTTTCTGATTATGTGGTGACGGAAGCTGGTTTTGGTGCTGATCTTGGCGCTGAAAAGTTCTTCAACATCAAATGCCGTCAAGCTGGTTTGACACCAAATGCCGTTGTTGTTGTGGCAACGGTTCGCGCACTCAAAATGCATGGCGGAGTTGCCAAGAATGATCTGACAGTAGAGAACATCCCCGCACTTGAAAAAGGCATGAGCAATCTGGAACGACACGTCAAAAACTGTAAGCGCTATGGCGTTCCTGTAATTGTGGCGATCAATCGGTACGGCCCTGATACAGACCAGGAAATTGACGTGATCATGTCGCGTATGGAGAAGCTCGGTGTTAAAGCCGTGCCCTGCACACATTGGGCCAATGGCTCAGCAGGCACTGAGGAGCTGGCGACCTCTGTCTCTGAGATCCTCCAGACGACACAGTCAGAGTTCAAACATCTTTATGAAGATGATCTGGCTCTTTGGAAGAAGATACGCCGGATTTGCAAAAAGATTTATGGCGCCTCAAAGGTCACCTGTGAGCAGGCTGTCAAAGATCAGCTCAAGTCCTATGAGGAACAAGGCTACGGCCACCTTTCAGTATGTATGGCCAAGACACCATATTCCTTCTCGACCGATCCAGCCTTGCTTGGCGCGCCATCAGACTACAGCATCCATGTGCGTGCGGTTCGACTTTCCGCGGGGGCTGGATTTATTGTGGCACTGACTGGCGATATTATGGTGATGCCGGGCCTGCCGCGCCATCCGGCAGCAGAGACCATCGGGCTTGATGAAAACAGCCAGATTGAAGGCGTGTTCTAGTCTACATCAGACCTGTGTGGGCCGCGGCGAAAGCGGTCCAGATACACTGTCGACTGTAAGTCGTCGCGATCATAATCCCGGTAATGCCCGAACTTGAAGTATTGGGTTTTACCGGCAAACTCATCATTACCAATGTAACCAGTAACGCGTGCGATGAACCTGTTGTTGGCCCAAATCTCGATGATCCCCTGCCCGACACGACTTCCTTTGACGCGATATCGCATATCAACCCATCCGGTTGTTGGATCCGGCAGTACCGGGTCATCTGAGAGTTCGATCTGAATGCCGGGATAATCTGAGTAGGTTTGTGGGTCCGCCAGAAATGGGAACTTGGAGGTGTCCTGTGCTTCAATCGCTTTTTTCAGCTCAGGAATTGAAAGGCCACTGCCAAGGAACTCGTCTGAGGTGCGGCTTGCATCATTTCTGTTGCGAAAACCTTGCCGATCCAAACTCAGCATTTGCTGGAGCTCCTGCGAGAACCCCTTAAAGTCTTGCTGATAGCTGCCTTCTGCCTGCGCAACTAGTTTGCGAATGTCATTGTGCTGGACAGTGATGTGAAAAACGCCGTTGTCAAACCGTTGCGCCAGAAATGGGCTGCCGCCAGAGTCTTCCTTCCATTGACCAATCACCCAGCGGGTCGATCCGGCAGGCCAGACGGTTCCATCAATTTTAAAGCTGAATGAGTACCAAACCTCATCGCCAAAATTACAACGCTTTTGACGCGCCTCCCAAAGTTCATTCTTCAGGTTTCCCTCTGCGTCCAACTCATCATCGCCGAACACTGTGATTGCCAGCGAGTGTCCACCATCGCGCACAACATCGCTTTCAATCTGGAAGTTTTCTGGCTTGTTCATGCGGTGAATATCCCAGTCGCTTGCACTTGGGTATTCATCAAAGTCATCAATCATGACGGCACACTTTGACTGACGCATTTCATCGATGTGAACACCTCCGTCTTGTTGCTGCGTCACTATGACATCAGTTTTGTCAGAGGGTTCTTCTTTTGGAGTTAGGTCGTCGGCAACTGAGAACTGAGGGCTCACCAACAGGCATAGACCCGCAAGCACCGGGATGAGCAGACCGTATTTTCTGAAAGTGTCGCGTAGATCTGAATCCGGCATCTTTTCTCCCAAAGGCACAGTGCTGGATTGATTGCAGATCGTGCTAATCTAGAGAAGAATTATTGCTGCGCTCCCAAGAGGCTTTCAGGATTTTTCAGAGGATTTGACGAAAAACTTCAGGAAACAGGCCCGTAGATGATGTCTTCAGCCTCTTCCAAGGTCATATCAATGATCTTTTGAGCGAGCGAAAAGGGGAAGCCTGCGCGGATCAAACTGCCGAGCTCTTTGTCTCGTCGCTCTTCTTTAGGTTTTGTCCGCCACGGCCCAAGGCGCCTGCGTTTGGCATAGGCAATTGCTGCGCGTTGGTCATCATGGTTTTCGTCGTCAAAAGCTGTCTGAATATCGTCTCCAGACACACCTTTGGCATTCAGTTCCAGCTTTATTCGGGAGCTGGACTTGCCTTTGAGTGTCGCCGATCTGATTTTGCTTTGTGCAAACTGAAGATCATCGACAAACTTGTGATCACGGCAAAACGTGACCACAGGTTCAATCAGCTCATAGAACTCATGGGGATCTTCATCTGCTTCTCTGGCCCGTTTGTCTACTTTACGCTTCAAAACCCGTCGCAGACTGTCTTCCGATGCACTGTATCTGTTTAGATAATGCAGCGCTGCCCGGCGCAGATATTCAGATGAAACTTTCTTGCCCACGTGACCTCATCTCCAATGCAATAGAGATGAGCTATCACATATTCCGCTGTGGTTTAGCCCACGAACGCACGTTCAACAACAAAATCACCTGGATTGTTGTTGGCACCCTCGGTGAAACCGCGTTGTTCCAGCAATGCCTTGGTATCTGCAATCATGTGCATGGAGCCGCAGATCATGGCCCGGTCTTCTGCGACGTCTAAGACTGGAACTGACAGATCGTCAAAGAGCTTACCACTTTCAATTAGATGCGTGATGCGCCCTTCCCGCTTAAAGCGTTCGCGGGTGACAGAATTGTAAAGATGTAATTTACCGGTTGCGACCTCACCAATCAGCGGATCATTGCTGATGTCGGCCACAAGCTCTTCCCCGTAGCGAAGCTCAGAGATTTCGCGAGTGGTGTGGGTCAGGATCACCTCATCGAATTTCTCATAGGTCTCTGGGTCACGGATCAGGCTGGCGAATGGAGCAATGCCGGTTCCAGAGGAGAACATATAAAGACGTTTTGCCGGAGACAGAGCGTCAAGCACAAGTGTTCCGGTGGACTTCTTCTTCAGAAGGATTTGGTCGCCTTCCTTGATTTTCTGCAGGTGCTGGGTCAATGGGCCATCTGGAACTTTGATGGAGAAAAACTCCAGCTCTTCATCCCAGGAAGGGCTGGCGATTGAGTATGCACGGAAGAGCGGTTTTCCGTCGATCATCAAACCGATCATGACAAATTCACCAGAGCGGAATCTGAAGCTTGAAGGACGCGTGATTTTGAACCGGAAAAGGCGGTCCGTGAAATGGGTCACTTCCGTTACTGTTTCTACAAAGACATTTGCAGGAACTGCGCTCTCCAATTCCGCACCCTTTATGATCTGGTTCATCGTTCGCCTTGCTCCGATTAATGAGGTTGGCAAAGGCTAACCCAAGCTGAAGGCTGTGCTGAGGCACATGCAGCTAATAAACTGCGTGCGAGTGAATATTTCTTTTCCAGTTGCTTCTTTCCGTAGAATACTGTCTTTCGCCTCCCTTTCCTGAGCTTTTGGGAGATAGCCAAGACTGTCAGAAAGTGCGGTGAAGCGGGTTATCAGACATGAGTTACATATAATTATGGAATATATTCATATTATTCAACAAAGCGCGATAAGTTATGCGCATGGCGGCATGATTTATGCCCTTCAGAGGGCATTGATCTGACTTGTGTTGAAATAGAGGTAGGTTGGGTTAGTCGACGTCGTTTTGAGAAACGATCTGATCCAGCGCTTCATCAGAAGCTTGCTTCTTTTCTTCAAGCACCTTCACCGGATTACGTCTATCTGTGAAGATATCCTCCGCAAACTCAAGGTATTTGCGTGCTGGCAATGGTTTGGAGAAGATGTACCCCTGCGCAGAAGACACTCCGAGCTCGCGCAGAAGTACAATTTGCTCATACTTCTCTACACCCTCTGCGATGATACCCATGTTCATCGTGTCTGCGAGTTCGGCTATGGCATCGACCAGACGGAAGGCATTCTCTTCGCTGCCTAGTGGGTCGATGAACATCTTATCGATCTTGACGATGTCCATGCCCAGTTTTTGCAAGTAAGCCAGACCGCCATGACCTGTTCCCACATCATCAAGAGCGACACGAATGCCATGGGCTTGTAGCTCTGCGATGATCTTTCTCGCCAGTTCAATGTCTTCAAGAGGCTGACGCTCTGTCACCTCCATAACCACCTGATTGAGCGCAATTGGAGAGTCTTCGTAGATATCCAGCAGATCGTCTACAATGGATCGATCATTAAAATGGCCTGCGAAGAGGTTGACCGAGAGCTTCAGTTCCGGATGCTGAGAATAGAGCTCTCCCAAATCATCAATGGACTGGCGCATAATGCTTCGGGTCATCTCGAAAATATGGCCCGATGTTTCAGCGTAGGTCATGAACTGACCTGGAGAGACCATTTTACCGTTGGGGAGTTGCCATCTCATCAGCATTTCACAGCCCTGTAGCTCACCAGTTACGATGTCCACGACAGGCTGATAGTACGGTATGAACTCGTTGTTACGGATGGAGGCGACAAAGTCGTCTTCTGCATCTTTTTCAGGCTTCCAGGAAAGCCAGACGCCCAAGGCGATCAAGAAAATAGCAATACCTGAACAGGCGATCACAGCCACGATCTTGAGTTCGCCTACCAGACTCATGACCGCATTGCGATCACTTCGGATCCGCACATTAATCGGGTAGATCGTTGAGGCTGCAAACTCTTCGATGAAGTTGCTGCCCATGATGACAGGAAGGTTGCTGTTGTTTGTCGGATTGACCCAGACATGATCGCGCCCTAACCGGACTTCGATTTCAGAAGCATGGCGCAGATAATCTGGGCCCGGTTCGATCGCGAGTACGGTTGGAGAAATATTGGCAACCAGACGCCAGCCATTTCTAAGTTTCCAGGAGACCAGCGCCGTGCGGATACCCTGATACTCCATCCAGGACATACCAATTCCAACACGCGGGGCATCTGGCTTGAGTGCAGGGAGAATACTGTTACCGCGGCGAACCTGAGCCGGCACGTAACACATGGGCACACCGCGGTGATCCACGATCCCTATTGCGTTTATGATGACGTTTTCTGAGAGAGTCTTTTCAAACTCACCCTGATTTTGGCGTGTGCAGGATGTCAGGCCTTTCACCTGCATCTGGCGCAGTATTTCTACAGCACCGGATATCGCGGCCTCGCTTCTTGAGATGTAACGATCTGCGATCGCGTTCATTTCGTTCCGCGCCTGGTGCATCGCGAAGTTCTCAAGGATCATATTGCCAATGAGCAATGGCAAGAGCGCCAATCCCAAAGCAACCAAAATTGCGCGGACAAATACGAAATAATGGCGAGACACAACCACGACCTTAAAAATGCAAAATACGGCTACCTATTTCTATGATTAAGGCTTACTTAAAACTGTAAAAATCATCCAAACACCCTAAACGATCCCCAGATGCTTTCCAAAATGGCTGTGAAATGCAGGCTTCCACCATGTTTTCTCTCAGAGTGGTTTGACTTTTTGCAGTGATATACACGCGCCCCTAACTCTCAATATGCCAGCTTAGCACCCAAATACCTCTTAGCGGTCAATCTGGAGCCGAGCTATGCGCAGTTCTGAGTTACGTCGCCATCGTGCCTTCCTGGTATTCTTCTTTGCCCTCCTCTTCAGCAGCTGCCTTGCTCTTGCAGCATCAGCACAGATCAATACTGATAATGCTGTCGCAAAGGCCTTTCTTCAGAACCTTCAGGATCGCGGGTTGACCTTGACGCATGTAGGACCGGTTACTGTCGATAATGACGTGCTTTCTATTGGCGGTATTGAGGGTTATCCGAATGTAGATCAGACAAAGCGTTTCAAGATTGGCGATCTGGCGCTGGCTCAGGCATCCGTGGAAAGTGACGGGCGGATCTTTGTCGGGGCATTTGCAGCTTCGAAGTTCGAGGTTGACGAACCAGACTTCAACTTCACGGCAGACAAGATCGCGATTACGGACCTTTATCTTCCCAATGCCAATGATCTAAGCAATCCAGCATCAAATCTTCCCATGTCACTCTATTCCACTGCAGAGATTATGGGACTGCTGTTTCAGGATCGTTCAACGGGCCAATCTATGCCTATTGAGCGGGTCAGTATCGACTTTGACGTCAACAATGGCGGCTTCCCTATCATTGCCAGTGTTCAGGTTGCTCATATCGTTTTGAGCCGATCTATGTTTGCACCACCACAACAGCAAATGCTTGATGAGTTGGGCCTGACTCAAGTGGATGCAGATATCGACTTTGAAGGTGAGTGGAATGGCGACACGGGCGAAGTCAATATTCCGAGTGCAGCTGTTGTGCTGAAAGATCTTTTCTCTGTGCAGGTCTCCCTAAAACTGGAAGGTCTCACAGATACAGTTGTTGAGCAGATCACCGAGCTTGCCACCAAGGATAACGTCATTGCGCTGGATTTATTACAGAGCGCAGCCATCTCCAGTTTCAATCTCTCACTCGTCGATGAAGGCAGTCTGGATGACATGCTTGAACGTCAAGCTCACCGACATGGACAATCACGCTCTGCCTATACACAGCAATTAACGGAGAAAGCAGAAAAGCAGTTTGCGCGAATTCCTGATCGCGCAAAGCAGCTGGAGTTTACGGAAGCGATTTATAGTTTCTTGCAAAATCCGCAGAGTATCACGCTGAGTGCTACCCCTAAGGCACCGATAAGCGTAACACAAATTCTTGGGGTATCTGCGATTTCCCCCGCTTCCATCATTTCTTTGCTTGGCATCGCCCTTCAAGCAAATGTAAACTAGCGGGGAACCCTCCTACTAGCCATAAAAGGTTTATTTAATGCCTTTCCAAAATTTCAAACGGCAGGGATTTTTTGCTGTTTCAATCACTGTATTAGGTTTATCCGCCCAGCCTGCTCTTTCCAGTCCTGCATCAGACCTCATTGATAAGTACAATGACTGGTTCCTTGCAAATGGCGCAGAAACTGCAACATATGCGAAGGCGGTAGAAGACGGATCAAAGACCGAAATTCTTGATCATAAAATCGAAGGAATGTTCACTCTTTCCCTCGATGAAGACAAGCCTAACCTTGGCGTCTACTACATCATCAAGACGCCAAAGGCGATTTATGATGGCTCTTCACGTGACGGTGACACCTTCAGCTTCCAAAACGTAACCACCGATGAGATGCAGCTTGAGCTCGGCTTTTTTGAGAAAGCAGAGAAATTCAAAAATGTTGCAGAGGCTCAAGCCTCCGACGATGTCATCAAAGTTATTGCTGACGCCAAAGATTATGTCATTTCCGGTTATTCTGTGAACTGGGTTGACCTGCCTGTTCTGTCAGATGGTGTTACCGCAGAAGAGTTTCAGCAGTTGCTTGCCGCCGCAACAAGTGTTTCTTATGACCGCAGCAGCTTTGCTGAAGTTGTCGCTGATATGGCAATGGCGGATGCACTTACAGGGACATACACCATTAAGAACGGCGTTTACTCCGGCGCGGAAAATGGTGTTGTGGCTTTGACCTCAATTGAAGAAATTAAATATAAAACAACAACTTCAATGACGACAGATGGCCGAGAGGTCTCAACGGTTTCTGAAACGGTATACAACGACTTTTCAGTCAAAGATCAAGACGTACGCCCGCTTCTGGCGCTTCTTGGTGCGGCCAAGGCACCTTCTGATAGGCTGCTGAGCGAGTACCGGGTTGGAAGCTTCTCAAGTACAATAAAAACTGAAGGTGCCAGCGCCTCTGAACCATTCGGTTTTCTAGAAGTGAGTGCTGGTGAATCTACCACCAAAGATGTGCGCATGTCAGGTGGTGATGCTGCCAAGCTTTTGGCTGCGTTTGAGAGCCTCAAAGACAAGCCAGAGGAAGAAGAGGCTGTTGATCAGATTTTCGGCATGCTTGATGCGCTCGGCTCATACTACGTCGCATATTCAGACGTAAACGACATGGTCATCAAAGCGTGGGATCCAATCCGCGCACGTATGAAAGACAGCGAAGCACCAAGTTTTGAAGCAACACTGAAGCATTTCTCAACCACAGACTTTACAACAAACAGTCTTGGTCAGATAAAATTTGAAGGCCTGCACGGTGCGGTCGAAGGCGACGATGCGGTGTTCGATCTGGAAACGTTTGAGCTAGCGAACCTTGCATGGCCTAGCCTGCGTACCATGGTTGAGAGCACTCTTGCGGCAGAAGCTGATCCTGCTGCTGCGATGAAGGCCATTCCAACGATCGGACGCATTTCTCTTGCTGGCCTAAACATGCAGGCAAAAGATCTGCCAACACCAGTCTCCCTTGGTGAGCTTACTATTGAGATGGGTAATCACATTGGGCCGATCCCGACAAGCCTGTCTGAAGTCATTGGTGGTCTGAGCTTTGATGCTGCACTCCTTCAAGAGCCGATGGTTCTGGGTGTACTTGATCGTCTTGGCATTGAGCGTGTTAACCTCACACAGGACTTCAAGATTGCGTGGGATGAGAATACTCAGGATCTGACGCTGGAAAAATTCGAGTTTGAGCTTGAAAACGGCATCAAACTGCGCGCTGACATTCAGCTTGGCGGAATTCCACGCTCTCTCTTTGAGAACCCACAGGAGGCAGAAGCTGTTGTAGCTCTAGCAACCTTCAAGGGCGCACAGATCGAAGTGATGGATTCTCCGCTTATCAGTGAGCTTCTTGCAACTCAGGCAGAGCAAGCAGGTCTTCCTGCTGAATTGCTGGCTTCAATGATGATTGATGGCACGCTCCAGCAGGCTGGACCTCTGGCTGAAACCGAATTTGCTCTGGAACTGGCAAAAGCAGCTAAGAGCTTTGCTGCCAAGCCAACCAACATCCGCGTGACACTTGCTCCGCAAACAGCAGTTCCAATCATGCAGCTTGGAGGGATTGCGGCTCTTGCACCTCAACAGCTCCCTGAGATGCTGGGCGCAACTGTGAGCTACACCGAGTAAGCTCAAACAGGATGAAATAAAAAAGGCCGCTGTGATAGGTGATATCACAGCGGCCTTTTTTGTAATCTGGAAGGGCCCTTCTAAAAACTCGATGACGCTTCTAGTCGACCTTATCAGGCATCCGGAGACGCTTTTTGAGTTACTTGATTGCTATTGGTGAACTGGAGTTCACACAGGTGTCTGTAATAACCATCCATCTCATACAACTGATCGTGCGTGCCGCTCTCTAAGAGTTTGCCATGCGACAACACATGGATGGTATCCGCATCACGAACGGTTGAAAGGCGGTGCGCAATCACGAGTGTGGTACGCCCCTTCATCAGCCGAGCAAGCGCGGTTTGTACTTTGTTTTCGGACTCAGCATCCAAAGCAGACGTCGCTTCATCCAGCAATAGAATGGGTGCGTCAGAAAGCATTGCCCGTGCAATCGCCAAGCGCTGACGCTGACCGCCGGAAAGGCGTGTACCACCCTCACCTGCATTGCTGTCATAGCCCTTTTCCATCTTCTCGATGAACTCGTGGGCGTTCGCATTCTTTGCAGCCTCAATCACTTCCTCATCCGTGGCGCCAGGACGGCCAATAAGGATGTTCTCTCTGATCGTACGATCAAACAGGAACGTATCCTGCGTCACGATTGCGATATTGCTACGCAGACTTTCCATGTTGAAGTCACGAATGTCCTGATCATCGATCAGAATTTCGCCCTCATCAATTTCATAGAAACGCTCAATCAATGAGAAGACTGTTGATTTACCCGCTCCAGATGCACCAACAAGGGCAGTCACTTCACCTGAGTTTGCGACCATACTCAGGCCATTCAGAGCTTTCGTCTCACCATAATCGAACTCGACTTGTTTGAACTCGATCCGTCCTTTGGTGACCTTCATGTCAGGCTTGTCTAAGGTTCTCTGATTTTCTTCTGGCATATCCAGAAGCTCATACATCAGGCGCACACCAACAAGCTTTGTATTCAGATTAACCTGAAAGCGAGCGAGGCGTTTAATTGGCTCATATGCGAGCAAAAGTGCCGTGATGAAGGCAAAGAATGCTCCCGGATCCTGATCCAAGGCAATTACGCTATAACCGCCGTAGAGGATAATAATCCCAATCGCGATACCGCCCAGAGTTTCCATCAATGGCGATGTTCTGGCAGTCAACTTCGCAATCTTGTTGGACTGTTGCTCGACGCTAGAGACCGCGCTGTCCATCGCCGCATGCATGTTTCCCTCATAGTTGAAGGACTTCACGACGCGAATGCCCAGAGCCATTTCTTTTACCAGAGAAAGGATGATTGTCTGAGAAACAAACTGGCTCTTGGCAATCTTCTTCACACGGCGAACAAGCTTGGAAACAGCATAGACAGCTGGAGGCATGATGCCCAGAGAGATGAGTGAGAGCAGCGGGTTCTGCCAGACCATGACAGTGACCAGACCGATCACAGACATAACATCCCGTCCAGCGGACAGGATAATTAGGTCCATAACGCCTCTGGCAGCGCTTGTGTTGTGGCCAAATCGTGTGGCCAGATCACCAAATGTCGTGTGGTCGAAATATCTGACGCCCAATCGGGTCACTTTTTCAAACATGTTACGCTGGAGCTTGGCGACAATCGAGTTACCGATCCTGCTCAGCACAACAGTCTGACCATAGGTCGCTATACCTTTGGTCAGAAAGATGGTCATCACCGCGCCGGAGATGATGTAGACCATTGTGATGTCACGGTCGATAAAGACCTGATTGATCACGTTTTTCATGATGGCTGCACTGCCAGCACCTGCACCGGCAGCTACAATCATGAAGCCAAACGCAATCATGTATTGGAACTTGTATTGCCCGAAATTTTCTCGGAGAAGGCGGCGAATAAGGCTGGGAGCGCCCTCTTCATCCGCAAACAGCTTTTTGCTTATGGCGTCGAACACCTAAAACCCTCAGCTTTTCCAGCGAAATTAAGTATGACAACTTAATTTGCTACCGGTAGAAGATGAAAAGGCGACCGTAGATCTACGACCGCCCTTCCATGAGATTTATAACATTATGACGTGAACCGCCATACCTGCTTTTCTGCCAGCGGCTCTTATGCTTCTGGCAAGTTCAGGCGGATATGAAGATCGCGCAGCTGTGCCGGGAACACATCGCCCGGAGCACCCATCATCAAATCCTGTGCCTGCTGGTTCATTGGGAACAAGGTCACCTCACGTAGGTTCTTTGCACCAACGAGCAGCATAACGATACGATCAACGCCAGCAGCCATACCGCCGTGTGGAGGCGCGCCGTACTGGAATGCGCGGAACATGCCACCGAATTTTTCTTCGAGCAGGCTTTCGTCGTAACCAGCAATTTCGAAGGCTTTCTTCATGACTTCGACCTGATGGTTACGGATCGCGCCTGAGCCGATTTCATAACCGTTACAGACAACGTCGTACTGGTAGGCGTTCAGTTCAAGAGGCTCAACGTTGTTGAGGCCGTCCATTCCACCTTCCGGCATGGAGAATGGGTTGTGACAGAAGTCAACTTTCTTGTTTTCTTCGTCCCATTCGTACATTGGGAAGTCAACAATCCAACACAGTGCGAACTGGTCCTCGTCGATCAGGTTCAGCTCTTCAGCTGCACGAGTACGTGCTTTGCCAGCAAAGTCTGCGAACTTTTTAGGATCGCCAGCTGCGAAGAACACCGCATCGCCTTCATCCAGTCCAAGCTGGGTGCGGACTGCTTCGGTGCGTTCTGCGCCAATGTTTTTCGCAATTGGGCCAGCACCGGCGATTGCATCTTCTTCTTTACGGAAGAAGATGTAACCGAGACCTGGCTGACCTTCGCTCTGTGCCCATGAGTTCATGCGGTCACAGAATGCGCGGGAACCGCCCTTTGGAGCTGGGATTGCCCAGACCTGAACCTTTGGATCGCTCTCGATCATACGTGCAAACACTTTAAAGCCGGAGCCTGCGAAGTGTTCAGTCACGTCCTGCATTTCGATCGGGTTACGCAGATCCGGCTTATCGGAGCCGTATTTGCGGATCGCCTCTGCGTAAGGAATGCGTGGGAATTCTTTGGTAACTGGCTTACCTTCAGAGAATTCATCAAACACACCACGGATAACTGGTTCCATGGTGGTCAGCACGTCTTCCTGAGTAACAAAGCTCATTTCCACGTCGAGCTGGTAGAACTCGCCTGGCAGACGGTCAGCGCGTGGATCTTCATCACGGAAGCAAGGTGCGATCTGGAAGTATTTATCAAAGCCAGACATCATAAGCAGCTGTTTGAACTGCTGAGGAGCCTGTGGCAACGCGTAAAACTTACCAGGGTGAATACGGGAAGGTACCAAGAAATCGCGTGCGCCTTCAGGAGAAGAAGCCGTCAGAATTGGTGTCTGGAATTCGTTGAACTCAGCATCATTCATGCGACGACGCATGGAGTTGATGATCTTGGTCCGTGTCATCAGATTTGCGTGCAGAGTGTCGCGACGCAAGTCGAGGAAACGGTACTTCAAACGAATATCTTCAGGGTATTCCAACTCACCGAATACTGGCAGCGGCAACTCTTGAGAGTCGCCCAAAACTTCCATATCGCGGATGAAAATTTCGATCTCGCCGGTACCAAGGCCCTTGTTGACGGTATCGTCAGAGCGCTTCTTAATGTCACCATCGATGCGGATGCACCATTCGGAACGTACGGTTTCAGCCAGTTTAAATGCTGGGGAGTCCGGATCAACAACACACTGCGTAAGGCCGTAATGGTCACGCAAGTCGATGAACAGCAGGCCGCCGTGATCGCGTACACGGTGCACCCAGCCAGAAAGGCGAGTGGTTTCACCTACATTATTCGCCCGCAGCTCTCCGCAGGTATGGCTTCGATAACGATGCATAGCGTCCTCAGTGGTAATCTAGTGAATCATAAAATTCAGAAACTGGTTGACCTCGTCAAAAGGTCATCCGGCTGGAAAAGACATGTCAGCATCCTAAAGTCAAGTAAGTCTGTAACTTTGGCGCTGTTTCTTGCGGACATTTCCCGAGTTTCCTCTACCTACGTGGTTTTCGCGAGGCTCTGGCTGCGACCCTTTGGTTCGTAGAGAGCAAAAATCGACATTTACAACCACTTGATGAGAAAACGAGAAACTTAGATAGGGACAAGCCCGTTCGCTTACGCTATAGACTTTGACACCATGAAGATGATCACAACTACAGAAGAGCTTGCGCAAGCGTGTGCCAAGCTTGCTAATTCAGATTTCGTAACAGTTGATACCGAGTTTTTGCGGGAAACGACCTTCTGGCCAAAACTCTGCGTCATTCAGATTGCCAATCCAGATAATGCTGTGTTGGTTGATGCTCTGGCTGAAGATCTGGATCTTGAACCTTTTTTTGCATTGATGCGCAATACGGACATCGTGAAGGTGTTCCATGCTGCACGGCAAGATATTGAAATAATCTACCATCTGGGTGGCTTTGTGCCCTCACCTCTCTTCGACAGTCAGGTTGCAGCCATGGTTTGTGGCTTTGGGGATTCAGTTTCCTACGACCAACTGGTTTCGAAAGTGACGGGTGAGCGGATCGACAAATCATCCCGGTTTACAGATTGGTCCCGGCGTCCATTGACGAACAAACAGCTTGCTTATGCACTGGCTGATGTGACCCACTTGCGCGACGTCTACCAGTTCCTGAAAGAGCAACTGGAACAGAAGGGCCGCAACCACTGGGTTGAAGATGAGATGGCAACGCTGTCTTCCATCGACACCTACCGCAGTGATCCTGCGAAGGCCTGGCAGCGCATGAAGTTGCGCGTCCGCAAACCACGCGATCTGGCTGTTTTAAAGGAACTGGCCTTCTGGCGTGAACAGGAAGCGCAAAAGCGTGACATTCCTCGTAGCCGCGTTATCAAAGATGATGCGATTTTTGAGGTTGCAACGCAGAAGCCTCAGACATCTGAAGCTTTGGGGCACTTGCGCACAATCCCACGTGGCTTTGAGCGCTCCAGACATGCCGAGGACATTCTCAACGCAGTTAAACGCGCTATGGAGATTTCTGAGGACGATCTGCCAGAAGTTCCAAAAGGACGGCCTTCTCCGGACGGAGCGTCTGCGGCTGTCGATTTGCTGAAGGTGCTTTTGAAGATGAAGAGCGAAAGCTTTGGTGTGGCACCAAAAGTTATCGCGACGGTCGATGATCTGGACAAGATTGCATCAAGTGGTGATGCGCAGGTTCAGGCTCTTTCCGGCTGGCGCCGAGAGCTTTTTGGTGAAGATGCTCTGCGCTTGAAAAAAGGTGAAATCGGCCTTGCTTTTAATGGCCGTCAGGTCGTCATTTGCGAACAAGGTGAACCGGTTGAGCGTGTTGAAAACAGCTCTCGCCGTCGTGGTGGCAACAAGAACAGCAAGCCAAAATCTGATTAAGATTTTGAATCCACTACTCATCATAACTTACTGATAAATAAGAAAAGCCCCGGCAAAACTTGTCGGGGCTTTCTTGCATCTATCTCAGATTTCCTAGAGCACTCTGACTTCGGCTTCCAGATCCATAACGCGTCCGAGTTGGTTCAGGCGTTTGGTCAAACGATCCCCTTGCATGTCCGCAAGTTCTGCTGGGAGAGCCAGCACGAGTTTGTCGTTCACCAGCGACAGCTTGCTCTTGAGCAACACGCCATTCATGGAGGCGCTGATCAATGCTGCAACACGCAGCGTCGCGCCAAGCATACGTGCCAGCTTCATGAGGCGTGGATTACTCAGACTGCGAATGGCAGGCGAAAGCGCATCATCCATCAGGCCTTCGTAGCGATAGAACACTGTCAGTGCCAGATATGCCCTACCCGCATGATCAATACCTACAAAGCCGCCATTAGAAATAATGTTCAGTGATTGCTGACCACGGTAGTCCGGATGCGCACGCCAGCCGATATCCGTTAGCTGACAGGCCGCGATGCGCAGGCGGCGTTCGCCTTCGCTTTCGTCCACACCAGCCACACGCATGGCCTGCTCGCTCCACTCAACCACTTCGGCTGAATATGAGGGATCACGGGCACGCAGCACACCCAACTCGTGGGCTGCTGTGAGCAAAGGATCTTGCTTTTTGCCGTCTTCATCCAGCTGATCATACAAGTACCCTTCCCGCACGCCGAGTGCAGAAAAGACGACCTGATCTGCCTGACAATGCAACAAGGTCTGCCGCATCACGGTTGCACCATACGGCAGCAATCCACGACGCGCTTTTGAGATCACCTGAATGCTTGGCTCGTTGCTTAGGTCATCCCGCATGAGCTGCTCGCAGAAATCAATCATGACTTCAGCAGGCACTGTGTAGTCATGCATCACATGCAGCGGATAGCCCTGTTGATACAAGTGCAAACGGCCAAGTGAACGCCACGTTCCGCCAATCGCATAAAAATTGCGGTCTTTTGCCTTACCCAGCCAGTCGGCTTTTTCCAGCTCTTCACGGGCGATCTCATTGGCCAGTGCCAGATCTTTTTCTGAGGATTCCTGCAGCCGAATGCCGCCAAGCGGGAATGTGCGTCCGTCACCGATGCCGTGCGCACTGATGTCGACCAGCTCTAATGATCCGCCGCCCAAGTCTCCGACAAGGCCGTCTGCCCGCCAGAAACCAGAGAAAACGCCCATTGCTGAATAGAATGCCTCATCACGACCAGACAGGATCTGAACGCTGGCCCGGCAGATGTTTTCTACTTTTGCAATGAACTCGGCGCCATTTTCAGCTTCGCGAGCTGCTGCTGTTGCCAGAATGTGCAGTTTGATGACACCCACATGATCGCAAACACGGCGAAACCGCACCAAAGCACGTAGTGCAGTGGCAACATTTTCTTCGCCCAGACGACCAGTTGCGCCTACGCCGCGCCCCAGTCCTGCCAGGATTTTTTCATTGAACAACGCTGTCGGGTTACGCGCCAGTCTTTCATAAATTACAAGACGGACAGAGTTGGAACCAATATCAATGATTGCTATTGGTCCCGGGTCTGTAAATCGTCCTCGAGGCTCATCACTCGTCGAGATATCTGTCACTATTTGGCCGTTCTACAAAAAGTTTTGGGCTATCGCCCTGTAGCGAGCTACCACGACCAGACAGAGATGGGTTCGTCATAAAGAACTTGTGTGCGTTGAACGGATCTTCGTCTGGTTCTGCAACAATGCGCTCATGACTACCGTCTGGAAGCAGACGCCAGCTTTGTTGATTATCTTCTAGATTTGCAACCATGATCTGATCAAGAATCTGCTTGTGTACTGTTGGCGTTTTAACAGGAACAAGGGTCTCGACCCGACGATCCAGATTGCGCGGCATCATATCCGCTGATGAGATATAGACATGGGCTTCATCAGAGGGCAACCCGTGACCATTGCCAAAGCAGAAGATACGGCTGTGCTCAAGAAATCTTCCCACAATTGATTTCGCGCGGATGTTGTCAGAGAGCCCCGGCACGCCTGCTCGCAGGCAACAGATACCACGCACGACCAAATCAATTTGTACCCCTGCCTGACTGGCCCGGTACAATGCATCAATGACACCTGGATCGACAAGAGAGTTCATCTTCATCCAGATCTGACCCGGACGGCCTGCCTTGGTGTGGGCAATCTCTTCTTCTGTGTGCTGAATGATGCGCTTGCGCAGGCTCATTGGAGAAACGGCCAGTCGCTCCAGCTCGCCCGGCTCTGCGTAACCTGTGATGTAATTGAACACCTTAGCAGCATCACGCGCCATTGCAGGCTCTGCGGTAAAGTAGGACAGATCGGTATAGATGCGTGCTGTGATTGGGTGATAATTGCCGGTGCCGAAGTGGCAGTAGGTTCTCAAACCGCCCTGCTCTCGGCGGACAACCATGGAGACTTTCGCATGAGTTTTCAGCTCAAGGAAGCCGAAGACGACCTGTACTCCAGCGCGCTCCAGATCTCGCGCCCAACGGATGTTGGCTTCTTCGTCAAAACGAGCTTTGAGCTCGACAAGCGCGGTGACAGATTTGCCAGCTTCAGCAGCTTCTGCAAGGGCTTTGACGATCGGGGAATTGTTGGATGTGCGGTACAGCGTTTGCTTGATTGCGACGACATCCGGGTCCTGAGCGGCTTGGCGGAGGAACTGAACGACAACATCGAAGCTCTCGTAGGGGTGGTGGATGAGGATATCTTTTTGTTGGATAGCCGCAAAACAATCCCCGCCGTGTTCGCGGATGCGTTCCGGATAGCGCGGAGTGTATGGCGGGAACTTGAGATCATCGCGTTTGACGTTCACAGCCTGAGACAGATCATTCAGCGCCAGCAGGCCGTTGGCGAGGAAGGTTTCCTCTTCGGTGACTTCAAGCTCATTTGCAACGAAGGCACGCAGACTTTCTGGTGTGCTTTCTTCGATTTCCATGCGGATCACAGACCCGCGGCGGCGGCGCTTTAGGGCGGTTTCAAAAACGCGCACCAAGTCTTCCGCTTCTTCCTCGATTTCCAGATCGGAGTCGCGCAATACGCGGAACGCGCCTTTGCCGCAAACTTCATATCCGGGGAAGAGATTGCCGATGAACAACGAGATGATCGTCTCAATTGGAATGAAACGAGTTGCTTTTGGCCCGGCATCACGCGGTGTTGGCAGGACAACAAAGCGGCCAATCTGGCTTGGCATACGCAGCAGCGCAGTCATACCTGCGCCTCCATCCACCGGACGCAGATCCAGGATCAGCGAAAAGCCCAGATTTGGGATGAACGGGAAAGGATGCGCCGGATCAATAGCCAACGGGGTCAGAACCGGGAAAATATGCTGAAGGAAGTAGTCTTCCAGCCAATCCGTTTCAGACTGGCTCATGTTCTGCGCTTCAACGATGAAGATACCTTCATCAGCCAGCTCAGAGCGCAGTTGACGGAAGCGGGCTTGCTGCTCACTTTGAAGCTTGCTTACCTCAACAGAGATTTGCTCCAGCTGTTCGGTCGAGGTCAGACCATCATCAGAAATGGTCGTCACATCCGCTCGCTGCTGACCGCGCAGGCCAGCAACACGCACCATGAAGAACTCATCAAGGTTGTTGGCAGAGATGGACAGGAACCGGAGCCGCTCCAAAAGCGGATGGCTCGGGTTCATGGATTCTTCCAGAACACGGCGGTTGAACTGCAACCACGAGAGTTCACGGTTTACAAAGCGCTCTGGTTTTTGCATCAGAGCCAGCCCTGCACTCACCTCAAAATCTGCGGTGTCAGTGGTCTCGTCTTCCAAAGCGTTCATTTCCGTAAACTCATTCATTCCATGTACCTCCGCAGCCCGTGGACCGGGTCACCTGTATGGGCGCACCTCGCCCTTAGAATATCAGACGATTGCGCTGTCCGTTGTATGATTCTGGTCATTTAGACCATACATTTTTGACGGGAAAATAAAGCTTAGAGCATGTTGCAGTGCAGCAGCAAGCTCTCAGCATTATTTACAAGCGTATCTGGAGCCGAAAACCGGCAACCACTTTTCGGAGATACGCCTCGGTTCCTACTCGCCCATGCTCTCCAGAATTTTGGATGCCATGACGCGGGAGATCTTTCGACCCTTCGCCAATGCGTGTCTGTCCAGCATGTCTACAACGTTGCGTGCTGCATCCAGTGACCGTTCAATTCTTATCACGAGGTAATCTATCACACTGGAGTCAACAGTTACCTGACGATCTGAAAAATGTTTGGTCATGACCATTGCGAGCAGCATGTCGTCCGGCTCTTCCACCTGCACCGGGGTTGCCGCCCGAAAACGGGACGCCAGATCCTTGGTTTTAAGGTCAAACGTGTTTGGCCACTCACGGGTGGTCATCAACATGTTGCCACCGGTCAGGCGTACTGCGTTGAACAGATGGAACAAAGATGCTTCATCAAAACCTGCATGCAGGTCTTCCACCGCGACTGGCCCGGCTTCTGCCAATGCCGTCAGGTCGAGAAATTCCAGTTCATCTCCGCCCACGATCTGAGCTCCGCTGAGCTCCTGCCATGCGTTGACCAGATGTGTTTTACCCGATCCGATCGGCCCTTGCAGGGTCACGATCGGAGATGGCCACTCCGGCCAATTGGTAATCAGATTGAATGCAGCCTGATTTGACGTTGAAACCAGATAATCATCAACCCCCAAAGCCTCCTCATGGGGCAAGACCAAAGGCAATTGTTGTGGCCCTGTCGATCCTGTCATTCCAGTCCTTCCGTCTTATTGGTATTTTTGTAGTGACCTGCATATAGCGAACTAGCAAGATATTGCCTGAGAGCAAATCTTGCTAGTACCCCAACCACTGCTGCAGCTGGAATTGCTATCAACATCCCCACAAATCCCATTAAAGAACCAAAAGCGAACAGTGCAAACATGAGCCAGACAGGGTGAAGACCGACACTTCCACCTAAAAGTTTGGGTTGAAGGACGTTTCCTTCCAGGAACTGACCAACAACAAACACGCCCAGCACGGCTCCAATCATAAAATAATCAGGCCAGAACTGGACCAAAGCAACACCAATTGACAGACCAAAACCGACAATCGCGCCAACATAAGGAATGAAGCTGATCAAGCCTGCGGTAAGACCGATCAGAAGGCCAAATTTGAGACCAACAAGTAACAGTGCGACAGCGTAGAACGTGCCCAGTATCAGGCACATCATCACCTGCCCGCGAACGAACCCGGCCACGACTGAATCCATATCACTCGCCAGTGTGCGAATGGTTTGCTGGTAGTCTCGTGGTAACCAGCTGTCGATGCGTCCAATCATATTGTCCCAGTCGAGCAGCAGATAGAAAGCGACAACCGGTGTGACAACTGCCAGACCGATGATAGAAATGAGAGCTTGCCCGCCGCTCCAGATGGACGACAGCAGCCCGCCAACGAAGTTTGCAGCCTGCCCGACGAAGGCACCCCAGTCGATTTTGTTGGTTTGGCCTGACAGGTTTGCAAGTCTGTCCATTTGTGGCCCAAGACTTTCGCGCAGCAAATTTTCAAGATTTCCGGCCAGTTCAGGCAGATACTCCAGAAATGCGATCAGCTGTTTGCCGAGAATTGGCAGGAGGATCAGCAGCGCTGCGGTGAAAACAATCAGGAATATCAGCAGGATCGTGACAGTCGCCCAGATGCGCCCGAACCCGTGGGTTTCCAGATAATCCGCAATTGGATCGAGAAGATAGGCCAAGGCCATACCTGCGACAAACGGTAGAAGGATGCTTTGAAACACCGATAAGAACAGGATGAAGGCTGTAAAAGCCAGCAACCAGAAGAATAACCGTTTGTTTGTACTCATAAACTATCTCCAAGTGGAGGCATGGAGCCCATCAGCTTGCCTGTTATCCGGCAGCACGGTCGCTCACAGAGGCATCTTTAAAATTTAAGATGGTTGTAGTTTCCATAGGTTGATTACGTCAAGTCGCAGCATCAGGTTTGCCAGAGTAGCTACTCCACCTTTTCGCCCGCTTAATTTCGGAGCATCTTTGAGAGGGGTGAAAAAGTTTCTCCTGAATGAAGAGTTTTTCAAAGCTCCATTAATTCGCAAAAGCTTAGCTGGTTCTGCACAGATGTGCGTTTTTCTGAGATACCAGCGTGGTTTCCTTCCCCTTTCGGCCTTGCAATTCCCTACAGTTTTGTTTTTATGCCGCCAAATTAGATAGGCGGTCATGCCGCTATACTCTTGATGATGCGGAGCAGTATCCATGAGCCAGGACCAGAACGGTAATAACGGCCTTACCTATTCACAAGCGGGGGTCGATATCGACGCCGGGAACGCACTGGTCAAACGGATCAGCCCACTGGTTAAAGCAACGCGTCGCCCGGGTGCTGACAGTGACATTGGCGGCTTTGGCGGTCTTTTTGATTTGAAAGGCGCTGGATTTAAAGACCCTGTTCTTGTGGCGGCCAATGATGGCGTGGGCACCAAGCTAAAGATTGCGATCGACACCAACGTGCATAGCGGTGTGGGGATAGATCTGGTTGCCATGTGTGTGAACGACCTTGTGGTGCAAGGTGCTGAGCCGCTGTTCTTCCTTGATTATTTTGCCACTGGTGCGCTGGACGTGGATATGGCGACCGATGTTGTGGCGGGGATTGCAGAGGGCTGTAAAATCTCTGGTGCCGCGCTGATCGGTGGTGAAACGGCTGAAATGCCAGGCATGTACGCGGCTGGTGATTATGATCTGGCTGGATTTTCCGTTGGCGCGGCTGAGCGCGGAACGCTGCTGCCGTCCAAAGATATTGGCGAAGGCGACGTTCTTCTCGGTCTGGCTTCCTCCGGTGTGCATTCCAACGGCTTCTCTCTGGTTCGCAAGATCGTTGAGGTTTCTGGCCTGACATGGGCTGATAAAGCGCCGTTTGATGCTGACAAGACGCTTGGCGAAGCGCTGATGGAGCCAACCCGCATTTATGTGA
Organism: Pseudovibrio sp. W64; assembly: GCF_001623145.1. Classification (NCBI taxonomy): domain Bacteria; kingdom Pseudomonadati; phylum Pseudomonadota; class Alphaproteobacteria; order Hyphomicrobiales; family Stappiaceae; genus Pseudovibrio; species Pseudovibrio sp. W64. The sequence continues at coordinate 867,281 of NZ_LMCI01000038.1, read as the reverse complement.
AGCCGTTGCTGGCCGCGATTAAAGAAACCAATGGCATCAAAGCCTTGGCGCATATCACTGGTGGTGGTCTTCCTGAAAACCTGCCGCGTGTACTGCCTGACGGGCTTGCTGCACGGATCGATCTTTCTGCTATTTCCTCTCCTGCTGTGTTTGGCTGGCTCTCAAAAGCTGGCGGCATTGAACAGTTTGAAATGCTGCGTACCTTCAACTGTGGTGTTGGCATGGTGATCGCGGTTGCGGCAGACAAAGCAGATGCTGTTCGCGACGTGCTTGAGCGTGAAGGCGAAACTGTTGTGACACTTGGCAAACTGGAAGCTGTGCAGGATGGAGCTGAGCAGGTTGTGTTTGACGGCTCGCTGGATTTTGCCAAATGAGCACGCAGCCTAAAAAACGCGTAGGTGTTTTGATTTCAGGGCGTGGCTCCAACATGCTGTCTCTTATTGAGGCAGCAAAAGCCCCTGATTATCCAGCGGAAATCGTTGTGGTGGGGTCCAACCGACCTGACGCAAAGGGGCTGGAGCGCGCTGCTGACGAAGGTTTTGCCACCTTTGCGTTGGATCACAAGCTTTATGGCAAGGACCGTGAGGCATTTGAGCGTGATCTGAATGCGATGCTTGAACAGCACAACATAGACCTGCTTGTTCTGGCTGGCTTTTTACGTTTGCTAACACCGTGGTTCGTAAGCCAGTGGCAAGGCCGGATGATCAACATCCACCCTGCTCTCTTACCAAGCTTTCCGGGTCTGCATACGCATGAGCGAGCGTTGAAGGAAGGCGTTCGCATTCATGGGGCGACTGTGCATTTTGTAACAGCGGAAATGGATGTGGGTCCGATCATCGCGCAGGGAGCTGTCCCCGTTCTGGACGGGGATAACCCGGATGACCTGGCAGCGCGTGTGCTGGCGGTTGAGCATGAGATCTATCCGAAGGCCTTGGAGGCTGTGGCCAGTGGCAGAGCTTCCGTTGATGGCTTTCGCGTGAAGATTGAAGGTGCTGAGCAGGACGATAAAAGCCTTATTTGTTAATGAGATAAGGTTCTCATAAAGAGACACAAAAAAGGCCGTAGGCGCTCCCGCCTCCGGCCTTTTTTCGTTTGCGTTACTATGTGCGTTCGTTTGCGCGATTTGCGTTTTTTCTGCGTTGAAAGCGGAGTTGGTCCTACGCTACCACCTGTGAGACTTATCAGATCCGAAGTTCACCCTTTTGCAGCACCAAGTCATCCAGTTTCACAAACTGAGATTGCCTCGCAGTGCTCCGCTCGGTCTGAACTTCAGGTTGTTCGATACCGTCTTCATCAGGTGCGATCTGCATATCTGCATAGGTGACCGTTGGTTCCACTGGCGGTGTCACCTGCTGGGATGCGTGAGCGACCGGCCTGTTGAACTGAGCGAAATATGACTCAAACGTTTTGAACTCGCCTGATGTCTGCATTTGAGCCATATAGCCATCGATGTAGGCTTCCTTCCCTTCCAGGAAATCATTTAGTTCGTCCAGGCTTTGGAAGTTGGTTCCCAAATTACCATTCGTGATTTCCAGAGTACGCCGTGCGGAGTAGCTTTCGGTGTTCTCACCCAAGTTCTGAGCTTCCACGTTCTGGTAGACAGTCCCTGTGTTCAACTGCGCATATGTTGGCGCCACTGTCGTCTTTGGCTCCAGATGATCGTATGGGTGTTGTGGCCGCGGGGTATCGTACTGATGCGGTTGTGGGCGCGGAGTATCGTATAGAGGTTGTGGTGGCTGGCGTGGAACATCGTAAAGAGGCGATTGCTGCACTCCAGAGCCCTCAGCGCTTCGGGTGCTGCTTGCATACCCCAATATTCGGCTCTGGGCACTGGAGACTGCAGCGTCCAAGGCTTTCAAGCTGCGGATATCGACTTTGGCGGCATCCCCCAGTGTGCGATGAGATCCGTCGTGCTCGTTGAACTCAGTCCTGTCAAAAACGCTCGCTTGAATACCGGCCATCATCGCTTTCAGATCAACGAGACGCTCGGTCCCGGATGAGGCGTGCTTTATTGTGTCTGCAATCGTCTGCTCTGCAAGTTCCAGAAACGGGCCCCAGTTTTCTTTCGCTTGTTCCGGAGCACTTTGAGTCCGTCCCAGGAGGTTCCCGATGTTTTTTGTCGCGTCGGAGAGAGATTGCTTCACATTGGCAAGGCGGCCATGCGACAACGCACTTGCTGCAGATTTAAGATTATCCCCCAAACCACGCTTGTGCTGCGGCGTGTCAACCACAACGGAGTAAATCCGTTCCCCTGTCTGCGGATTGCCTTGTTTACTGCCAATAGAAACGATCAAGTCGTCAGTATTTAGATTTAACGAGGTCGCATGCTCGACACGAGCCTGATTTACCAGATTTTCAACAGCACCGTGAAAATTACTAGAGTTACCAATAGTTAATCCGCTCATTGCACACCCTTTATTATTATGAATTTGACGCAGAGTTATCAAATTCAATCAGAACTCGCTAAGTGGAACTACTTTACGATTCCTGGCGAAGTTAAGAGTGTCGCTTAGTACTATGAGGGCTCTTTTTTGTTCACATATGCGTTCAATTTTTGTGAACTGAGGAAAATCATCACTTTTGTCGTCCATGCCTATTGAAGGAGCGGTATCGTCCCCTTCAATAGACCAAGGATATCTGCCTTACGCTTTGCGCACCGCCACATGGATATCGTGGAAGGCAGCGCCGCCGAACGGAGCTGTCTGGTCGGCACTAGTGAGGGTGTTGATGCCGTTGCCACCTTCGTGTGCAGCATTGGGCCAGATGCCTTCTGCGATCAGCGTGCCCTTTTGAGGACGATCCCCCACGGAGGCGTGCAGGATGACTTCGCCGCGATGATTGGAGAGGATGACCTTGTCGCCCTCCTCCATGCCCAGCGCGGCTGCGTCTTCCGCGTGCAGCATGACTGTTGGGCGGCCTTCCTTCTTCACGGAGCTTGGGGTCTCGTTGAACGTAGAGTTCAGGAACGAGCGAGACGGTGATGTGGCGAGGCGGAACGGATAGTCCCTGGTCGGCAACTCATTGATGTCCCAATGATCCGGCAGGGCTGGCATTTGCTGCCATGGGCCCATTGGACCGTTGTTTGGTGCAGGCACCTTCGCCCAGTCTGGCTTGAAGCGGAACTTGCCGTCCTCATAGCCAAAGCCGTTTATGTAATGGGCCTCATCGAAGTCTGGCTGACAGTCGAGCCAACGGTTTTCTTCCAGCTCGCTCAAGCCACCCGGATATTTGGAGTTTTTGAGCATCCAGTCGATGTGCTCGCGGGAGGTCATCTTGTGCGCTTCGTGGTCTTCACCGCCGAGGCGTTCAATCAGCTCGTTCAGCACATAAAGGTTCGGTTTGGCTTCGCCCGGGGCGTTGACCAGTTTTGGACCGAACAGGAGGTTCTGATGTCCGCCGCCTTTGTAGATGTCGTCATGTTCCAGAAACTGGGTTGCAGGCAGAACGATATCGGCCATAAGCGCCGTTTCAGTCATGAACTGCTCGTGGACCACGGTGAACAGGTCTTCGCGGGCAAAGCCTTCTTTCACGAGGGTCTGCTCAGGAGCCACTGACACCGGATTGGTGTTCTGGATCAGCATGGCGGTGACTGGCGGGCCGTCCATGAGCGCTTCGCTGTCGCCTGTAAGAACCCGGCCTACCTGAGACATGTCGAGTTTGCGGATGGAGCTGTCGTGGAGCGAGTGGGCTTCGACCATGGCCATGTTGAGACCGTAGATGGCGCCGTTGTTATGAAACGCGCCGCCGCCCTCATATTGGTAGTGACCGCCAACAACCGCGATACAGCTGGCGGCATGCATGGAGACCACGCCGTTACGCTGGCGGGTGAAGCCGTAGCCAAGGCGGAAGTAAGTTTTCTTTGTTTCGCTAACCAGCTTTGCGAGTTCTTCGATCTGCTCTGCGGAAAGACCTGTGATCTCGCTGGCCCACTCAGGGCTGCGGGTCTTCAGGTGCTCTTCCAGTTCGGCAGGTGCGTCAGCGTACTTTTCCATGTAAGCGCGGTCGGCATAGCCATCGCGGAACAGGACGTGCATGACAGCGCAAGCGAGTGCGGCGTCGGAACCCGGTTTCAGGACAAGGCCGATGTCTGCCTGTTTCATGGTCTCGGTCTTATAGACGTCGATGACAACAATCTTGGCTTTACGGGTCTTGCGGGCTTTGATGGCGTGGGTCATGACGTTGACCTGCGTCGCCACCGGGTTTGTTCCCCAGATCACCACAGCGTCGGCAAGCGCCATTTCGCGCGGGTCCGGCCCAGCGAGCTTGCCGGTGCCAGCGATGTAGCCAGTCCACGCCATGTTGGTGCAGAAGGTCTGGTACATGCCGGAATAACTTTTGGCGTTGCGCAGGCGGTTGATGCTGTCACGCTGAACAAGCCCCATGGTGCCGGCGAAGAAGTATGGCCAGACGGTTTGCGGGCCGTGTTTCTTCTCAGCCTCCAAGAATTTCTCTGAGACTTCCTGTAGTGCCTCTTCCCAGCTGATCTCTTCGAACAGGCCGGAGCCTTTCGGGCCTGTGCGGCGCAAAGGTTTGGTCAAACGGTCCGGATGATGCAAGCGCTCGGAGTAGCGAGCGACCTTGGCGCAGATGACGCCAGCGGTATAATCGTTGTCACGGGTGCCATGAATACGGCCTACACGCCCATCTGCATGTACTTCGACCTCGATTGCGCAGGTGGACGGGCAATCGTGTGGACATGCGGAGGCAAACCTTTGTGGTTTTTCGGGCTTAGACATGCGTGGCGTACTCAATAAAACTGGTGTTCTAGACTTGTTCTCGTTGCACAGACAGATCGCGGGTAACACTCAAATTGTCAAGAAAGCACAGGCAAAAAATTCTTGAATTGACGATTTCTTGAGGTCCTGCGCGGTCTTTGCGGTGTTCCTATATTTCCTAATACTTGCAAGAGGTGCCTGTTCTGGTCTTTCATAGGGAATGGTTTGAAGCTTGAGGCAGTCCATGTTGCAGGATATCGACGTAATTGCGTGGGATTTTGACGGGGTTCTCAATCGTAACATTATCAATGACCGCTTTATCTGGGTGCAGCAGTTTGAAGAGGATCTCGGCATCTCATGGCACACCTTTGCTCAGGAGATGTTTACGGATGACTTTAACGAGGTTCTGGTTGGGCATGAGGATCTCAGAGACCTTCTCTCCCGTTGGGCGGATAAGACCGGCTATCCCGGCGACCTTGATCATTTCCTGCTGTACTGGTTTGAAAAGGACGCCCACCCGGACTTTGATCTGCTGGCCTTGATGCGCAAGCTTACCAAGACCCATGTCCGCCAGGTGATTGCGACCAACAATGGGGCGCGGCGTACGCGCTACATCGAAGAGCAGATGGGCTACAAGGATCGCGTGGAGACGGTGTTTGCCTCCGGGCGTATGGGGGTGGCCAAGCCCAGCGCCGAGTTTTTCATACATGTTACCAAGGCCCTTAAGGTTCCCGCCAACCGGATGCTTTTGATTGATGACCGGGAAGAGAACATTATGTCCGCGTTGGATATGGGGTGGCGGGCACTGCACTTTACTCCCAACACCCGCGAGCAGATCATCAAGGTGCTTGGGTCGTTTTAGTGCATCTTAGTGGGTCTCTTACTTCCTCACCGCTTCCCATGCCATCTTCACCAGAAACTGCCTGTCTTTATCACAGACAACCCGCTCAGTGCTTAAGAGCGTGTAGGCCGGGCCTACGATGAGCGCAGAGGCAACGGACCACGGGATGGGTTTCACAGCTCCCAGCACTTGCCAGGTGGCATAGAGCGCCTCTCCCTGCAAATGAACGTTCTCCATCTGTTGCTTGATGGTTTCGAACTCATCTTCCGTCTGGGCTTTGACCTTCAGCTCCTCAAAGAGGCGAAACAGATCAGGATTGGCACTGCCCCACCGCAGCAAGCCATTGACGGAGGCTTTGATGGTGTCTTCAGCGCTAGCGGTTTGAGGCGTGTTGCGTGTCTCTCTGGTCCAACCGGCGACGGCCTGATCCCATAGCGCGACGGCGATATCCGGTTTTCCCTTGAAGAAGTGATAGATGCTGCCGGTCGTCGCGCCGCTTTTATTGCGGATTTGTGCAATCGAGGTGCTTGTGTAGCCCTGTTTTAAAAACAGCTCCAGCGCCGCATCCAGTATGGATTGATATCTGTTGTTTTCATTGGCCACTAGAACACCATTCCAACCCTGACGAGAGTACCGCTCTATCTCAAGTTAGAACGCTATTCTAATATATGAGCGCAGTGTCAGGTCTGCAAAGAAGAACCGTGGCAGTGCAAAGAGACCTTTAAAAGCAATGGAAGGATTTGAACCTGATGCGTTGTGTTTTTGAGTTTTCAGGTCTTGCGTGTCTTCACCTGAGAAGCAGTCATCATTCTGCGGAGAAACGCCTCAGAAATTGATGCCTTTTTTCAAATGGTTGGCCAGCACTTCCAGGCTTAGATTTGCCATTTTGTAAAGATCTTCATGGGACATGCCGTGCTGTACCATGATGGAGAGACCCTCAAAGATCGTTGCGTAGAACTTGGCCAGTGATGTGGCTTCATCATCGGTTTGAAGCTCGCCTTTACACTGGGTGAATTTGTAGATGAAATGCTCCATGCCCTCGAGCTTCATCTTGCGCAGCTCCTCCGACAATTCCGGATCCAGCTCAGCAATGTCCATGAGGGTATGGAACCGCATGGCAGTGCCAGCATCATATTGCTCTCGGGAGAGTTCAATAAACTCGTAAAGCACAGCTTCAACTGCCGGGTATAGTTCTGAGTGGAGCGCGAGCACAGAGCGGAGCTGGCGATAGAATTTGGAGAAGTACCAGTGCATGGCAGCTGCACAAAACTGTTCTTTGGTGGCAAAATGCTTCTCGATAAAGTCTCTTGAGCTTCCGCTTGCAACAGCAAGGTCTTCCAATGTGGAATGCTGGAACCCTTGCAGCATAAAAACCTTCACGCAGGAATCTAAGGCGGTTTCGAGTTCAGGTGACAATTCACCATCGCGTATGGGATCTAATGAGGACATGGCGTCAGTATACGTTTTGGGTGGGGGGCAGCAATCTCGTTTTCCAGCTATGGGAAATGAGTACAGAAGAGGTCTCTCCCGTCTTGGTGGATTTCTTTCATCTTCTGTAAAGAGCTAAGGCAATGGGCAGTGAGAAGGCAGTGGCACTCACTTTGATTTCTTCTTGGAGCCCTTCTTTTTCTTGGGCTGGCCGGTCTTCATATGCGCTTCCAGAACGCCGAGGCTCGCAACCGCAACCTTGTACATCAGATCACACGGGGTTCCGTATTTGATCAGCTCATAAAGGCCTTCAATCACTGTCAGGAAGTAGTGTGCCAACACCTCGATGTCGGCGTCGTCCTTGAGCTCCAGCTTGCACTGCTTGAACTTGTCGAGAACCTGATGTTCCCAATCATCCTGCAGTTCCTCGAAGGAGTTTTTGACGAACTCATCAACGTTGGAAATGTCAATGAACGTGCGGACAAACAGGCCTTTGTTGGCATGGACCTGATCGCAGCTGATTTCGATGAAGGCAAACAACACCGCTTCCATGGCCGAATAGATGTCCTGGTGCATGGCCATTTCTGCGCGCATGTGGCGGCTGTACTTGATGTAGTACCAGCGCATGGCTGCAGCTGCGAGTTCCTGCTTGGACGTGAAGTGTTCCTTCACGCAGTCTCCCGAGCATCCAGCTGCTTCACCGATATCATCCAGAGTGCAGGTTTCGTAGCCCTTGAGGAGAAAGACTTTGACGCACTGGTCGAAGAGCCTTTCCGCTTCAGGAGATACGTTTCCGCCTTCTATCTTATCGCACGGTCTCATAGCCGCGAGTATATGGTGTCGGCGGGTCTCCTCAACGCTGTTTTGGTCACATGGGAAACAACATTGCAAAGACATAGGGCTTACTGCGCCTATAACTTTCACCATCTGTAAAGGATTAGAAACGATCGCGATTGGGTTATCTTTTGAAGTGCCCTGGCACGCCTCAAAATTCATTATGTTCACCCTATGTTCCAAATCTCATATCGACAGAGAACATAAAGATAACCTTTTAATTGATGCGGTAGGAATCCAGAACTTTCATGCTCATATCAACCACGCGATAGAGCTGTTCTTTTTTGGCGCCATCCTTACATTGACTGGCCAGTCCCTGCAGGGTTGCGGCATAAAAGCGGGCGAGTGTTTCGATATCAGTGCCGGTCTTGAGGCTTTCTTTGCAATCGGTGAGTTTGCGCGTAATCGCGCCTACCATGGTGTTGCGCAGATCGGTGATCTCTCTGGTCAGAATACTGTCCTGGGTGGAGATCTCCAGTAAGCCAGATGACAGAAGGCATCCGTCTGACTCTGTTTTATCGCAGAGCACATCGACGCATTCGTAAAGGGCGACACGAATGGCATCACAGCAGTTGGAATGCATGGCAAAGCCAGAAAGCAACCTGCGGCCATAATTTTGCAGGTACCACCTTGTGGCTGCTGCATAGAGTTCTTCCTTATTGGAAAAGGCCCCTTCTACAAATTCATGAGGAACGCCCATAGCGTCCACGACATCATCTAGGGAAGTGGCATCATAGCCGCGCTTCCAAAACATTTTGACCGAGGCTTCCAACATGGCCTCTATGTCCGGAGATATTGTTTCCACGTGCATTTCATCCTTTATAGGCATAAGTACATATTACGCGGCCATGGATAAAGAACAACTGATTATTAATGCTAGGAAAATTACGATTAAGGCCTGATAGACAAGATCCGGACAAATTGAGTATTTCGCCTTTTCGCAGCCTCATTTCGTGCCGGATTTGAGCGTTCTATTTCACAAAAAAACGGACTGACACTGAGGGCTGCCAGTCCGCTTGTTCTGATCGTTTTTGCTCACATGCACTAATGTATGACAGGCTGGTTCTCCAATCTTTCAAGGCTGGCATCAGCGAGATTATACAGGTCGGTGCGATCTACCCCATCACAAGCCTGCTTAATGAGGATCGCCATGACTTCGGTATAGAACTCTGCAAGCTCATTGGGTCTAAAACCCGAGGTGAAGCACTGTTTGCAGTTCTCCAGTTTTTGATAGATGCGTCCGTGGACCTGCTCTTTGAGGTGCGCCATTTCTTTGGCGATGACGCCGTCGGTATCAGAAATCTCCATAAGCTCAACAGAGAGCAAACTGCCATGTGGGCAGTCATCTTCGCAAAACAGTTCAATGCATTCGTAAAGGGCAATACGGATGGCTTCGACAGGGTTGGAATGCATGGCAAAGCCGGAAAGGATCTGGTGCTCGTATCTGGTCAGGTACCATTTGACCACATTCGAGAACAGATTGGCCGTGTCATGAAAAGTCTTGGATAAACGCTCTGTTGGAACGCCCGTCGCTGTGCTGATTTGCCCAAGCGACGTTGCTTCCACCCCAAAATCTGAGAACTCGTGGATGGAGGCTTCGAAGGTTTTTGTCAAACTGATCGGGGTCGGTCGGTTCGTCTTAACGGTCTCGATTTGCATCGAAAATCTCCCGTATCTTTATTGAACGAGCATTCAATCTTAGGCCCATTTACGTATGCAGCAACTTACCCTCAGGCGAACGAAATCTATCCTTAACAAAGAGGAGCGGTTTGCCTCAGCTTTAGTGAAAAATGATGTAACCAACTGTTGTGGCGTTATATTATTACGATTTATTTTATCGATTCTTTGTTCTGCTAAAGGAGTATGACCTAACGTCTGCTGTCTTCGATTGTGGCAAGATTTCGATGGTTTGTCGCAGCGAAATAGAAGCCTGTTACAAAGTCAATCAGGGCAATTGAGTGTCCAGATTAAAGCGGCAGGCTGAGACGAGCCATGATTGCCTGCTCCAAAGCCTCAGTTCAAAAAGCCTTTTGAAAAAATACAACTCAAGGGGGGCAAAAGTTGACAGGCACCCTCACCTAAAAAAAGAGCCTGACAGATATTCATTTCTGTCAGGCTCTTCGGTCGAAATGTGCTGGGCGTACTCATTTTCGGTAGGCTTCCAGCAGCTCCAGACTTAAATCTGCCACGCGGTAGAGCTCATCGCTTGGGATGCCGTCTGCTGCCTGACTGGCGAGACCTCTGAGCGTTGTGATGTAAAAGCGCGCCAGCACGGGTATGTCTGCTGTGTCCTTCAAGTGGGTCTTGTTGCTGTTCAGCTTCATCAAGATGGTGGCGTAGACCTTACGGCGCAGAGACAGCAGCTCCGAGATCAGGATCCGGTCACTGTTGTTGACGGCAGCCAGAGCGTAGGACAACAGCTTGGCGTGCTCACACTGCTTGTTGCAGAACAGTCCGATGCATTCATAGAGCGCACCGCGCAGAGCTTCTGTGGGATTGGAGTGAAGCGCAAACTCTGACAGGAGCTGTCTTCCATACTGATCCAGGTACCACATCACTGCAGTGCGATAGAGATGTTCTTTACTCTCAAAGTTCTCATTGAGGAAATGATAGGAAACACCTGACTGGCGGCACACATCATCAATGGACGTGCGGTGCACACCGAGGCGCCAGAATACTTTGAGGGATGCTTTGAGTGCTTCCTGCATTGACTGTGGGAACGTCTCGGTGAAGTTAATGGTATCACTATCCATCGTCAGCCTCCCTTGGTGTTGGGCAATTCATACCAAAAGCATAGGTGACAGGAGGCTTGGAACAACAAACTCAAGAGTGCATGGGAAATACCCTTAACAGTATCATTCACGATACTCTGATATATTATGTAAATGACATTCTTTAGTTTGCGTAATATTGCAAAATAAAAAAGGCGTGATTGCGTAATTTTATTAGCAATTCACGCCTAATAACGCATTTTTTGCGCCATTTCCTTTATCAGAAACGACGAGATGCCTGCAGTACGCTCAAACTGTGTTCTGCGATTTTATGCAGTTCTGTCGGGCAGTTAACGTCTCTTGCCTGAACAGCCATGCCTTGAATTGTGGCGCCAAAGAAGCTGGCAAGGGCCGGAAGGTCAGTTCCTTCGACAAACTGGGTTTCACAGGCTTTAAACTTATCTGCGATGATCTTGATGGTTTGCTGGCGTAAATCAGCCAATTTACGTGCCAATGCGCCTTGAGCATTAGAACTTTCGACCAATCCGGTAGCGATCATACAACCAGAAGGATGGTCTCCACCGACGAAAACCTCCACACATTCATAAAGAACGGTCCGGATTGCTTCATAAACACAGGAATGCAGAGCAAGGCCAGACAGCATTTGCCGGCCATAGCTTGCCGAATACCTGTCGATTGCAGCCAGGTACAGTTCCTCCTTGGAGGAATACGCTGCATACAGACTTGGTGGTGTAATACCCATGGCAGTGACTAGCTCATTTATCGAAGTCGCCTCATAGCCCTGTTGCCAGAACAGGACACTTGCGATCTCCAGTATTTTTTCTTTATCCAACCGACGGGGTCGACCGCGGGGGGCTTTTTCCATTTCCATAGCGATCACTATATATATTGATTGAAATTTTAATCAATCATAGTTTTACCAAGGGTCTTCCTTTGGTTTCTGGCATTATATCACTTCCTTCACCCACACATTACTGATGCATATCAAACTGTTATGCAAAAACCCGTAGCCAATTTCGCCGCGTTTTGGTGCCTGTCTCTCCGGCTAAGGTATAATGACAGATTGTCGCAGCCCCTTGCGATCAGCCGGTCCGTTCCCCAATACCCCAGAGATAATGAGGTCCAGTGTTCAGCTTCCACTTTCTTGTATGGATCAGGAAATCTCTTTCTTTGCTCCACAAAAAAGAGCGGCACTGAGGCCGCTCTTGATGTTGCTTTTGCTTTGAAGTGTGGTGTTGGCTACGCCTTAACGGCAGCAGACAAGCCCAGCAGGCTTTTGGAGTCGAGCACGTTATCCAGGTTGGCCTGAACTTTAAACATTCCGCCTTCACCAACCTTATAACCAGCCACACCGGTGCATGCTTTTTGCACGGTCTTACCGCCCATCACCTCAGAGGACAGGCTCATCAGAGCGTTTTGCGCTTCTGTGCGCTGGCCGTAGATCTGTGGCACAATCGACTTATCATTTTCCGGACGACCTGCATTCAGGCTTTCCACTTCCATGAGACGCGCTTTGACAGCTGCATCCAGATAGCCTGTACGATCCTTGCCGGACATGCAGTTGATTGCAGGAACAGCTCCGGTTTCATTGGCAATCAGGTTGACCAGAACGGCAACACCATACGCATTGCCTGCGGAACGGCGCTGCTTGCCATCATTGACCGCCTCATGCAGCTGGGTACTATAACTCTCAAGACGGGCAACTTTACTTGGATCGTTGGCCCCTATTGCATCGGCTTTAGCCTGCTCCACCATTTCGTCCAGTTTACCAATGAGCGGTTCGTTGTGGTTGTCAGCCCACTTCCAGCCAGTGAGACGATCCCCCAGATGTTTGCCGATGGAGCCAGAGAACAATCCCAGTTTCGCAAAGCCGTTGACGCCCATGCTGAACGGCAGCACTTCGACCTCTACATTGACTTCAGTTATGCCTTCTCCCGGCAAGTCGACCGTGATGGTCTGCTCGCCCTGTGCGCGGCCCCATGCTTCCTGTTGGCCGGTTTCATAGGTCTTTGCCTTGGATGCTGCGGTCAGCAGTGAGGTTGAAACAATCTTCAGCGGGAAAGGCTCTCCCGGGTGATCTGTGCGCCATGCTACAATGTCAGCTGCTTTGGTGGATGCTGCTGCTGTTACCACTTCCTGGGTTCGGGTGTCTGCGCCCTTTGTGGCCAGCTCAGCATCATGTTTGACACCGAACGGGAAGTTCACGCCATGACGGACTGCTGCGTAGGAGGTGGTTTCGCCTTTCAGCTCGCTGACCCACAGGTTTACCGCGTGATCTGTTTCAGAGGTTGCCGTTGAGCTGATGCCGTGTTTTTCATCGGCCTGATAGCCCCCTGCCAAAACTTCCAGTTTTGCTGCTGGTGTAGTGGTGGCTGTGAAGGAGCGCTCTGTCAGTGCAGCATCGCCAGAGGCACCCAGTTCTCTTTGCGTTGCCACATCCAGCTTGACGGTCTCAGTCGTGGTCTGCCAGTTGGCCTCAGTCTTGTTCAATGACTGGGTTATGTGAGCGGACATGTGCTGCTGAAACTCTTTCTTCAGCGTTTTGATATCACTCTTGGAGAGTGTTGTTCCCTCAGCAGAAGCTGCCAGTTTGTAAGCTGAGATGACTTCCTTCTGGATGTCTTTGTTCAGTGCTTTGGAAGCCTTGGCGACACCTTTGATATCATCAGGATTTTCTGCAATCTTTGCATCCAACCGATCAAACGCTTCGTTGATGCCCACTTCTGCTTTGATCTCGAAGACATCACCGTTTCCACAAACACCAGCACTCAGCAATTCTTTAACAGCGTGGTGTGCGGCTGGTCTTACATGGGTTTCGGCCCGTTCCTTGATGTTTTCGACAGATGTCGCAAGGCTCTTGTTGTTTTCGGTAAACTGAGCTGTTTTTGTGTTCACCAACTGTTTAGTGGCACCCGCTGCAGCCGGAGCGGTTTCCGCTTGGGATGCACGTGAACTGCCCGTGAAGAACGCCTTGATGCGGGTGAGGACGCTCTGGGTCTCTCTGCCCTCTGCTGGCGTGTTTACACGTGCTGCCAAGCTGTGATGGGAAGAGCCTGAGATTTTTTCTCTGACATATGCAACAATTTTAAACAGGCCACCATCCTGGCTCCGCACTTCAGTTGATTTTACGGCTGTGTTTTCAGCGGTATTGGTGTTTGCCTGATTTACAGATGTAGTTTCAATAGGTTGGACAGTTGTCGATGCCGCGACCGTCGGAATTCCCATGCCTAGTTCCCTTAGTTTTGTCTTTTAGCGGCGCTTTGAGCGCGTTCTTGAGACAAAGCATATGGAAAGCTGAGAGGCGTGATGTGCCCTTTGGCACGCCTGTGGGTTGATTGTCTCTGTTAGACAGAGTTCAAATCAAACATCCCGTTTAAAGGAGCACCCGTGTCGAACTTTCAAACAGCCGCTAATGAATTCCTTGAAAGCATTGATTTAAGCCCGATGCTGGAGGATGACCTCGACGGCGAACTCGTGCTTGAAATTAATCAGAATTTCTCTCTGGTATTCGGCTTTGATCAGACCACAGAAACATGCGTGCTCCGCATTCTCTTCAATGACTTGCCAACTGATACCCGTGTTCTCACGGAACTGCTGCAAAACAGCAATACGCTGGATGTGGCGGGTTACAACCTGACCTTTGGCCTTGAGGTTGCCCATTCCTCAGCCTATGGCGAAATCCGCATTCCAGACAGCGACATTGACGTTACGCATCTGAAGCAGGTCTTCCCGGTCTTCCTTCAGGTCTCAGAATGGTATGCAGAAGTGAAAGCCGGTGCGGCCCCTGAGCTGTCGGGCCAGGACCACCCACAAATGTGGATGTAACTCCTGAGACTGGCCTCGTGCCTTTGAGACAGAGATAGCGCAAAAACAAAGCCAGCTCCGCACAAACGGAACTGGCTTTGCTAAATTCACTCGGTTTGCTGAGATCAGCGCATGGCTTCTACAGCTGCCTTTGCGCAGGCTGCGTCATTTTCCATGGAGCTGCCCGCAACACCGATACCGCCCACCAGAGCACTTTCACCCACAATGATTGGCAGGCCGCCTGCAATGCCAAGAATACCCGGGAACTGTTTGAAGACCGGTGCCTTCTCCAGAACCTCGTTCACCTGCTCTGTTGGCATGCCCCAGGACAAAGATGTGTTTGCTTTGAGCGTTGCGCCTTTGTAGCTGGCAGGCAGAGCCTCATCCATGCGTGCAGACGCCACAACATCCTCTCCCCGATCCAGAATAACGATGGACATGTTCCAACCGTTTTCCTTTGCCAGAGCCACACAGGCGCTTACGCCTTTGCCTGCAGCATCAAGGCTCAAATAAGGACGGGTATGGTCCTGAGCGGTTGCCGCGCTTGCTACCAGTGCCAGAGATGCCCCTAAAAGAAGCGATTTTGCATTAATATTCATGAATTTATCTCGCGTTCCGTTTTCCCACGTGCGCGCGGACTTAATTTTAAAATTGTGTCCGAAGCAAGGGTGCCCAGCGCAAACCTGAGTTTATCCAGTAACTTTTATGAACTGCCTGACGATACGATGGAATTTTTGACAAGAAAAGACCCGCCTGACGCAATCAAGCATCAAGCGGGCCTTTTTTGAATTCAGCAGACAGCTGAAATCGATGAGCTAGATTAGCCTACGACTTCGGTGCCGGAGAACCAGTAAGCGATTTCTTCAGCAGCTGTTTCAGGAGCGTCAGAACCGTGTACGGAGTTTTCGCCGATGGACAGAGCGAATTCCTTACGGATGGTGCCTTCAGCAGCATCTGCAGGGTTGGTAGCGCCCATGACTTCACGGTTTTTCGCGATTGCGTTTTCGCCTTCCAGAACCTGAACGATAGTTGGAGCGGAAGACATGAATTCTGTCAGTTCACCAAAGAATGGACGCTCTTTGTGTACTGCATAGAAACCTTCTGCTTCACGCAGGGACATCCAAACGCGCTTGGATGCAACAACGCGGAGGCCAGCTTCTTCGAGCTTAGCGGTGATAGCACCGGTCAGGTTGCGTTTGGTTGCGTCCGGCTTGATCATGGAAAACGTGCGTTCAATCGCCATCGTTATTACCTGCAGTTTGTCACGAGCTTCCGAAGGGCAGCTCTCATTAAAAATCTTTTTCCTGTAGCGCCTTAACAAAGCGCCACAAAGGTTCGCGCGAGATATACTTAAACTCTCCCTTAAAAAGCAAGAGGGTATATCCGTATTCCCACGTTGTCCTGCGTGAAAACTGCAGAAAACAGGCGATTATGACTCATTGATGACGGTTGCAATGCTGTTATCAGCCCTGCTCCGAGGCACCCCTCCCGCCTCTTCCGTATGGGCCCTTTGATTTTAAGGGGAGGTTTTCCCAGGGACACGATGACGCGAATGCAGGCTTTTGGCGAAAAGGGTTGAGGTTCCAACAGGTTCTGGCGCAGCATAGATAACTACGTCTTTCGGGTTGCGACTACACGTCTCCCCCTACGGCTGGTTTTGTTTGAGATGGGTCAATTTATAGAGGTTCAAAGGCGTGCATTGTTCTTGCAACAGACATAGCAAGAGGACACCCCTATGAAAGCAGCATTTGTAATGTATGCCTCCTATAACAAGTGGGCTAACGATCTATTGCTTCAGGAATGCGACCAGATCACTGCGGAAGAGTACCACCGTGATCTTGGCGTTTATTTCAATTCCATTCATGGCACCATGGATCACCAGTATGTGGCAGATAAGGTCTGGCTCTACCGCTTTACCGGCCAGGGCGACCCGATTGACAGCCTTGACGAACAGTTGACCGGCGACCTTGCAACCTTGCAGGAAAAGCGCCGTCTGCTGGACGATCGTATCTGCTCGGTGATTGATCAGATGCAGGAGAAAGACTTCCTGCGCACCATGATCTATCGCACTGTGCGCAAGCCACTGGTGATGCAGCAGCCCCTTGGCGCTGCGCTGTTCCACTTCTTCAACCACCAGACCCACCACCGCGGACAGGTGCATGCCATGCTGACCCAGCTGGGCCGGACGCCTGCGGCGCTGGACATGATCTACTTCCAGCGTGAGACCGGGCAATGGATGGCAAAAGAAGAGGACATGATTACCGCCTGACGAAAGGCAGCTGATTTCGCCTGATAATCAGGCGTGTGCTCTTGTTTCTCCCTGAAGAGGTCAATTATGATCTGGTATTGATCATGATCTTTTCAGGGATGCATTTATGGAGCGTGTTACAAAGCCCGGCAAACAGTCCGCTCAGGCGCCCTTGCCTGATGACGTCGCGGCGGTATTTGCCGCTTACCCTGAGGACAAACGCGTCCGTCTGCTGGACCTGCGCTCGCTTATCCTGGACTGTGCCCAGCGCTTATATGGCCCCTCCTCTTTGACAGAGACGCTGAAGTGGGGTGAGCCTTCCTATCGCCCTTTGCCAAAGCATGGCGGCACCACGGTGCGCCTTCACTGGAAACCCAAGTTTGGCAATCGGGTCGGGCTGTTCGTTCATTGCCAGACAGCGCTCATTGCAGACATGCGCACCCTTTATGGCGATGTGCTGAATTTTGAAAGCAACCGCTGCCTCTGGGTGCCTGTAAATGGCACTTACCCACGTGATCCCGTCGAGCACTTTTTGGCGGAGGCATTCAGGTATGGGAAGAGGTAGGCCTAGCGGCTACTAAAAATGCGCAGAAACCTGTGATTTGCCTGCATCTGTAGAAATTTATTCGATCACGCCTCCTATCAAGACTTGCCAAGCGTATCTTAAGGGGGCAAACAGCGTGGCATGCTTCAGGTTTCTAATCTTACATATCGCATTGCCGGGCGTCTTTTGATCGACAATGCCTCCGTTACTATTCCAAGTGGTGCGAAAACCGGTCTTGTCGGGCGCAACGGCGTTGGCAAGTCTACGCTGTTCAAGCTGCTGTGCGGTGAGCTGTCCGTTGAGAGCGGCAGTGTGCACATGCCGCAAAAGGCGCGTGTGGGTCAGGTGGCTCAGGAAGCGCCGGGCACGCAGGAAACGCTTTTGGAAGTGGTTCTGGCGGCTGATACGGAACGCACCGCTCTTTTGGCTGAGGCCGAAACGGCTGAAGATGCGCACCGTATTGCGGAGATCCATACGCGACTTGTCGATATTGAGAGCCACAGCGCTGAAGCGCGGGCCTCTGCGATCCTGAGCGGACTGGGCTTTTCTTATGACGAACAGCAGCAGCCGTGTGCCAACTTCTCCGGTGGTTGGCGTATGCGTGTTGCGCTTGCAGCCTTGTTGTTTTCCAAGCCAGACCTGATGCTGCTTGATGAGCCGACCAACTACCTCGACCTTGAAGGTACGATGTGGCTGGAGAACTTCATTGCGCGTTATCCGTATCAGGTTGTTCTGATCAGCCATGATCGCGACCTTTTGAACAATGCGGTCGACAGCATTGTGCATATGGATGGTGGTAAGCTCACCTTCTATCGCGGTGGTTATGACAGTTTTGACCGTCAGCGCCGTGAAACCATTTTGCTGCAGAAGAAGGCGGCTGATAAGCAGGAAAAGGCACGCAAGCACATTCAAAGCTTCGTTGACCGTTTCCGCGCGAAGGCTACCAAAGCGAAACAGGCGCAGTCTCGTATCAAGATGCTTGAGAAGATGCAGCCAATTTCCGTGCTGGATGAAGGTTCAGGACTGGAGCTGCACATTCCGCAGCCTGAGGCCAAGCTTTCTCCGCCGATCATCAAGCTGGAACAGGCTTCTGTTGGCTATGATGACACGGTGATCCTGAAGAACCTGACGCTGAACATTGACCATGACGACCGCATTGCTCTTCTTGGTGCCAATGGTAACGGTAAATCGACCTTCGCCAAGCTGATTGCCGGGCGCCTTGGATTGATGTCTGGTGATATGACTAAGGCCACCAAGCTGAGCACTGCGTTTTTTGCGCAGCATCAGCTGGATGACCTGATGCCGGAGAGCAATCCGATTGAGCATGTGCGTCCGCTAATGCCGGGTGCGTTGGAATCCAAAATCCGCGCGCGTGTGGACCGGTTTGGTTTGCCGACAGACCGGATGCTGACCCCTGCCAAGGATCTTTCCGGTGGTGAGAAAGCCCGGTTGCTGCTGGGCCTTGCCACGTTCCACGGACCGAACCTTGTTATCCTCGATGAGCCGACCAACCACCTTGATATCGACAGCCGCGAAGCCCTTGTGCATGCGATCAACGATTATGACGGTGCGGTCATTCTCATCAGCCATGACAGGCATCTGGTAGAGGCCTGTGCAGACCGGTTGTGGCTGGTTGCCGATGGTGGTGTAAGAAACTTCGACGGCGACATGGCGGAGTACCGCAAGCTGATCCTGAAGGGCGACAGTGGCTCCAAGTCCAAAGTCGCGGTTGAGGAGGACAGCGAGAAAGCGAATGCGCAGGCGCGCCGTAAGGAAGCTGCTGAGCGCCGTGCCAAAACTGCACCGCTGAAAAAGAACATTGAAGCTGCGGAAAAAGAGATCTCCAAGTACCAGAAGTACATCAAAAAGCTAGATGCCCTGCTGGCTGATCCGCGCATCTACACCGAGGCACCGGACAAAGCAAAACAACACGCCATCCGCCGTGCCGCCTATGTGAAGGTGCTGGAAGAGACCGAAGAGAACTGGCTGAAGATGTCCGCTGAACTGGAAGAGCTGACAGGCGGCTAGGCTTATCGCTTTCGAGAGATTGTTATGCCCGGGACTGGAAGCAGTGCCGGGTTTTTTATTGCTACGTGTAGAGCGCCTTATGCATCCCTGTCGGACATACCTATGTCGGTAGCTTCCCCCAACGGGAAGGACCGGCGTAGCCCAAATTTCATGGCAAAGGCCAGGATCAAAGCAGTCAAGACTAACATGAGTGTTGCGAAGTAAGCGTCACTTGGCTGGTTGGTGCAGACACTTCCCTTGCAATGCATTGCGACCAGAGATGGCTCGCGCCTGTCGCCCTGCAACTTAAGCAGTTTTAAATGTGTGCGCTCGCTGAGGATATGGCTTTTGTCGCGCTCGTTCATAACCACGATCGCTTTGCCCGCAACCTCGAGACTGAGCTTTGCAAATTCAACAGCGCGCTTTTGAGCATCTTGCTTGTAGGAACTTGAATATCTGAGCGCAGGCCACCAAGCCTGCATAGGGACGAAAGTGTGCAAGAGAATTGGCAAACACACCAACAGCCCAAGCTTCACCAGCGGTTGCGTCATCAGGCCTCTTCCAATTCAATAAGTTAGTTATAACAATCGGTTAACTTAATTTTCTAATATACAGATTCACCGGCTTCACAAACTGATTCAAGTGAACGGCTCACACCATGTTAGGCCTTAGAAACCAGTTTTGACAGGGCTTTCATTCGGTCGCTTTTCGAACCTGTCAGCTCCACCGTTTCGGGCAGGACATCCAGCAATCCGAGCGTGTCATCGCGAAGAATTTGCTTCAGACGGGTGTCGGTTTGTTTCCGCAGTTTGGGGTATTCGATGGTGGTGGTGATCTCATCAGGTGAGATAAGCGGAAGGAAGATGATCAGGTCCAGTGTGGTGAGGGCTTGTTCGATCTGCCTCAGGAGCTGACCTGACGGCTCCCATTCATCGTCGTCTTGTTCACTCAGCACTTCCAAATAAGCCATGAAATCCAGCGGGCAGCGATCGAAGATTATGTTTTGCTCTGCACCGGAAGTGAGGATCGTTTTCAGGTTGTGGCTCAGCTGCTCTGTGAAGCTTTCGATGGAGGGCTCATCTGAGAGTGCAACGCCCTGCTCTGCCAGGTCCCAATAAGGCTCCTGAGTGGCTTCATAGTTCAGGTGTTGATCGGCGAAGTCCTCTATGAGTGTTGTTTTGCCGCTGCCGTGGGTTCCAGTGATTGCAATCCTCATGCTGCCCCCTGAAGATAAAACGTCTCTCTCCGTGCTCGAAGTGAGGCGCTTGATTGTTCTCTACTGACACTCGGCTCTAACCCTTGCGTTTCAGCTCCAGCCAGATGTGGGGGATGTTGCGGCCATCGTCTTTGTGTTGAACGAAGGTTGTTCTTGAAGCCTCTTCGAAGCCATCACCGTAATACTCTGCGATCTCTTCATCCGTCAGTGGCCATGGCGGGCCAGAGCGGTCGCCGGTGCCATCATAGTACCGCCCAAGGATGATCAGCGAGCCGCCGGGGGCGACGAGGCTTTTGAGAGGTTTGACCACATCACCACGCATTTCGATGCCGATGGCCTGCAGGGTAAAGCATTCGTAGACCAGATCGAACTTGCCAACCCAATCTGCTGGCGGGTTGAACAGATCTGCACAACGGAACTCGATTTCACCAGATGGGAAGCGCTTTTGCGCCCATTCGATAGCTGTGGGCGCTACATCAAAGGCGGAGGTTTTCCAACCAGCCTCAAGAAGCGCATTGGCGTTATCGCCCAGCCCGCAGCCCACATCCAGCGCGGTGCGCCCCTCACCCTTGTTGTGTTCCAGCCATTCCACTAATGGCGCTTTTGGCTTCAGCTCGGCCCACGGGATCTCGTTGGTGTCGCCATCGGCAGTGGTGTAGACTTGCTCAAACCAGCTTTTGCGGTTTTCCCAGCCCCCACCATTTGCGCCTTCCAATGTATCCAGACGCGCGCGTAGTTGTTTTCGATGGTCTATGTCGTCAGTGGTCATGCTTTGCGATCCCATCCGCCATTGTCGGTCTGCGCCCAGTATGTGAGTTCATGGTCGCCGTTTTTGACCTCCAGCCAACGCTGCCGGGCTTCTTGCAAGGCATCCTGATCGTTGCCGTCAAACATATAAACGACGCGCTTGTACTGCGCCGGATCTGGCAGAGGCGCGCGGTCTACAAGAAAGCGGACAATTGCCTCATTGGGATTGTCGTTTTCCGTTGTCAGGTAGATGGGCTGAAATTCCGGATGGCCTTCCTTTTTGGTGCCATGAGGCAGGAAACCATCGTCAGAATAGGTCCAGAGATAAGAATCAATGGCATCACACCGTGCTTCCGTTCCAAACTGGATGGTGACAACCCATTCTCTCTCCAAGCACTTTTCAAGGAGAGTGGGCAAGGCCCGTTCCAGCGGAAATTTAGAGAGCTGGTAGAACAGCACTTCACTCATATTCTGGTTTCCCGTTTATCCGGCAGGCTTTTTGCGTCCTGCAGCCCGATACGTCGTGCGTCGCATGCTGCATCAGGCTGCGCATGGAATATGTAAAGCCCAAATCACAGTGTTTCTCAATTGACCACATTTTATCCTAAAAATTGTCGTGAATGATCCCAATTACATCGGGATATTCATAGGAATCGTTGATAAACCCAACCCAGACGCTTTATAGGGCTAGACTTAACCTCATTCCTGGGGAATTTCGGTGTGGTGTTAAGCTTAGCGAAACCGACGCCAAATTATGGAGGGTGAAATGCTCTCATCTCTGTGGTGTTGTGGGACCGCAGGCATTGTATATTTAGGAAACGACCAAATGGCAGCGCGTATTGTATTGTTTTTTGCTCTTGTATCCGGTCTTGTTGGCGTAACTGCTGCAGTGGGTGCAATGCTTCCAGAAGCCTCCAGCTCCTGTACTCATTATCAGACCTGCTGATTGACTGGAAAGCCAACTAATTCTTTCAAATATAAAATTTTCTTTGAATATAGCGCTTAGCGCATTGAACTCTTTTAAAATCAAGAATGCCCCTCTTCAGTTTGAAGTGGGGTTCTTTTTTTGCCGTCATAGAGAAGTCTCTGTAGTCTCAGTGATGAGCAGCAAAAAAAGGCCAGCCACAGCTTCTGTGACCGGCCTTTTTTCATTTAATTTAGCGCAGGCATTTTGTTGCCTGATGCAGGGCTTAACCTTCGTAATGATCTTTGATCATGCGGTTCAGTGCGCGCACGCCGAAGCCAGATGCCCAGCCCTGAGAGATTGCGTTTTTCTTGGAGCCCATTGCAGTGCCGGCCACATCGATGTGTGCCCACTTGGCCTCATTCGTGTGACGCTGCAGATAAACAGCTGCAGTGCTTGCACCACCCCAACGGCTGCCGCCGGTGTTGCGCATGTCTGCATTTGGAGTGTCGACCATCTTGTCGTACTCATCACCCAATGGAAGACGCCACATTTTTTCTGCAGTGGTTTCACCAGCTTCGCAGATCTGCGCTGCCAGCTCATCATCAGCAGAGAAGACACCTGCGCGGTGGCCACCCAGAGCAACCAGACAAGCGCCCGTCAGGGTTGCCAAGTCTACCATGAACTTCGGTTCAAAACGGCTTTGCGTGTACCAAAGCGCATCACCCAGCACCAAGCGGCCTTCTGCATCGGTGTTGAGGATCTCAACGGTCTGCCCAGACATGGTTTTGACGATGTCGCCTGGACGGATCGCGTTGCCATCTGGCATATTTTCCACCAGACCCAGCACGCAGATTGCGTTGACTGCAGCTTTACGGCCAGCAAGAGCTTTCATGAGGCCGATGACAGCTGCGGCGCCGCCCATGTCGCCCTTCATGTCTTCCATGCCAGCGCCCGGCTTCAGGGAGATACCACCTGTATCAAAAACAACGCCTTTGCCAACGAATGCGATTGGAGCTTCGCCTTCCTTGCCACCATTCCATTTCATGATAGCCAAACGGGAAGGACGAACAGACCCCTGACCAACGGCCAGTAGCGCATTCATGCCCAGTTCCTGCATCTCGGCTTCGTCAAGGATCTCAACTTCCACGCCGAATTCAGAGAGCTGTTGTGCTTTTGCAGCGAACTCAACCGGGCCAAGCGTGTTGGCAGGCTCATCAACAAGAGTACGTGCGAGAAGTGTGCCTTCTGCTACAGCCTCAGCTTCTGCCCAGAGTGGCGCCACTGCTGCTGCATCCTGCACCTTCAACGTGATTTCGCAGGCTTTGTCGCCGTCTGCTTCTTTCTTAACAGTGCGGTAGGTGTCGAACTTGTAGCCACGCAGCAAAGCGCCCTGCGCAAAATCTGCTGCCTGCTGAGCAGTTGCTGCTGCTGGGAAGGTCACTTCTGCACCTTCTGCTTTGAGCGCTAGCAATTTGCCCGCAACTTCACCGCCCAGATTAACCCAGTCCTGCTCTTTCAAATCGTCAACTTTGCCAAGGCCTGCAACGATCAAACGGTCTGCATCCATACCTTCTGGAGCGAGCAAGTGCATGATGCCGGACTTCTTACCTGTGAAATCAGCAGTTTTTGCAGCGCGCTCAACAGTTTTTCCAGCAGAGCCCATCACACCCTCAGCTTCTGCTGCAAAGCTGAGTTCTTCACCTGCAAAGACGACCTGAACGGGTGCTGTTGCATCAGAATACTGCGCGATCTTAATGGATGTGAATTGCGTCATTATGTCGTTTCTTTC
Source organism: Pseudovibrio sp. W64 (assembly GCF_001623145.1). Lineage (NCBI taxonomy): Bacteria > Pseudomonadati > Pseudomonadota > Alphaproteobacteria > Hyphomicrobiales > Stappiaceae > Pseudovibrio > Pseudovibrio sp. W64. Next base: position 843,469 of record NZ_LMCI01000038.1, on the reverse strand, counting down.
CTCGGGATGACCTGCGATAGGCAATTTCTAGCAGAATATGCTAGCGACCACAGGCGGACGCGTGGTCCAGCTACTCTTAAAATTCATGGCAGAACATGGCGCGATAATGGTCCCGTTTCAAGGCTATGTGAAGAAACTTGCGAGTTTATTCATTAAAAGATCCGGTGATCCGGCTTTCTGCCGTATTCCGTGTTATTGAGTGGACTTGAATCATTTTGCGGCTTGGCCTCTCCCATAACGAACAAGAAAAGGTTCTGTTGCACGGCACAATGAAAACTATTGAACGCTACATCGTCAAACGCAGCTTTACCGCCTTTATTGTGACACTGGCCGCCATGACTGGCGTCGTCTGGTCCACCCAAGCGCTGCGCCAACTGGATCTGGTTACTTCAAAAGGCCAGACCCTTCTGCAGTTTGGTTACATTACAGCACTGGCTCTGCCTTTCCTCATCCTGATCGTTGCCCCCTTCGCAATGATGCTGGCGTTTATAATCGTGCTTAACAGCATGTCCCGCGACAGTGAGCTTATCGTCATCAACGCTTCGGGCGCTTCCAAGTCGCTTGTTCTTCGGCCGATCATGGTATTTTCGCTTACGATCACGGCCCTGATGTACTTCCTGTCCATGTATCTGTCCCCGACAGGCTTGGCGGAACTGCGTAGTGAGCTGACACGTGTGCGTGTTGATCTGGTCGCCAACATCATCAAGCCCGGGCGTTTCATTCCGATTGAAGAGAATCTGACCTTCCACATCCGAAACAGAAGCGGCGATGGGGTCCTTGAAGGCCTTTTGCTGGATGATGCCCGCGATCCGGAGACCTCATTTACCTACACGGCTGAAACTGGGCGAATTATCGAGGCTGCGGACAAAACACTGCTTGTCATGATTGATGGGACGATCCAACGCCGCCCGAAAGGTGGGCAGGATATGTCCATCGTCAGCTTTGAGAGTTATGGCTTCGATCTGTCCTCTATGATTCCCGAAGCTCGGGAGCCAACATTCAAGGCAAGTGAGCGTCCAACCTTCGAATTGCTGAGTGCAAGCCCTGATGATTCTTACGCCGCAAAGCATTGGGACAAGCTAGTTGTGGAATTCCACGACCGTTTAAGTGTCCCGCTTTACCCTATTGCCTTTGGCCTGATCATCTATGCTTTCCTGGGTTCACCCAAGACCACTCGTCAGGACCAAGGCCTTGCAATAACAACAACAATCGCAGTTGCGACCCTGCTCAGAACAGCAGGTTTTGGCGCAACGCTCATCGTGAGTTCAGCTCCAGATATGTTCCCATTGCTCTACGCAATCCCAATAATCGCAATTGCGCTTGCTGCGTGGTCCATTAGCCTGAACAGAAGACCTTGGTTTGTTCAGCGTCTGGTCGATGGAACACAAAGCCTCTTTAATGGCATTGGTCGTGTGTTCTCCAAATTGGTAGGCCGCAAGAACCAAGGGACAGCAGGACTGTAATGACCGGAAGAACGCTTAATCTTTACATATCCAAACGGTTTTTGAAGTCGATTCTGGCCCTCTTTCTGTTTGCCGCAGTGTTGATCTTATTGTTTGACGTGCTTGAGCTTGTTCGTCGTGGTGGCGATCGTGAGGGCTTCTCCCTTCTGCGCATTGCTGCAATCTCTGCCTTGCGTGTCCCACTTCTGCTTGAACAGGTCATACCGTTTGCCGTCCTTTTTGGCTCAATCTGGGCGTTTGTCACGCTCTCCAGAAGCCTTGAACTCGTAGTTGCACGAGCAGCTGGTATTTCGGTCTGGCAGTTTACTGCCCCTGCTCTTCTGACTGGCCTGTTCATCGGCATTGCTGCTGTGATTGGCTATAATCCTGGCGCGGTTTATCTGCAGCAGAAGTCCGATGAAGTGGCCGAAGGCTTGTTCAGTGTGGAGCAAACTTATTTGCTGGAAGGATCTGGCGAGGTTTGGCTCAGGCAGAATGGCACTGATGGTGAATCCGTTCTTCACGCACGCCATACTAGCGGGCAAGGCGCGTCACTCAATGGTGTCACGATCTTCTCTTTTGATCGCCAAGGCCAGTTCTCAGAGAGAATCGAAGCACGGCGCGCTGTTCTAGCTGAGGGCATGTGGCGGCTAACTGATGCTGTTGTCTATGCTGTGGACACTGATCCACAGCATTATGGGAACTACTCTGTCAGTACTTTTTTGACCCCGACGGAGGTCAAGGAGAGCATAGGTTCGCCGGAATCTATTAGTTTTTGGAGTCTTCCACGCTTTATTGAGTTATCCCAAAGGGCTGGACTACCCGCGTATAGGTATTCTTTACAATATCAGACTCTTCTAGCCAAACCCCTGTTACTTGTGGCAATGATTGTCATTGCTGCTGCTGTTTCGCTGCGTGTATCGCGTTTTGGGGGGATTGGCCGCTTGATCGTTTGGGGCATTATTGCTGGTTTCGTGCTTTATGCCGTTTCCGAAGTCTCAAAGGATCTGGGCGGTGCTGGAATCGTTCCCACAACGGTTGCAGCATGGGCACCTGGCGTATTTGGGGTTCTTATGGGTTTTACAATTCTGTTGAATCAGGAGGATGGTTGATGGGTTCGGCCTTGATCCTGAAACAGAAAATCAAGCGAGTTGGTGCTGGCTGCGTATCGCCAGAATACCTTCGCACTGTCTCTGCAGTTGCTCTGCTGTGCGGCGCTGGCCTTGCGGTCCTCAGCGCGCCTGCTGTTGCGCAGATCGACCTTTCACAGTCTGCTCAGCAGGCTGTCGACACATCTCAACCAATGTTGCTTGAAGCTAAAGAGCTTCGCTATGATTTTGACAATGACGTCATTATCGCGACGGGTAGTGTTGAGATCTACTTTGACAACTACACATTGCTCGCAGATCGTGTGACTTACAATCGTAAGGACGGCAAGTTTTCTGCGCACGGCAATGTGGAAATGACAGAGCCTGATGGCAATCTCATTCTTGCAGACAATCTGACTTTGAGTGATGATTTCTCTGAGGGCTTCGTCAATGCTTTGCAGATTGACACTCCTCAGTTTACGCATTTCGTTGCTGAGAGCGCTGAACGCTCTAATGACAACATCACTACACTGAGGAATGGTACTTATTCTGTCTATAAGAAGGCTCCCAAGCCTCCGTTGTGGCGGATCAAGTCAACAACGATCATCCACAATCAGCAAAAGCAGCGCATCTATTTTGAGGGTGCTTCCATTGAGCTGTTCGGGAATACGATCGCTAAGATCCCTTACTTCTCAATTGCTGACCCATCAGTCGGTCGCAAATCCGGGTTCCTTCTGCCTCGTTTCGTCACTAAGAACCGCCTCGGTTTTGGTGCCGCGATTCCATATTACTGGTCCCTTTCGCCAACATACGATCTAACCGTGACACTCACGCCGCTCACGCAGCAGGGTGTACTGGGCCAGCTGGATTGGCGGCAACAGTTTGACACTGGTTCCTACAATATTTCACTTGGCGGGATCTCTCAGGCAGACCCAAGTGCCTTTAATGGCTCCAGCGGCGATGTACGTGGTCGCTTCATTGTCAATACAGACGGAAGCTTCGATCTGAGTCAACGTTGGCAAACCGGCTGGGACATTACTTATGCAACCGACCGGGCATTCCGCCAAGATTACGGCTTTGCTCGTTTTGGTAGCGCTCAAGAAGTATCTCGCATTTACTTGCAAGGCGAAACAAAGCGCAATCTCTTTGATGCAAATGCATATGCCTTCCAGATTTCACAGGAAGACAACCCAAGCCCAACCCAGCCAATGAATCCGATTGGGCCGTTTTCTCAAGTCAATGCAGACCTTCAAGAGAAGCAGCCTTTTGTTCATCCTGTTATAGACAACGCGATTTATTTCGAAAAATCTGTTGTTGGTGGGCAACTGAATTACGATGGCAACCTCACAAGTCTAACACGTGAGACGACTGATGCGTTCTCAGTGAATGGCCAGAATCGTTTTCGTGGTGTGGAAGGAACGTTTACTCGTCTAAGCGCGAATCTGACCTGGCAGCGCACACTTATCGATCCGATTGGTCAGGTGTTCACACCGTTTGCCTATGCAAAGACCAACCTGTATTTTCTCGCAAGTGCAGATAATAATGTGACAGCTCTTTCAGATGAGTCTGTTGTCTTCCGAGGTATGCCTGCGATTGGTTTGGAATACCGTTATCCATTCCTTGCAACATTTAACGGTGGCAATCAGGTTATCGAGCCCATCGCACAGATCATTGTTCGTCCGAACGAGGCGGCAATTGGAGAACTGCCAAACGAAGACGCACAGTCTATCGTGTTTGACGCTTCCACGCTGTTTGAGTGGGATAAATTCTCAGGCTTCGATCGTAATGAGGGTGGCACTCGTGCAAACTTAGGTTTGCAGTACAAGCTGCAGTTTGACAAAGGGTCGTTTATCAGCGGCTTATTTGGTCGCTCCTTCCAGCTTGCCGGCCAGAACTCCTATTCAGTTCCAGGCATTCTCGATTCAACAGGCGACTCTGGCTTGCAGACTGCAGGGTCTGACTATGTGACGAGCCTTTATTTCGACACCAACACTGGTTTCCGAGTTGGCGGGAACGCACGCTTTAGCGAACATGACTTTGGCGTAGAACGGGCAGAAGTCAGCGCAAGTGGTCGTTATGGTCCAGCTTCGACAGTTCTATCCTACGCCTATTTGGCGGAGCGTCCAGACGCTGGGATTGATGAACAGCGCTCTGAGCTTGTTGGTGCCTTAAATCTGAACTTGCAGGAAAACTGGCGTGTCTTTGGTTCACTGCGTTATGACATGATCAACGAGAACATTGTTCAGGACACTGTTGGTCTTGGTTATGACGACGAAGGTTTCTCCGCTTCACTCTCGTACGGCGAGGACAGAAGCCGGAACAATGGTGAGCCCGTAGAGCGGATCTTCTTCTTCCGATTCGGTCTCAGAACCATTGGAGATACCAGCCTTTCGACCTCAACTTCTGACTCATCCCCAAATGATTGAGTAAGTAGATAAGCTTAAACCTCTGGCTGTGCACAGGAAATAGCCAGAGGCATGACAGAATGTCGCCTACATTTGTTATTATTAGTTTGAATAAATTTTTCCGGGCTGCACCCTTCTAATTTGAGTCAAGCTGTGCCAAATATGCACCAGTGCTATCTAGGGAGCGTCCATTGAGGGCAATCGCCTTTGGGACGGAGAGCTTAACAAAATGAAACTTACTCGCTTCTGTGCTTCGCTTGTTGTCGCTGCCAGCATGCTGGCGCCACTTGGTCCGATGCTTACTTCTGCGGAAGCCGCAAGTAAAATCGTTGCTGTCGTCAATGGCCGTCCGATTACCAGTTATGAACTGCAACAGCGGTCTAAGCTTATCACGCTCACCACACGGGCACCGTCCAGCGTTGCCAAAAGGAAAGCTAAGGATGAGCTGATTGATGAAGCGCTGAAGCTTGAAGAGGCAAAGCGGGTCGGAGTTTCAATCGCTGACAAGAAAGTTGATGATGCTTTTGCAACGATCGCACAGCGCGTTAAACTCTCGCCTTCTCAATTCAAGCAAGCGCTTTCTCAAAGCGGTGTTAATCCTCGCACACTGAAAAATCGCCTTCGTGCTGAAATTTCCTGGTCTGAAGTTGTCATGCAGCGATTTCGCGCGACCGTTCGGATTAATGAGTCAGACGTGATTGCTGCTCTTCAGGGCAAAGAAAACAAAGATGACAATGGTGCAACCAGCGTTGAGTACGATCTGCAGCGCATCATTTTTGTCGTCCCTAAGAAGTCCAGCAAGTCCTTCAAAAACAAACGCGTCACTGAAATGAAGAAGCTTCGAGCCCGCTTCACATCTTGTGAAGAAGGAACGCGCATTGCATCCGGTTTGAATGAAGTTATCGTGCGTCCAATCGGCAAACGCCTTGAAACTGATCTGCCAGCAGCCTTCGTGCAAAAGCTGAATAAAATCTCTATCGGCCGCGTCACAGCGCCTACCCCTGTAGACTCCGGATTTGAGATGATTGCTCTTTGTGGTAAAGAGACAATCAACAGTGATGCGACTGCGCGAAGCACTATCGAGGGCGAGTTGCGGAATAAAAAAGGGCAACAGCTTTCTCGCCGTTACCTTCGTGACCTGCGCTCCAATGCTGTAATCGAGCAGCGTTGATCGCCTGATCAGCAGCAGGAGATGTTTTTTTATTATGCGCAGAGTGAAATTGGCGCTCGCCCTGACAATGGGCGAGCCTGCAGGTATTGGACCTGATATTACGCTTAAAACGTGGAAAGTTCGCTTTGAACAAGCTGTTCAGCCGTTCTACGTCCTATGCGATCCAGAGCTCCTCAAAGCCCGCGCAAAGCATCTCGGATTGAAAATCCCAATTAAAGTGGTGGAACCAGAAGCCGCATGTGACTGTTTTGATGAGGCTCTTCCGGTGGTTCCTCTCTCTGGCCCGGTCCAGGTTAGTCCCGGCGCTCCTTCTGGCACAAATGCTGCTCTTGTCATCGAATCCATCGAGACTGCGGTACGGCATGTGAAGGATGGCAGGGCTTCAGCGGTTGTCACCAACCCTATCTCCAAGAAAATCCTTTATGACGCTGGTTTTCATCATCCGGGTCACACCGAATTTCTTGGCGATCTGGCGAAAACCTACTGGGACAAGGACGTGGAACCAATCATGTTGTTGGCTGGTCCTGAGCTGATGGCTGTTCCGCTTACGGTCCATGTTCCAATAGTGGACGTACCAAAGCTGGTGACGAAGGATCTCATCGTCGACCGTTGCCGGGCCATCAACAAAGACATGATCGAACGGTTTGGCATTGCCTCACCACGTATCGCGATTGCAGGTCTCAACCCTCATGCAGGTGAAGGTGGCGCTATGGGGACGGAAGAGATCGAAACAATTTCTCCAGCTATTGCCCAACTGCGCAGTGAAGGCATAGATGCTCGTGGTCCTTTGCCCGCTGACACCATGTTCCACAGTGAAGCGCTGGATACCTATGATGTGGCTGTAGCCATGTATCATGATCAGGCGCTCATTCCTGTCAAAACTCTGGCCTTTGATGAAGCTGTGAATGTGACACTCGGCCTCCCCTATGTGCGCACATCACCTGATCACGGAACCGCATTTTCCATTGCGGGAACGAATAAGGCCTCTCCAAACAGCTTGATGGCTTCCCTGCGCCTTGCAGCAGCCCTCGCACAACCTGAGCTCGTTTAATGGCACAAATTGATGATCTGCCACCTCTGCGTGAGGTGATTGCAGAGCATGGGCTCGATGCCCGCAAATCCCTTGGTCAGAATTTTCTTCTGGACCTCAACCTTACCTCGCGCATCGCCCGCAGTGCCGGGGATCTGAGCAACTGCACCGTTGTTGAAGTTGGCCCAGGCCCCGGTGGTTTGACACGCGCCTTGCTTGCTGCTGGTGCCAAGAAGGTGGTTGCGATTGAGAAAGACACGCGATGCTTGCCTGTGCTTTCTCAGATTTCAGAGCACTACAATGGCAAGCTGGAAGTGATTGAGGGTGATGCCCTCAAGTACAATCCTGCTGACCTTGCTGACGGCTCGATCAAGATTATCGCTAACCTGCCTTACAATGTGGGTACGCAACTGCTGCTTGGGTGGCTGACAACTGATGAGTGGCCTCCGTTCTGGGATTCTCTGACATTGATGTTCCAGAAAGAAGTCGGACAGCGCATTGTTGCTGAAACAGGCAATAAAGCCTATGGCCGCCTCGGCGTTTTGGCAAACTGGCGGTGTCATACGGATATACTTTTTGATCTGAACCCAAAGGCTTTCACCCCTCCACCAAAGGTGACGTCCGCTGTTGTGCAACTACACCCGCGCGAGAAGCCTCTGGAGTGCCCTTTGAAAGCGTTAGAGCGAGTAACCGCTCATGCCTTTGGTCAGCGCCGTAAAATGCTCAGAGCAAGCTTAAAAGGCCTTAAGCCAGATGCGGAGGATCGTATCGAAGCTGCCGGCCTCAAGCCAACTGCCCGCGCAGAAGAGATCGATGTGGCTGGCTTCATTGCCCTGGCACATGCTTTTGACAAGAAATAGAGCAAGCTCGTTCAGTTTCTAACCTGATAAAGCCTTGAGATTTTATCCGAGCACAAGGCTTTTCGGTGTCTTCGCAGAAGTGATTTTACTCCACGCGCATGAAGGCGGTCATGCCGCTTTCCTGGTGTTCTATGATGTGGCAGTGCATGAGCCAGTCACCTTCGTAGTCCGGGCGCACGGCGACTTGTACGCGTTCGTCTGGCAGCACGAGCGCGGTGTCGGTCCACCATGGGGCGAGCTGGCGTTTGTTGCTCTTTAGGAGCTGAAAGGTCATGCCGTGGATATGGATCGGATGCGTGTGCGGGGTTCGGTTGATGAACTCGAACACATAAGACTTGTCGCGCTTGAGAATTTGCACCGGATCTAATGGGCCGCGCTCTGCGCCTTGCCATGCCTCTTTATTGACCGCCCAGAATGAGAATCCCAGACTTCCGCAGATTGGATTGGCTGGTCGTTTTTCTGCTGTGGCCGAGAACTCCAGCGGGATGTACTCCGCGTTTTTCAGATCAGGCTGCGGGATCGGATTGGCTGGCAACGGTTTGATCTCACGCAGGTCGCGGTTCAAGGATTGCCCGATCGCTCTCAGTGACAGCACCGGCCATGGAGAGGATGAAGAGAAGTTGGTCAGCTCAATTTGCTCCCCTTCTCCATCTGGAATACGTATTGCGATGTCCGCACGCTGCCCCGGCCCCAATGCCAGCTTGTTGACTGCAAATGGTTCAACCGGATTGCCATCTATGGCGATGACCTTTGCATCCGTGCCTTGTGGGAAGGACAGTTTGTAAATGCGAGTTACATCAGTAACGCACAGGCGCAGGCGGACGAGTGAGCCCGCTTTTACATCCATAACTGGCGCGGATTGCCAGTTGGACGTGCGGAGTGTTCCAAATGTCCCTGCTCGCGCGGATTTGCGTGGCTGGAACAGTTTGACGAACTGACCATCACTGCCAAGGCGGAAGTCGCGTAGGTTCACTGGGATGTCGTGATCGAACCCCGGATCTTCATCCTCTTCCACGATCATCAAACCAGTCATGCCGTAAGACAGTTGTTCCAGCGAGTTACAGTGCGGGTGATACCAGAATGTACCTGCATCGTGTGGTGTGAAGCGATAGTCGAAATGATCGTCGGTGTACACGTAGTGCTGGGTCAGGAATGCTACGCCGTCCATATCATTGGGCAGGCGCATGCCGTGCCAGTGGATGGTTGTCGGCTCTTCCAGCTTGTTAATGAGACGGCTATGGAACGGCTGCCCCTGCTTCACGCGCAGGGTTGGTGGCATTGCATCCCCAAAGGTGAACATGTTTTTTGTTGCAGGTGCACCGCTCATCAATTGATGATCGATGTTGCGTGCAATCATGTCATGCCGTTTTGGAACTGCCCAAAGGCTGGAGGCGCCAGCCAAGCCGCCAGCAACAGCAGCCCCGCCAAACAAAGCGCCTTTCAGCGCCTGACGTCGTGTGATCATCGCTCTTTGTCCTCGAGTTCAGCCCGTCTCTGTACTTGGCTGGTCAATGGCTATTCACTCACGACGGCTGCTGTTTTGCAGGGCACCTGCTCTTGCAAATAACGCCCTGCTTGTATCTGGCTCATAATTTGATTCAAGTAGCTAATAGTTTGAATCACAAAACCACGTCAACATTCTGAATTTACAAGATTTTACATTGTTCTTGTCTGATTATTCAGCAATGGTGGACTTCAGGTCGGCAATCATACCTTCCATCTTCCCGGAGAGTTTTGGCAGGCGAACCCGTTTCAGACGTTCACTTGCGATGATTGATTGCACTGTTGCAACGGCTTTATCCAGGTCATCATTTACGATGATATAGTCAAACTCCTGCCAACCGGAGACCTCGTCAATCGCTGTCTTCATGCGGCGTTTGATGGCTGCGTCATCGTCATCTCCACGGCCTGTCAGGCGGGCGTGCATTTCTGCGATTGATGGCGGCAAAACGAAGATGGCAACAACGTCTTCTCCGGCTTGTTCCTGCAGCTGGCGCACGCCTGCGATATCAATATCAAACAGGATGTCCTTACCTGCGTTCAGGCTGGCATCAACCGGTTCACGCGGAGTGCCGTAATAGTTGTCGTGGACCTTGGCCCATTCCAGAAGTTCGTTGGCTTTGATCTTGCGTTCGAACTCATCCGTTTCGAGAAAGTAGTAATGAACGCCGTGCTCTTCGGCTGCGCGGCGTTGACGGGTCGTTGCTGACACAGAGAGCGCCAGTTTGTCGTCATCAGCCAGCAGTTTGTTTGCGATCGTTCCCTTCCCAGCTCCGGAGGGCGCAGCTAACACCAGCATAAAGCCGCGGCGCGCCTCTTCGATGTCCTGAGCTGATACGGTTGTCCCATCTGATTTTTTAGAGGTCATATTGGTTCTGTCTTCTTTTGCTTATCTGCACTTCAAACTCTTGTCTTCATGTTCTGCTGCGAAAACCGATCCCTGATTTTCGCAGCACCGCTTCACTCGATGTTTTGAGTTTGTTCGCGAAGCTGGTCGATCACTGTTTTCAGTTCAAGCCCGATTGCTGTCAGCTCTACGCTGTTGGATTTAGAACAAAGTGTGTTTGCTTCGCGGTTAAATTCCTGTGCCAGGAAATCGAGGCGACGTCCGATGGCCCCACCTTTGACGAGCAAGTCACCGACAGCTTCCACGTGCGCGTAAAGTCGGTCTAGTTCTTCACGGATGTCTGCTTTGGTGGCAAGAACAGCTGCTTCCTGATGCAAGCGCTGAGGATCAAGCTGGCTGCTCGCCTGAAGCAGCTCGTTGACCTGAGTTTCAAGGCGGGCGCGAATGGCCTCCGGGCTGCGGGAGGGCAGGTCCTCAGCTTGCCGGGCCAATGCCTCAATGGTATCGACCTGGCCCTTCAGCAGAGTGGCAATGGCGTTGCCTTCGCTTCTGCGCATTTCGACAAGCTCGTTCAGTGCTTCATCAAAGGATGACAGAAGAGCCGCAATCTGAGCGTTCTTTTCATCTTCGCTCTCTTCAGCTTCTTCAAACTCCAAAACGCCCTTATAGCCCAAAATACCGTCGAGTGTTGGCTCAGGCGCATCTGGCAGGCGGTCCCGCAGAATGGAGATGGCTTTGAGTACTTGCTCAAGAGCGTCTTCATTTACAACCAGCGCCGTGTCAGACTGCGAACGTTGCATCTGCAGGCCTACAGAGACGTTGCCGCGTTTCAGCTTCGCAGCGAGGCGCTTGCGCACTTCCGCTTCAACTCCGTCCAGCCCCTGAGGCAGGCGCAAGCGTGCATCCATGCCTTTGCCATTGACGGAACGGAGTTCCCACACCCAGCGTGTCTCTTCATAGCTGCTTTCCACGCGCGCAAAGCCGGTCATGCTCGCCAGTGCCATCCCTTGAAACTCCTCATCTGAACACCGTCTGTTCGTTGGCGTTCTCATTCAATATTTGCTGGCCCTGAGCTTACCCGTGAAATCGGTCCATGCCCATGAGGTATGTCGTTGCCCCGGCCTTTGCGCCTAACCTAATCTGAAAACCGGTATGCATCTTTCAGGCAGATGTTTGCTTTCAGCAAAAAACCTGCCCGGTGTTTCAACTGGGCAGGTTTTTCTCATTTTGTCCTGCAAGATTTGCAGATCAGTTCTTTTTCTTTTCCGCAGCCTGTCTGGCACGGATCTCTTTTTCAACCTTACGCCAGTTGGCTACATTGCGCTGATGCTGCTTATAGCTTTCAGCGAAAGCATGGCCACCAGTTCCGTCGGCTACAAAGTAGAGATCTTTTGTGCGAGCAGGGTTTGCGACCGCTTCCAGAGCTGCAGCACTCGGGTTGCCGATTGGTCCCGGAGGCAATGCTTTGATCTGGTAGGTGTTGTAAGGGTTCTTTTCTTTCAGCATGGAGCGCGTGATCGCAGAGCGATCTTTTGTCCAGGCATCGCCACCAAACAAGCCGTAAAGTATCGTTGGATCAGACTGCAACGGCATGCCCTTGCGCAGGCGATTAACGAAGACAGAGGCAACGCGCGGATGCTCATCCACTTTGGACGTTTCCTTCTCTACGATAGAGGCAAGGATCACGAGTTGTTCTGGTGTGTCGATCGGCAAGCCCTGGGAGCGCTTTTCCCAGATACGGGCGATGTGATCATTCATCGCCTTTTCCATCTGTTCGATAATGCGCGCCTTCGTGGTTCCGCGAGTGAATGTATAGGTTTCTGGCAGCAATGAGCCTTCTGCTGGGATTGCAGAGATTTCACCGGTCAGGATCTTGTTTGCATTCAGGCGGTTGATGATCTGGGCACTGCTCCAGCCTTCCGGGAAGGTTACGGAGTGGTACACAGCACGGCCACCGACAAGATCTTCCATGACGGTCTTCATGGAGATGCCTAGTGGGAACTCGTACTCACCTGCTTTGATCTTGTTCTCATTTTTGAACAGGCGGGTGCCAGCTTCAAATACGAGTGAATTGGTAATGACGCCTTCGTCTTCCAGCTTCGCAGCAATCTGCGGCAAACTCATGCCACTCGCGACAATGAAGATTTTGTCTTCTGTCAGCGGACCGGTGGCGTCAAACTCGCCCTTCCCCCAATAAAGCGCAGCGCCGGCAACGATAATACCGAGTACAGCCATGGAAAGCAGAAAGTTAATGGTTATGACGACTGGATTGCGTGCATGACGGGAACGCGGCGGAGGTGGTGGTGCAGCTTCTGGCTGAATAGCACGGCTTGGACTCCGCGGTGCAGATTGCCCACCCGGCTGAATATGAAGATCGGACTGATCTTGAGGCCCATTTGAGTTGTCTTCAGGCGATTGAGCCATTGTAACCCTCTATACGGGAGCACTTACAGCACTCCATTACTAGCGTATCCTTAGCGAAAACCGATGCCCACTTTTCGCAGATACGCTTTAAATACTCATTACAGAGCCTAACCCATTCGGGAGCCGCAATATAAAAGGCCAGATTCCGCCATGCGGAGTCTGGCCCTTTTATTTCTTGATCAAGAAAGCGAGTTATGACTCGACTTTTTTGAGAACCAGAGACGCGTTTGTGCCACCAAAGCCAAATGAGTTAGACAGAGCATAATTAATCTCCATCTTCTTGGCTTTATTAGGGACCAAGTCAATCTCAGTTTCAACTGATGGATTTTCAAGGTTGATCGTTGGTGGAGCAATCTGATCACGGATCGCCAAAGCGGTGAAGATTGCCTCTACTGCGCCAGCGGCACCCAACAGGTGGCCGGTTGCAGATTTGGTGGATGACATGGTCAAAGACCCGGCATCATCACCAGCCAAACGCTCAACTGCACCCAGCTCAATCTCGTCACCCAGAGGTGTTGAGGTGCCGTGCGCGTTGACGTAATCAACATCACCGAGAGAAATGCCAGCGCGTTTCAGCGCGGCTTTCATACAACGGTACCCACCGTCGCCATCGGATGCCGGTGCCGTGATGTGGTATGCATCACCGGACAGACCGTAACCAACAACTTCAGCGTAGATTTTTGCACCGCGCGCAACAGCGTGCTCGTATTCTTCGAGAACAACAACGCCAGAACCGTCGCCCATGACAAAGCCATCACGGTCTTTATCGTAGGGACGAGAACCTTTTTCAGGCTCATCGTTGTAGCCAGTAGACAGTGCTTTACAGGCGTTAAACCCGGCAATTCCCAAACGACAGATTGTGCTCTCAGTGCCGCCAGCAACCATAACGTCTGCATCATCCAATGCGATCAGACGGGCAGCATCGCCAATAGCGTGCGCACCAGTGGAACAAGCTGTAACCACTGAGTGGTTCGGGCCTTTGAGTTTGTGCTTGATGGACACATAACCGCTTGCAAGGTTGATCAAGCGGCCAGGAATAAAGAACGGGCTAACACGACGCGGGCCCTTCTCTTCCATCATAATAGCTGTTTCAGCGATACCCTGAAGACCGCCAATTCCAGACCCAATCAGGGTACCGGAACGGTTCTGCTCTTCTTCGGTTTCTGGATTCCATCCCGAATCTGCAATTGCCTGGTCGGCAGCTGCGACAGCATAAATGATGAAGTCATCTACTTTACGCTGTTCTTTTGGGAGCATGAAATCGTCTGGATTGAAGGTTCCATCGGTTCCATCGCCAAGTGGTACCTGACAGGCGATTTTGGTTTGAAGGTCTTCAATTTCGAAGCCCTCGATGCGCCGTGCACCGCTCTTACCTTCAAGAATTCGCTGCCAAGAGATTTCTGCACTGCTGCCCAGTGGGCTAACCATGCCAATGCCTGTGATAACGACTCGACGCATATTTCCTGCACTTTAATTAGATTGGCGCTGCCAGCCCTTTGTGTCGTACCGGAAGACATAAGTGTCATTCTCTGCGACAGGCATGCAGCTGAAAAGGAAACAGGCGCGGCGAGCGCAAATGACCCACCGCGTGCCTAGCTTTTTGAAACAGGATTAGCCCTGTTTGGATTCGATGAACTTTACAGCATCGCCAACGGACTGAATGGTTTCAGCAGCATCGTCCGGGATTTCAACGCCAAATGCTTCTTCGAAAGCCATTACCAGTTCAACGGTGTCCAGGCTGTCTGCACCAAGATCGTCGATGAAGCTTGCAGATTCAACGACCTTGTCAGCCTCTACGCCGAGGTGTTCGACAACGATCTTCTTTACCTGCTCTGCAACATTGCTCATTTTAAGTCCTCAATTGGTTTTCAAGGTAGTGTTTCGGTCCGCTTCGCGGGGCCTTGTTTCACTCGGCTCCCGTGTTGCATACTCTGGTTCTTTTGAAAAGACGCAACGGCCCATATGTTAAGCCGCTTCCAAAGAAAACCGCAGCTTTTCCGTTCCTCTTTCCAAGAGGTCACTTCTAATCGGCGGGTTCCTAGCACAATTAGCACTGGTTTACCAGCCGCCAGTAGTGATTGCCCCATTTGTAAGAGGATCGGACCGGCTGCGTATTTCTTCGTTAAATCATCGCCATACCGCCATTCACGTGCAGTGTCTGACCGGTAACGTACGCTGCTTCATCACTTGCGAGATAAACAGCTGCACCTGCGATTTCTTCAGCAGTGCCCAAACGACCAGCTGGAACGTTGCCCAGGATCGATTCGCGCTGCTTTTCGTTCAGCTCGTCGGTCATCGCGGTTGAGATGAAACCTGGAGCAATTGTGTTTACGGTGATCTTGCGAGACGCCACTTCCTGCGCCAAAGACTTGGACATGCCGATCATGCCAGCTTTTGCAGCAGAGTAGTTCACCTGACCTGCGTTGCCGGTAACACCAACAACAGAGGTAATTCCGATAATGCGGCCCTGACGGCGCTTCATCATGCCTTTGATTGCAGCACGACAGATGCGGAATGTTGCGGACAGGTTCACTTCAAGAACCTGATCCCATTCTTCGTCCTTCATGCGCATGAAGATGTTGTCACGGGTGATACCAGCGTTGTTCACTAGGATATCGAGAGTGCCCATCATTTCTTCAGCCGCTGGTACAAGCGCATCAACACTGTCACGATCAGACAGGTTTGCTGCTTTAATGTGAACGCGGTCACCCAGATCAGATGCCAGCGCTTCCAGCTTCGCTTCGCGGGTACCGGACAAGGTTACAGTTGCACCTTGCGCGTGAAGAGCGCGTGCAATCGCTTCACCGATACCACCGGTCGCGCCGGTTACGAGAGCGCCTTTACCTTCTAAATTGAACATGCCGTTGGTCTCCTCGGCTTAAAATCCGTTTGAAGAAAGCTCATAGGGAGGAACCATAGGTTCCGTCTATACGCAGTGCAAAATGCGGTGCCTTTGAGCCTTCAAAATCTGTGTATTAGCTTTCGACGCCTTCAAGGCGTGCAACAAGTGCATCAATATCTTCTGCCGTGTTGATCGCAACACCTTCCAGAGATTTGACGACACGGCGCACCATGCCACTGAGAACCTTACCAGTGCCGACTTCAACGAGCGTGGTCACTCCGTTGTCGGCCATCCAGGTTACAGATTCGCGCCAGCGTACAGTTCCAGTCACTTGCTCTACCAGACGAGTGCGGATTTCTTCCGGATCAGTGATTGGTGCAGCAAGAACGTTTGCAACAAGTGGAACAACCGGTGCTTTAATTTCAACTTCAGCCAATGCCTTTGCCATTGCGTCTGCAGCAGGTTGCATCAAGGAGCAATGGAACGGTGCGGAGACCGGAAGCAGAACAGCGCGGCGAGCGCCTTTGCCTTTTGCGATTTCACAAGCACGTTCTACGGCTGCCTTATGGCCAGACACAACAACCTGACCGGTTGCGTTGTCATTGGCTGCCTGACAAACTTCGCCCTGGGCGGCTTCTTGTGCAACTTCCATCGCCTGATCGAAGTCCAGCCCCAGTAGAGCTGCCATTGCGCCCTCACCTACTGGCACTGCTTTTTGCATTGCGTCACCGCGAATGCGCAGCAGACGTGCTGCATCGGCAATGCTCAAAGAGCCCGCTGCAGCCAGTGCAGAGTATTCACCAAGAGAATGGCCTGCAACAAAACTTGCAGCTTTGGAGAGGTCAACGCCTTTTGCCTCAAGCACACGCATAGTGGCGAGACTTACAGCCATCAGAGCTGGCTGAGTGTTTGCAGTGAGGGTCAGCTCGTCTGCCGGACCTTCCCACATGATCTTGGTCAGAGACTGACCGAGAGCTGCATCAACTTCCTCAAATACAGCGCGCGCTTCCGGGAACGTGTCGGCAAGTTCTTTACCCATTCCAACCGTCTGGCTGCCCTGTCCGGGAAATGTAAATGCAATAGTCATTTATAAATAGCTCCGTCGCACTCTATATTGCGTCAATGTGGGCCAATCGCCTCAAATGTGGGTGGTCCACTTTGTATTCCAAGATGGGGCGGCTATAAATTCACCAAATACGTGTAAATTATGACCGCCGCCAAAATTAGTAGCACTGCAGATGCCCTATTGGTCAGCTGCTTGCACCTTCAAGAAACCCAAGGAAAACCTTGGTTGCCTGCGTATTCATCGGGGCGACATGAGCCGCCTTGCAAGCGCAATGTCAAGACTGCATCTGGAAAAAAGGTCTTTTTCCCCGATAGTACTTGTCTTTTGTAGGGGATTGGCTATAAAGCCCATCTCGTTTCCGGTATTAGGCCGGAGGCTTAAAGGAAGGCAGCCCTTTGGGGCTGTAGGAGTTGAAAGATATCCGTCTTCCCGTGTCTCCGCTCTTGTGTAAACATCTTCTGGGCCTTTTTCTGAGGGCCGTTCGAAGGGGCTTTGCGCCAATACCGGAATTGTTTAACTCAGAAAGGCAATCCACATGGCGCTCTATGAGCACGTGTTCCTGGCTCGTCAGGACATTTCTACTCAGCAGGTTGAAGCCCTCGTTGAACAGTTCAAAACTGTTCTCGAAGAAAACGGCGGCAAAGTCGGCAAAATCGAAACTTGGGGTCTGCGTACTCTGACTTACCGTATCAACAAGAACCGTAAGGCTCACTACACTCTGATGAATGTAGATGCTCCACACGCGGCTGTTGCTGAAATGGAACGTCAGATGGGCCTGAGCGAAGACATTCTTCGTTTCATGACCATCCGTGTAGAAGAGCTGGACGAAGAACAGTCCGCTATGATGCAGAAGCGTGATCGCGACGACCGTCGTCGTGGTGACCGTAACGATCGTGGTCCACGTCCGGACCGTGGCGATCGCGGTGATCGTGGCCCACGCCCTGATCGTCGTCCTGAAGCACCTGCAGCGGAGTAATTGAAAATGGCTGAATCTTCTTCCGCAGGACGTCGTCCTTTCTTCCGTCGTCGTAAGACCTGCCCATTCTCCGGCGCGAACGCGCCGAAGATTGACTACAAGGACATCCGTCTTCTGCAGCGCTACATCTCTGAGCGCGGCAAGATCGTTCCTTCCCGTATTACCGCAGTATCTGCGAAGAAACAGCGTGAACTGGCTCGTGCCATCAAACGCGCTCGTTTCCTCGGCCTGCTGCCTTTCGTAATCAAGTAAGTCTTGGTTATTGGGTCAGGGTGTTTTGCACCCTGACCTTTTTCATGATCCCGACATGTCGGGATCACGGTTGAGAGATTGATCGCATCAGCGAGAAGCTCTCTCTAACTGCGGATCACACTTTCCGCAGGACAGCAAAGGAGATATTCCATGAAAGTTATCCTTCTTGAGCGTGTGGCTAAACTTGGCCAGATGGGCGAAACCGTAGCTGTTAAAGACGGTTACGCACGTAACTTCCTGCTGCCTCAGGGCAAAGCACTTCGTGCAAACAAAGCTAACCTTGAGCGCTTTGAAAGCGAACGTGTACAGCTTGAAGCTCGTAACCTTGAGCGTAAAACTGAAGCTGAAGCAGTTGGCACAAAGCTGGCTGGCGCAAGCATCGTTGTTATCCGCGCTGCTGGCGAAACTGGTCAGCTCTACGGTTCTGTTGCTACCCGCGATATCGCTGGTGAACTGACCGAAGCAGGCTTCAGCGTTGTTCGCTCCCAGGTTTCCCTGCGCGCGCCAATCAAGACCATCGGTCTGCACGACGTATCCATCGTCCTTCACCCTGAAGTTGAAGTTGAAATCTCTGTTAACGTTGCTCGTTCTGAAGACGAAGCTAACCGTCAGGCAGCAGGCGAAGACCTCACAGGCCGTGAAGAAGACAGCTTTGAATTCGACGAAGATCTCGACGAAGACGAAGAGCTGGAAGACGGCGAAGAAAACGCTGAAGAAGCTTCTGACGAAGATGAAGCTGAAGGCGAAGAAAAAGAAACCGAAGAATAATTTTTCTTCACTTTTCGATGAAAAAGGCAGGGTCTCTGACTCTGCCTTTTTTTATGCACTGATCTTGGCAGAATCGGCAAAGGCCCCGCTGATTCTATTCCTCAAAAAAGAGTTTGTTAATAATTGTAGTTGGGGCGAAAATCCCTGAATACGGCTGATTTTAAACAATTATTCTAAGCTTTTCTCGCGTCTAGAGAGTAGCGACTGTCAATTGGCAACCTGCAATTTTCCCCGCTGATTTAATTTTGTTAAAGAACTGGGCTTAAGGTGCGAAGGCCCCCTTTTCCTACCCGCCTTAAAGCTGTAACCAAGTTGCCAAGCGGCACGAGGGGCGGAATGAAGGGCACAGTCCAAAAATTAGAGAAGGCTAGTGAGACCATGAGAGTGGTCCCGCATAATGCCGAGGCAGAGCGCCAGCTTCTTGGTGCCATTATGGTAAACAACGAGACCTATTATCGTGTCTCGGAGTTTTTAGAAGCGCGCCATTTTTTCTTAGCTCCCCACAAGGATATCTATGACAAATGCGGAGCGTTGATTAAGGCAGGCAAGATTGCCTCGCCTATTACGCTCAAAACGTTTTTCCCGGCAGATGAGAAGATTGCAGACCTGTCTGCAACTCAGTATCTGCTGCGTCTTGCAGGTGATGCGACTTCTGTGATCAACGCAGAAGACTACGGCAAGACCATTTACGATCTGGCGACTCGCCGTAACCTGATCACCATTGGCGAAGACATGGTGAACATTGCTTATGACGCGCCAATCGACATGCCACCGTCCTCTCAGATCGACGATGCTGAGCGTCGTTTGTTTGAATTGGCGGAGACTGGCCGATCTGACGGCGGTTTTCAGGACTTTGGCAGTGCACTGACCGAAACTATTGAGATGGCCGCAGCAGCCTTTCAGCGTGAAGGCGCCCTTTCCGGTGTTTCAACAGGTTTGCGTGACCTGGACAAACTCATGGGTGGCTTGCAGTCTTCGGATTTGGTCGTTTTGGCTGGTCGTCCTGCGATGGGAAAAACATCGCTGGTTACGAACATCGCTTATAACATTGCTGAAAATTATCAGACTGAAGAGATGCCAGATGGCACTGTTCGGACTGTAAATGGCGGCGTTGTTGGCTTCTTCTCTTTGGAAATGAGTGCCGAACAGCTGGCTACTCGTATTATTTCCGAGCAGACAGAGATTTCTTCCTCCAAGATTCGCCGCGGCGACATCAACGAGATTGAATTTGAGAAGCTGGTAGCGGCGACACAGCATATGCAACACGTTCCACTTCATGTGGACCAAACAGGTGGTATTTCCATCGCGTCCCTCGTTTCCAAAGCCCGGCGGCTGAAGAGACAAAAGGGGCTGGATATGATCGTGGTCGACTATATTCAGCTGCTATCTGGTTCCTCCAAGAATCAGGGCAACCGTGTTCAGGAAATTACTGAGATCACCACCAACCTTAAAGCGCTGGCGAAGGAACTTAATGTTCCGATCATCGCGCTGTCCCAGCTCTCTCGTCAGGTTGAAAACCGTGACGACAAACGACCACAGATGTCTGACCTTCGTGAATCCGGCTCGATCGAGCAGGATGCGGATGTGATCATGTTTGTGTATCGTGAAGAGTATTACATGGGCAAAAAAGAACCGCCTGAAGGCACTCCAGAATACGAAGAATGGAGTAGCAAGATGGAGCAGTTGCGCGGCAAGGCGGAAGTCATTATCGCCAAGCAGCGTCACGGTCCAACTGGCATTGTTGATCTGCAGTTCCAGGGCGAGTTCACTCGCTTCTCCGATCTGGCAGACGACGCCCATATTCCTGACAGAATTATGGAGTAAGGCTGGTTTATCCTACTGAATTAGCGATTGGCCCGGGGTAACGCACATCAGTTGTGTAGTGCTCCGGGTCTTTCTTTTTAAATTCAGATATTTTTTGTAGGTTATTGCGCATTCAAAGAATCTGAGGGCAATCGCGTGACACATTCTGCCGCTCCTACATCTGCCCGCGCAGCTCATTCTGCTGGCGGTGCTGCAAAGCTAACCATCGACCTTACCGCTCTACGCTCGAACTGGTGTTATTTGAATGGCAAGGTGGGTGATGGCTGTACCTGCGCTGTGGTACTCAAGGCCAATGGTTATGGGACTGGTGCTACAGAAGTTGGCAAAACACTTTATCACACCGGAGCCCGTGTCTTCTTTGTTGCGCTTCCTGAAGAAGGAATCGACCTGCGCAAAGAACTGCCACACGCAGAAATCTATGTGCTGAATGGCCTCTTTCGTGGCCGTGAGAAATTCTATTACGATTTCAATCTCAAACCGGTCTTAAACAGTCTTGAGGAAGCAACTGAATGGTCTGCTTTTGCGCAAGGCCTGGATGAAGAACTGTCTGCGGCTTTACACTTTGATACAGGCATGCATCGTCTGGGCATGTCTATTGAAGACGCGCTGAAGACTGGTGAGTCGCCTCATTTCCTTAAGGACATCAAGATCGATCTGATCATGAGCCATCTTGCTTGCGCCGATACGCCTGACCACGAGCTCAACGCAAAGCAACTGGATCGTTTCCAGCGGGTTTGTGAGTTGTTTCCGGGCGCCCGCAAATCCTTGAGCAACTCTGCCGGTATTTTCCTGGGAGCTGATTACCACTTCGACATGGTTCGCCCAGGCATTGCGCTTTATGGAGGAAACCCAGTTCCTGACGACAGCAACCCGATGCTTCCAGTTGCACATGTACTGGCGGAAATCATCAGTTTGCGTGAAGTTCCCACTGGCGATCCTGTGGGTTACGGGGCTTCCCGTGTAACACCGCGAAAAAGCCGGATTGCAACCATAAATGCAGGTTATGCGGATGGTTTGCACCGACTGGTTGGCAGCTCTGACGACCAGCCTGACGGCGCACGGGTTTATATCGGCGGGCATTTTGCTCCCATCTTTGGCCGTGTCTCCATGGATATGATTGCAGTTGATGTGACGGATATTCCCGAGGAACATCTGTCACGCGGTGCTCCGGTTGAGATTATGGGCGCACATGTAAACGTGGATGAATTGGCAAACTTTGCTCAAACCATCCCATATGAATTGCTGTGTAGCCTTGGAGCACGCTATACACGCCACTATAAACGCTAGCGAGCTAAACACTGGCAGGAACCTGAATTCGATATGGCGAAACGCTCCCTTTCATTTGTCTGTCAGTCTTGTGGGGCAACCACACTCAAATGGGCAGGCCGCTGCGAATCTTGCGGTGAATGGAACACAATTCAGGAAGAGCAAGAGCCCAGCGGCATCGGAGCCGGGCCCAAGACCGCTTCGCGTTCCAAGGGCCGGGTTGTTCCGCTGGTTGGTCTTTCGGGAGAAACCAAAGACGCTCCGAGAATTATCACAGGTGTGGCCGAGCTGGACCGTGTGACTGGTGGCGGCTTTGTAAAAGGTTCTGCTCTGCTGGTAGGCGGCGATCCCGGTATCGGCAAATCCACCCTGCTGACGCAAGCCAGCGCACATCTTGCCTATCAAGGGCACAATATCGTTTATATCTCAGGCGAGGAAGCGGTGGATCAGGTGCGTTTGCGTGCAGAGCGTCTTGGTTTGCGCGATGCTCCGGTTCAATTGGCTGCCGAGACAAGCGTGGAAGACATTCTTGCCACTCTGGAAGCCAAGAAGGGTGATGACCGCGCTCATCTTGTGATCTTAGACAGTATCCAAACGCTGTGGACCGAGATGGCCGATTCTCCGCCAGGAACAGTAACGCAGGTGCGAGCTTCTGCGCAGGCTCTGGTCCGCTTTGCCAAGAAAACCGGAACAACGGTTGTTCTTGTTGGTCATGTGACGAAAGACGGCCAGATCGCTGGCCCACGCGTTGTAGAGCACATGGTTGATGCCGTGCTCTATTTTGAAGGTGATAACGCGCATCAATATCGCATTTTGCGAGCCGTGAAAAACCGCTTTGGCCCAACGGATGAAATTGGCGTCTTCGAGATGTCCGACATGGGGCTACGAGAAGTAAAGAATCCCAGTGCTATGTTCCTTAGTGAACGAAGCGCAACTGCTCCAGGTTCAGCCGTGTTTGCCGGGATAGAAGGTACGCGGCCTTTGCTGGTCGAAATGCAAGCACTTGTTGCACCCTCCCCCCTTGGCACACCACGCCGAGCGGTGATCGGGTGGGATAGTGCGCGCCTTTCTATGATTTTGGCCGTGCTTGAAGCACGCTGCGGTGTTAAGTTTGCGCAACATGACGTTTATCTGAATGTCGCTGGTGGACTGAGAATTAATGAGCCAGGAGCTGACCTCGCCGTTGCGGCAGCTTTAATCTCATCGCTTAGTGGGGTTGCTCTTCCCCTCGAATGCGTCTATTTCGGCGAAATCAGTCTGTCTGGTGCAGTTCGACCAGTTGCTCAGGCAGCTTCCCGATTAAAGGAAGCTCAGAAGCTTGGATTCGGTCAGGCGGTTATCGCCGACGGGAATATGAAAGAAGGCTCCAATGCTCTCGGTCAGGTTAAAGGACTTGAGGAGTTGGGAGATCTGGTAGCAAATATTGTTGCCAGTGCACAGAAAATGGAAAACGCTTAAGGGTTTAACCTAGGCTGATTTTAACCGGCAGGCATTTTTGTTGGTTTGCCTGCCAGTCAAACAAGGGACTTGTGTCGACAGATGCCGATCACACTCTTAGACGGAATTCTACTGGTTATCATGCTGATCTCTGGCGTTCTTGCTATGATTCGCGGGTTCGTGCGTGAGGTGCTTTCTATTGCATCATGGGTCGCAGCAGCAGTCGCCGCCTATCTTTTTTATGGCAGCCTGAAACCATTTGTGTTGCAGCACGTAACCAATGACACACTGGCAACTGCCATTGCTGCAGGTGCTGTCTTCCTCGTGACATTAATCGTGGTGAGCTACATCACCATGCGCATTTCAGACTTCGTGCTGGACAGCCGAATTGGCGCGCTCGACAGAACCCTCGGTTTTGTTTTTGGCGCAGCCCGCGGCTTCCTGCTTGTTGTCGTTGCGCTGCTGTTCTTTAACTGGTTTGTACCAGAGCCACGCCAACCAAACTGGATCATGGATGCCAAATCCAGACACCTGCTGGTGACCAGTGGTCAAAGTTTGGTTGCCGCACTGCCGGAAGATCCTGAGCGCGCAATTATGGACCAGATTCGTAAGCAGGGCGGCACGACCGGCTCTGCAACAGGCGCATCCAGTGATGAAGAAGCCCGTTACTCCCCAAGTGAGCGGCGCGGACTGGACCAGCTGACGGCCTCCGGCGAAGGCCGGAACTAAGCTTAATTTTGATATTTGGCCCAAGTAAGAACCAAGGAGTGATGCCATGAGCAGTGGCGTATCAAACAATTCTGCCGCTTTGAAAGAGCTACAGGCAGATTTTGACGGCGATACCCTGCACGAGGAATGCGGTGTTTTTGGCATTCTTGGACATGATGATGCAGCAGCACTGACGGCTCTGGGGCTTCATGCGCTTCAGCATCGCGGACAGGAAGCTGCAGGCATTGTGACATTTGATGGCGATCAGTTCCGTTCAGAACGTCATATGGGTCTTGTAGGTGATCATTTCACTCAGCAGGAAACCATCGACAACCTGAAGGGTCCGTACGCAATCGGCCATGTGCGCTACTCCACCACTGGTGAAGCTGCACTGCGCAATGTGCAGCCGCTGTTTGCTGAGCTTGATGGTGGCGGGATTGCAATCTGTCACAATGGTAATTTCACCAATGCGATGACCGTGCGCCGTCAGTTGATCAAGGACGGTGCGATCTGCCAGTCCACGTCTGACAGTGAAGTGGTTCTGCAGCTGGTTGCCCGTTCCCGTGAGAAAAAGATCGTAGATCGCTTCATCGAGGCTATCAGCCAGATGGAAGGTGCTTACTCTCTTGTCGCGCTGACACGCAAAAAGCTGATTGGTGCGCGCGATCCTTATGGAATTCGCCCATTGGTTCTTGGCGATCTCAATGGCGCTCCGATTTTTGCAAGTGAAACATGTGCACTGGACATCATTGGCGCTAAATTCATTCGCGAAGTTGAGAATGGCGAGGTTGTTGTTTGTACGCCGGGTGGTATCGAAAGCTACTTCCCATTCGGTAAGCGCCCTTCCCGCCCAGACATCTTTGAGTACATCTACTTCTCCCGCCCGGACAGTGTTTTGAACGGTCATTCCGTTTATGACGTTCGCAAGCGTTTTGGGCGTGTGCTGGCACAGGAAAGCGCGGTTGAAGCAGATGTAATTGTTCCGGTACCAGATTCTGGCGTTCCTGCAGCTCTTGGCTTTGCAGCCGAAAGCGGGGTGCCGTTTGAGCTTGGCATTATCCGTAACCACTATGTTGGCCGTACCTTTATTGAGCCAACACAGCAGATCCGTACGCTTGGTGTTAAGCTGAAGCACTCTGCCAACAGAGCGCAAATTGAAGGCAAGCGCGTTGTGCTGGTGGATGATAGCCTCGTGCGCGGTACCACCAGCGTAAAGATCGTTCAGATGATCAGGGATGCTGGTGCGAAGGAAGTTCACTTCCGCCTGGCCTCTCCGCCAATCAAATTCTCCGATTACTACGGCATCGATACGCCGGTTCGCGAGAAGCTACTGGCTGCCAAGTATGATCTTGAAGGTATGCGCAAATACATTGGTGCAGATACCCTTGCCTTTCTGAGCATTGACGGTGTCTACCGTGCCATGGGTCATGAGAATGGCCGTGACAACGAGAACCCACAGTTCACTGATCACTGCTTTACCGGGGACTATCCGACCCCGCTTACAGATTTGTCTGACGATGTGGACACACGTCAGGCTCCCCGCCTTGTAGAAACTGGTTAAGTTCAATGAGTTCGAAAAGACTTGAAGGTCGTGTTGCTGTTGTCACGGGAGCCTCCCGTGGCATTGGTTATTTTGCTGCAAAAAAGCTTGCTGAAGAAGGTGCGCATATTGTTGCGATCGCACGGACTGTTGGCGGACTGGAAGAACTGGATGACGAAATCCAGAAGGCCGGTAGTTCAGCTACGCTTGTGCCAGTTGACCTGACTGATTTCGACGCGATTGACCGTTTGGGCGCTGCTATCTTTGAGCGCTGGAAAAAGCTCGACATTCTTGTCGGTAACGCTGGTATTCTCGGTCCGACTTCTCCGCTGGGTCATGTGGACCCGAAGAAGTTCGATGACGTGATGAAAATCAACGTGACTGCGAACTGGCGTCTTATTCGTTCGCTTGATCCACTGCTACGTCAGTCCGATGCGGGCCGTACGGTCTTCCTGACCTCAGGAGCGCCACATAAGTGCCGCGCCTATTGGGGACCATACTCCATGTCCAAAGCGGCCTTGGAAGCGCTTGTGCGCACGTATGTGAACGAAACGCAGAAGACCAGCGTTAAGTCCATGCTCATCAATCCAGGCCCGATGCGGACTGGCATGCGTGCAAAAGCAATGCCGGGCGAAGACCCAAAAACCCTGCCGCATCCTTCTGAGATCTCTGAGGACATCGTGCGCTTCTGTCTTCCAGAAAGCCAGGAGAATGGTCGCCTCTACGATTTCCCGAGCAAAGAACTTAGGGACTTCGTGCAGCTGACCAGCTAAACGGCATAAGCCTACAAATACGAAAAAGCCCCGGTGATGAGCCGGGGCTTTTTTGTTGTGCAATCTGAGGTGTTTTAGATGAAGCACTTATCAGTTAGCGCTTTGGTCTGATCAAATACACCCGGGCAAGCAGCAACAACTTTACAGCCGTTCATGACTGCGTTGGCGACGTCAATTTCCTGACACTTCCCACCAGCTTCTTCCAGAAGGAGCAGGCCTGCCATGCAGTCCCAGGAGTTCATGTGCTCTTCGATATAGCCGATGAGACGGCCAGAAGCAGCATATGCCAGCATAAGACCACCGGACGCGTTGCGGAAAAAGATCCCACCTTCATCCAGCAGTGCATCAACTGCGCTTTTGACAGCCTGATTGCGCCCGCGTGCACTGAAGCCCAGACCGATTGACCCATTGGACAATGAATCGCTCGTGGACACTTTCATTGGCGTACCGTTGAGTGTTGCCCCTTTGCCTTTTTCAGCTGCAAACAGTTCATCAGCACACGGATCATAAGTGACGCCAATGTATTTCTCGCCATTTTTGACGCAAGCAATGATCACACACCACTGTGGAATGCCGGAGACAAAGTTCGCCGTACCGTCTATCGGGTCGATGATCCAGGTATACTCAGAAGTACCCGGTTTGGGATCACCCTCTTCTCCCACGATGCTGTCATCTGGAAATGCTTCGGCAATGGCTTTGCGGACAAGAAATTCAGTATCGCGATCGGCCTCAGAGACCATGTCCTGATGACCTTTACTCTCAATATTGAGGGTCTCCAAACGCGTAAAATATTCGTGCGCATAGGCACCAGCGCGCTTAACCAGAGCGTTGGCGAACGTAAAACGGTCTTGTGACATGATAATCCTATTAAATGTAGGGAATGCGGAAAGAGAGCGCGATTAAAAGCAGATTCAGGAAGAATTGCAACTTATTAGCGGCACTGACTGATACTTCTAGAGAAAAATTCAAGTACGCGACAATGTTCAGAACCCTGACAGTTCCTGGTTCTCTGGGATTTGGCAAAATAAAAGGGCAGCTGACTGCTGCCCTTTTATGAAATTAAGTGAAAGCGAAATCACCTTCTCTTCTTGTGGTATGGATTGTCGCCCTTTCTATAGGACAGACGAATGGGCGTTCCTTTGATGTCAAAACGCTCGCGAATACCATTCACAAGATATCGGGTGTAGCTCTCCGGCAGATTGTCTGGCTTGGAGCAGAACACCACGAAATGCGGTGGACGTGTCTTTGGCTGTGTCATGAAACGCAAGCGTACACGACGTCCAGACACTGCTGGCGGCGGATGGTGGATCAGAACACCTTCCAGCCAGCGGTTGAGGCCAGATGTACCAACGCGCTTGTTCCACATCTCGTAAGACCGGAAAACAGCCTGCATGAGCTTATCAAGGCCCTGCCCGTTGATGCCGGACATGGTGACAATCTCAACACCACGTAGCTGATTCAGATAGCGTGCTTGTGAATCCTTGATATGACCCCAAGCATCCTCACGATCCTCAATCAAGTCCCACTTATTGAGTGCAATAACGATTGCGCGGCCTTCACGGGCACACAGATCGATGATCTGCAAATCCTGCTTTTCGAAGGAAATGGTGGCATCGAGCGTTACAACAACAACTTCAGCAAACTTGATTGCGCGAAGGGCGTCCGCAACGGAGAGCTTTTCCAGCTTTTCCTGCACGCGTGCCTTTTTGCGGATACCTGCAGTATCGAACACCTTTACATGGTGATCCTGCCATTCCCACTCAACAGAGATACTGTCACGTGTGATGCCAGCTTCAGGTCCGGTCAGAAGGCGCTCTTCACCCAACATCTGGTTGATGAGAGTAGACTTGCCTGCGTTTGGACGGCCAACAATTGCCATGCGCAAAGGGCGTTCGAGTGTGCCAACCGGCTCGTCGATCTCTTCGTCCTCTACATCAACATCTGTACGTGCTTCAGTAAATTCGGAAGAACCTTCCATCTCGTCTGCAGCATCTACAATCGGGCGCAGAAAATCATAAAGCTCGGACAGGCCTTCTCCGTGTTCCGCAGAAAGAGGAACAGGATCACCCAACCCAAGCGTAAACGCATCATAGAGACCGCCATCGCCTGCTTTGCCTTCCGCCTTGTTGGCGCAAAGAATTACAGGGGTGTCGGCACGGCGAAGAAGGTTCGCAAAGTGCTCATCAAGCGGCATCAAGCCAGCGCGTGCATCAATAAGGAATAAGCATGCATCCGCATCCCGGATTGCTTCTTCTGTTTGAGCGCGCATACGCCCTTCGAGGCTTGCTGCCTCTGCTTCTTCCAGGCCGGCAGTATCAACGATCTTGAATCGCAGATCGCCCAAGCGTGCATCACCGGACCGACGGTCACGGGTCACACCTGGGGTATCATCAACAAGCGCTAAGCGCTTGCCTACAAGGCGATTGAAGAGCGTCGACTTGCCAACATTAGGTCTGCCAATAATGGCGACTGTCGCAGTCACGCGAATACTCCTCGTCTGGTATGCAGCATTTAGAGTAGTTCGCCTTATGCGCCCTCCTCTAAGCTTTTATTTTTTAACGTATCCCAGTTTCGAAAACCGGTATCCACTTTCTGTGGAATACGTTTAGTTCAGCGCTGCAACCGCTCCGTCACTGGTAAGGACGACCATGCGTCCACCAGCAACAATTGGTGATACAAATACGCCACTGGTCACTTTCCGCGATGCGGATGCCTGACCGGTTTTTGCATTCACAGATGCAAGATAACCGTTGCTGGACATGGCGATCAGCTGGCCGTTAGCCAGAATTGGACCTGCCCAGTTGACATTCTTGGCGTCACTTTCGCCAGTTGGCAACTTGGCACTCCAGATAAGGTTGCCGGTCTTGCTTGAGATTGCATGCAATTTATCATCCAAGCCGATCAAGAATACCGTACCGCCAGAAACAACCGGAGTATGTACGGCACCAAAATCAGCCTCCCACAAACGCTCGCCATCTTTCAGAGCAATGCCCAGTGTGCGTCCAGCAACGGAGGTTGCAATAACCTTATTGCCTTCAATGACCGGGCTTGCAGAAACATCTGTCAGGCCAGAGAGCGCGCGTGTACGGAAGGACCGTGCAACGGTATCGATCCATTTAGGCTCACCGCTGTTAATGTCAAGTGCCATAACCTCGCCTGAGGAAAACGGCACAACAACAGTGTTGCCTGAAATTGCCGGATTTGCAGAGGAAAGCAGGCCTGCTTGCTCTGCAATGCCAGCGAATGACCATGCCTGTTCCCCATCTGACTGGTTGAGGCCGATCACTTCATTGTCTTGAGTTACAACGACAACTTTACCATTAGCCGCTGCTGGCGCACCGCGAACCGGTGTTTCCAGTTGCTTGGTCCAAAGGACGTTGCCACCTTTATCAAGTGCATAAACATTGCGGTATGCGGTTGCGACAAAGATCTTGCCGCCGTCAAGCACGACACCACCACCTGCGGCAACTTCATTCTCGCCTTCCAGACCCAGGTTCTTTGTGAAGACCTTGGCGCCACCAGTTGTCAGAGCAACGAGATTGCCATCTGACTTATAGACGTAGATGCGCTGGCCATCAGAAACCGGACGCGCAGCGGTGCGCGGGTTGCTGGAGCCGATACCAAAGAAGCCGGGAGAACGGACCTGACCGATGCTCGACGACCATGCAACACCACCGCTCACATTGATTGCGATGTTGCCCGGATCATTGCTCTTAGGACCAGCAGCGGTTGGCCAGGTTGACCCACCTGTCGCCGCACCGATCTTGGCATCTCCACCTGTTGCAGATGGCTTTAATGCGCCTTGATACAGTGGCTGACGGTCTCCCTCAAGAAACTCATCATCGCCGCCGAATGGATTTAGACTGGAAAGAGAAGAACAACCAGCCAGCGTCAGCGCAAGTGCGCCGGTTCCAATCAAAGCCTTCCAAGACTTTCTTTTGGTCTCGCTCACTTATTCAGTCCCCTTTTCGTCTTTGCCCAATGCAGAGGTAATTAGTTCAAGATAAATTTGTGCGCGTCCGGAAACATCTGACGGAGCAGCTGCATCATTCACAATTTCGCTGAAGCGCGTGCGAGCTGCATCCAGATTACCAGCCTTGTACTCAGCTGCACCCAGAATTTCCAAAGCAGAAAAACGCCATGTGTTACCAGCAACAGCCAGTACTTCTGTGTGTTTTTTCACCGCAGCAAGGTCGCCGTTATCCAGCAGCAGATAAGCAGCCCGGATGTTGGCGAGACCCTTGTAAATGATTGGTGTCGCACTGTCAGCGGCGACCGCTTCAAAAGCCTTGATGGCTTCGTCAGGTTTACCTTCCAGCGCCAACTCGGTTCCAATGCGCATCTTGGCCATCATAGGATAACCGCCAATACTGCCTTCCATGGAAACGAAAGCTGCCTGCGCTTCGGTGTAGTTGCCTGCGTCTGAAAGCTTGATAGCCTCCAGAAATTCAGTGCCTGCTGCCTGAGACTGTTTGTTCTGCCAGTACTCATAGCCGCGAAAACCTGCGGTACCTACAACGATAAGACCTGCTGTCAGGTATACAACCGGAGCAAAGCGCTTCCAAAGCTTTGAAAACTGGTCGCTTCTTACTTCTTCATCGACTTCGCGAAAAATGTCGGACATAATTTCAAATGTTCCTGCAGCAACGATTCTTAGGTTCGTGGTATCCCAATGGGCGGCGTCACATTAAAACTAAGAGAGCCGCAGGCAAACCTCTTTCTCTACCTCTTTCAACCGATTAGTGGCTTTATTAGGGCAATGAAAGAGTTTTCCCTGCCAACATTTACAAGTGTAATTGCCGAGAGAGACCACTTTGATGTCTGTCTTGAAACCTTACCTCATGCAAAAGGTCAAGTTATGATCGGCACCCCAATCAAAATTGCATGTAATTTCCACACGAACAGGCCGTAGAAAATCAAACCAAGACCCACGGAAATCACATCGTTTCGCGTTGCGTTTGGATAGTCTCGGCTTGGCGGGTTGATACGCTCGCGGCGAGCAATCGTAATTCTTACAAGAATTGCCCAGATTAAAAACGAGCCGAACAGTATCACGGAGTAAGGCTCTCCGTTCGCAAACAGGTGAGCAACCGCCCAAAGCTTGGTTGCATTGATCAACGGGTGTTTGGTGACGCGTGTAATATTGCCTTTCAATTGAGAGGCAAAGAAGAGTGGGAAAACAGGCAGCATCAACAGCATGGTGACGTGGCGGCCCCAGCTTGGTGCGACATACCAAGGCGCATAATCACCATTCCAAGCGGCACCGAAGCCGTAGACGATTGCAACCAATCCACCCAATGAGATGAGTGTGTACAGCCCGCGATAGCCGTTAAACGAAAGACGTTGAACCAAACCCTCCCGAAGCCCTGAAAACGAAGGGATCAAATGCACCGCAAAAAATGCGGTGAGACCTGAAATCAATAATGTCATGAATTGCTCTCCCCCAAGATCAATTGAGGGCAAAGGTATTTCACAGAGTTCTTAATTGCAAAACAATCTTTGGGTCACGCAAAATACTCAGCTTAAAGCAAAACCGCGTGCGTGACTGATCAGTCACGCACGCGGTTTTGCTGAAATCTCCCGATTTGAGAGCTTGCCTAGGTCAGGATCGGCATACCGATCAGCAGTTCGTGTAGTTTCCAGACAAACAATCCGTAGAGGAGCATGCCCAACACAACGCTGATGATGTCATTGCGCAGAGCGTGTGGGAATTCTTCGACTGCAGTGTTTTTGCGATCAAACTTCTTCAGAGAGATCCGCGCCCAGATCGCCCAGACAAGAAAGCCACCGAACAAAGCAACAGAATATGGCTCACCATTGACCAGTAAATGGGAGATTGCCCAGATCTTTACCGCCAGAATAACGGGGTCTTTGGTCCACTTGGCGATATTACCGCGAATAAATTTCGCAAAAACCAGAATGAAGACTGGTAAGAGCAATGTCATAGCCAGATGACGTAGCCAGAATGGCGTTACGTACAGCGGAAACAGATCTTCCTCACGCGCCAGAACGAAGCCGTAGATCATGGAAAAAAGGCCTGTCAGCACGATCAGTGAGTAGATCGCCCGGTATGGATTCAGTCCAATGCGCTGAACGACTGAGTCACGAAACCCAGGAAAAGATGGGACGAAGTGAATTCCCAGAAAGATGAATAGCCCAACTAATAACAGCGTCATCGAGTGACCCTTTAGATTTGTATTTTACGTTAAAGCCCTTAGATAGGCTTGTGCACTGTGACCATACGCGGTGAAATATCAATAAGCCTGACCGTCGCTGCGTAAGGTGTTTTATACATTTACCCAATTCTTTTTCGCAGAACCCTTGAGCTCATGCTGCTTTTCTCGCTAAATCAGGGTGAGTTGTTTATCTGCATATATCATAACTTGACTGTTTGACTCCTATATTTGCGCAAGATCTAAGGTTTCACAAACAGAAACAGTGCCTGGAAAGTTCTATGTCCGAAAGTGACAGTGCAACAGAAACTAGTGAACGTCGCCGCGTTCGCCGTCGGCGTACGCTTAAGGAAGGGCGCATTGTTTTCGCGAGCCAGTCGATGGTTTTCGACTGTGTTATTCGAGATTTGTCCGATTTTGGTGCCCGCTTGAAGATGGAAACAACGATCGATATTCCCGATGAGTTTACACTCTATCTGGTTCACCTGCGCCAGCGCGTGCAAACCGAAGTCCGCTGGAGGACAGCGGATACACTGGGTGTAGAGTTTGTGGGCGAAAAAGAAACTGTTTCCAGCCTGATGAAAATCTAGTCCACTCCCTTAAACGCCCACTATGTTGGGCGTTTTGTTTTGCTTGCACAGTTTCTCAATTCGCGCTCATACTGGTTACCTGACGGTTTGGGCGGGAGATGATCTGATGACACTGGCTCTCAATGATGCAGAGACGTTACTTCTTGCACGAAAGGCGGAACTGACAGAACTCACTGCTATCTCTGAGGGAGACCGTGCAACGGTTGCGCTTGACCAACAGTCCGTTGGCCGCCTCTCCCGCATGGACGCTATGCAACGGCAAGCGATGGCTCAAGCCAATGACCGCCAACGCGCCAGAGAACTTCAGCGGATCGATAGCGCCCTGCAGCGGATCAAAGAGGAGGAGTACGGCTTCTGCCTTGAATGCGGAGACGACATTCCCGAAGCCCGACTGCGCGTAGACCCAGCCGCTCTTTATTGCATCAGCTGCGCGAAGTTGTTTGGGTAGCCTTGACGCTCAGACTACCTCTAACGCGCTCGCCAAATTGTACTGACACCCTTCTTATTTTCTCTTGCCCAGACAAGATCAAACTCTGAAGCCATCATTGAGAGGCCGTCTGTCTTACGGCGTAGGTCGAGGTAGATGATGCTCTGTTTTCTGGTAACTTGCTTCAATGTTTCAAAATACGTTGAAATTGGAAAATGCCAACCATAAGCGAGAAAAGACACAACGACATCAAAAGTACCATCAGGAAACGCGTTATGATCCAGATTGATAAGACTGACGTTTTCAGGTGCAATCCCATTGAGCTGCAAATTCTCGGCTGTGCGCGTCAGGTCGTTGTATATTTCTGCATGAAGCTTAAAACCATATTTGATTTCTGTGTCTTTGCCATCTTTGTCTAAGCCGACGAAACAATGATCCGCCCCATAAAGCTCCTTTAAAACGAGCAGGCCAAATCCGAGGCCGCAGCCGATATCCAGGAATCGCCCTTTCGCAGCAAGATCCGGGACGTGATCCTTCAACATTCGAACAGCTTTGGCGATGTGTTTTCGGTATAGACCAAGGACTGCGTCTTCATCCTTGCCAATCAAATCGGTTCGCTGGCAAAGCAAGAGTTCTCTATGCTGTTCAGTTAGATATAACTCCGCATCAGGTAGATCCATTGACGACTGCCCCCAAATTCCAAAACATCAAACAGTATGAACGAACTTATAAAATTAGAAATCCATGCAAAATTAGAAGCCGCATTGGTCTCTTGACAAGAAAAAACCGGGAAAGTTGCCCTCCCCGGTTTCTGATGAGTTTATTCCCACTCAATGGTTCCCGGAGGCTTTGAGGTCACATCATAGACGACGCGGTTGATACCGCGGACTTCGTTGATGATGCGGGTTGCAGCCCGCCCAAGGAATTCCATGTCATAGTGATAGAAATCTGCTGTCATGCCATCAACCGAGGTCACTGCACGCAAGGCACAGACGAACTCGTAGGTACGACCATCGCCCATAACGCCAACGGTTTGAACTGGCAGCAGAACAGCGAATGCCTGCCAGATAGCGTCGTAGAGACCAGCTTTGCGGATTTCATCCAGATAGATGGCATCTGCCTGACGCAGGATATCCAGTTTCTCACGGGTGATACCACCCGGACAGCGGATCGCAAGACCCGGACCAGGGAATGGATGGCGTCCAATGAAGCTGTCTGGCAAACCAAGCTCACGACCAAGGTCACGAACTTCGTCTTTGAACAGTTCACGAAGTGGCTCAACCAGCTGCATGTTCATGCGCTCTGGCAAGCCGCCCACGTTGTGGTGTGACTTGATGGTCACGGATGGACCGCCCGTGAAGGAAACACTCTCAATCACATCAGGATACAACGTGCCCTGTGCGAGGAAGTCTGCGCCGCCAAGCTTTTTCGCTTCGTCTTCGAACACTTCAATGAAGAGCCTGCCGATGGTCTTGCGTTTGACTTCCGGATCACTCTCGCCTTCCAGCTGACCAATGAACAGATCAGCAGCATCCACATGTACCAGCGGGATGTTGTAGTGATCTCGGAACATGGATAGAACCTGCTCCGTTTCACCCATGCGCATCAAACCGTGATCAACATAGATACAAGTGAGCTGGTCGCCGATTGCTTCATGGATCAGCACTGCAGCAACAGAACTGTCAACACCACCGGACAGGCCGCAGATGACTTTTTTGTCGCCAACTTGCTGACGAATACTCTCTACCGCCTGCTGGCGGTATTCAGCCATTGTCCAGTCGCCTGAACAACCTGCAATCTTATGCGTAAAGTTCTCGATGAGCTTCGCACCATCGGGAGTGTGAACCACTTCTGGGTGGAACATAACACCGTATTGCTTTTTGGCTTCATTTGCATAAGCAGCAAATGGTGCACCTTCAGAGGTTGCAATTGCCTCAAAACCTTCGGGCAGCTCGACAACACGGTCACCATGGCTCATCCAAACCTGATGTTTGGAGCCAATTTCGTCCCAAACCCCATCAAATAGTGGGCTTTTCCCTTTAATTTCAAGGAAGGCGCGGCCAAACTCGCGATGATCAGAGCCTTCCGCTTTGCCGCCATTCTGGACACAAAGGGTCATCTGACCATAACAAATTCCGAGGACAGGAATACCAGCCTCAAATACGATCTGGGGTGCGCGTGGGCTCCCCATTTCAGTCGTGGATGCCGGACCACCTGACAGGATCACCGCCTTTGGATTCATCTCCTTAAAAGCAGCTTCTGCAGACTGGAACGGAACGATCTCGGAGTACACACCAGACTCGCGCACACGGCGCGCGATCAGCTGAGTGACCTGAGAACCAAAATCAATAATGAGGATGCGGTCTGTCATGCGCAGCTTCTACTCTGTGCGCATTGATTTGGAAAGGTCTTTTACGCGGAAAAATCGCGGTTCCGTTAAGGGCAGATGATGTTTTTCTGTGTGCTTTGTCCGAAGGTCCAGTCAGCTACAATATCGACTGCTCGTGTTCTTCGATACGGCTCATCATTTGCCCCAATCTGATGCGCTCCTGCACATCTAACTGCGGCAGTAGATTCTTCTCAAGCTGTTCGAGTTGGGCCTCAAGAGCTCGCAAAACAACGCGTCCATCTTCTGCCAAGTTCAAACGGACAAGGCGACGGTCTCGAGGGTGCTCATGTTTTTTGATGAGATTTGCTTCTGACAGGCGCTTTACAGCACGCGATACAGCCACCGTATCCAATCCAATAACTGGCCCCAACTCCCGTACAGACACAGCACCCATCCGCTCCAGTGCACTCAACACGAGCCACGAGGGAAGCGATAAACCATATTGCTTCTGTAAATGTTCGGAAAGCCGGCGCTCAATAAAGCGGCCAGTCGCGATGATGCGCAGAGGCAAATAGTTCAACAACTCGACGTTATGTTCGTCTTCAAACAAACTTGCCTGTGTCGTTATTTTCGCACGGTATTTCTCCGCCATAACCCTTTGCCCTGCGTCGGATGCTTTGCTTCATTCCATTGACCGATAAGAAAACGGAAAATGGTTAAGCTGTCTTGAATATTGGTGATTTTTCCCAGGCACTAGCCCCTGAATGTGGTTTTGATGCGTTCAATATCATCTATCCACGCCTTCCTTCAGGATCAACCCGTTCCACCTTTGACGCTGATTTGCCAACCGCTTAGGCTTCATCGTGCATAGATACGAATTTGATTCGCAGAATTGCCTGTCAGCAGGTCCATCCGAATGGATCTACGGGCGGCACTGCCCAACGAGGGGGTCCGTAAAAGATGACAGAGACACTGCGCGGTACACCGGACACTAACGCCCGGCAAGAAAAAATCAATGCTGCACTTGATGCTATTGCCTACTTGGAACAGGACGAGCGCTTTGATGAAGTGATCCCAGTCTATCAGGATCTTGTTGGACGCTACCCTGATGATGTCGAGCTTCTTTTCAAGATGGCAACGATTATGTTGCGCAATGGAGATTTGCGGGAATCTGTCGCCCATTTGCGTAAAGTGTTGTTCATGAAGCCAGAACACTTGGCTGCACGCTCCAACATGGGTAATGCGCTGCTTTTGCTGGGGTATCTGGAACAAGCTAAAGAAGCCTTTGATGCGGTGGTGGAAGCTGAGCCGGAGAACCGGAATGCGCTTTATGGGCTTGCAACCATTTTGATCAAGATGCATGGGCATGCAGAAGCAGAACCGTATGCCCGACGCCTTGTTCAACTGATCCCAAACAGTGCCCCTGCTCTTTCACTTCTTGGCGATGCTTTGAGTGCGGAGACCAAGGCGGAAGCGGCAACCCTGAACTATCGGGCTGCGCTCAGAGTTGACTCACAATATGTGCCTGCTCTGGTTGGCCTCGCAAAGCTACTCATCATTCGTAAAAAGAGTGAGGAAGCACTGGCACATCTGGACAAGGCTCATGACCTGCAGCCCCGCAATGTCGAAGTGCTTGTCGCAATGGGGCACGCTTACTTGCTGGAAGAAAACACCTCCAGTGCTGTAGAGAGCTTTGAGCTGGCTCATGCGTGTGAGCCTGAGAACGCGGCTGCGCTCGTTCATCTGAGCATTGGCAAGCGCAAACTTGGTCTTGTTTATGCCGGAGTTTATCACGCGGCTGCTGCATGGCGGCTTGCACCAGGCAATAAGCAAGTCAGCAACGCACTTGGCGCAGCTCTTGCAGCAGCTGGTGCCACTGATGCCGCTCGCGATGTCTTGACCTCTTCATCCAGAAACAGTCAGTTTTTGGAGGCAACCGAAGCAGCGATCAAAGAGGTCGAATATCTTGCTGAGCAAGGTTATGAACGGCCTATTCGCGAGGAGAAAGTTACGCCTGAGCCTTCAGAGCACAGCAAAAGCATAGAAGCCAGAGCTTTGGAAGAGGCCGGTGAAAGCGTATTTGAGGCACAGAGTGAAAATGCCGCTTCTGAAGAGCTGGCGGAAGATGTCGTCAAGGGTAAATCTGAGGTACCTGATGAGCTTGAAGAGAAAGCCTCCAGCTAATCACATGGTTTGTTTGCCGTTTCGAAGCATGTCGCATTTCATATGCGACATGCTTTTTTGTTTAAGCCAAGGTGCTGATATCAATTACGTTCCATCATCGCGATGAAGAAGCCATCAGTACCGGTATGATAAGGCGTCAGAGTGATCATACCGCCATCCTTAAACAGTGGACGACGGGATGCTATTGCACCAAAATGCTCTTCCCAAACCGGCGCAAGATCAACAAGCTTGAAGTCAGCGTGCTTTTCAAGGAACGCTTTGACTTGCAGCTGATTTTCCGCTGGCACCAAAGAGCAAGTTGCATAAATCAGCTTGCCACCTGAACGCACAAAGCGTGTCGCAGTTTCCAGAACCTGAGCTTGATCTTCAACACGTCCATTCAGAGCGTTTTCTGTTACACGCCACTTGGTATCTGGACGACGACGCCATACACCAGTACCTGAACAAGGCGCATCCACGAACACGCGATCCATCTTGCCTTCGCAGATATCAAGAGAGCCGGTTTGCGGGTCAATCGTCTGGATATTTCGCACCCCTGCGCGGGCCATACGGTCATAAAGTGGCGCTAGACGCGTCTTATGGGCATCATAAGCGTAGATCTGTCCTTTGTTCTGCATCTGCGCAGCCAAAGCGAGGCTTTTACCGCCCCCACCTGCACATAGATCCAAAACCTGTTCACCCGGCTGAGCACCTGACAGGATAGATGCGATCTGAGAGGCCTCATCCTGCAATTCAAACCAGCCTTTGCGAAAGCTCTCTTCGGCCTGAACGTGAGGTGATTTGCGCGGCCCAATTACAGGTTCAAGACGAACGCCTACAGGAGACAAGCCACTTACTTCTGGATTAAGGTGAGACAAACGCTTGAGGACTTTTTCCTGCGAGCTTTTGACCGTGTTTACCCGCATATCAATCGGCGCACGTTCAGAAAGAGAACGCCCAACGGCCAGCGTCTCGTCACCAAAGTTATCCTGAAAGTGCGGCCAGAGCCATTCTGGAACATTTGCTGAGATCTGGTCGTTATCGCCGACTTGCTTGTTTTCAATCAATGCGTCACGTTCAGCGTCGGAAAGCGGTTCTGGTGCGTGACGGTCTTCTTCCATCACCTGCTCCAGCTTTTCCACCTGATTGCACCAGCCCCAGATGTAGGTTGCCAAAACAAGCGCGCGCGCACTGTCAGATCCCATCGCCTGAGCATGGGAGAGTTTGTGGCGCAGCGCATCAAAAACCAGATTGCCGATAGCAACCCGATCACCGGATCCCGCAAACCTATGCTTGTTGCCCCAGTCCTTCAGGGCTTCCTGCACAGGACGGCGGCGCTCATTAATCTCTGTCAGCACTTCAATTGCAGCCGCAATTCGTCCACCGTCGCGCATGAATGATCCTTAATTCCGTGAATTCTATTTTACGATTTATTTGTTTGGCTTTGCAGCGTGTATGCCAATACTCAAGGCTTTTCAATAGTGCATAGCATGTGTGAGGCAAACCTCACATCAACTCATTCAACAATTTCTTGGTTGTTGCATAACTCATATATGTTGAATTTAGCAGATAACAGTAAAAATACAGATATTTACGGCCTGCTTCCGCTACCTCATGACACATAGCGTATTTTAATAAAAACGCAGATACTGCCTCGCAACTCATCAGATCACTGTAAACAATGCGTGTTGCGTTTCATGTTTTATCAGGTCTCCATCTTTCTGCTTGGCAATGCAATATTGTATTTCCTGAAAGCAGACCTCATCGGTGCTTCGATTGCATCCAACTCATCAGTTGGTTTGAAGCAGAACCACTATGTGTTTGCAGCAGGCGCATTTACAATGGATGCATTGCTCTCTTCGGTCCTGACACTGGGATGCCTTGCTCTTCTGGAACTGGCATTTTCTGTCTCGGCAACATGGTATTACTCAGTGGTGTGCCTTTTGACATATTTAAGCATCCTGAGCTTCTTCACTCTCAGAATTCACCGTTAGCTGCGACATAAAAAAATGGCTCACCCGAAACCGGAATGAGCCATCTAAATATTAGCATTTGATTGTTATCAGGCGCTTTTTACATTGCGCAAGAAGCTTGCAATATTGTCCCGCAACAGGTCTGCCTGTTTATTCAGGATCTGAGAGGATGACAGAACCTGACTTGCAGTTGCGCTGGTTTCTGATGCGGCAGATGATACACCCGCCATGCTTTCAGCAACATTTTGAGTGCCTACAGCTGCTTGCTGCACGTTCTCACTAATCTCAGTGGTTGCTGCCCCCTGCTGCTCAACAGCAGCTGCGATAGTTGCTGTGATATCATTGACGTCAGACATGGTTTTGGTGATTGCACTGATTGCGCCAACGGCTTCCTGAGACGAATTCTGAATGCCTACAATCTGGCTGGAGATTTCTTCGGTCGCCTTTGAGGTCTGATTGGCCAACTCTTTCACTTCAGCTGCAACAACAGCAAAGCCCTTGCCAGCTTCGCCGGCACGAGCTGCCTCAATGGTCGCATTCAGAGCCAACAAGTTGGTTTGCTCTGCGATCGCTTGGATGAGTGTGACCACTTCGCCAATACGCTGCGCAGCACTATCCAGACTGGAGACTTTATCATTTGTGACCTGGGCCGTAGATGTAGCATCTGCGACGACTTTCTGAGTCTGACCGACCTGGCGACTGATCTCATCAATGGATGCAGCCAGTTCTTCTGCTGCCGACGCTACCGTTTGTACATTGGTAGACGCTTCCTCAGAAGAGGCGGCAGCCGTTGTTGATTGCTCAGTGGCATGCTCAGCGATGCCCGTCAGTGCCTTGGCAGAGACTTCCATTTCAGTTGAGTTATCCGCGACTGTCGTCAGACTTTCCTGAATGGTATCATCAAAGTCCGTAATGAGCTCATCAATATGCTTTTGGCGAAGTGCACGGGCTTCCTGCTCCTGCTCGGATTCACTTTGCAGATTCAGGCGCTCAACTGCATTGCTGACAAAGACTTCCAAAGCCTTCGCCATCTGTCCGATCTCGTCTTTACGGTCAGTGAAGGCAACAGGCTCATCTACATTGCCCTTTGTCAGAGAGTTCATCCGTGCAGTGATACCGACAACAGGTCTTGCAATGGAGGAGCCAACGAACCAGAGAACGACGACACCAAAGGCAAGACAGATAAGCGCCGTAATAACAGCGTTGTTTCGTGTTGCGTTGGCAGCTGCGAGCAGTTCTGACTTATCCACGGAGACAATTGCGGACCAGACCTGCTCTGTACCACGCAGTGTCAGCGGATAGCTCGCTATTTCCTTATCACCAAGCTCAACAACAGTTGGCTGCGTACCTGCCTCAGTGAGAAGTTGAGCTATCTCTGCTGGAATTTCTTCGCCTTTCAACTCCGAATTGGAGTGAGCTACCCATTTGCTATCGTTGCTAACGAGGCCGACAAACCCACTTTTGAATTTTCTGGAAGCTTCCAGACTTGCGATCAAGCCGTTAAGGAACACGTCGCCAGTGATGACACCAATTGCATTACCATTGCCATTGAAGACAGGTGACGACATGGAGACAGCCATTACGGTGTCCCCTTGTGATTCAAAGCTGTACGGCGGTGTGACAACGTCGTGACCCAGTCTGAGCGGAAGACCATACCAGCTATCAGCATCAGCTTCGTCCGCACCTGCAATACGCCACCCAACCTTGCCATCCTTGCGAGAGAAGTAAGGTGAGAAACGGCCGGTTTTTCCGGAATAATCCTGACCAGCGTGGCTAGCATCTTCGCCAATCATATTTGGCTCGAAGGAGGTGGTCAGGCCATCAATGGACGGATTGTTGGCAAAGAAGTCTCGGGCGATCTGGGCGATTTGCTCACGAGTTAGATCGGCATGGCGCAATGTTTGTTCGAGCTGGTCTGCAAAACTTGCCGTGATAATTTGTGCTTCGCTAATTGTTTGATTGGCCAGATCCGCTTGAACCTGGGCATTCTCAATAAGTAATTCCTGACCGGCCTCTTCTGAGGAATTGGACATAAGGACGGAAACAACTGTGATAAGTGCAATAAAGCCAAGCAAAAACACGGCATTCGCAGCGGCGAATATCCTTAGGCGCAGTGACATGATTATTTTCCATTGAATTAGTTCAATTTATTCTCAACCTCTCTATCCCTGAATAATTAACTGCAACTTAAGTCTAGTTCTTTTCAAAGGAAATCTAGTAATACATTTTGACGCACTCACCTGATATCTATTTAAACCATTGCATTATATAAACTAATTGCCTCAAACGAATATCCAACCAATATACAATAATAAGTTCTCTACGTGAGATCACCCTGGATATAGATGAATATTTATATTCAATATGCACGCATCACATATCTAAAAGATCAACTATGGCACGCATTTCGATACTTCAAATTACTTTGCCGGCGAAATTTAATCTAATATATTAGCTCAGCTACGCGCCTTTGCAGCACTAGGCCAAGAAGC
The DNA here is from genome assembly GCF_001623145.1 of Pseudovibrio sp. W64. Classification (NCBI taxonomy): domain Bacteria; kingdom Pseudomonadati; phylum Pseudomonadota; class Alphaproteobacteria; order Hyphomicrobiales; family Stappiaceae; genus Pseudovibrio; species Pseudovibrio sp. W64. The sequence goes on along the minus strand of NZ_LMCI01000038.1, from coordinate 801,103 downwards.
GCAATTACACCCACACTGCAGGTCAGATCATTTACCTACCATCTAAATGGCCGCTCTGGACTGGGCGGAGATGATGGAAGAGAGCTGAGCAAACTTCCAACTGAAAGGGGTAGCCGCATGAACCCGATCGAACTTCTCACCACAGCAGAAGCCGCAGCCCGCCTGAGAATTCCCCCGCAAACCCTAAACATATGGCGCTGCAAGGGAACGGGACCTGCGTTCTGCAAAATCGGGCGCACCGTACGCTACATTACTGAAGCGCTTCAAGAGTACCTTATCCAAAACACCTGCAGGCACACGGGAGGTTGAAACCTTCCCCTGCAATCAGTCGCGCGAAACAGCATCCAGAACAAGGAGGCCAATCCAGGGAAAACCAAAGCGCTAGAAGTACTTAAGAAAATCAATGCTGAAATCTGCAAAGACTTACACCGAATGACTCATACATGTAAAATATACGAAGAACACTCCTGCCTAATATAAGTAATGATTAAATATATTAATGAATACTATTTATGCAATTAAATATTGCAAGAATCATATTTAATTTTATACTTACATGATTGCTTTTATATTAAAGGATGTAGAAAATGTGTAAATTATGCATGATGAATCAACTACATGTAACTGCAGAAAGCATATCCTACAACTCAAGTATCACGGAGCAAAAAGCGGCCCTCAGCGCGCCAGCTGCCGATCAGGTTACAACACAGGTCGAGGTGGCGGACTTCTTAGCAAATACTCTAGTCTTGAATGAGGGAGAAGATGCTGACGCAGGGCCGTCGACACAATATCTCATTGCCGCAGGGGATAGCTTTTCAGGTACACTTGAAACCAATGGGGACCGCGACTGGGTGGCGATCGACCTTAGTGCGGGATCAAATTATACGATCAACCTTAATGGGAGCGGAGCTGCGCCAGTTACAGATACTTATTTAAGAATATACGATGCCTCCGGAAACCTAGTTGCGTTTGACGATGATGGCGGGTCTGGTTTAAATTCATCTTTAGACTTCCTGGCATCCACGTCAGGCAGATTTTACATCAGCGCCGCTGCCTACTCAGATGGGCAGACCGGAAGTTATACTGTCAGTGTGGAGGAGACCTTGCCTCCATCACCGCTAGATGCGCTCGATTGGGGTGGTTCAGCTGTAGATACAACAAATATTTCTGTCTACTTTGCGCAAGCTGGTGAAGTTTTTGATGGCCAAAGTTCAGATGGCTGGACGCAGGCGCAGATTGATGGTGCGATGGCGTCGTTAAACGACTTATCGCAAGGGACAAATCTCACTTTTTCGGTAGCAAGCAGCTCAAATAATGCAGAGTTTAAATTTGTAACATCTGCCTTTGGCGGCAGTACTTATGCCTATATGAATCCTCCGAGTGAAGCAAATCCAGGCGTAGCCGTTTTCAATACCTCTAATATGAATTTAGCAAATCTGGATCCAGGCTCACTTGAGTACTTTGTGTTTCAACATGAAGTTGGTCATGGATTGGGTATGTCGCACCCTCATGATACCGGGGGCGGTTCCAGTGTGATGAACGGGGTTTCCAGCTCACGCGGCGATTATGGTGACTTCAATCTCAATCAAGGTATCTATACCATGATGAGCTATAATGTCGGCCATGCAGAGCTTTATCCGGAATGGCCGAGTGATTATGGCGCGACGGTGGGCCCTATGGCGTTCGACCTGGCGCTTCTACAGGAGAAATACGGAGCAAAAGACGCGAATATAGATAACAATACATATCTCCTACCAGAACTTAACGGTTCGGGCACATTTTATTCGTGCATCTGGGACACTGGCGGCATCGATACAATCGCATATACGGGCTTCAGCAGCGTCAATATCTCGCTTGTAGCCGCTACTCTTGATTACAGCAGCACAGGCGGTGGTGTACTCTCCTATGCAGAGGGTGTGCGCGGAGGGTATACCATCGCCAATGGTGTTGAGATAGAAAATGCTTCTGGTGGCGCTGGCAGTGATACTGTGGTTGGAAATTCCTTGGAGAATGTACTTCAGGGCTTCTCTGGCGATGATTTCCTTGATGGAGCTCAAGGAGATGACCTTTTAGAAGGTGGTGCGGGACGTGATACCTTTAGTTTCACGAGTATAGGTGACACTGACACTATTGCTGACTTTCAGGACACAATTGACTTTATTCAGCTCGGCTCTGAATTTGGCGCGGACTCCTTTACAGAGCTGTCTTTGACCAATAGGGATGCCGACGTCATTGTCGCCTTTGGAGATAGTGAGATCATTTTACAAAATACGGATCTCTCACTTATTGGTGCAGAGGACTTCATCTTCGTATAATTTAGAATCCCAACATTGGGGTGTAAGGTAAGCGTTTGGTGAAGGCGACCTACCAACCAGCAATGGGCCCTGTTACGCTGACTTTGCAGCGTAACACCACGGCATGAGGTCGGTGATCTTGTGATCAACGACTTAGGTCAGAACCAACGTGAGCCAGGCATGAGGGGTCCACATTGTTGAGCTTGGCTGTTTCGATGAAGGTATAGGCGATTGCCGCAGCTTTGCCGCCACCTTCTGATCCCATGAAGAGATAATTTTTCCGCCCAAGAGCCACAGGTCTCATTGCCCGCTCGGTCGTGTTGTTGTCGAGATAAGGCCGTGCTTTGAGCGCGCGTGCGTGAGGGCCATGAGCGGACCTTCGACGACTTCTATCAAGGGTTGCGCGAGTCTTTGCAGATGAGACTACGGTCTCTTTCTGAAGAGCTCTTCTCAGCATATGATTATGTGAAGCGCCCGATAAGATAAGGGGCATTTTGAGCCCAAAGCGGCCCTGGAATGGAGTTGTCCCCGTTGTCCCCCTCAGATATATCGCTGAGGTTTTTGCATCTATCTAGGGCAAATAGAAGCACGAAATCTGATCTCGACCATGTGTAAAAAAGTATAATGTTTTCATTGGATTAAATGCGGAACCGTATCAGTAAGAAAACACTAACCAAGTGTTAACGCGCTCTTTTCAATGTATTTTCCTAATAAAAATCTATTTATAATTTGAAATCTGAAATTTTTAAATGAGACCTATTCAAATAAAACATAGTGCAATTTAACAGTACTAATATCTATGGGCATATTTCTATTGGGAACGAAGTAATATTGAATACATTTATTTATTGTTATGAAAATAGTTAGCCTCTTTTAGATGATGGGTAATAGCTTCACCTTATAAATCAGGTGAATATTTCGTAAGGTAAGATTGTTGGAGGCATTATATGTAGGGGCGTATAAAATGAACTCATTGACTGCTGCACTAGAATTTATTGAATCTGTTAATAATGAAGAGACACCTGATCTTGTTTCTAAGCGTCTTGCTGAACTTGGTCAGTCTTTTGGCTTTACAAGTTTTTGTCTTGCCGCGATCCCCGAAGCTAACACATCCTTTGATGGGTCTATTATGTTGAGTGGCTGGCGGCCTGAATGGCAACAACGTTATCTCGATCGTAATTACATACAAAATGATCCGATTGTCGCGAAAGCGCGTACTGCTAGTCGCCCATTTCTTTGGTCCAGCGTTGCCCGTGATAGCAATCTTTCTGCAGCTGCACAGCAAGTTCTGTCAGAAGCACGCGATTACGGAATGTATGACGGAGTGTGTGTGCCAGTGCGTGGCCTTCAGAACTATCAAGGCATGCTGATTTTTGGTGGACCAGAAGTTCGACTGAATGAACGCGAAATCAGTGTTCTTCATCTGGTTGGCATTTATACAAGTAATAAAGTGCGTGAACTAGCTGGTTCAAACATCAGTCGTCCTCGTCATCGCATTACTCCTCGTGAACTTGAGTGTCTGAAGTGGGCAGCTGCAGGCAAGACAAGTTGGGAGATCAGTCAGATCCTAAATATTTCTCAGCATACTGCGGACTGGTATCTGGCTTCGGCTGCCAGAAAGCTGCATGCTTCGAATAGAACACACGCGGTAGCTGAGGGTTTTCGGTACGGCCTTATTCAATAAGTCTAAACGACACTTACTTATGCTCTCGGCAGGGTTCGCACCGCGCTTCCTGCTGTTTGCACTTTTATGGCATCCCGATTGTCGCAATTCAACCGATCGGTAAGGTGCAGCTACTCACGAGGCGATTAAGGCGTTGACTGTAAACTTTTCTCTGAGTGCTTCGTAAGCGGCCGGTGAAGGTTGTAAAATCACTCCCACTGGTTGAGTTTTGCCTCCAGATCGACGTCCCTCTTGTAGCTGAGAAGTTTGCCGAATGTATTGCAGCGATTAGTTGAGCCCATCAGACTTTACTTCCATTCACTGCACTGCGTGAACTGAGGTAAGTGAGAGGCTGTTGCCAGCATCGTGGGCCATTACCTGCCATTCAAGTGTTTCCATCAAGAGTTGAGGCTGCCTGCATAGAAGGCACTGTTGTTTCTTTCGTATTTTGAAAGAACTTACTTTCTATCTTGAATGAATGTCAGAATTGTCCGCTCCAGCTCTCCTGCTGCTGGGGAAGCAGGTGTTTCTGATTTTCTGATAAGTTCAATTTCTCGTTGGAGGCCTGCTCCTGGAAGCGGAACAAAACTGATCTCGTCTGTGTTGAGTATCTGAGCACTTGTCTCAGGTAGAATAGTAATGCCGACCTTATTACGGATCATTGCTATCAATGATGTTATGTTATGGACTTTTAGACCAGATTCAGCGTGTAGCCTCTGACAAGCTGAAACCTGAATCGACTGAGACAGATTGTTTGCAATCAAGCGTTCCCCTTTCAAGTCTTCCCAACTCAAGTCTTGATCTTTTAGAAGCAAACTGCTGGATTTGTGACACAGAATACCAAAGCGGTCAGAGAAGAGAGTTTGAGTGTGAAATGAAGTGGCGTGGCCCTGTGTGGAGGCAATGCCCAGATCAATACGGTCTTTTGCTAGCTCGCGTAGGATGGAAGCAGAATCCATGTCGCGGAGTTCGATGTGAACATCAGGGCGCATAGAAAGGAACCGTGCAATGACTTCCGGCATGATTGTGTTTGCAACAGATGGAACGGCGGCCAACCGCACTTTTCCGCTTTTTGCTTTTGCGAAGTTCACAATGTCCTGAACCATGCCGTCAAATTGATAAAGTTCCCACTCTGCCTGCTCCAGAACGAAAGATCCAAGCGCTGAGAGCCGGTTCTTACGATCAGTCTCAAACAATGATTGTCCCAGATTCTCTTCCAGTTGTTTTAGCATCATGGAGAGTGCTGAAGGTGTGCGCCCAAGAACCTCGGCTGCATCACTAAGGTTGCCGGTTCGTGCAACAGCGACGAAGCAACGAAGCATCTCAATCTTGATCTGCATTTCAATTTTCCTGAAACAAGTTACAGAAGTTTGATTTTGACTGAAATTGTATCATGTGTCCATAGTCTGCTCAGTAATTCTACAGGCGAATAGGCAGCAGATCACATGGTCGACACAAAACTGAATCTCATTGCAGGAAATTGGACCGCTGGCACAAGCGAAGTTGAGAACCGGAACCCATCGGATCTGAGTGATCTTGTTGGTCTATTTGCGCAGGCATCCGCTGATCAGCTGGAAGCGACCTTGGACCAGGCACGCATTGCTCAGGCGGAATGGGCTGCTTATGGCATTGAGCGTAAATACAACGTGCTGAATGCGATTGGAACTGAGATGATGGCGCGTGCCGAGGGACTTGGCACTCTGCTTTCTCGTGAAGAAGGTAAACCTTTCGCGGAGGGTAAGGGCGAAGTCTACCGTGCGGGCCAGTTCTTTACCTACTATGCCGCTGAAACACTGCGTCAGATCGGTGAAAACGCAGATTCAGTGCGGGATGGTATCGAGGTTGATGTCCGCCGGGAAGCTGTTGGCGTTGTTGCGATCATCTCTCCGTGGAACTTCCCAACAGCAACGGCTTCCTGGAAGATTGCTCCAGCGCTTGCATTTGGAAATGCTGTTGTCTGGAAACCGGCAAATTTGACGCCTGCTTCTGCTGTCGCTCTGGCAGAGATTATTGAGCGGCAAGACATACCCAAAGGCCTCTTCTCACTGGTCATGGGCTCTGGTCGTAACATTGGTCAGCGTTTGGTTGAGAGCTCGAAAGTTGATGCGATTTCCTTTACGGGCTCTGTTCCGGTTGGTCGCGGCATAGCATCAGCAGCTGTTCAGAATTTCACACGTGTTCAGATGGAAATGGGCTCCAAAAACGCTCTTGCTGTTATGGATGATGCTGACCTTGATCTGGCTGCAACTTTAGCAATCGGTGGTGCGTTTGGCGGAACTGGTCAGAAGTGTACAGCGTCTTCCCGTCTGGTTGTCCACGAAGCCATTCATGACGCGTTTGTTGAGAAGCTCATTGCTGGCACAAAAGCCATGAAGGTTGGTCATGCATTGCGGGCGGGTACTCAGATTGGTCCGGTTGTCTCTGAGCAGCAGCTCAACGAAAATCTGGCCTATGTGGAGCTTGGTAAATCCGAAGGTGCAGAGCTCGCATGTGGTGGGCAACGTCTGGAGATGCCGACGCAGGGTTTCTATATGTCGCCCGGTGTCTTCCTGAACTCGACCAGTTCCATGAAAATCAACCGTGAAGAGATGTTTGCTCCATTGGCGGCAGTCATTAAGGTTGGCAGTTATGATGAAGCGCTCGCGACCGTCAATGACACCAATTTCGGACTGACATCAGGCATCGTGACGCAAAACCTCGCAAGGGCAACCCATTTCCGCAGAAACGCGCGTACTGGGTGTGTGATGGTTAATCTGCCGACAGCTGGCACCGATTATCACGTTCCATTTGGTGGTCGTGGAGACAGTTCATATGGCCCACGTGAGCAGGGTTCTCACGCGAAGGACTTCTACACCATCGTCAAAACCTCCTACATCTCATCCGGAGTTCCTGTGTGATGTGGATCGACAATCTTCAATATGCCAACTGGTCTGAGAAAATCTTTCGGCAAATGCGGGCGGGGGGATTAGACGCTGTTCATGTAACGATCGCGTATCATGAGAACTTTCGCGAGACGGTCCTCAACTTTGAACAATGGAACCGTTGGTTTGAGCAATATTCCGATCTCATTATGCCCGCATATGTCGCTGCTGATATCGATGTTGCACGCGAAACCAATCGAACTGCAATCCTCTTTGGGTTCCAGAACCCAAGCCCGATTGAAGATGATATCGGCCTCGTCGAGATCGTACACCGCCTTGGTGCAAGGTTCATGCAACTGACATACAACAACCAGTCGTTGCTTGCCACAGGTTGTTATGAAGCTGAAGATACCGGTCTTACGCGGATGGGCAAACAGGTTGTCAGGGAGATGAACCGGGTCGGGCTTGTTGTGGATATGAGCCATTCTGCTGATCGGTCGACGATTGAGGCTGCGGACTATTCTGAAAGACCAATCGCAATCACGCATGCCAATCCGTTTGATTGGGCACCTGCACTGCGCAACAAAAAAGATGAAGTCATTCGGGCTGTCGTAGAAAATGGCGGAATGCTGGGCTTCTCGCTTTATCCACATCACCTCAAAGACAAATCAGCGTGCACGCTTGAAAGCTTCTGCACGATGATTGCGCGGACTGCAGAGAAGTTTGGTGCACAGCATTTAGGCATAGGCTCTGACCTTTGTCAGGACCAGCCAGATAGCATCGTGGAATGGATGCGTATGGGGCGTTGGACAAAAGAGACGGATTACGGTGAGGGATCGGCGAGCGCACCGGGCTTCCCGCCAATGCCTACATGGTTCGAGAGCAACAAAGATTTTGGCAACCTTGAAAGAGGTTTGCGAACTGTCGGTTTCAATGAGGAGGAAACTGCAGGGATCATGGGCCGAAATTGGTACTGCTTTTATGAAAGCAGTTTTCACGCAGCGCCAGCCGAAAAGAGGCTGCTTAACTCATCCCCATCGGAGTTGAAGAAGAACTGTTCAGCTTAACTGAACATGCTGCATTGCCGTCACCAGGGAGGGAAACATGACGGACATTACCAAGCAATCTGTAGAGGACGCTAACGATACCAATATGCCGCTGCTTGCGATTACAGGTGGCTTTATCGTGCTCTTCTGCTTAGTCGCACTTATCAATCTCGATGTATTATCTGCATTTGTTGATTGGGGCTTCAATATTTCTGCAACATACTTCGGCTTGTTTTGGCAGGTGCTGCTTCTGTCGACGTTTCTATTGGGCTTGATCCTTTGTGTATTGCCGGGCGGCAAGGCAATTATGGGCAACCTGGCAAAGCCAGAGTTTACGGTCTTCCAGTGGGGCGCAATGATCATGTGCACCCTGCTGGCAGGTGGCGGTGTCTTCTGGGCTGCAGGTGAGCCAATGGCGCACTTCCTGTCATCGCCTCCACTGTTTGGCGCAGAAGCCGGTACGGATGCTGCCGTGGATGCAGCCATGGCACAAAGCTTTATGCATTGGGGCTTTTTGGCCTGGGCGATCCTTGGCTCTTTGAGTACCGTCATGCTGATGCATTATCACTATGAAAAAGGATTGCCACTCGCACCGCGGACCTTGCTTTACCCAGTTTTTGGCGACAAAGCGATCAACGGTCCAATTGGTCTTATAGCAGATGCGTCAAGTATCATTGCTGTGGTTGCTGGAACCGTGGGTCCGATTGGCTTCCTAGGGTTGCAAGTCAGTTACGGTCTGAGTGATCTGTTTGGCATTCCAGATGGGTTTACAACACAAGCTGTTGTGATTGCTGGCCTGGTCGCGCTCTATACGATTTCAGCCATCTCGGGTCTTTCCAGAGGTATCCAGCTTCTGAGCCGCCTGAATGTCATTCTGGCTGCCGGTTTGCTGCTCTTCGTTTTGCTTGCGGGTCCTACAGCCTTCATCTTCAACAGCTTCTTTTCAGGTTTTGCAACATACCTTGGCAACTTCTTCGGCATGGCGCTCTATCGCGGTGAAGCTGGTGTCTTCGGAGAACCGGGCTGGCTTGGTTGGTGGACTGTGTTCTTCTGGGGCTGGTTTATGGGATATGGGCCGTTGATGGCGATGTTCATCGCGCGTGTCTCTCGTGGCAGATCCATTCGCTCTATTGTGATCATGCTGTCCATTGTTGCGCCAATTGTCACAAACTTCTGGTTCACTATTGTTGGCGGTTCAGGGATTGCATTTGAACTTCAGCAGGCTGGCTCCATTGCGACTGCTTTTGAAGGCTTCAATCTTCCAGCTGCACTTCTGGCGATCACACAGCAGCTTCCGCTTGGCTTCTTTGTCTCTCTTCTCTTCTTGGTTTTGACAACGATTTTCGTGGCCACAACGGGCGACTCAATGACCTACGTCATCTCTGTCACTATGTCCAAGAGCGGTACACCATCTATGGCAGTCCGTGTGTTCTGGGGCATTGCAATGGGCATGATGGCAATAATCCTGATTTCTGTCGGGTCTGGCGGCGTTTCAAAGTTGCAGAGCTTTATCGTCATCACAGCGGTACCAGTATCCTTGCTACTCATTCCGTCACTTTGGGATGCTTTGCGCATCACAATAGCGAAAGGAAGAGACAGCTAAGCATGTTGCCCGAGTACATATATCCTATATGGCTCGGGCAATTTAAGCTTCGGATTGTCCAGAGGATGAGATGATTATGAGTGTTTGTGAAGCCGATGCAACCCAGCTGCGTTCACCTGATAAGGTGATGAAGTTAAGCCGGCTCGGTTCAATCCATCAATCGCGCCTGTCCTTCATGCGTATTCTTTTAAGACGCATGCAGAATGAGAATTGGCGATTTGACCGACCTGTCTTTGATATTGATGAAAACGGTGTCGGGCATGCTGTCTATTCCGCTCATGGTCTGGATCGAACCTACTCTCTGGTTGCCTTCTCGCATGACCTGCCAGCTGGGAAACGATCAGATCGCGTGATCGCGGATGCCTGGGATGCAACGTTCGCTCTTTTTGACGGTATTCCGACCTCTGAGGATATTGAACGTCTTTCTCGCAACGTACCTTTGCAAGAGGCTGGGCGCATTTGTGAGACTGAGCTGTCGCTGTCACGCGCTAACCGCTCAACGCGTTTGTGGGAGCACATCGTGGCGGCTCTGGCAGAGGGAGAGCAGCCGGATCTAGAGAAGATCGAAGCCGTCGGATATCTCATGCGCACCACTGCTGTGTATGGGTCAGGCAAGTTTGGGGCGGCTGATCGCGAAATGATCGCGGACCGTCCTGAGTTCCAAAGTCCGTTCCAGGTGGAGATGCTTTCCGTCTTTCTGACGCGCGCGTTTGTACGCGACCTTGTCGAGCATATGGCGCGGATGAAGGGGGGAAGCAAAGCTATAAAGTTGGATCCTGCTATCGCTCGTTCTATGGGCATCGGGAACTCGACCGGGCTGGGAATGGCACCGTTTCTGCTCAATCACCCTGTGCTGTTTAACAATTGGATTGCCGCGAGGGAACAAGCTGCTGCGCGCGTACGTGCACTCCCTCAGGCAAGTGAACAAGAGATTGAACTCTTTCGTGAGTTGCTGGAACGCAGCATTTTATTGACGACGTCCTGGACAACAGACCATCAGGTCCAGTCTGAAAAGATTGAAGGGCTCAAGCGTGATCTCGTAGTACTGCAGCAGCAAGCTGGAACACTCTCTGAAACCAGTGACCATCCCTGGAACCAGCTAAATGCCTGGGCAGAAACAGAACTGACTCTTGAAGGGCAGGAGTGTCTGACTTCATTGATGTTGGAACCCTATGGCGCCCTTGTGGATGATCTGGCAAACACCATGGCCGCTGACAATACGCCAACATTCCGCATAGCCGGTGCAATGACACTCGGTGATCTGCGAGGGGTTCTTGAACGTGTTTATGGCTGGGCTCTGGAGATTGATTGGAGCGATCAGCAGAATAGAGCAAAGGCTTGGTACGTCTCTGAAGAAAAGCTGGAGCCGCGTCTGGGTGAACGCTTTGAAGAGCCGATTGAAGAATATGAGCAGCCTTTAGCGCCCGGGCGAGATGCAGCTGCGCTTTATCATGCTCTGGGCCACTGGCCAGAAGACAAAAACATCGCTCAGTTTCTGTTGAGGCATCCTGAATACCGGCACATCGTTCGCCGCGCTCAGATTGTCAATCAGGCGCCCTATGCTGAAATCCGCGACAATACGATTGCAAGCGATGTTCTGCCGATCGATATGCTGAGATGTAAACTTGCCTTTTTCGGTGCAGTGCAATTCGATCCGCGCTCTGATCGTTGGGTACGCATCAACATGTATGCAAACGCGCCTTATCCGGAGGAGTTGGCGTTACAATCTGATGATTTCTGGGTCTATCCAGCACTGAGCAGGGGCAACTAGATGAGTTATTCTCTCAATGAAATCGAAGCGATGTGCAAGCGTGCTTCTCGTGGTGCAGGGTTGCCATGGGGCTTATGTGAGGAGGCTGCCAAAGGAACGCGCTGGCTTGCGTCTTTTGGGTTTCCTGGGCCAGACTTGCTTGTCTCACTCTTAGAGCTGAACGACAGATTACCAGCAGTTGACCTATCACCGGTGGCACTTCAGGGCATTTGGCGTGCTCCGGCAGGCAGGCTAAGCCCGCTCATTGCGGGCGCCGCGATGAGCGATTGTGCGATCAAGATGGAGCTGGGCAACATCATAACAATGCTGGAAGTTGACTACCCGTTGCTGGTTGTCCCTTTCGCATCTGGTGCAGCCTTGCGTCTTGGCCAGCCAGTTGCTGTGGAATGGGAAGGCACGCGCATGGTCACCAATGGCAAGGAACTCTGCGTTCAGGGCAACTCTGAAGCGATTTTCTCCTCCCATGCCAAACGGGTTGAATGCTCTGCTCCGGCACAAATGCTCTCGCAAAGCAAACCTATCCATCGAGCGGTTGTTGGGGATGCATGTTGGGCCCGGCTTGGGGTATTTGCACAGCGAACTTTCGCCCCGGCGACAGAAGCATCCCGCCTGCGTGGCGCTGGTGCTGGCCTGACAGACAACGACTGATCAGCAGCCGCTCTTCAATCTCAAGATTAAGAAAACCGATGCAAGAGGTCAGGTGTTTGCATGAACACGCCGACTGATGAAAACTGGAGTAAAAATGAGCTCAGAACTCAAAAAACTAGGCGGTTCAAAGCGCTTTTCTGCCATAGCAATTCACAATGATGTCGTTCACTTGGCAGGTCAGGTGTCTCAGCTGGTTGAGGGTGACATCACCGAACAGTCAAAAGACGTTTTCGCAAAAGTTGACAGTTTGCTTGCTGAGGCAGGGACAACTCGTGAAAACGTATTTTCCGTCCAGATCTGGCTGGCAGACATGCGTGAATATGATGGGATGAATAACGTCTGGGATGAGTGGGTCGCTGATCTCAACGCAGCCCCAACACGAGTTTGCGTCGAAGCCCGCATGGCAAAACCTCACTACAAAATCGAGGTTCTGGTGCTCGCAGCGCTTTAACTGACTTGCAAGGTTGATCAGTAGACAGTCAGGCCTACTGATCAATTATATCAATAGGCTTATTATGTGCACCTTGTAGATTTGCCATCATCAACTAAAAGATGAGTTCTACATTGCGTAAGTGGGTGTCACATATTCAAAATAGCAAAATGTTGATGGTGAAATTTGGTTTAATGGATATGAGCCCGACGTAATGCTGCCACTGCTATCAGATCTCAGTTACCATTGAAGGTAAGCACCTCACCCTTTTAGTAAGCAACGGTCCGTTTTGTGAGACATGAACGGAGCATTTGTTCAAAGCGACTTAGAGTTGAAATTTCGCTATGCCCTTGGTTACCCTGAGATAACGCGAATGGCGGCTAATGGTCAGCTGCTACGTGCTGCAATAGCGAAGGATTGGAAGCTATATGTTCCCGACTACGTTTGTGACAATGAAACCTAAAGCGTCTAATCTGGGCATATCAGTAACGTTTTATCAGCAAGGGTTAGTGAAGTTTACATTGGACCGATGAATGCAAATTTTTGCTTAGCACCTTGATAAAACAAGTAATGTCATGAGCTTAGCTCTTAGCTGAGATTATAAACCCTTTTACTCCAAACGCCTCAATCATTCCGAACTACTTTATTCCGTCACATGTGGTGGTACAATCTATTCTGCTTACCAGTATCCAACTCATGAGAGCAGCGCTTAAATGTCCGACAAACCATCTCTTAGCAATGCCCCAACAGATGATCCACGAAAGCCGTCTTTCGAGATCCTTGGCCCCGTTCATAAGGGTATGAAGATCAAGGGCACCTATCCGCCACGGATGACAAAAGAGACTGTAGAAAAACACGTTATAGGCCCATTCGGCGGACGTTTCGAAGCGTTTGGAAATGGCGCGTTTGTCTACATCTGTTATTCAGATTGATTGCCGCCAGCACAGACTAAACTAGGTGTCTCTGCTCATTAGCTCTCACGCATCTTGCTCATGACGGAGAAGGGAGACAAGCCCCTCATTCAAGTCGCCTCATCATGGTCATCATAAGCAACCACACGCGCCAAAATATTATGAAGTTTTAACTCTTCAACAAAGGCGTTACAGCCTGCCTCATAAGCGCAGCTGGACTTATAAGGCAGGCCTAGAAGAAGTGACACCTTCCACCCTCCGGAGATCATAGCTTCTCCTACTCCTTTGACCTTCAAAAGGCGCACAAATGGAGCATTGAGGTCATCAAACACAACATAAGCCCCGCCTTTAGAAAAATAGTCGCCGTTTTCTTCGACAAAAACACTTGTGGCCTCCAACGAAGCATCCCATGCAGCATCCAGCGCTTCAGAAAATGAGATTACATCCCTGCGGCTCATCGTGTTCTGTTTGGTTGGAAAAGTTAAGATCTTTGCACTCATGTCCGGCTCTCCTGACCTGATAAGTGAGCAGCCTCAATGTGAGGCCCGCTTTCACTTTCCTTGTCATTTGGAGCCGGTCAGTTTGATCAAGGTCAGGGCGACCGAAGGGGACCGGCTGCACGGAGCGCAGCGCAGGAAGCTGGTCGCACTGCCTGCTTGCAGGTTGCCTTGAGCAAATTGAGCGGGGACTTAGTTCTTGGCTAACCGTGCTGCTTTACGTGGTCGTAACTCTACCTAATAAGATCCGATGCAGCAGTCATAACCCCGCGCTACGATATCTTATCAATCAAGCAGATATGCCGAGGATGAGACTATGGATGCCAAAAGTAATTTACTTGAAACCATTGAGCCAGGACTTTGGATCACGAAGAATTTTGCTTTTACCGATGGTCCGGACGTGGATCGGTCTGTCTGGACAAGCCCTATCTGGCATTCTGGTTACAACCCGTCTTTTCTGGGACGCACGGCACTGCGTAACCCAACTGACTTCAAAGGCTCAGTTGGCTGCACACCTGTCGAAAATGGCCGCGCTCAGTTAAGGCTTAGCACATACAACCCACTTGACCCGAACCACACTAGCCTGCTCGGCGCTCAGATCAATACAATCAAAAAATGGGGACTGAGCCGCTACGCGAAGGTCGCCTTTCACGCGAGAGTCATATGCCCTACCTTGATGCCCAAAGGTGCTGTTGCCGCCTTGTTTGCCTATAACCTCCTCAATCAGGATAAAGATCAGAGAGATGAAATAGACTTTGAGCTGATCTCAAAGTACTGGAACGAACCAAAGCCGCAGATCAACACAAATGTTTTCCTCGACAGCAGCCGAGGCACAGCTGTACAAAACACCATTCATCAAGTGTTCGGCAATCCTATTGATCTGCATATCATCTGGTCATCAACTGGCATCCAATGGCTTGTCAACGGAGTTACCGTTCGAAAATCCTCACAGGCTCCTCAGTCCGACATGAGCCTCACTCTTAACTTCTGGGCTCCAAGTGCAACAGGATGGACCTGGGCCTATGACGCCGATTTGCAGCCTTCAAACGCGCCTGGACAGAGTTGGACATTTCAGGTTGCTTCTGCATCTGTTTCATACGTCACCTTATGAACGGAGTGAGTGCGATGTGGGATCTCGCAGATCCCGCTGAGCACCGGCCACTAGCTCAAGTCGTTTCACAGGTCACAAGATGGCGAGGGCTCCCCTCGCCTTCTCTTTTCAATCCTCATTGAGAAACGCGACAAGCTTTTCCATTTTATGAAGTGACAAGCTCCGGATCTCGACTTCGCAATATTCGCTGTCTGCTCTGACCTCAATCGACCCACTGGCTTGAGGATCAAACTTGCGAATGGCTTCTGTCAGCTTGTATCTGCCAAACATGTTGACTTCAGCCTCCATGGGCGCAGCTCGGTTTATTGTCTCTGCAATCTTCCGTTTTTTTCGCTCGTGCTCTGCGACTTCGGCCAAAGCTTTATAGGCTCGGGGTAGTGCAGGCGTGACGATATCGCGGTTGATTTGAGTAAGGACTTGCTGAGTTTGTGTCGTAAATCGTCCTGGCGCAAAGGTTCGCCGCAACTCAACATTCTCATCAGGCGTGGCATGCGGTTTCAAGTCTCGCCAATAGTGGCAATCTCCCAAATCCTGACGCAAGCTGGCCTTTACAACTATCCGTCTTTTGCTTGAAAAAAACCTGATAACCAAAGCTCCCACCTGAGATTCAACGGTGACGAGGTGATCTTGGGAGAGGATCTTACCCTCTCCCTCGAAAAGCAGCTTTGCAACTGGCATTACTGTATCAGAAAGGGTCACGCTGCAGCCTCAAGAGACGCATAACCAAAATGCGCTTTGGATGGGCGAACGCTGCCGTGACGTTCGCGGATCTGGTCCATTGAATACCGGCCACGGCTGCTAGAACGCCAAGCTGCAGGGCGGTAGTTCCACTTTTTCTTTTTGGATGCATATTTGAAACCGGCTGCTTTCAGGGCGTCTTTGTGTTGCTTGGTGTTACCGCTCACCCAGATCCACGAACCGCAAATTTCAATCTCCAAACCATCCAGATTGATAATCGCGTTCAATGCCGCGTTGAGTTCTTCCCCATAGTTGCTGTTTGTGGCCTCTTCAGTTTCGGTGCTGTCGGCATTTTTTAGAGCATCATAAGCAGCGTTTACGAGTTTCATCATCTCACCGCCTGCAGCGCTGGCGTCTGGGTTTAGATCTGGATGGTATTTCTTGGCCGCTGCTTTGTAGGCCGCTTTGATTTCGTCCTGGCTGGCACCTGAAGACAAGCCGAGGATTGAAAGGGCGTCTGAGATAATCATGTGTTTTGCTCCCGCTTGAGGTCCGTTTCTTTCTTCTTGTCGAAGACAGCGGGGGGAGCGGTGCAAGGATCGGAAGGCCGGAGGGGTATCACCCACCTGAGCGCGTGTGCGCGAAAGCCGACCTGCAGCTGCAGGTCGAGTCCTGCACGCAGATTTGCGGTACCGGTCTGCCGGCACAAGCAAAGCTAAGGAAGGATGGGGAGACCGGCCTGGAGACCGCAAAGCGGCTTTAGTCCTTGCGCCAGCGATGGGGCGAAGCCCCTAGCAGCGGCTCCTCAGATAAGAACGACAACTGGCTTCCGGCTGACATATGGCGGTAACACCCGCCGTGAGCAAGCCGGAAGCTATCAACTAAACCGATGGTCAAGCACTTCAGTTTATGAAGAGAAAATCAGCGCTGACACAATGTCATTGCGACATATGGCGGCATATTATCTCCTCCATGATTATGCGCTGCAACAGTTGAGGTCGAGAATGCGTGATTGTGGTTTCGATTGTTATCACTGTGACGATCATGTCCATGTGGATGCGGTTGGCCCAAGTCATCCATACCATTCGTACGTCCAGTGTGATTATGTGCTGCCTCATCTGGTATATCGGCTCGCCCACCCTGCGATGCGAACGAAATCTCATCGGAAGCCCCAACAATAAAGCGCCCAGCCCCTTCCTTGAAGGGTGTCCAACCTTCAGGGCAATATGCTTGATTGAATGCCATGATCGCACCCGGAGGAGTAACATAGTATGTGTCAACGACTTGCTCAAATGCGATTGGCAGAGCTGAGCCACTCGTATTTACGACTATGTACCCTTGCTTAAACTCAATTTTCCCAACTCCATTTTCTTCAGTAGTAACTGGCGCATCCCGTTGGCAATCAATCTGAATATTTGAGTTTCCGATCCGTTGATTAACCGCATTCGTTGTGACGTTACCCGCTGGATCCACTAACTTTGTCTCACAGGTATATCCGTCCGTATCAACACCGAAGAACACCAAATTGGCATCCAAAGTACTATCAACTTCTATGTGAACATAATTTGAATGATCACCCAAAGCCTGGAAACTGATGTTCACCGCCTTTTTGGCGATATCTTGGCACTGATTCCACGCTGTTAGTGCTGATGAGTTTAGAGTACTAGCCTCTTGGAAAAGCTGTGTTCGAGAAGCCGCAAAATCCTGATTAGTGTCACACCATTTCCTCAAAGCAGTTCGCATCTGTGAACTGTTCCCACTAGCCTGCCCAGACCCATAACCAAAAACACTAACAGCAGCAGCACGAACTCTGCTGTCACTCATACTATCAAAGTCTGATCCGCAATTTTGATGGTATTTATAAGCAATTGCGTGCTCAGCGCTTTGATAGCGCGTAATATTATTAATCCCGTGCTGTAAAAGCGCATTACAGTGTGAAGTTTCTTGAGCGACTAATTCCATAGGTAATACTGTAAGAGAAGCAAAAATCAAAAATCTACAAATCATAACCGACCCTTTCCGAGCAATATCCTCTAGGTAAGCGCAAAGCGCTTACTTGTATGCTGTACTCGTCAATTGATTTAGTCTAGCTATTTCTACCAGTGGCCTATGTATCACGTTCAATCTTCAAAACCTTAATCTTTGCGGCAACCACCACCCCTTCGACTTGCAGAACAGCAGACACAATCACAATGCACACGAAGATGGTTTCATCCCAGTAGAAGAGCTGTAGGAAGGCCAGCAGTCCTACAAACGCCAGAGCGATGGCTTGCGGTGTGTAGCGCATGGCTACTCCAAGCCGGTAGCCTGCGATAAATGAGATCAAAGCAGCTGCAACCACTGTTTCGATGGCAAGTAACATTGAAAGTTCAAAGTATGTCATTTGATCAATCTTTCTTCCTAGAAACACTCACCGGCTGAAGCTTGGCAAAAGCTGGCTTCATTGCCGAAAATCCAATCGCCCTGACGGGACAAATACTCTCTCAGATCCGCACGCGAATAGCGCTCGGAAAACTGTGCAGCTTCTTTGCTGGTGGTCTGCCCTTGCTTTGAAGCTTCCATCTGCTCCCACCAACTGGCACGCTGCGGATAATCTCTTGTAAGCGCTGCAGTGTTGGCTTCCGATTTCAGGAAGCACCCGTCACAGTTCCCAAGCCAGCAGTTCCCTCCAACATTCGGGAGCTGAAGGTCGAAGTTCCGCCCCTTCCAGAAAGCCGCAACGTCCTTCCTGGATACATTTGCGGTGGCAAGCGGGGTCCATTGGGTCCAACGCTCTTTGCGGGGCTTGCCGATCCGGTGCGGTTCATCGGCGCGTATCCCAACTGCTGAACTCCATTTCTTCCAGCCAAGGGTTTTGAGATAGCGGGTTGCAGTGCGCTCCTTCAGCTCAGCTGTGCAGTACCGCGCCCGCTGATTGAGCAAGTAAGCCCGCGTTGCGATCAATGCCTCAAACGGCTCCCCTTCACGAGAAGCAGAAGCGTAATCTACAGCACGAAACAAAGGCTCTGCAGGCTGATACTCCAACCAGATGACATCGACGCTCCAGCGCGCTCCGATCTCCTTCACAAAGTCCAGTGTTTCGGGCATTTCTCTGCCGGTGTTCTGAAACAGCACCTTTACTCGCTCGGGTAGATCTCCGTTCGCTCTCAAGATCTGGTAGAGCATGTAGGCACTGGTACGCCCACCAGAGAGGGCAATTTGCACATTGCCTTCAGGCAGTTTGAATGCATCCATTGAACTCACTCCGCGGTGTATGCTGCAGATCCTCGACCAGCTTGCTCAGCTGATCGCGATCCGGAGACTCAGATGATGCGAGATCCTTCGAGAGTGAACTCCCCTTCCCCACACATTTGATTCAATGGTGGCTTTGTGACCATCCCCTCCAAATCGAGCGGCGTGGCCGGTTGATGGGTTGAGCTGCAGGCGACAAGAAGAAAGAAGGCAAATACAGAAAGGTATTTCATGGGGGATCTCCCTAGCTCGCCATGCGTTTGAAAGGTTCTCGATTAAGCTGAAAGTTCCGGCATTCCTCACGCCAAGCAATGGCCCATGGGTGCCTGGTCGGCGTCAGGAAGTCCAAAACCGAGATTGGACACTCACGAGGCCAAGGATTGTTCTCTTCACTGATGAACTTGTAGGTGAGTTGTTTCGGCGTCCTGGATGCATGTGCAATCAGGCCTTCAACACGAGGTTGCTGATCTTCTTCGCCGTTGACGTAAAGAGCAGCATAAATCACAAACTCACCCTCATGGTAATCATGCGGTGCTGTATGTTCGTGATGCAAAACGATTTGGCGAATATCATTCTCAAGCACTTCAAGTGACTTGAAGATTGATTGCACGGCCTGTGTGATAGAGGCTGTCTTTTCTTGGACAGGAGTAGAGCCCATGGCGGTCATCCCTATTTGAGTTTGTGTGTTCAGCTCCCCTTCCCTTTCTGGAAGGTTCGCTCTCACTTTTCTCGTCACAGGGAGGCCGTTCTGCTTGGTCAAGGTCATTGCGACCGGAGGGAACCGGCTGCATGTAGCGCAGCGAAGGAAGCTGGTCGGAATGCCTGCTTGCAGGTTGCCTTGACCACGCAGAGCGGGGACTTAGAGAACAGATAAGAAGTAAGCCGCTCAGCGGCTTTCCGTATTAAAGAGCGCTGTTTGTCTGGCTGTCGTTATCTGTAACGGCCTCCTGAGTGCCGCTCGATAAGCTCTAAGTAACGAAGCGCTTCTTTCTGGTGCTGTACTGGATCTGCCTTGTCCAGTGCCTTCAAAAGGCCGTTCGCCAGATCCTCTCCTTTGTCGATTGAGGATTTTAAGTGCTCGATGGCATCCAAGAGTGATTGTCCTCGTGGATCTTCCTCTTGGCAGGTTTCCACGGCTTCGCGCAGCACTTTGAGCACGGTTGTCGTCTCAAACTGCTCCAGCAAATTTTCAGACCAATCACCGCCAAAAGCGACATTGGAGAGTTGAGTTACCTTCTGAGTCATGAGAACATATATAGAACAAAACTAAGAACAAGCAATCTCGGAAACCCATGGATGACCCTGTTTCGAACGCTATACATCGACATGAACAGCTTTTTTTAGAAAGCATCTATAACTAGCAAAATCCTTTTACTTAGTATGCTGTTATATAACACCAATTAATATCTTGAATTTAAAATAAACCTTTGAATTACTGTTTATCAGTTGGGAAAGAGCTATCTAAACCTGAAAAGGTCGTCGACAATAATGAGGTTATCGAGTTTCCTGGGCACGACTGAACTCCCTCGAACACCACCCGACTTTTTTATGGGTGAAGCACATCGAGGCAGTTCCACATATCTGGATAGGTAAGCTTCTGTTGTAAATGAGTTAGCTCTAATTGCGCAGCAGCTTAAGTGAGAGCAAATATAGTTGACGTGGAAAAGTCTTAGAAACTGTGCCTGGCTACTATGTCTTCAGCAAATTCCCCAAAAAGCTCAACTAATTGTTTTAATAGACAAAAATATGATTCAAGACCAATAAATAACTTACAAAATGATCATTTGTCGCTCAGGATCAAGTAGCTTTTTCCCGGATAACAACCATGAGTTGGTTTTCTCTCCCTGGCAAATAGTTAAGACCAGTCGCAAGATAGCAAAGGTACTTTGACTAAAACACTCCGCTTGGAAATCAAGTCTTAACGAAAGGTGAGCTCTTGTTCTTCGACATCCTAAGTTATGTTGGCATTATAGCAATTTTTGTTGGAGCCATTTACTCCTTTCATCGAATTAGGAAGCAAGATGAGTTTCGCCAACTCCGTGAGCTGGGGCTTTGCAAAAATCTAAACCTAATTCAATTGATACCAGCTTTCTTCCGAAAAAAAAGTGACCCGATTAAAGGTGTTCATGTGAAGCTCTCAAAAATTGGGCTTTGGCACGTTTTGCTTACTCCCTTCAGTATGTTGGGATATACGTACCTAATCGAGTTTATCGAATTCACCCTAAGAAAATAAAAAATGCAAGATATCGACCTTCAAAACTTAATAAAAAACCTAGTAAAACTAGGAGATACTGTTGACGATACATTTCTCCAAGCTGCCGCAGCTAGTTTGCCAAATGATTTTGCCTTGACTTATGCTACGGCTGGAGAAGCTAGCATATTCAACCTAGTCGGTGTTGAGGTTGGCAAACTTTCAGTTTACGAAACAGATGGTTCAATCAGTCGCTTTTACTCAGCTGGGGGTACTCTCGGCGGTCCAGGATTACCTGTTGAATACGTTGGTGAGTTAGGAATTGTGTACTTGGGTGATGGTGATGCGGATGCCATAATTCCTGGCATATCCGTAACTGTAGAGGGAGGCGTCGCAGTTGGTGCGGGCGTTTCTACTCCCGGACTAGGATTATTTGACCATATAGGAAACGTTGTCAGAGACTTTGATAAGTCTGATTTGAGAAGTGTAACAGAAGCTCTTCGTCTATTACCTGAGGGAACAACACTTTATACTTCGTCCGGACTACAAGTTGGGGGTGGGATTGAAGCTTCAATCACTGTAAGCGCAGATGTTTTTGATATTAAACTTGGAGGCCAAGTAAAGACGCATCCATTCGAAAGTAACGCTTACACCGAGATGATTTCCTATATAAGTGAAACGGGTCACCCAGCAAGTATTTCTTGGACATTCGAAGATCAAAACGGCTCAGAGTTAACAGTAACCCAAGAAATTCAGGCTGTTGGAAGAAAATCGGACGGCACATGGCTCCTAAATCTCAAAACAAAGATTGTTGATGCGAACGGGCATAGTTTTTCTCAAGCAGAACTGAAGGATTACGGCTTCAAGAAGATAGCGCGAGTATTTACAGATGACAGTGGCGGTTTTATTGATGTTGAACCCTGCTTTCTCGCTGGTACTCCGATTCTGCTTGCCAACGGCACTAACAAGCCGATTGAAGAGATCGCTGTTGGCGATGAAGTACAGTCTTATAACTCAGCTGGTGAGCTAGTAGCTAGCCGGGTCTCGAAGGTACTCCGCAAACAATCTAAGCACATTCTGGATGTCTTCGGGCTGATGATTACACCGGGTCACGTAACCTATTGCGGAGATGGCCAGTTTAAAGGGCAACACGTGCCAATCATCGATATTTTGCGCAGTGACGGCGCATTGATGAAGAGCGATGGAAGTTTAGTACGTGCAGGAACAGGCTGCCAAGTTGGGAGCGAAGGAGATGCTCTTCTTTGGGCTGTGACAGGTGACCGTCAAGCTGATGGTAATGTAGCAATTAAACAGAATGCCCAGATCCGTGCTGGATCCCGTTTTATTCTGGATGATGGCCGCGATGTTTGCTTACTTGACCTGATCAAAGCGGCCAATGGTGAGTTGACTGAAGGTGGTTATATCAAGCTGGATGGTTCTGAGACGCCACTGCCATTTCATTGGATCTTTAGTGATAACCTACCAGCACCAGAAGATTATATGCTGCAGCGATCACAGGTGAGCCTGACGGAGATTTATGGGGCGGCTGAATGGGAAAGTAAGCCATCAGCATTGCCTGTAGGCGATGTACCATCAGAGCGCCACATAATCACACGGAGCGCTGAAGATATCGCACGAGGTAAGCCCAATATCCCGCTCCGCCTCCGCTCTAAGCTCAATTAACCTGTATTTCTTCAACGAGTGCCCGGATAACGGGCACTATCGCATGTTTTGATAGATCTTATGACACTGACTAAAATTACAGCAGATGCTGTTGCGCCTGCCTTTGACTGCTCGGCTGTTTTAAACAGTCTCCCGACATCCTCTCCTGACACTCAGGTAACTGCTGATAGTGCTTCGTTTCAAGCGCATTTAAATGAAGACGGGAGCCGTTACGCAACTTACAATTTCGAAGTTGAATCTACGCATACCTACATCGCTGGAGATATTCGGGTACACAACACTTCGATCCTGGACTACTTACCCGAAGGCGCGACTTATCTTAATCATGATTTTAATAATGATGCTGGTAAGCAGGAGCTTGATTACATCTCAGCCGATGGTGGGATCGTACATCTAACCGGCACTGGCTTCGATGATGCAAGCGATACAATCCGAGAAGACAAAACTGTCGTCTATGACGACAAAGGCGTCAAGATCCACACATACACCACGTATGACAAAGAGACCAATGAAGTCAAAGATGTTCAGCTGCTCGAGTTTGAAGATCGTGGTGTTCAGTATGGCTCTGCAGTTGGAGTCACACTTGGCTCCCAGTTTGGAGCTCTGATTGCCGGAGATAATGCCTTTGCCAAAATTGGTTACTCAACCATATTAGGCACGATTGGGCAGAACTTCGGCCAGTTCATACAAAGCTCAATCAAGTACGTAGTTAAAGATTCCACCGATACAACGATTGGCGTGTTGGAAGACATCCTGACAGATTACACACTCGATAATTTTGGTCAGGAGCTTGTCTTAAATCTGGAAGGCCAGGTCACCGGGTACTTTTCGTCGTTGTTGATGGGTGAACTTTCTGAGGCGATTGGTCTGGAAGGGTTTGCAGAAGGAGCCTTCACCACAGCTGGCAATACAATCACACAGCAGCTCTACGAAAATCTGTCAGATATCGATGTTTGGGCAGGTGGCCTGGAGGTTGATGAGATCTTTGCTGGGTTTGAGACAGTTAATTTTGTCAAAGCCGCTGGTAGCTTTATTGGTAATACTCTTGCCAATGAAGTGGTTGAGATCGATTCCATTGGTGAGAGTGTCTTTGCCTCAATCGGATCGGCAGCAGCGACAGCCTGGTCTACATCTACCGCTGTGGTCAGCGCAGTATCTAGCGCTGTCGCGGGCGTAGCAACTACTGCAGTCAGCACCTTCCTGACTGCATTAATCCTCCCAGGTATCGGCGCCTTTATTGGGACTGTCGGTGGAGCGGTTATCTTTGAGACCGTTGATCGCTGGTTTGGCGGGGCTCTTTCAGATCAGTTTGACAAGTGGTTTGGCGATCATCCAGCTTACTACCGCGAGCAACGTTTTGATGATGAAAACAACGAGATCACATCTCAGACCGGTTTTAACAAAGATTCCAACCGCGATATTGAAAGTGTCGTCAATGGCATGGAGGAAGCCTATAAGGATACCATGCATGCGGTGATTGAGGACATTGGCGGTGACGCTGATTGGGCCACCTCATGGACCTATCACACCTTTGGGTATCATCACAGTGACAACCCTGAAGGCTGGGATGACTTCAAGACAGAACTGTTCCGCAATACCGATGGCCAGCGTGTTCTTATCCATGGCAAGGATACTGCTGGCATGGTACGGGCCGCCATCTTCCAGAACCTGCAGAATCTGGAGTTCAAAGATGGGGATCTGATTAAGGTCGCAGCTCACGAGAACTGGAAGGACGACGTTACCCAGCTTGGCGATGGGGCTGGAAGCAGGATTATCTACACCTCTGTTGATCCGCGCACGACTGAAGGTGTTGCGGAGTATATGCGTCAGGCCCAGATTGCTAACGATTACCGTAAGTATCTAGACAACAAAGATGCCATTGATGCTTTGATCGCCAATGAACCTGATAGCGCATTTGCTTCTGGTTGGGTCGCAACCTTGCTGGCCGCAGCTGAACTTGGCCTCGGCAAGAGCCATAACCTTACTGGCACTGACAAGGACAATGTCTTCATTGCAGGCGAGAACCACGACATCATTGATGGTGCTGGTGGCAATGACCGTATTGAAGGCTACCAAGGCGATGATGTTCTCAAAGGTGGATCTGGTGATGATACCCTGATCGGTGGAACCGGAGATGATCGACTTGAAGGTGGCGCTGACAGTGACACCTACGTCTTTGTAGGCAACTTTGGCAAAGACGTGGTTATCGACAGTTCAGGTAGCTTGGACACCATCCGCTTTGAAGGCACCATCACGCTTTCCGATCTGAAGTTCGTGAAAGATGGCGCAGACCTGTTGGTCTATAAGCTTGTTTCAGATAATCCGGAAACAGCTCTGGATGAGCTCTCAAACGTGCTGCGTATTAAAGATTGGCAGAGTTCCATCGAGCGCTTCGAGTTTGCCGATGGATCAATCAAGGGCCGCCTTGCCCTTCTTAGCGAAGGCAATGACACCTTTACAGGAATATCATCTGATGACCTGATCATGGGCCTTGGTGGTAACGACATGCTAAACGCTGGCTCAGGAAACGACACCCTGGTTGGTGGTGCTGGCAACGACCAGCTTAAAGGCGGCTCCGGCAACGACACCTATGTGTTCAGCCGAGGTTTTGGCAAAGACACCCTAATCGAGACCTCCGGCACAGACACCCTCCGCTTCGAAGACGGCATCACCCTTGCCGACCTGAAGATTGTTGTCGATAACGATGGATTGAAGTTCTACCTGATCGATCCATCCAGTTCGGATCAAGATCTGGAGGACATTTCTGACGTCCTTACCGTCAAGAACTGGAGTACTGACAATACTCAAATCGAACGCTTTGAGTTTGCAGATGGCTCTGCTCTTAAAAAGATAGAAGTCCGTGATGATGGACGCTTGAAGCTTTATGGAGCGGCTGGAGATGCAGGAGTAAAAATCACAGGGTCGGATAATGATGATTTCCTTTACGGAACAACAGGAGCTGACGTCCTTGATCCAGGTAAAGGAGCCGGTGATTGGCAGCACTTATTCGGTTATAATGGTAATGATACCTATCTTTATGGCATCGGTGGTGGCAATGCGCTGATCAGTTCAAGTGAAGGAGAAAATGATGGATTTGATACTGTTCGCTTTATCGATCTAAATCTCTCAGATTTCGAGATTGGTACTCAGCAATATAGCGATTCCAATGGACTGGTAGTGAAGTTTCAGTGGAGCATTGATGGTCAACAAGGCCAACTCCGTGTTGCACAAATGGGTGACTACATCGAACGCTTTGAATTTGCTGATGGCACAGTAATTACAGATCTAAGCCTCCATTCACATGAGCGTATTGGCCTGACGGGAACTGATGGAGACGATTTGATCATCGGCACAAATGTTAGCAACATCATCGATGCAGGTAAGGGCAACGATACACTTGATGCTGGTGGTTATCATCAATCATGGCAACACCTTCGTGGTCAGGAAGGAGATGATACCTATCTGATCGGTGCAGATGATGGCGAAATCTGGATAACACAGGATGGAGAATGGGCTGGAAGTGGAACAGATACGGTTCGCTTTAAAGATTTGAATCTCTCAGATTTCGAAGTGACGACATACGACCATGCTTCTTACGGCGAAGCCCTGCGGTTAAGCTGGACCAAAGATGGGCAATCAGGAACGTTATATCTTTCGGATCTTGGCAAGCACATCGAACGCTTTGAGTTTGCGGACGGATCAGAGTTTGGCGGTATTGAGTTTGGGACTGAAGGGCGTCTCAGGTTGTTGGCTCTTCCGGGTGATGAAGACACTATCATTTATGGTTCCAACTATGATGACTTCGTTTTTGGAGCTGGCGGCAACGACACTTTGAGTGCCGTGCAAGGCGCAGGAAACTGGCAGTATCTATATGGCTATGGCGGGGATGATACCTATATTTACGGCACAGGTGGTGGCAACACTCTGATCCATGGCAGTGAAGGTGCAAATGATGGCTATGACATTATCCGCTTTGCTGACCTGAGCCTTGCAGATTTCACCATCATTGACACGCAGGATTACGGTAATATCAACGGCGTCACACTTAACTTCCGCTGGAATAATGAGGGTGAGCAGGGGCAGTTGCGTGTCTCTAATCTAGGTGATCATATTGAACGCTTCGAGTTTGCTGACGGAGCAAAGTTTGATGGCATCAAGTTGCTAGACGATGGAAAAGTGATGCTCTTAGGGACTGAGAACAGCAGTATAATGTCTGGAACATCAAACAGTGATGTTCTAATTGGGGGAGAAGGATCTGATACCTTCCTTTTCACTAACCCGACATTTGGTCATGATCAGATAATGGACTTTGAGATAGGAGCTTCATCTGACGACATCATTCGTTTTGATGGTGACGTCTTCAGCGATTATGATGACATTCTTGCTGCAACCAGTGATGATGGCACAGATACAATAATAGCTCTGGATGATGATAACTCAGTGACCCTCAAAGGCGTTCTGAAATCAGATCTGCATCAAGACGACTTCCAGCTGGTCTGATCTTTAAATGAATAGTCCTACAAATAAATCACCTCGGCGCATAGTCGCCGAGGCGTTTGCGGCGTCTCGGTCCGGGTATGCGGGCGTTGGGGTTTTGAGTCTGGTCATCAACCTGTTGATGCTGACGGGTCCGATGTTCATGCTGCAGATCTATGATCGCGTGCTCGCCAGCCACAGCGTGCCAACACTGGTGATCATCGCCAGCTTCGCCGGTATCCTTTATCTGTTCTTCGCCCTGCTGGAAGGCATCCGTGCCCGTGGCCTCTCGCGTATTTCTCAGGAAATCGACGCCCGTCTGTCGCGCACCGCGTTCCTTGCCAACCTGCGCGTACCACTGCGCATGGGCAACAGCGGCAAGAATGTAGACCCGATCCGCGATCTGGAAACCATGCGCCAGTTCTGGGGTGGTCAGGGTCCAGCCGCGCTCTTTGATATTCCATGGATGCCGATCTATCTGGGTCTGGTGTTCGTACTGCACTTCTGGCTCGGTATGCTGGCACTGGCTGGCGCAGTCATCATCCTCTCTCTCGTTCTTGCCAACGAGTTCATGAGCCGCGATCCCTCCAGGGAGCTGGCCTCACAAAACGCACAGCGCAGCAACACCCGCTCCGGCGCTCGCCGCAACGCGGAAGTGGTGCGCGCCCTTGGCATGAGCTCCACACTCACCAACAAGTGGGATGAAACCAACGCCCGCTTTTATGATGCCCAGACCAAGGCAGGCGACCGCGCCTCCCTGTTCGCCACTGCTATCAAAGCCTTCCGCTTCCTGCTCGGTTCTGCCGTTCTGGCCGTGGGTGCATGGCTTGCGATCCTTCAGGAAGTCTCTCCTGGCGTTATGATCGCAGCGTCCATCATCACCTCCCGTGCTTTGTCTCCTGTGGAGCAGGCTGTTGGCCAGTGGCGCGTGTTCATCGCAGCCCGTCAGGCCCGCACCCGTCTGGAAAAATCGCTGGAAGGTCTGGATGAGACCCCGCCAGAAACCGAACTGCCACTGCCAAGCAAGGCCCTCAATGTACAGCAGATCGCAACAGCGCCTCCGGGCGCTCGTGCAGTCACATTGGCTGGCGTCAACTTTGAGCTTAAAGCAGGCGATGGCATGGGCATTATCGGCCCGTCCGGATCCGGTAAAACCAGTCTGGTCCGTGCGCTTGTCGGCGTTTGGCCAATCTTGCGCGGTGCCGTTCGTCTGGATGGCGCTGAGCTGGGCCAGTGGTCGGAAGATCGTCTGGGCACAGCTGTTGGCTACCTGCCGCAGGATGTGGAACTGTTTGACGGCACCATTGCCGAAAACATCTCACGCTTTGCTCCAGAACGCGATGACGAGAAGATTTTAGAAGCCGCCCAGCTTGCCAATGTGCATGAGCTGGTCACCAGTCTGGCTGATGGCTATGACACGCAGGTTGGTGAAGGCGGGGCACTGCTTTCTGCCGGACAGCGTCAGCGTGTGGGTCTGGCCCGTGCGCTTTATGACAGCCCGTTCCTGATCGTGCTCGATGAGCCCAACTCCAATCTGGATTCAGAAGGCGAAGCAGCCCTGACCCGCGCTATCAAGCTGATGCGCGAGACCGGCAGCATTGTCATTGTCGTTGCCCACCGTCCAAGCGCGATCTCAGCTGTTGATCTGCTGCTTGTTGTGAAGGATGGCCAGCAGGCCGCCTTTGGCCCGAAAGACGAAGTCCTGCCAAAAATCAGCGCCCCAGCTGGTGTGCCAGCACCCGGTGCAAAACCGGCCCCCGGCGCACAACCAGCCCCAGCTGCTGCAAAAACAGGACCATTGAGCGTGGTGCCACATGCCTGAGCAAACAACCCTTTCCACCATTCAGACCTCTCGTAAGAAACACATGCGCTGGGGCCTCGTCCTTGTGGGCGTTCTTGTGCTTGGCCTTGGCGGCTGGTCCTCCGTTGCCAAGATCAACAGCGCAGTGATCACCTCCGGCTCCATCGCTGTCGATGGACAGGCCAAGAAAGTGCAGCATCAGGAAGGCGGCATTGTCGGCGAAATCCTGGTCAAAGATGGCGATGAGGTCAAAGCCGGTGATGTGCTGTTCCGCCTTGATGAAACGGTGGTGAAAGCCAATCTGGCCATCACCCGCAAGCGTCTTCATCAGATGCAGGCGCAGGAAGCCCGCCTTTCTGCCGAATGGCGCAATGACGCTCAGGTCACCTTCCCGGAATATCTGGTTGAGCTGGCAAAGACCGACAAGATTGCTGCCACTGCTCTGGATGGTGAGCAAGCTCTCTTTGCTGCCCGTCAGCAAGGCATCAAAGGCCGCAAGAAGCAGCTTGGCGAGCAGATTGCTCAGCTGGAGCAGCAGATTGAAGGCCTGCAGGTGCAGCGCGATGCGAAAGCCGAAAGCATTGATCTTGTCACGCAGCAACTCGCCGACTTTGCTTCTCTTTTGGAAAAGCGCCTGATCAACGCCTCTCAGGTCACCGCCATCAAGCGGGAACGGGCCGAGCTGGTTGGTGATCGTGGCGGGCTGATCTCTCAGGTCGCCCAGACCAAGGAAGCCATCAGCGAAAAGCGCGTGCAGATCTTGCAGCTGGACGAAGAGTTTTTAGAAAAAGTTCTGTCTGACCTGCAAAACATCCGCTCACAGATTGCCGAGCTA
>NZ_LMCI01000038.1:770981-771363 GCF_001623145.1 Pseudovibrio sp. W64 | reverse complement strand
GATCAACGCCTCTCAGGTCACCGCCATCAAGCGGGAACGGGCCGAGCTGGTTGGGGACCGCGGTGGGCTAATCTCTCAGGTCGCTCAGACCAAGGAAGCCATCAGCGAAAAGCGCGTGCAGATCCTGCAGCTGGACGAAGAGTTTTTGGAAAAAGTTCTGTCTGACCTGCAAAACATCCGCTCACAGATTGCCGAACTGGAAGAGCAGGAAGTGGCCGCACAGGACCGCCTGAAGCGCATTGACATCCGCGCACCACAATCCGGTTATGTGCATCAGCTCAACGTTCACACTGTTGGCGGCGTGATCGCACCGGGTGATACACTCATGCTGGTGGTCCCGGAAGACAGTGATCTGGTGATTGAAAGCCGTGTTCAACCGGTC
>NZ_LMCI01000038.1:425778-770971 GCF_001623145.1 Pseudovibrio sp. W64 | reverse complement strand
AGAGCAGGAAGTGGCCGCACAGGACCGCCTGAAGCGCATTGACATCCGCGCACCGCAATCCGGTTATGTGCATCAGCTCAACGTTCATACCGTTGGCGGCGTGATCGCTCCGGGTGACACGCTCATGCTGGTGGTGCCGGAAGACAGTGATCTGGTGATTGAAAGCCGTGTTCAACCGGTTGATGTGGATCAGCTGCAAGTGGGACAGGACGCCTATGTGCGCCTTGCTGCCTTCGATCAGCGCACCACACCTGAGCTGGGCGCAGCTGTGCTCAACGTCTCTCCAGATCTGACCCGCGATGAGGTCACCGGCGAACCGTTCTATCTGGCACGTCTGAAGATCCTGGAAAGCGAAATGCCAAAGCTGAACGGCCAGACCCTCGTCCCGGGCATGCCCGTCGAAGGCTTCATCCAAACCGGCGAACGAACAGTCCTCTCCTACTTCATTAAACCCATGCAAGACCAAATCGCTCATGCGTTGAAGGAAAAGTAAGGAACCCCTTACTTCTTCGGAAGGCGACTTCATTGATTTTTGAGGTCGTGAGGACTAGAATAATAACCGGAGTGGAAAGGGAGCTTACGCCCCCTTCCCTTTTCTTATTTGAAAGAGACTCGGAGTTGCATTAGCCAGCTGTTCCGAGTCTTTTTCATTTTAAGCGTGAGTGAAATGGGGAATAACCTCATCCCATCACCTCCGGTTTAAAGGCAAGGCTGTTGCCTCAGTCGGATAAGCCTATCTTGTCCGATGCATTGGCTGGCACAACACAGCTGCTTTCGCCCTCAAAGAGCCCTCAGCTTAGCATCGAACATCGCGAACTTTATCTCCCTGATTTTGGGGATTATTTCCAATCGCCTAGTAATTGAGAAACATTTAGAGTTTCGCCTGACGGTAAGGAAGTGGCACTCAAAATTGAGTTCTATTTCTTGAGCTCACATTTAACTCTATTATTTTTGCGGTGACACTCAGATTTTCTCTGCTTGGCAGTGACGATTTTAAAACCCTTAACTCGCTCACCAAAAGCCTGCTCTAGAGCTTTTTTAAGTTTATTCTGCCAGCTCTTCTGAAAAGACGTGCCGTACCCACCATGTGGGATTACTGTAATAGTGCCGGGGGCAAAACTTCCCGCAAATGTAGCATCACCAATAGTGAGCGTGCGAGTTCTATTAGCAAACCTGCCATAAGATTCGAAAAGCGCATAACGACCTCTGCGAGGCTCCGCCGCAGGTCGCATTATGTAATACTCACCTTCATATTCAAATGAGACACCGAACCCTCTAAAATACAGTTTACTTGGATCAGAGGTTTTTTTTCGAGTGCAATCTTCGAAAAACTTACCACCCTCAATACGACAAAATGTATCATTCATTATAATATCGGTATCGGCATAGCGCCAAATAACATAGCTATTTTTCTTTTCTAATGGAAAAGCATCAAGAGCAAATTTGTAACTCGTAACAGTGCCACATGCACCTAGTAGCAAGGCTACTAATCCAATAGCGAACCATTTCCGCATGCCATTCTCCTTTTAACTTTAAGCTAAAAGGCACATAACTAACAAATTCGACTCAATCAACAAAACCAAAACGCTTAACACAACTTACTCAATACAATTCCAATATACACATATCATAAATTGATATTTATTATACTTCTACTTATAGTACTTAAAATTAATCTATCCTATACAGCTTACAAAAGCATAAAATTTAGAAAACACTGACACCAACACAACTGAGATCTATCTTCATAACGATTATTAGATGCTCAATGAAGGTCGATGATCGTCAAGCAAAACGGTGCGACTTACTTTTTTAATACAAAAAAAAGCGGCTCTGGGAACCGCTTTTTCTGTTCTTGTGAAGGCCCTCGCAAACTCGCGAGGGCCTTCTTTTTTGCTTAAACGAGCATTTCGCTTGGGCTGCTGAGGTCCAGGCCGATGACGAGTGGGTCATGGTCGGACGCGCCGTACTGGTCGTCAGTGTAGAAACCAGCATCGGTGAAGCGGCTGTTGTAGCTGAGCAGGTCTGGCTCATCAGCATTGATGTGCCACTCAGCAAGGCCGGTCACCTGATCAGCAAGGCTGTCGGATGCCAGAGCGTGGTCCAGAGAACCGCGCTGACCATCAAACACGAAGCTGTAAGCTTCATCGCCCAGGTACTGAGACAGAAGATCGGTCATGTCGCCGCCCTCTACCAGTTCCTGTACGGAGTCGCCTTTGCCGTAGGTGTTCAAGTCACCAATCACGAGGATGTCCGGATCAAGACCTGCACCTGCATATTCCGTTCTCAGCCACTCATGCAGCTCTTTTGCTGCATCTTCACGTGCCTGAGCCCAGAAAGCCTGCCCGTCACCCTGATCGTAGTTTGGATCAGCGATCAAGGCATCCAGATCTGCCTGTACCTGGTCAACATCAGCTGCCGGAATGGTACCTGCATCCAGTTTACCCTGAATGTCTTCCACCAGGTCGCTCAGGCCACTTGGACCCTTGGACTTGTAGTGGTTGACTGCGAGGGTAAAGCGTTCGCCGTTTGCATCCTCAAAAGTGGTTGCAACGGTTGGGCGGTTACGCTGGAAGTCACCTACATATGAACGATCAGCAAAGTCCTGCAGACGATCCGCAATCGCGTAAGTCGCATCCGCACTTGTTTCCTGATAGGTGTAGGTTTCTGTCTCAATGACAGTCAGCTTGCCAGGACGGTAGATCATACCGGTGGTGATGGCATCAGACCCGATCGGAGCCCCGTCAGTCGGGTTCACGAAGGTGTAAAGCTCATCAGTCCGACCCTGAGCGGTCAGTTCCGCATTCAGTGCATCAACAAGAGCGCTGATTGCAGAGGCATCATCAAAGCCGTTGTTCTCCAGTTCCTGAAGACCAAAGACATCCGCATCGATATCAAGCATTGCCTTGACGATCTTGTCGGTTTGACGCGCAAGATCTGCCTCAGAGCTCGCACCGCGCTGACCAAGACTGGTGAAGTAGTTCAGCACGTTGAAGCTGGACACTTTCAGATCACCGCCCACATCAGCAGGCTGGTCAGGACGCGCACCGGAGTTGGTGCTTTCATCGATGGAAATCTGGCCGTCAACGATCAGAGTATGACCATCGAAGCCTTCGGTGAGAATGCCTTCGATCGGTGCATCGATCTCTGTGCCAAGACGCAGAGTTGCCCCTTCAGAGAAGTCGTCACCGCTGTCCAGATACCCATTGCCATTGTCGCCGTTTTCTTCGGTAACTGGCACGTAGGTGAACTCGTCAGGGTTCTGCTCAGAAGAACCATCATCGATAAGGATACGGTTGTTCTGGTTCATTTCCTGATGTTCGATGATCTGGTCAAGCTCATCCTGCGGATCGTACAGATGGGTTGCCTGATACTGGGCGCCAGCGGAAACTGTAATCTGACCGTAGCGGTCGAAATTGAAGTTTTCGATGACTGTCAGAGCATCGTCTGTACCGGAGCCTACGCTGACGCGCATGCCTTCCAGAGCTTCCAGGTTATGCTGGCTTGTTGGAGACAGAAGTACCTGCATGTATTCTGGCAGATCATTGCCGGAAGACAGGATGCTCAGATCCCCAATGTTAGTCAGCTGTGTCTGGCCACCAAACTCTGCAACGGTACCACCGAAGGACACTTCATCACCAACTGCAACGGTTGGAGCCGCGCCGGTGTAAACGAAGATACCTTCAGAAGTTGCGGAGTTGCCGTCGCTGTCAGTTGTTTCTTCCTGCAGATAGAAACCACTGCTGGTCACGCTTGTTACAAGCGCGCTGACGTAAACGAACTCACCAACCATGCCGGATTCTGCACCGTCACCCTGAATGGTGGAGATGAGTGTCGGCGCGGTATCGTCGTTCACAACAGTGCTGGTTGCAGTCTTGGTTGCGATCTTGCCACCCGTTGGGTTGCTCAAGGTCACAGACAGGGCTTCGCTCAGCTCGGTTGTTTCATCGCCAGTGATGTTGACTGTGATGGTCTTGGTGGTTTCGCCAGCTGCAAAATCGATGCTGCCAGATGGCAGGGTGCCACCGAAGTCAGCTGCATCAACATCGCCGCCAACAGCAAAGTCAACAGTGCCAGCCTCAGACAGATCACCGTCACGAGTCACTGTGAACTCGAAGGAGGTTACGCCGCTGTCGCCTTCAGCTTTGGAGTCAGCCTCTGCTGCGATAGCGTAGGTTGTGGACGTACCGCCACCGCCTGTGGTGTCGCCTTCCAGCTGCAGGTTCTGCAGAACGAATGCTTCATTGCTGCCGTTTGCAGAGCCTTCAACGATGATGGTCAGCTCGGAGCCTGAACCTTCCAGATCAGCAACAAGTGTTTGCAGCTGGTTGGTAAGAACAAGGCCAGAGTTGGTTTCAACCATCGGATCATTCAGATCAACAACCTTACCGCTGGCAAGGGTGTAAGACTGAGCGCCGTCATTGTCAGAGGTGAAGGCGAACAGAGTTTGCTCTTCGCCACCATCAATGGAGTAGCGGATGGAAATGGTGTCATCAGACTCAAAGTCACCCATTGCACCAGCATCCAGAGACAGGCTGATATTGCTGTAATCTGAGATGTCGAAGCGCCAGGTTGCGACCAGCGGGTCACCATTAGGATTATCGTCGTTGACGGTATCGGTCAGACCGAAGAACTCACCAGTGTTGGAGACTTCATCGATAACGCCGACTGCATCATTTTCGAAGCTGCCATTGGTGGAATCGACCAGCGAGAACGGAGCGTCGGCAGCGGTGTACTTGCCAAAGCCGTCTGCAGGACTGGTGAAGTCTGGTGCAGTGCTGGTGTACTCGATCAGACGATCATTCTGTGAGTCCACCATGTCAAACGCGAAGGTTTCGCGCACAACAGCCGGGTTGCCCAGGATCTTCAGGTTCTGCAACGCAAACGCTTCAGAACTTCCGTCTGACTTGCCTTCAACGCTGATGGTCAGCTCAGAGCCAGTGCCTTCCAGATCAGACACGAGGGTCTGCAGCTGGTTGGTCAATACAATGCCTGCGTCTGCATCAGTGAGCGGGTCATCCAGATCAACAGTCTTGCCGCTGGCAAGGGTATAGGTCTGTGCACCGTCATTGTCAGAGGTGAAGGAGTACAGAACCTGCTCTTCACCACCATCAATGGAGTAGCGGATCACAAAGGTGTCTGTGCCTTCAAAATCACCCATTGCACCAAGATCAAGGGAAAGACCCAGATCTTTGTAGCCTGCAATGTCGAAGGTCCAGGACGCTGTCAGTTCACCATCATTGTCATTGTTGATGCTGTCGGTTACGCCGAAGAACTCACCAGAGTTGGTGGCTTCATCGATGATACCCAGAACGTCATTCTCAAAGCCGCCATTGGTGGAATCGACCAGTGAGAACGGCGCGCTGTCTGCAGTGAACTTGCCGAAGCCATCAGCAACGCTGGAGAAATCAGGCGCAGTGTTGGTGAAGCTCACCAGGCCCTGATTTTGAGAGTCGACCATGTCGAACGCGATTACGTCACGCACAACTTCGTTTTCGTCTTCAACAGTGACGGCAACACTCTGCGTGTCGGTGCCGCCATCAGCGTCGGTGACAGTGACTTCAACCTGATAAACGTTGTCGCCATCAGCATCTGCTGGGGCTTCAAAATCAGGTGCTGTCTTGAAGCTCAGCTGACCGGTTTCAGCGTCGATTTCAAACAGCTCTGCATCAGTACCAGAAACGGAATAGGACAGATCTGTGTTGTCTACGTCGGTTGCAGATGCAGTCGCCACCTCAGTGGTGTTTTCTGCAACGGAAACGTCAGAAGCGACAGATAGAACCGGAGCCTGATTGGAACCAGTCACGGTCACAGTAACGGTGACGTCTTTGGTGCTGCCATTGCCGTCGGTGACTGTGTAAGTAAAGGTATCTTCTGCAGTCTCGCCTTCACGCAGGCTGTCAAAAACATTGCCTGGGTTGTAGGAGACCTGACCGTTCTCAAGAGAGACGGTTGCGCCAGAAGCGCTGCTTGCGGAAACTTCAGTGATTGTCAGCGTGTCGCCGTCATAATCCTTGTCGTTTTCCAGCAGAGTGGCAGCCTCAATCACAAGACCTTCATCGCCGGATGCAACAGCATCTTCACCAGCGCGGATCTCGTTGTTGCGACCATCCAGATAGTAAGTGTAGTCATCAGCTGCGAAGTGAACTGCCTCGACATTCATCAAGGTGTCTTTTTCAGAGCCGTCATTTGCAATGACTTTGGTCTTTGGATTCCACCAGCCACCACGCTGCTGGAATGAATAGTCATCGATTGAGCCTTCATAAACGGCTGTATCGAATCCACGGCCACCATTGATGCTGTCATTGCCTGCACCACCATGGATGACATCGTCGCCACCAGCTGCGCTGATGCGATCGTTGCCTTCACCAGCAAAGATAAGGTCATTGCCCTTACCTGCCCGGATCCAGTCATTTCCAGCATATGTGGAGATGGTATCGTTACCGTTGAAACCCCAGACCCAATCAATACCGTCGGTACCCGTGATGACGTCATCCCACCACGTGCCAAAGTTTACGCTGATCGAGTAGAAGTTAAATCGAGGAAAGAAATTGAACATGTATCAACCCCGTTACAGTTCATCTTATCCGAGTCCGTCACTCCCCTCCCAGTTTTGAGCCGGGAGCCAAGACGAACGATTATTTTTTGCTAGATGCCCGAAAGATTTTCTGCAGCATGCATCGACAGTTTTCTCGATGTAGAGGGTGACGTAAAGGACGTATTGATCAATTTTTCACTTTTCGCATATTATTTCGAATAATATTTTCTTTTGTGAAATTTTTTTCAACTTCGCGTTGCATATCAATGTCAAGGCGACAGGAAGTTACCCAGTGCTGTGCATAACTCGGGATGCTTTTAAACACAGTTTGGCTCCTGCGCGACTCATATTTCACAAAGGCGCACTGCGAATCCATAGATACAATTAAAATTTAATTATCAAAATCACGATTTTTGCGGGTTCATGGCGAGGGGTA
Organism: Pseudovibrio sp. W64; assembly: GCF_001623145.1. NCBI lineage: Bacteria > Pseudomonadati > Pseudomonadota > Alphaproteobacteria > Hyphomicrobiales > Stappiaceae > Pseudovibrio > Pseudovibrio sp. W64. Next base: position 763,997 of record NZ_LMCI01000038.1, on the reverse strand, counting down.
GGCACCGGCTTGAGTAAAATCATACCAATTCTATATTTTATCTCATTTAGAGTATCATTTTCTAACTTGACTTATCTTTGTAGTATGTAGTTTCTTATATTCAATCTTTTCAGCAAACTAAGCGAACTTAGAGTGTGTTCGCCATAACAAGAATCTGATGAGACGGAATAAAGAGACGGGGCAAGCATGTGTAATTTGATCGATAAAATCAGAAAATCAGTGATTGGTGAGGACGCAGCCATTGCCACGGCATTTGGTCGTAAGCCATTGGTTTATGCGGATTACACAGCCTCAGGTCGTTCGCTGAGCATGATTGAGGATTACATCCGCGATCACGTTCTGCCTTACTATGCCAACACCCATACAGAGACCTCCTACACAGGCGCACAAACCACCGCACTGCGCGAGCAGGCCCGCCAGCAGATCCGTTCGTCAGTTAACGCCACCGACGATCATTCCGTGATCTTTTGCGGCTCCGGTGCAACCTCCGCGATCCATAAACTGATCGATATTCTCAACCTGAAACTGCCTGCAGACCTGAGCGCACGCTACAAGTTTGAGCAGCAGATCCCCGAGAAAGAACGCCCCGTCGTTTTCATCGGCCCTTATGAGCATCATTCCAACGAACTACCATGGCGCGAGAGCATCGCAGACGTGGTTTCCATTCCCCTTTGCGAAGGTGGACAGGTCTGTCTGGATGATCTTGAGAAACAACTGATCAAATACGCAGATCGCCCCCTCAAGATCGGCAGTTTTTCCGCAGCTTCCAATGTCACCGGCGTCAAAACCGACGTCGACACCGTCGCCCGTCTGCTTCACAAACACGGCGCACTCTCCTTTTGGGACTACGCCGCAGCTGCTCCATATGTGGGCATCGATATGGCTGGTGCTCAGGATGAGCAAGGCGACAGCACCAAAGACGCTATCTTCCTGTCACCACACAAATTTGTCGGCGGACCGGGCACACCGGGCGTTCTAATCGTCAACAATGCCATTCTTCAAAACCGAGTGCCAGCGATGCCGGGCGGCGGCACCGTCATGTATGTAACGCCAGAAGATCACCGCTACGTGGCAAACGCAGAACGGCGCGAAGAAGGCGGCACACCAGCGATCATTGAATCCGTGCGAGCAGGGCTGGTGTTCAAGCTTCAGCAAGCCGTCGGTACTGATGAGATTGAACGCCGGGAAGAGAGCTTTGTCTCCCGAGCCGTAGCCCGCTGGTCAAACTGCGAGAACATAGAGATCCTTGGCAACACCGAGGCGCCGCGTCTGTCTATCACCTCGCTGAAGATCACTCATAAAGGCAAAGACCTGCACTACAGCTTTGTTGTAGCGCTGCTCAACGATCTGTTCGGCATTCAGGCCCGCGGTGGCTGCTCCTGCGCGGGCCCATACGGCCACGCATTGCTTGGCATGGACATGCATTACAGCAAGGCACTGGAAGAGCAGCTGGTGGAAGGCCACATGATCCTGCGCCCGGGCTGGATCCGCCTCAACTTCAACTACTTCATTGATGAAGAAACCTTCGAGTATCTGGTCCGCGCCATTGAGTTGGTCGCAGAGCACGGCTGGAAGCTGCTGCCATTTTACCGCTTCGACCAAAACGACGCTGTCTGGCGCTACCAAAACCACAAAACAGAACTGGCCGCCTCTCTCGAAACACTCGATTTCAACGCACTGCCAGAAGCTGTTACAACATCAAAGCGCCCCTCTCTGGCGGAGACCATGAAAGCAGCCGAAGCAGAGCTCCTACGCAACCACTGCACCGAAGAACGCTACAACGTCATTCAACCACAAAAAGTGGAAGATCTCCGCTGGTACGTCCGCCCACAAGACGTCGCCGTCGCATAAGAGTAAGCCGAGGCGACGGAGATAACCCGTCGCCGGTTACCTCTCACAAATACTTCACCCAGTCTTCGTAGCGGCGGTCTACATTTGGGGTGCTCATGGCCCTGGTCCAGGCAATGCCGGCGGAGTTTCGAGCTTCGGATGGGGTCATGGAGAAGCGTTTTTTGAAAGCACGGCTGAAGGTGCTCTCGTAGGTAAAACCGAAGGAAAACGCGATTTCCGAGTTGGAGCGGTGGGCATTGCTGTTGCTGATGAGTGCCATCATTGCGCCCTTGAGACGTTGCTCCAGAATGAAACTTTTCACACCGCCGTAATTGCGGAACATCTCATATAGCTTTGAACGTGAGATACCTGCTTTTATGGCCACAGTTTCGGGTGAAAGATCTGGGTTCGACAGGTGCTCGCTGATTGTTCGTTTTGCCAGCATAATCTGTGCGGCATGGCTGTTTGCTTCGACCAGAGCCACACCTTCAGATGTGCTGTTCAGGCAAGCAGTAACGAGTGAAATCGTTGCCGGGTTAATATCTGCAGCTTGTGACAAGCTCAGTTGACCCGACAACTCTTTCAACGTCTTAATATGACTGTAAAGAAGCTGAACCATGGGCTGCGCGGCAGGCAATCTCCGCATATGCTGCCCATCTGGATAAACCAGCTTAGGTTCGAGCAACTCCCTGGGAATAATCAGGGATAGGTTTGAAAATGTATTGGTCCAGGATTTTGACGTCCTGGCTAAATCAAAAATGATGAGGCCATCCTGTGCAACAGAATGTTGTGCACCGTCATGCTCGAAAATCATGTCTCCCGTTTCAAACAGTTGGATCATGAAGTGGTCCATCCCATCTTTTGCGATAGTCAGCTCACTCCTCTCCCAAAACTGCTTTCTGCTTTTTGTCCGGGCCAGAATAATTTGCCCGAACATATGCGCATCTACTTCTGCGGTGAATTCATCAGACCTGACGGCATGATCTGCTTCCACCTGAAACATGAAGGAGATACTTTCCTTCCAGAGAGAGAAGCGCTCATCTGGCGCAACGCCATCAACGGAAAACACAGCCTGAGGAATAGGCTGAGAAATCTCCGCTCTTGGCGCTCCGTCAATGAGATCCACCTCACTCAAAATATGTCCTCGTAAAATCAACTCAATTTATACGTGCTTTTACTAAAACCTTATAGCAATTATATACATCTCCAAGAGCCCCCCGAACAATGACGTGACGTCCAGATCATTGTGCATTTTGTTTGGAACCGCCTGAAAACTGAGTTTTTTCCTGAGAATCTTGCATTGATGCATGAAGAGAGCACAACGAGCGGGGAAGACGCAGGCATTAGTTTCCGGCCCAATGGCTCTCAATCAGGTGAACGTAATGTGATTAAACTGGGAACGGAGCTGTCTTGTATTCCCCTTTCCAAACTCACACCTAAAGAAGTGCTCACTGCACATATCTCGATCTGTGCGTTTCCCCATCGAGCTTCTTAAGGATCTCCCAATGGCCCTGGATACTTCTGTTCCTCCTGCCTCCTCGTTCGTAACCGTATTGCCCACGCTGCTGCTGGCTGGTGTCATTGGCGAAACCGCCTTTGAAGCTTATGCCTGGTTTGTCTCACCGCTTCTGTTTGGGCCGGTTCTGGAACCTGCGTATCTCGTTACAGCACTGGCGAACAAGTTATTCGGGCTCTCCATTCCATATGGTCTCGCCTTCCTGATCCACTTTTCCGTTGGCGCAATTGTCTTTCCGCTTGCTGTGCTTGCAGTGCATCAAGTGACCAGACTTCGGTTTTGGATTTCTGGCGTGGTTGCTGGTGTGCTCCTCTGGTACATCGCGCAAGGTATGCTCGCGCCCTTTATTGGCAGAAGCTTCATGATGGACTTTGGCGCTTATACGCAGTCCTCATTCCTCGGACATGTGGGCATGGCCGTTGTGATGGCTTTGGTTTTCAAGAAGGTGTCTGAAGGCCGCAAAAACCATCGCTAACACCAAGACTTGGAGAGAGTGCAAGGCACCCTCTCCTTCTGCTCCACCTAAACCGCGGCGGAGTACTTCAGCCGGATGACCAACTGCTGCGTATCCTCATTAAAGTCTTCATGCATTTCCTCAAAGCCGTAGCGAGCATAAAAGCCACGCCCGATTGGATTGTGCTTAAAGACTTCCAGTTCAACGCTGTCATGAAGCGAGGTGGCCTTGTCCATCAAAGCCTTCCCGAGCTTGCGCCCGTGAAAATCTGGATGCACAAACAGTCCGCCCACTTCATTGCCAAGTAATGAAATAAACCCGACGACAGCGCCGTTCATTTCAGCAACCCATGTCTCTGCATTGGGCAGATACATGTTTCGGATGTTGTCGGTTTCATGAGCTAAAAAGCTGTCGCTCAGAAAAGGGTGAGCGAGTTTGCTGGCCTCAAGCCAGACGTCAACAATGGACTCGGTGTCGCGAGTTTCAATTTTGCGGATCATTTCTATGTCCTGAAGAGTGCCGCTAATCGGCGCTTGATGTTCGGAAAATGAAGCCATGCGGAACCAGCCGTGCAAATGGCACGGTCTTAAGGTTGGAAGCATGCATAGGGGTTCTTCGTTTGAACCCTCAGATCCGGGACATCAAATCTCCTCTGAAACACATTAGGAATACGCAACCTAAACCTAAGGGGCGCAATGTCAAGGCAACTCAGATTTTCGGGTTCGATGTGCTGCTAAGGGTGCAAATATCTGCGCCTTACCATCTCATGATTTCCGGAAAATATTAGCCGGCTTCGGGACTTGATGGTGAAGACGCAACCGTTGCCCGTTTCCTATTTCGGACGCGTCTTCGCCACCGAACAGGCTCATTTCACCGTCAAGAACGGGTAAAAAACATTCCAGAGGACAGTTTTAAACATATTATTGAGCCAAAAAGGCAAGTTTATTCGCTCAGTGAACTGAGTGAAAACCTTCCCTATAGTGGACCCTAATCCTCTGAGTTCTCTACTTCCTTGATTTTCGTTAGGTCCTTTTTGCTTTCAAAAGGACAACTGCAAGGTGCCAATTGCGCAAAAACACTTGCGTTAGATCAACGTCCTTCATCTACGCAACAGTACGATTGGATTGATCGTGGGAGAGGTCTGTAAAAATGTCTACTACAATAGTTAGCAGTGAAGTGGAGAAGCTCGCTGAAATTCCCTTGCTTAAACGGTTGAGTACCGAGGCAAGAGAACAGCTGCTTCGGGGTGCCACCAAAAAATCTGTCTCGCGCGGTGAGATGATTTTTTTTCAGGATGATAAGGCAGACGCGTTCTTTATCGTGCTGGAAGGATGGGTCAAAGTTTTTCGCGCGACAAGCAGCGGTGATGAAGCCGTTGTAGGGGTATTCACCCGTGGGCAAACCTTCGCTGAAGGAGCTGCCTTTACAAACTCAAACTATCCAGCCTCTGGTGAAGCGGTTACGGATAGTGTGGTGCTTTGCATTCCAGTGGCCCACCTGGCCAACTCAATCGCAGCAGATCCGAACATCGCGCTGGCAATGATGTCGTCTTTGTCCATGCACTTGCATCAGCTCGTGTTGCAGATTGAAGGGTTGAAGACCCATACCGGTGCACAACGTGTTGCCGAATTCTTGCTGAACCTGAGCACAGAACCTGCTGGTTCCTGCACATTGGTGTTGCCCTACGACAAAGCACTCATCGCGGGTCGTCTGGGTATGAAACCGGAAAGCCTGTCTCGCGCGTTCCAGAAGCTGAAAAGCTATGGCGTCGAGGTCAAACAGAACCGAGCAATCATTTCCAACGTTCAGGTTCTGCGCACATTGGTAGAGCAGGAACGCACAGTGGTTATGCATTCAAGCCACGGCTAAGATGTTGCGTTAAAATGATTTTGCCCGCTCGCCCGCGCCTGGGTTTTCATCCCTCATAGGCTTCTTTGATGAACTCGCCAAGATGTTGTAGTTCCTCTCCCCGTGGTGAGCTTTTTCGCCATACGAGCGCTATTTCTCTTGGCAGTGCCTTATCTACATCGATGAGGCACACATCATAATTATCCGTCAGTCCTGCAGTAATCGCGACGTCTGGCAGAAGTGTAGTTCCCAGCCCTTCTGCCACCATACCCACCAGAGTGGACAGGCTAGTCGCTTCAAATGAACTGTCTTGAACCGGGCCGTCGGGTAAAAATGCAGACAGGGCATGCTGTTGTAAACAATGCCCTTTTTCCAGCAACATCATCTTGGTATCTGTCAGGTCCTGCCCTTCTACATGTTGCCGGTTTGCAAGCGGATGTTGAGGTGTGACAGCCAGTTTGTATCCATCTTCAAACAATGGAAAATGAACAAGGTCGCCAATCTCAAATGGGAGTGCCAGCAAAACGGCATCCAGATGCCCGCTCTGTAATGCAGCCAACAGGTCATGGGTGATGCCCTCTTTGACAAAGAGGCGAAGTTCCGGAAACTTCTTCCGAAGCTGCGGCATTATCCCAGGAAGCAGATAAGGTCCAACTGTAGAAATCACACCCAGTTTCATGTCTCCAGACAGGAACTTAGAGTTTGCCGCAGCAAAATCTACAAAGGCTTTTGTATCGAGCAGGATATGACGTGCGCGATCAGCCAGTGAGTTGCCCAGAGGTGTAATTGTGACAGAACGCTTGGTTCGCTCCGCCAAATGAACACCAAGATTCTGTTCCAGCTCTTTGAGCGCTGTGCTCAGAGCCGACTGGCTCACATTACATTTTTCTGCTGCCCTGCCAAAATGTTGCTCTTCAACAAGTGCCACCAGAAATTCCAGCTGGCGAAGGCTTGGTAGATGACTCATATGTTTTATAGATCACTGTATTATTATTAATCAATTTCACTAATTAATATAGATCGATATTGTGCATTTATCAAATCAATTGAGCCCGAGGAAAATAAATGTCAGAAGAAACTATCATCACATTGCCGCAGCTGAACACACCAGCACCAGATTTTACTGCTCCGACGACTGATGGCACCAAATCATTGAGTGATTACAAAGGTCAATGGCTGGTTCTCTTTTCACATCCAGCTGATTTTACGCCTGTCTGCACAACCGAATTCATTGCTTTTGCGAATGCAGCAGAAGATTTTGGCAAGCTCAATACAGCATTGCTTGGCCTGTCTATCGACAGTCACTACTCACACATCGCGTGGATGCGAAACATCGAGGAGAAGTTTGGCGTTCACATACCCTTCCCGATCATTGCGGACCTCTCAATGGAAGTCGCCAAAGCCTACGGCATGATCCAACCCGGAGCCTCAGACACTTCTGCTGTTCGCGCAACTTTCATTATTGATCCTGAAGGAATTCTGCGGGCGATGGTTTACTACCCAATGACCAACGGGCGTTCAGTTGATGAGTTCCTACGCTTGATCAAAGCCTTGCAAACATCTACCGAACACGGTGTTGCGACTCCAGAAAACTGGCAGCCTGGTGACAAAGTAATCGTGCCACCACCAGCAACAGCGGATCTGGCTGAATCACGTAAATCAGCTGGTTATGAATACGTTGACTGGTACTTCTCTACGAAAGATGTGCCTGCTTAATACGAAACCTGAGACGGAGTTCAGGTGATTAAAGTGCCTGAACTTCTCACTCAAAAATCAGAATTATCTCAGAGCAGCCCTTGTAGGCTGTGTGGGCAAATCTCGTAGCACTGAAACTCTTTGGTTGGCGAAGCCACGAGTTAAGCTAATTTCTTGCAGATAGCTGACCAAGTGCTGCGCAAGAGCATGCTCACAGCCAATTACCGGTGCAAGTTTACATCCCGCAGGAGCGCTCTCCATAATTTTGGAGATATCTTCCTGGCCGTGTAAGCCTCCACTGGCAAACAACGGAACAACGATTGCATCTTCGGAAAGTGTCAGGACAGCCTTTTCGACAAAGGGTTCCTCGGAGAGGAATGCCACGCGAAGTTGCTTGTAATCGTAACGATTTTCCAGATGCTCTTTGAGTTGAAGCGCGCAAAGCCGTGATTCCGGTCCGACTGTCGAGCCATGGGCAACGATCAGCACTTCCCGGTCGAGTTCCGGCTTTAACAACGTGCTTTTGCTGTTTGGCGCCAGAGTACTTTGAATACTCTGTGAAACCAGATCAGGTAGGAAGGGCAATACACCAAGCGGGGGTAACAGCTTGATATACTGCCCGTCTCGGTTCAGATTTTGCCATGCACCTTCTTTCTGTTGTTGCAGGTTTGGGTCCAGCCCCAATCGGCGAGGCAGGACTGTTTTGCAGAAGTAGCCGTTACTTAAGAGGAGAGGAAGCACAAGCACGCGCTCGTGCGGGAGGCTTTCGACTACTTCCTGTAGCGGCGGGGTTCCTTTCATCACCCCACTCACCACATCCAGTTCGGGCAGTAAGGGCGCCAGAGCATTTTTCAGGCGAACGTGGCCTGGTGTATTGTCGGCGCCCTTGCCGCCCAGATCTCCATGAGCAGCAAGAACAAGTGCCAGATCGCTAGTGGCTCGTACCAGCGGAGAAGGTGATCTTGTTCCAGACATTGTACTTTCCAGATGGCTTACTCATTGGAATGCGCTTCACTTCTTCAAGCGTTTTCGCATCGTAAATGATGATCATGCCGTCATTTTCCCAGATAGAGAGAATGGCGTGGCTACCATCGCGGTCAAACTCGATATGAGCAGCGGTTTTACCCGGCAGCGGTTTCAGCGTCTTTACGATCTCAAGCGTTTCTTTATCGATCACGTACATCTGGTCCTTGTTTGGACCAAAGAACACGTCCGCCCAAGCGTACTTGGAGTTTTCGTGAGATCGCATGAAGAAGCCGGGACCCGCCGTATCAAGTGTCTTCAATACGGACCAGTTGGACATGTCGATCACAGAAATCTTGCTCTCGCTCAGATGCGGCGTCACCATCACTGGTTTCCCCTGCCACTCCCAGCTGATGCCGGAGCCTAGATGCGGGAAGCCGGGTAGATCGATTTTGGCAATGGTCGCGCCTTCATCCATGTCCACCACAACACCGCTCTTACCGTCACGAGACGATCCCATCAGGTGTTTGTAGGACTGGTCGAAGAAGAAATCGTCCATCGGCGCATCAACCTGAATACGGCGCAGGGCGAACAAACCTTCAGATGTTGGTTTCGCACCATCCTTGCCGTAGTTCTCAGCATCGACATAGGCATCAAACTCAGGCTCTGCCTTTGGATTGGTCGCCACTTCCCAGACTTCAGGCACATCCTTCATGGCAACAACGAAGCTGTCACGTTCTGGTGCTTGATAAACAGCAGAAACACGTGTGGTTTCGCCGCCCAAAGACTCTGCATCAAAGATCTTCTCAACGGTGAGATCCTCAGCAGACAACATCACCAGAGAATGTGGCAGGTAGTTTGCCAGTGCGATGTGCTTGCCATCGCGGGAAATCGCGATGTTGCGGGCATTGATGCCGCCGCGCACTTCGCCAACCACTTTCAGCGCCCACATATCGTACTTGGTGATCCAGCCATCACGGGACATGAAGAACACGTAGTGTCCGTCCGGTGTAAACTTAGGGCCGCCATGCAGTGCAAACTGGGTTTTGAAGCGGGTGAGCGGTTCAAACGTATCACCATCCATGACGGTGGCGTAGTGATCACCAGTCTCCACAACCACAAACAGGTTCAGTGGATCGGATTCATAGACCGGCTTTTCAACGGGCTTGTAGTCCTCGTTAAACACGCGGGTCGCGTTGATTTCCTCTTCACCCCACACCGGCATCGCGCCCAATGGGGTCTTTACCAGGTTCACCAGATCAGCAACCTGCTGATCGTTGAGCTGATCCCCGAAAGCTGGCATCTGGGTGTGGACACGACCATCCTTGATGGTCGACGTCGCAGCACTTACGCGCAGACGCTTCAGGCTTTCCGGAATGAGCGCAGGGCCGATGCCACCTAAGCGGTCGCCACCATGACACTCCGCACAAAGCTCCTGATAGGTGCCATTTGTGGCGTCAGAGACTGGATAAAGCTCCAGCTTTTTACCGCGTGCTTCCGCAGCGCCTGCCAACATGCAGGTTGCCAGCAAAACTCCGGCGAGTTTAGGCATAAACGTGTTTGGCTTCATGACGAGCTCCCCGGAATGGTGTTGTTTCAACGCGCTGGTGGTTCGCATCCCCAAGGCCGATCTCTTCATCCGTCAGGTAACAGGATGGATCTTCCGCCCAAGGGTCGCCCGTCAGCTGCAGCGCACGCACGCGCGTGTTGCCATTACAAATGTTGAAGTATTGGCAAGATCCGCAGCGACCTTTGATCTGGCGCGGGGTCTGCTTCAAACCAGCCATGACCGGATCGGACACATCCTGCCAAATCTCGGAGAACTTGCGCTCTTTCACGTTGCCGATCGTGTAGTGCCACCAAAAGCTATCCGGATGCACTTTGCCGGTGTTATCGATGTTGCCGATGTTTACACCAGAGGCGTTGCCACCCCAGCGCTCCAGCATATCTTCCAGATAACCAGCTTTTTCCGGCATATTCTCACGCACCCACTGCAACAGGTAGATGCCATCCGCATCGTTGTTGCCGGTCACGTATTCGTTGGATTTGCCAGCCAGCACATCTTCCCACGCCTTTTCAATCAGGTGGGTCATGGCTTTACGGGTCACGTTCAGGTGCGCATCTTCACCACGGTTCTTATTGCCGCGGCCTGCATACACAAGGTGAGACAGGTAGATTTTGTCTACTTTCTCGCGAGCGCACAGGTCCAGATAGTCATCGAGCGTATCGGCGTTGTCTTCTGTCAATGTAAAGCGCAGGCCAACTTTCACGTTTTCCTCGCGCAGGTAACGCACAGCCTGCAAGGACAGGTCAAACGCGCCATCCATGCCGCGGAAGTCATCATGCACCTTGCCAATGCCATCCAGTGAGATGCCGACATAGTCGTAACCGATCTCACCAATCTTACGCGCCATATCTTTGTCGATAAGCGTGCCGTTGGTGGACAAGGCGGTATAGAAGCCAAGCTGCTTGGCGTGGGCCGACAGCTCCAGCATATCCGGGCGCATCAGCGGTTCACCACCAGAGAAGATGATAACCGGGACGCGGAAGCCCTTCAGGTCATCAATAACCTCATAGGCCTGCTTGGTTGAAAGCTCGCCGGGAAAATCTACATCGCCTGAGGTTGTATAACAGTGCTTGCACTTCAAATTACAACGGCGGATCAAGTTCCAGATAACAACCGGACCAGCAGGTTTACGCGCTGGTGGAAGTGGATACGGATCCGCTAGAGCTTTGAGATAATGGGTCAGACGAAACACGCGGGCTCTCCCCTCTGCGACGAAGTCTAAGTCCTGTTTTTTTCAGGGTTTTTGTCGAAAACAGGACATCATTTCCATTGCATGATGTCCCTATGAGCGCCTCTATTTCCTTGACTAAAGTCAGACACTCTTCGCGAGTCTTTCCATGCACCATGGCAAAGACATTATACGGCCATGTGGGTAGCCATCTTGGGCGCTGATAGCAGTGGGACACAAAGTCCAGAGAACCCATCATTTGTCCAATGCGTTCAACGTCCTCATCAACGATATTCCAGACGGACATGCCGTTGGCGCGCATGCCAAGGGCGCGATGATTTGGCACAGCCGCAATACGACGAATTGCACCGTTTTCTTTCATGGAAGCAACGCGTTCCAGCACCAGTTCTTCGCTCACGCCAAGCTGATGGGCAATCTGCGCATATGGCTCGGAAACTAGCGGCAAACCTTCTTGCAGCGCAGCCACCAGAGCACGGTCAAATTCGGAGAATTCTTCGATACTATGCGTGCTCATACTGGAACCTTAAACTCAATGAAAAACTCGCGCTCTTTCGGGAACAGCCGGACCGGGATTCCGGTCAGCTCTTCAATGCGTTTCCCGCAACTCTCAATTTCGTCAGGGGTTTCCGTGGCAAGCACGAACCACATGTTCAGCTCGTGATCACGGGCATAGTTGTGCGCCACCTCTTCCAACGAGTTCACCTGTTCGGTCACCTCGTCATAACGTTCTTCCGGCACAGCCATAGCGCACAGACAGAAGGCCCCGCCCATTTGAGCAATGTCGAACATAGGCCCGAAGCGGGTGAGGATGCGCGTCTTAAGCAGCCATTGCAGGCGTTCAAGTAGCAAGTCTTCCGCAATGCCCAGTTCCGCTGCAACCGCTGCATACGGCTTGGAGACAACTGGCAAACCATCCTGCAATCGATTGATCAGCTTGCGGTCCAGATCATCCAGATGAACCTTGGCAGGTTCATTCAGGTGGGCGATATCTGTGCTCATGCACTTACTCCAACACTGCGAGACAGACGGGCACCACGCTGTTTGAAGCACTTGGTGGAGAACAGCACGTCGCTGCTCATCACATGCTGCGTGGCCGTGGTGGAAAGCCGGTTGATGACCTCCAGCGCCTCTTCACGGCTGTTCGCGTGGGTCATGGTGTACAGGTTGTACGGCCAAAGCGGCATCTCTCTGTTGCGCTGGTAGCAAAGGCTCACCATCGGGTCAGCAGAGAATATGGCGCCAACGTCATCAATATGCTCATCACGAACATTCCAGACCGTCATCGCATTCGCCTTGTAACCGATGGACCTATGCCGCACGACCACACCAAACCGGCGAATGATGCCAGCATCCTGCAGCACCTTCAGCCGTTCAAGCACGGAGGTTTCCGAGCGCCCCAGCTTCAGCGCAATGCGTAAGAATGGGCGGTCCGAGAGAGGAATGCCATCAGAAAGCTTTTCCAGCAGATTGATGTCACCGGACTCCAGAACCGACATATCGACCGGCGGGAGTACGGGGGTCTTCTTTTCCAGCCGCTGCTCTGTCAAAGAAAACCCCAGATCCAGATGGAAAGCCTTTTCCATCCGAAAAGCATGAACGACCAGATTGGTGTTCTGCTCAATACGGGCGAGCGTGGCCTCTAACGTCGCCCGATCCCGTTCAACAACCACAAACCAGATGTTGAGATCATTCTCACGCAGGTAGTTGTGGTTGACCCCCGGTTCATCGTTGATGAGCTGCGCTGCCGTTTCCACAAAGTGTGGAGGCGCTGACACTGCGGCCAGACAACTCGCGCTCACTGTGTTTGGAGCCAATACCGCGCCAATGCGCGAAATGACGCCATTAGCGACCAGCCGTTCGTAACTGCTGATCGCGTCTAAAGCGTCCACTCCGGTTTCCCGGGCTATGAGATTGAATGGCTTAGGGACAAGCGGAAAATTATGCTGCCACTTGTCCACCAACACGAGATCAATATCACTCAGCTGTGCGCTCATATCGCAAACTCCCCAATCGCTCGGGCGGCCAGTGCCGCCCTGGGAAAGCCGGGACCTAAAGCCCCAGCTGGTGTGCACGTGAAGTAAAGAAGATGCCGCTTGGTTTTTCTGCTGGCAGAACCTCTTTCAGGGAGAAATCCGTTGTGTCGTAGACATGAATTTCGTTCTTGTCACGAACGGACATCCAGACTTCGTTGCCGCGCGGAGTGAACTCCATATGCAACACGCCCGGTCCCGGCTTCATCGTTTTGATGATCTTGCGTTCCAAAATATCGATCACCTGAATGGTATCGTTGTGTGGAGGCGCAAAGTTCACCCAGATCTGACGACCATCAGGACGCGCCATGGCAAACACCGGCTGACCATGTACCTTCACGCGATCGACTTCGGTGAAGTCACGCTCATCCATGAACAGCACTTCGTGGCGACCTATGGCTGGCAATGCGTACATGCCGTTGGCTTTCGCCCAACCTTCCAGATGCGGCATCTTGTAGACCGGAAGTGGCTCTTCACCCTTACCGTAACCATCCATGATGCGCTCAACCGTCAACGGCTCTTTCCAAAGGTCAACATGGGCAAGACCGTCTTCACCAAACAAACCAACGATATAGTGGCGGCCATCGCCCGTGACCAGCGCGTCGTATGGGAAGACGCCGATGTCTTCGAGTTTGGTAATCTCAGGCTTCAGGCTCTTGGAATAGTCCAAAATCCATGTTTGCTCACCATCCCAAAGGGAGAAAGCAAAGCGGCGACCGGGCAGATCCACAAGTCCAATCGTTTTGGACTGGTTGCCAACTTCGTCGTAAATCGCAGGCACTTCGGAGACCAGCTCCAGAGTTTCCGCGTCAAATACATTCACGCCGCCCGGCTTGTAGTTGGCGACTGCAATCAGCTTGCCATCATCAGAAATGGCGCCGCCGATGGAGTTGCCAGCCTGCATAACGCGGCCAACAAGCTTGCCAGTAAGCATATCCACTTTGGACAGGCCACCATCGCGGCCAAACACATAGGCGTAGCGCTCGTCTCGCGAGTAAACGACAGAGGCGTGTGAGAGGTTGCCCAAACCCTCTACCTGAGCCAGCACAGTACGGTCTGTGCTTTCGACAATCAGGGCTGTTCCTGTGGCTCGTTCGATAATCAGACCCAGATCGCCCGTGGCGCGCAGGTCTTCAGAACTGGCTGCAGAAGCAAATAAAAGACCCGCACCTAAGGCTGCGGCAGCAAAAAACGTCTTCACTTGAATGCTCCTGTTTTAAGACCTTCCGCAATGAAGGCCGCTTCAGTTTCGGTGAGGAAGCCGCGCCATGGTGGCATTGCCGTTCCCGGCAATCCGCCAAGGATCACTTCCTGAATGACATCAGAGTCCATATGCTCCAGATTTTCTGGAAGGATTGGCCCTCCAAGACCGCCCTCAAGTGTCAGACCGTGGCAGGACCCGCAGTCCTGCTGCACGAAATCTATCAGCTTTTCGCGATCAATGATCTTGAGGGCCTCTTCGTCGGCAAGAGCCCCAAGGGGCGCTCCAGTCAGCAACGGAAGCGCCAGCACCCCAGCCTTCAGAAAAGAACGCAGCGGGTTTTGCGCACTCCGCTCTGTCTTAGCCATTGATAACCTCCAGATGAGGTCTATCGCCCCATTTTGCCTCACTGCCGGAGAAGGACGGCAGCTCCAGAGAGTCTTTCAGACCCACAACATCACCAATCATGAACAGTGTCGGCGCTGGTAATTTAGCTGCCTTGGCCTGCTCACCGATTGTGGTGAGTGTGCCGAACACTTTCTGCTCTTCCGATGTGGTGCCCTTCGAGATCGCAACAGCAGGCATATCTGCAGGCATGCCGTGCTCTACCAGCTTGGTAGAAATCTCGGCGATGGCGGCAAGGCCCATGTAGATCACGAGGGTGGTGTTAGGGTCCGCAAGGCTGGCCCAATCCAGATCGAGGGGTACATCTTTCTGGCAATGCCCGGTTACGTATCTTAGCCCCGTTGCAAGGCCGCGATGCGTGAGTGGCAGGTTTAGGCTTGAGGCACAGCCTTGCGCAGCTGTGATGCCTGGCACGACTTCATAGTCGACGCCGGCAATGACCAGTTCAGCAGCTTCTTCACTGCCGCGGCCAAAAATAAACGGATCCCCACCTTTAAGGCGCACAACACGCTTACCTTCTTTGGCGAGATCAACGAGTAACTGGTTGATTTCTTCCTGAGGAATAGGATGGCTCTTCGGCTTCTTCCCGACAGGATAAAGAGCTGTCTTAGGCGGAACCAGATCCATAATTTCCTGAGAGACCAGACGATCGTAAACAACGACTTCAGCGTCCTGAATGCGCTTCAGAGCTTTCACTGTCAGGAGATCCGGATCACCCGGTCCTGCGCCAATCAGACTGACCTTACCAATGCCTCTCATAACTCATTCCTCAAATCGAAACTGGCGAAAATAGAGGGGCAATCCGCGCCCCTCTGGTGATCTGGAGTGTTGCCGAACCGATGTCTTTTAAGGTGTTAGAGACATAGAACTTGCCCCAAGGAGCAATCAGGGGTTCGTCTTTGATGGCACCTTCATAATTAAGAGTGTTGTCATCAAATGCTGCTGGCTTCTTACGAGCGCTTACAGCCACGGCACTGACTGCGCATTCCTGCGCGATACTGGCCAAAAAACGGAGAATTGATTTAAACGACACCATAAACTCCAATAGAAACGAACCTTACCCGGCATCGTTATGTAAGCTTGCCCTCGAGCTTCTTACATTGACCATCGTCAAGTTATTGTGAGCGCCTCATGAAAGGCTATTATTCGCATATATTTCAATGGGTTGATGTGTGTAGAAATTTCACAGAAATGCAACCGCATGTGGTGATATCCCAGCTAAATTGACATAGGTCACGCGAAGGCAAAAAATACGTAGACTTCCCACAATAAATAATCGTTCTAAATTGGAGAAAGAGATTCCGTTTCAGGCATTTACTTCCCGGCAACGGCAAGTTGGCACCCGACCAGAGCTGCACGGAGTGCGCGTTTAGGGAAAAAACGCAAGGTCAGATTGGAACCGACCTTTTTACCTAACGGAACCTTAACCCCGTTGCCAAGCAACGTTTCCACCACTCCCCCATCCTCAGTAGGTTGAAATCAAAACCAACAAGCAGTTGAGTGCTGCCGACGTGAGGAACCGCTACATGAGTGAGGCGAAACCCTTTTCCTTCCTGAGCCCTATCAAAAACCCGCCAGCTTACGTAATGGATCCTGAAAAAAAGCATCTGGAAATCACTCTGGATGTTGAATACGACACCAACAATGTTTTCAGCTTTGAAAAGCCTCACAACGTCCCAACCTACACCCGGGTCTTCACAAGCGATCTTACCAAAGAGGCTGGAAACACTCTGACTGGCCCAACCATTGAGGTCAGGCCGGGTTCAAAGCTGCAGATCCACACACACAACAAGTTGCCGGAGCAGGACCAGACCGAGCCGGATGACATCAACTTCCCTTACGGGTTCAACAACTACAACATCCATACACACGGCCTGCACGTGACGCCGGAGTCTCCCGGAGACAACGTCTGCATGACCATTCGCCCCGGCGAAGCCTATGACTACGAGTACGATATTCCGGCGGATCACCCTCCGGGGGTCTACTGGTATCACCCGCACAAGCACGGGTCCGTAGCCTTGCAGGTTGGCAGCGGCATGGCTGGTATGATTATCGTGCGTGGCGCGTTTGATGATCAGCTCAAAGAGATGGGTGTGAAGGAATACTGCATGGTGTTCCAGAACATTGCCGTCAACGCTGAGGGCAAGGTGGAGGACCAGAAGCAGGTCGCCAAGTTCCCCAACAGTGAATACAACATCACGGTCAACAGCCAGTATTGCCCGATCATCAAGGTAAAGCCGGGAGAGCTGATCAATCTGCGCCTATTGAACGCGACCACACGCTCGTCGATCAACTTCGAA
Source organism: Pseudovibrio sp. W64 (assembly GCF_001623145.1). Lineage (NCBI taxonomy): Bacteria > Pseudomonadati > Pseudomonadota > Alphaproteobacteria > Hyphomicrobiales > Stappiaceae > Pseudovibrio > Pseudovibrio sp. W64. Next base: position 746,999 of record NZ_LMCI01000038.1, on the reverse strand, counting down.
TGCCCGTTCTTCGGGCAGATGTTTATCTACGGGTATGACGGCAACCCCACTGACAACTACCGCAGACAGGGGGGCATCAGCCTTGCCCCTGCGAACCGCGCGTCTATCCTGCTGAAAATCAGCGAGGCAGCCACGCCCGGCGCGTTTTATTACGTGCAAAATGACTCGGTCGAATACCAGTTTATTCCGCATTACAAGTACCACAACAACCCGCCACTCTTTGCCATTGAGGTGGAGCGCGGCGAAGAGATCGGCGCAGCGATCTACATGCCGAGCGAAACGGCTGAGCGCACCACTCCACCGCCTTTCCCGGAAAGCCTGCGTGGCGGACTGCTGGAACCAATTGGCCCAGAAGAAGTAACGAACAAACGCACGCTGACCTTCCAGGCTAATACGCTGGACAATCCCGACAAGTACTACCGCGGGGTGAACGTCACCATCGACCACGGCCAGTTTGGCGGCTGTGAGGTGGTCAATCATTGGGTTGAACTGGACGCCGTGGAAGAATGGACGCTGGAAAACGAAAGCGAGTTTCCGCATCCCATCCATATCCATGTGAACCCCATGTATGTCTTTGAGATTCAGGGCGAAGACCCCTTGGATTACACGCTGGAGCTTCCATTCTGGGCAGACACCATTCAGGTTCCGCCTCATGGACATGTGAAATTTCGCATGCGGTTCAAGGACTTCGTCGGCAAGTATCCTTTGCACTGCCACCTGCTCTACCACGAGGATGGCGGCATGATGCAGCACGTGAAAGTTGTCAGAGATCTGAAAGAAAAAGACGACTGGAACAACAACCAATAACGGATTGAGACAACATCGGGTTCACATGACTGAGGTACACGGCATCAGCCCTAACAACGAGCGGAAGCCAAAACGAATGCGCAGCTTTTCTCTGAGCCATTTTCTGCTTACCAATCCTATTGGTTATGGAGTGATGCTCGTGCTTCAGCTGGCTGTGGTAGCGATGATCACGCGGCCCGACACCCTTCATGTATTTGAAGTTGCTTTCATTCTCGCCATATTCTTTGCAGGAATGGTCAGCCTGCAAAATGCAGGTATGCCCAGCTACCTCTTCACGTATTTCTGGAGCGGGTTTGTTTATGGCGGGTTCGGTATGATTTTGGGCCACCAGATCGACCTGTTCATTGATCAGAACCTGGCAATGCAACAGATGAACAGCCTGACACTGGCTGCTGTTTATCTGAACTGGATGACCCTCATCATGGTGGGCGCTTGTATTGTAACCTGCTTTTTCGCGGATCACTGCAAAGGGCATCCGGCTTCCAAAAGCGCAAAAACCTTAATACACATCTTCGCAATTTCCATGATGATGTTTGGCGTTTACGTAGGCCATGCACTCAACCTGATACTGCACCGGAACACGTTTGACCGGTTCTATCTACAAGTCCTTGCCATGAGCATCTTCTTCACCATCGGCTATTACTGCGCTCTCAAGTGTCATGACTTGCTTCGCGACAGAAAGAAGGCCTGAGTGGCCCTCTTTCCTTTTGCTTACCCAACCTTCTGCGGCGCGGAATACCGCTTCTCCAGCTGTGCCTGTATCATCTCAAAGACAAAACTCACCGCCCAGTAGATGAGCGCGGCGCTGATCAACATCTCAAAGTGTTTGAACTCGGAGCGCCCAAGCGTCCGTGCCAGATACATGAGTTCCATAATGCCCATGGCAGACACCAGCGAGCTGTCCTTAAGCATAGAGATGAAGTTGTTGCCCGTTGGCGGAATGATGATGCGGATTGCCTGAGGCAAAACCACCTTCCACATGAGCTGCCAGGGCTGCAAGCCCAGAGCCGCGGCGGCTTCTGACTGTTGCCGTGGAACCGCCTGTATGCCACCTCGGAAAATCTCCGTCATATAAGCCCCGTAACTGAGCGACAAAGCCAGAATACCTGACGGGATTGCATCCAGCGTAATGCCAAGTTGCGGCAAGCCCAGATAAATCAGATAAACCTGCAACAACAACGGCGTACCGCGAAAAAACGAGACGTAGAACGTTGAGGCCGCATAGGCTGGACCTGAGTTGGACAGACGGGCAAGTGCGCCAGCAAATGCCAGCAAGCTGGCGCAAATGATGGACGCAAACGAGACAAAGAGCGTGTAGAACAGCCCCTTGTAAAGCAGGATCGGCAACCGCTCGATAATGAACGGAAACGACAGGTCAAATGAGTAGAAGAACCCCAGAAACAGCGCCAGAAGCTGCGCCCAGTAGATCGGCACTTGCACCTTCATTGGCAATTTGGAGACGAACACTACGTCTGCTGTGATCACGGCAGAAATCGCGAATGCGGCCAGCACGGAAGCGGTATCAGGGGCCACATCAAGGTTCAGAAGGGTCGTCAGGTATTGCCCAACGCTGCTCAGATCAAACGCCATGAGCAACGCTGCCAGTACCGCGAAGAAAACCAGGCGCCGGGATGGCGCATGGCTAAACAGGTTCACGAGCAGTGTCATAGGACCAACCGCACTAGTGCGTCGTGGATACAAGGTCAGTCCCAAACCACTTTTGGGAAAGCTCAACCAAGGTGCCGTCAGACCGCATTTCCTCAATGATTTCGCCGACTTTCTGAGAGAATTCAGGGTCATCACGAGACGTCACAACGGCCAAAGGCTCAAAGAACACCGCTTCTCCCAGAATACGGATCGGATAGTTCGCCTTGATCGCTTCCAAAATGGTCGGGACCGAAGTGATACCAGCATCCAGACGTTTGCCATCTCCCAAACGCAGGTCATCCAGAACGTTGCTGTCAGCCTCATAGGTGCGAACTTCACCCGGTGTCACGGCGAACTCGATCGCAGGAGAATAAGCAGTGTCCAGCTCCAACTCGTGCTGAAGATAGTACTCGAAGGTTGAACCAGTGCTGGCCCCGATGCGCTTGCCATTCAGCTCCGAAATCGTCTCATAAGACGCGTCTTTATGTACGTAAAACGCAGCCGGTGTGTAATAGTAAACCGCTGGAAAATCGAGCACTTTCGCACGAGCGGGTGTAGGCGTCATAGAGCCAATGGACATCTCCCAGCGTCCGCCCCACTTGCCGGATGTAATGGCCTCCCAAGCCGGGTTCAGAAACTCTGCCTTTGCGCCCATACGTTTGGCAACTTCCTTTGAAACATCAATGTCATAACCTTCAAACACACCATTAGCATTCAGGAATGAAGCTGGCGGATATCCGGAGTTGGTCGCGACACGGATCACCTTGCTCTCCATGACGCGGTCCATCACTTCGCCGGAAAGTGCGGGTTGAGATAAGGCCAGCAAAGACACGCTGACAACCGAGCCAATACTCGCGATTGATTTAATAATATTCATTTACCCCTCCAAATAATAATATTATCCGGGTGATCCTAGGCAACAGAACCAAGGTAAACAAGAGATTCTCATTTATTCATATATGAATACATTTCAGCTTCACTGAGTGAAATCTATAGGACTAATCTATTTATTCTTCTGATTGCCCATTTATTAGATAGTATGTGCGATGACTCATAATAGTCATCGCACATACATCTTCATCTATTGGTATTGAACCGTGCTGCCTTCTGCGATGACATCAAGACCTGCTTCATGCCTCTCCATCGCCTGCACCAATTTCCAGATCGGTTCAAGGAACAGCCCAAACGTGGAGTGATGAATGGGCAGGACACGTTTCGGCTTCAGGCGATCCACCATGTCCACCACATCTGCGGCATCCATGCTGATCTTCCCAAGAGCGCCCGTCACACCCACCCCGCCAACATGCGGCACAAGAACATCAATGGCACCAAAGGCTTGGACTTTGGCCATCACATCATCTACCGGGAGGGTGTCACCGGTCCAGTACATGGTCCTGCGATAATCACCGGCCACAAACTCAAAGAAGTATCCATTACCCGGCCCCAGGATCTTCAGGATCTCCGCATTCTCAGAATGCTCAGCGGGAACTGCCGTGATGGTGATCTGACCAGACTTAGTCGGGAACACCATTTGCTCGCCCCATGGCAGAGCGGTGATATTGGAAAAGCCCTTTTTTACAAACACTTGTTTGTCATGCTCTGTCGTGATCATCGCCATGTCAGAAGCGATTTTCGCCTCTGCTGCTGCATCAAAATGGTCTGGATGGGAATGACTGATCAGTGTTGCGGTTATCGCTCTAAGATCAAACTCGGGTAACACCCCAAATCTTGGCTGCGGTTTGATATTGGGTCCCTTTACAAGGTCAAACATCTCATTCGGGTTCGGCATCACAATCGCCTGCTTCCCAACACCAAAGGCTGGATCCGTGAGGAGCGTCACTCCATCAAAGCTGATGAGCATTGTGGCGCCGCCAAGCCACTGTATCTGCAGTATTTCCTCTGGTGAACCATTCGCTTTTGCATGTGCCAGTGCAGGCAAACCAACAGCAGAAACCAGTGCTGTTGTTCCACTCAAACCAAGAAATTTCCGTCTGTCCATCTTATCACCTATCTCTATATGGAGCATAGGGCTAGCAAACTCTGAGTGGCTGGAGTATTCAGATAATACTGTCATCATTAAACGATATAATTGCATAATGACGAACATCATCCAGTTGCAAACCTTCGTTGACGTCGCTCGCCTGAACTCCTTCACTGAGGCCGCAGAGCATCTGAGTATTCCCCGTTCAACGGTCACAGCTCGCGTGCAAGCGTTGGAGGAACGGCTCGGCGTGCAATTGCTTCACCGCACCACACGGCGGGTTTCTTTGACGCTGGAGGGTGAACGATTTTTGCAGCAGTGCGAGCCAGCTTTGGAAGCGCTTCTACAAGCTGAAAGCGACCTGCTAGAAAAAGACGAACTCTCTGGAAACATTCGCCTTTCCGTCCCAACAGATTATCCGGTAGAAACGTTAGAAGCGCTGCTGAACAGCTTTGGCAAGCTGCATCCCAAGGTCTCGTTTTACGTTGATATGAGCGACAGTCCGGTGGATCTCGTGGCAGATCACTTCGATCTCGCCATCCGCGCGCGGCATCCGGGAGACGAAACCCTGATCGCGCGGCGCTACACTTATGACCCTGTTGGACTGTTCTCCCGCAAACCGCACAAGCTCATCACAGAAGACAACATTGCCTCCTTTGCTCTCCGAGATCCGGGAGGCTTTCTAGCTAAGTTCTCGGTGGGTACAACATCGGCTCACACAATCGAGACCACTAACTTCAGTTTGACCAAACAACTCGCATTATCAACGGATTGCGTTGCTGTGCTGCCAATTTCACTTTGTGAGCATGAGGTAGAACAAGGCCGGTTACACCACCTAAAAACCACACTGCAGATCCCTGAGGTGCCGCTTTACATTGTAACCCCAGCCCGAAAGCACAGACCGAAACGCACACGGGCTTTTATCCAACACATCATAGAGTGCGCAAAAGCCCACCGGTAAGACCAAATGGCTTATGGGCGCAGGCTGAGCAATTCGTTAGTATCCCTGCAGATTTTAGTGACTGATTGCATGGGACGAGAGAGTATGGCGCAGGATACCCTTTTAAAAGAACAGCTTGGTGGTGTTTTGAGAATAACGCTCAACCGCCCAGACAAACTCAATGCCCTCTCACCAGAGATGCGTCAGGACTTGCTCTCCGCGTTGAAAGAAGCCCACACCAGCTCAGAGGTGCGCACGGTTATCCTCACCGGTTCAGGCCGCGCCTTTTGCACCGGGCAGGACCTCAACGACATCCTGCCCGACAGCACTGGCGAAAAGCCGGATTTGGGCGATGTTCTAACACAACATTACAGCCCGATTATTCACGCAATCCGACAGATGGAAAAGCCGGTTTTGTGCGCTGTGAACGGCGTTGCCACGGGTGCCGGAGCTGGTCTCGCCTTTGCCTGCGATATGGTGTTTGCCGCCAAGAGTGCTAAATTCATACACGCTTTCAGCAAGTTAGGTCTTGTCCCTGGTGCTGGTGCGTCCTTCCACTTGCCGAGGATGGTGGGCGAGGTGCGTGCCAAGGGGTTGATGCTGACTGGTATGCCGCTGACTGCGGACCGCGCAGCAGATTGGGGCCTGATCTGGGGAGCCATTGAAGACGACCAACTTCAGGGTGAGGTACTAGATGTTGCAACTAATCTTGCAAAAGGCCCAACATCGGCGTATGCCATGACCAAACATCTCATTCATGCATCAGCTGATAGCACGTTGGAAGACCAGCTTGTGCGGGAAGCGGAGATGCAGCGTCGGGCTGGAAATTCGGAAAACCATGCCGAGGGCCTAAACGCGTTTCTTGAAAAACGCTCACCTGTTTTCAAATAGCGCCCGTATTCTTCTCGTGTGGTTGCGGCGCCTCCCAAAATCATAATTGAGGATATATATGGGCATTATTGCACTCGATCACGTCCAGATGACCATGCCAGCAGGGCAGGAAGACGCGGCCCGCGCTTTCTTCATCGGCCTGCTCGGTTTTACCGAAGTCGAAAAACCTGCGTCTTTACAAGGACGTGGCGGCGCCTGGTTCACTGCAGGCAGCGTTAACCTGCATGTTGGCGTGGAAGATCCGTTCACCCCAAACAAGAAAGCCCATCCCGCCTTTTTGTTGGATAGCCTTCAGGAAACGGTTGATCGTCTGGCCGCAGCGGGCGCTGTGTTGAAAGACGACAAGCCATTGTCAGGCTATATCCGAAAGTTCACCGAAGACCCGTTTGGCAACCGCATCGAGTTGATGCAGAAGACGGCCTGACTGCTGGCGCTGCCCGTCAGAATCGAATTCAAATTTCTGCTTTAGACATTGATAAATAAACAGAAAATCTTCGATTTTTCGAAAACCTCACAATATCCTGTGTGTGTTAGAGGGTGAGTTAATCAAGCAAGCTCACCTCGGCACAGGAGCCTCGGCAGATGACCATTCTCGGTTTGCAACACATCAACCTTCCCATCGCGCCTGACGGGGATAAGCTCGCCCGCGAGTTTTACGTGGACCTGTTGGGCTTTGAAGAAATTGAGCGGCCTGAGATAGCGCGGCACCAACAAGGTGGTTGGTTTTCAGTAGGTTCTGTCAATCTGCACCTGAGTGTGCAAGACCCGTTTGTCGCCAACAAGGTGGGGCATCCGGCCTTCGTGGTGGATGATATCATGAAACTCACAGAGCATCTACGAGATGCGGGCTATGAGGTTTCAGAGGACCCGACCTTCATTGGTTTCCTGAGAAGAACCACCCATGACCCCTTCGGCAACCGCGTTGAACTGATGCAACCCGAGGACATGGTGCAGCACAAACTATAGCTTCTTCAGCTCCTGCAACAACGCGTTGGTGAGGCCGAGCAACTTGCCCTCCGGCAGAATATCTTCGTGGTTCCACGTCACCGCAACTTGCCAATGCACTCCGTTCAACCCTTTGAGATCATAGGTAAAATTAAGAACACCGATCTCGCTTCCAGCTTTGAAAGCAATGCGTTGCCAGTCGGTCTTTTCCGCCAGGCCAGGGTTGAACTGCATCGCCTTGTCATCTGCTATTTCGCCGATCACATCGCAGAGTTCTTCCGCGCTTGCATACCATTCCACTCCGCTGAGATATGGGTCGGCCACATCCTCAATCGCGGGCAGTGAACGTTCCTCGATTTTCTCCAGAATTTTCCGGCGCTTAGCAACACCCGCCTGACCATATCTCTCGGCAAGATCACGATCCGCCTTGAGTTGATAAAACTGACGAGATGTCAGGAACGGCGTCCGTTCTTCCTGCGTTTCCAATGGCTTAGTGCCGATGAGGTTGAGAACAACATCGGCAGCGGAATTGTCAGAGGCTGCCATCATGTGCTGTGCAACCACCTGCAGGGTCACCAATCCACCGCTCATTTTGGCGTAAAGACTGCTAACCGGATGGGATTCCAAGTCTTTTTCCAGTCGAACCTTCTGGTTCCACTTCAGCTCACCGCCTTTCACACGGCGCACCAGTTCCTGCATCACAAACAGCTTGTAAGCTGGGCCAATCGCTAAGGGTTGATCTGCATTTTTGCTGAAAAATTCTACGCCATCTTTACGAATGAGAAGGCTGGACGTTCCAACCATCTCTTGCATCAGAGACAGACACTCATCAAGGTTTTCGACCTGATACAGCGCAGGCTTGATAAATAAGCCTTTGATTTTGCCGGATCTTTCCCGCTCCAACAGGACAACGATCTTAAAGTGCGTTGTTTTGACGAGAAATGCGTTTTTTTGCGTTTCTTTGCTGATTTCTTGCGCTGCTCCGTAAGCGGCAAGTGCATCCTCCAAAGACCGTTTCAGCCCCTGTTCTCCAACCAGAGAAAGGAAGCCGGTCGAGAACATGGAAAGGTCATCGCCGTTGCCATTCCAGAGTAGAAACAGCAGGTCCATATCAGACGTGTTGCGCAGCGCAATCATCTCCGGCGTGATCCGCTTGGCAGGGGAGAGGTTCTCCAGCGCATCCTTTAGGCTCAGGATTGGATCAAGAAACATCTCTTTCAGGGTGCGCATTTCAAATCGCCTCAGGTCAACCAGCTGGAATCGTCTCTCTTCTCTTAAAGTGAGCCTGTGAGATTGGCAAAGCCTGTCTTCCCTCTTCTGCAATAAGCCACAGTTGGGCGAAGTGAGAGGTTGATGCTTAGCCACCTCAGAACAATTCATACCTCGGTCTATAACCAACCAGATCTGCCGGAATAAACCGGGTGCGGAAGCTGTTAGGTTTGGCCCGCATGCCCTTTCGAAGATTCCCGAGCACTCTATGAGGTTGGTATTGTGGAGATCAGTGTCGTTCTTCCGGTTCACAATTGCGGCAAATATCTGCTGCCTGCATTGCAGAGCATAAAGTACCAGAGCTTCCCTCATTTCGAAGTGCTCATGATCAACGATCACTCTTCTGATGGATCGGAAGATGTGTGTGCAGACATCGCCTCTGTTGATGACCGGTTCAAGCTGTTGCATTCCCCCCATTTCGGCATGGCTGGCGCCCTCAACTTTGGCATCTCACAGGCCAGCGGTGTTTACATCGCCCGTATGGATGGCGACGATCTGTGCAGACCAGAGCGGTTTGCCAAGCAGATTGAATTCCTTAAAGAAAACCCGGACATTTCGTTTCTCGGCACCTTCGCCGATCATATCAACGATCATGACAGGGTCATGGGATCCTTTGAGTTCCCAGAGGATGATTTCGAGATTAAAGCGCAATTGGATCGCGGCCAGAACACCTTCGTTCACCCCTCCATGATGATGCGACGCCGCGCACTTGTGGACCTTGGAGGCTATCGCGAGATCTTCACGATTTGTCAGGATTATGACCTCTGGTTACGCGCACAGGACAGGTACTCCTTTGTCAACTTACCAGAGAGGCTTGTTGCCTATCGCGGGTTTCCGGATAAGCGTGATTTGACCAACAGGTTCTGGAAGCATTTTTACATCACCCGCCTTGCAGAAATCAGCGTGCAGCAACGCCGCGCCGGGCACCGCGACCCGGTGGACCAGATGGCAGATGAGTTTGATCTGGAAGCCGTTGATGAGCGGCTTGTGCGCGAGCGCCTCATCTCTGCGCGGCAGGACTATTACTGCAACAAAAAGGCCTTTGTGGATCGCAAATCATTGAACTCAATGGATATCGATCAGGTCAAAGCCTTCCTGCTCAACAATAAGGAAAAGTTCAACAAAAAAGCCCTGGGCCAGGCCTTCGGGCTTTTGTTTGATCAGGCCATGCGGATTGAAGACACTGAAAGCGCTGAGGTTCTTTACAAACTCCAGCGCGAAATCTCAAAGAGCAGGCACCTCAAGTCCCTGCTCTCCAAACCCAACAAATTCGTCAAATATGCATTGAGGAAGCGACTGGAAGAGGAAGCATAGTCTCACTACGCCTCCTCTTTGAGAGTTAGCGCAGTCCCTGGACCTCAGCTCTGGCATAGGAGCCACGGCGAAGCAATGACCATGCCGCTTCATTTCGATCCAAGTAGCGGCTCAGCAACTACTTCTTTTTCTTCTTCGCTGCTGAACTGCCTTTGCTTTTTCTGCCCAATGCAGCTTTTAGCTTTTCGCGCTTAGATTTATGAGCTTTAGGGAAATCCTCTTCCATCTTTCGTTCAGCTGCCTGCATCTGAGAAACTGCCGCACGCGCTTCTTCTAATTTGCCTTCACGGATGAGTTTGCCCAGCAAAGTGACATGCTCTTTGAAGCTTTCTCTATTGACTCTAAATTGGTCCCGTTGCTCTTTTGTCTGCAGTTCTTTTTCTCTGGCATTCAGAGCAACAAGTGTTTCACATGCCTTGTAAGCTGCGCTGTCGAGTTCCCATATCTCATCCTTCAGCGCTTTTTCGCGCTTTTGTTCCTCAGTCAGGTGTTCTCCAGCTTCAATTCGACGTTTCTCTTCAGCAGCACGCTCCGCTTCAGCGGCTGCCTGACGTCGTTGCATCTCCGCCAGCTCATCCTCGAAAGTACCCTTCTTCTTTTTGCCAAAAGCAGCTTTCACTTTCTCGCTTCGGGATTTAGGGAATTCTTCTTCCATCTTTTGAACTGCAGCTTTCAGTTCTGGAATAATTTCGCGAATTGGCTTGATATCCTGCTGGCCGATATGTTTAGAAACATCCGCCATAAACTTCTTCACTTCAGCGCTATTCAAAACAAAGGCATTGCGCTGTGGTCGGGTTTTCAGGTTCTCTTCTTTTGCGTTCAAATCAGCAAGCGACTGGCTTGCCATGTCGAGAATATGCTCAAAACCTGCAACTTCCTTTCGGGTTGCAGCAGCTTGCTTGAGTGCCTCTTCAAGGCTGTCGTAGTAGACCTCTACCTTCTCCAGTTCCGCTTCACCCTTAGCGTCTTCATCCTGAAAATAGAAATCAGAGGCAGTTAGCAGACAGTCTCTGAGATTGGCGATGATGCCTTTGTAGAAATCCTTTTCACCCAAGTCCTGGAACAGACCTGTTTTGTCTTCATATTTGGTAATACGAGGATTATGCGCTTTGATGCGTTCCAGAAGGTCAGATTTCGCGTTGAGTTCGCCTTCAATCGCCTCAGCCCCTTTCAGCTGCTCCATCTGCTCTCTGGCTGCCTGGAAGATGTTGTCCATATCATCCAGATCCTGATCAATGGCACGCAAGGCATTTTCGACCACTTTTGGATCCATATTGCCAAGCTCGATGAGACCGACCTTAAAGGTGTCTGCTTGCTCCTGAGCATCTGCATGAGCGTCTGTGATGTCCGCATAGTGACCTTCGACCTCAGGGTTCTCTCTGGCCCACTTTTCAACCTGCTTCAGTTGGCCAAACCTGTCTCGCACGGCCTGAAGCAACTCATCTATACGGCCAGAGGCATCAGTTTGGACACCACCTTCTCCAGCATCCGGCATGCCAAGTAAGGCCCGCATTTTGCCAAGAGCCACTTCGACACCTGCCAGCAGATCGCTGGCGCCCTTCTTATCACGGTTAGACAGAACAACCTGATCCTGGGTGATCAACGTAAAGGCGTCGTTGTTTGCCTTATAGAACTCTGCAAACTCCTTGGGCTTTTTCTTCAGCTCTTCTTTGCGGGCAGCAAGGTTGGCAAACACACTTTTCACGTTCTTGAGACGGAACTTCATGTCCGCGCTGGTCCGTTCAATTTCAGCAGCTGCGACATCAAACGCTTCCTGCATATCAGCAATCTGGCTGTTGAACGCGTTCAACGCAGCAACACTTACAGCCGTGCTGTTATCAGCCATGGCCACATTGAGCGCTTCAAGCGCCTTTGCTGCGAGCGTACGGGCCTGGTCAAAGGCTCCAAGATCAACGCTCCAAGCCTGAATCTCAAGCCGACGCTTCACCAGAATCTGCAATCTCGCAGTCGCTTCTTTTGCCTTGATATCAATGTCGGTGATATCGTTCTTACGGATTTCCTGAGCTTTGGCAAAGAGTTGCTGCATCTTTACTAAATAAGATTTGGCAGAGGAAACGGATTGCTGAAGTTGTTCGCAATGCGCTTCTTTATCTTCCATATCCTCCTGTGCACATGTCATGCCATCCTCATAACTTGCCAACGCTCCCTGATAGACCGTCTCGAATTCAGGTCCATTCACGTGCTGACAAATCGGGCGCCAATTGGCATCGCTTGTGTTGATGCCAGTTTTCAAACTGGTCAGGTCTTCTCTCAGACGTGCCAGACGGTTCTCGAAGACGTCGCCCGCTGTTTCTTGATCTGCTGAAATAATTTCGGCGGTTTCCGCATCATTGTGCCCTTGTGCCACCAGACTGATTTTCTTCATGCGCATATGCATGGTTCGACCGGTTTCAACCAAACTATCAATCTTGGGCAGAGCTTTTTTGACGTCTGAATCAAGCCAGAGATCTGTCGCCATTTTATGCCCGCCATCCAGTGCATTTTTCGCGACTTGATAGGCATCTTCAAATTCTGTCACAGACTTTTTGGACCAACCTGTCTTGTCCTGTTTGTGCTCTTCTTCCACCTTTTGGTGTAGGGCAAAAATCGCATCCTGCCGTTCAGCAAGTGCGATCTCTTCACCAAACACATCATCAAGGAACTCAACATCCTCCATCGCATGCGCGCCCTTGGAAACCAGACCGAATTCCACATCATCAGCGGTGGCTTTCTTCGCGGTCTTGGCATTCTTTGGCGTTTCAAAGCACTTCGGCATGTTGCCGATGGCGGCTTTCATCTGCTCGATGGCTGTTTTGGCATCAGCAACGCGATTTTCAGAAATGAGCAGCTTAGCTTCCTGCCCCAGCGTCTCCACCATGGTCTGATAGCTCAGCAGGTCAGAGAGCTGTTCTTCATAGGGGATCTTATTACGCTGTTTATAATAGGTACCGGCTTCTTTAAGCAAATCAGAGACTTGCTGCACATAACCATCCAGCCTGAGCGCGGTTGAAACACCACGATCAAGAGCATCACTCATGCCCTTCAAGCTAAGCTTTGCGTTGTCGAGGCAATCATTTGCAGCATCAATGTCTTCACCAACAGCTGCAAGTTCTGCTTCATTCAGGTAGTCATCGGTTTTCTGCTCAAAATTCTCGAATATCTTGAGCTCTTCCTTGTCGATGATCAGATGGGCCTTTTCCGTAAGACTTCCGAATTCTACATAGGACTGCGCTACTGCATTCTGAATGCCTTCCGCGGTATCAAGCGATACCTCAAGCGCCTCGGGCACTTCATCTCCATAGGAGGAAACAGTATCGGCCTCAGAAGGATCAATACTGCAAATTTTGAGCATAGCATTCGCCCATGCATCAACCTGACTGGACTGTTTTGGAGTACCAGCAGTTTCATTTGAACCGGAAGGGATATCGGAACCAGCCATAACGGACCTCTTGGCGCACTAAAATAAGTTAATGCGGGATATCACTTACGCCATGAGATTATGTTTCACTATTCCCCCTCTATCGAGCGAATATTTATTAAAAAGAAGACATCGTGAAATTGACGAAGCCACTACGCGAGAGCCTCAGCCAAGGTTTGTAGTCAGTCGTTTACTAATTGCTTGGTCTGCTTGTACTTTGGAAAGAAGATCTTATCCCTGATGCTTGAATTAGTAGACGGGAGGCACGAAGCTGTATTGGTCTCCTCGGAACGATCTGGTGTGATTGTGATGCCTATTCTGGCTGCCACCAATTCCAGCACGCCTTAATTGATACTGCGCGTCATATTCAGTCTGATCTTCTTCTCCCTAAGCCGCTCAACAACTGAGCAGCCCGCATCAAACAAACAAAAATGAACCAATTGAAGGAACGGGGGAACAAAGGATAGGTTGACCTAGCCAACACACATACTAGGACCGCTGCGAGACGTTCGCTAACATTTTACAATGTAATTTAGCTCGCAGTGCTCTACGCTGTTCAAACAAGAGAAGATGTTCCCACTATCAAAACTGAAGTTAGCCACCGAACTTTAGAGCGTTAACAGCAGTAAGTATGCCCTCGGATATCCTAGCATTAGAATTTCCTGCAAACAGCTGAACGGTCGGAACAGCACCAGCGCCAGTTAGAGCATCATACAGAACCACAAATTTCTTGACAAATTTGTCTACTTCCCTCGGGTCCTGAAACTTCTCAATGTCGAACTTTTCATTGATTGCTGCGGCCTGGTTGTCGATATCGGTGCCAACCATCGACTCAGGCATACCAAGTACGGTTCGCACGACCTGGTACAAAGCCGGGGATCCTAGAATTTCATATGCATCCGAGATGTCTGCTGCTGTTCTTTGAAAGTTGAGTGCAAGTCTTACGCCTTCGTTCTTCTCGCCTTCATCTTCTTCAAAGTTGGATTGAATATACTTTTCAACGATGTTTTTTGTGTTCTCGACTCGTTGCGCTTCTACTTTGTCTTTATATTTCTCAACTGCATCTTTGAGTTCAGCAGGTTTTTTCAACTCATCTATATCAAAGTTTTCTTCGAACCATTCAACCCGCTCATCTTTTGGACCACGAATGATCTCATCAGGAACATCATAGGCAGTGGTTATCACTCTATAGAGTGCTGGATCTGCCAAAAGTTGAACTGTAAAAATGACGTCTCGCGGCATCTTTTGCTGGTAATAATCGGCAAGTCGATCAATATCCTCAACTTTTTCACCTGGTACATTTGTATATCGAACGATTCTCCTATCCAGAGCTTCATTTTTAATCGACCAATCGAAAGTACCTTCGATGGTTCCGTCTTTATTAAAGGGAAATACTTCAGCCAGTTCCTTAAATCGACCATCGCTTAGTGTATTCGCTAGCGCTTTTTCGTCTGACGTGCCTTCAACAAGTACCTTGCGGACCATCCCCTTTGCGTAGGCCATGTCTTCAAGGCCCATCGTTTTCATCATGAAATTATACAAGCGATAATCGTTTAGAAGATCGTCAACGGTCTCTACGTTCTTAAAATTTTCTTCGTAGTACTGAATCTCGCGTGCAATTATTGGATCTTTGGCTGTTCGATCCTTTGCAGCAGGCAAGTCGCGATTAAGCACTGAAAATCGAAGATGAGTATCCATTGAATTGAACCCGATTACATAAAAACAGTTTGGGGTAGTCTGACTCGGTTGTCTTGTCTGAACCTGATGAAGCTTAGTGCAAATATTCTCAACGTGTTGGTTTATTTAAGCTGTTGTAATGATTGTTCTTCAGGCGGCAAGCACGAGCCATGCAGAGTTTGGTCCTGCCCAGTTTCCAACCTTAAGACTGGTTTTCTTGAGCTTCTCGTGATGTTGCAATGATTATTGGAGAATCGCCTCACGTAACCTCGCATCCCTTCCCTCAAAAAAAGACCCCCACCGTCTTTGGCGAGGGTCGTGGAAGTTTTTCTGCCCTAGATGTGCCTCGTACCGAGTTGGAGGGGCGTTTGGCTTTGGCTGTTTGTTGTAATCAGGCGCCGCTGGGGGCAGTGCCTGATGTTTTTGTTGGCGTATTCTTTTTATGAGAACCCTAGGTATTCTCCGGAGTTCGGTTAGCTCATTTTTTCTATACGCGCGGGGAGAGCCTGGCGGGCGATGCTGCCGACGACGGGGTCGGCGAGCAGGGCCGGACGTTTGCTGGTTGGGTCGGTGTAGCCCAGATCATTGCTGTTGGTGCCGAGGCCCCGCTCAGAATGTCCTTCCAAAATGACCTTTCCGATCTTGTGGGTGCGTGCGCCCAGTTCGCGGTGGCCGTAGCCGTGCTCAATGCCGATGGCGCCCCGTGCGATACCTTGGCGAACCAAGGCTTGCCCGTTGATGCGGTTGCTTGGGGAGATGACGGTGATCCAGTCTCCGGTTTTGATGGAAAACTGGTCCGCATCCACCGTGTTGATGGCGATGGCGTTGGAGAGTTTCAGATCATCCAGATACGGATTGCCTCCGGTGCTGGAAGAGCGCAGCTGGGATTTGGTGCTGACAACGCGGAACGGCCATAGATCCGGCGGGAAGGCTTTGTCCACTTGAGTTCCATCGGCAAAGCTTGGGGCCTGCCACGTTGGGCAGCCAACAAACTTCTTGCCCGTCATGGAGCTTCGCGCGGTGCCGACAGTCTCGTTCCAGACCTGAATGCCTTTTTTGTAGGAGCGAGCAAATGTCTCGCCCTTGTAGGTTTTCGCCGCATCCTCATAGCGGCCACCTCTGTTGTAAACATAAGCAACACGGCGCCATTCATCTGGCTTTAACGTGCTTTCTAAGTCCGCTCGGATGCGATCCACACCGGTGATCGTCATGTCGGCATCATCACTTTCTGGAACAGCTCCCCCGTCAAACGCCACGTTGGCACCGGCTCGCATCCAAAAATCCTCAGAGCGGTGCAGCGGGTGCAGGTTGCCGTCTGCATCCGGGATGGCTTTGTCGCCAAAGCCCGGCAGATCCATGCGTTTGGCCACATCAATAAAGAAGTTATCCATGTCCATGTGGCGGCCATCCGGTGTTTTGCCGGTCTGACAATCCACCACCGGCCAGCGGGCCGTGGAGACCTTGGTTGGCACACCGCCCCAGGCGGATGCCCAGCCCCATGCCTCGTAGAACACACGGTCCGGCACGATGTAATCGGCGAAACGAGAGGTCTCGTTGATGAATGGATCAATGGCGATGAACAGCGGCAAGCGCTTGGTGTCTTTGATCTTCTCTTTGACGTCGTTCTCCATGCCCGCAACACCGTAAACCGGATTGGAGGACCATGTGATCACGGCCTTGGCTTTGTAGGGATACCCCTCCAACACAGAGGTGAGCCATTGCGCGCCCATGGGTTGGGTGAAAGAATGCCATGGCGCCTGTGCCGGATATGGGTTTTTGCCTTCCGCAGTCAGACGCTTGAATTCGCTGGTTCTCTCGTAGGCGAAGCCACCGCGGCCTGCATCCACGCCTTTCACCTTCACCTTGCCGGGGAAGGCAAGCAGGTTATAGCGTGGGCCTTTTTGCACATCCTTGAAGCGACCGCCACCAGCTGTGGTGCCGCCTTTGGCGTTGAGGTTGCCGACCAGTGCGTTGAGCATGACGATGGCGTAGGCGGTGTAAAAGCCTGCTGCATGCATGGTTCCGCCGTGGCAATCGGCAGCTGCCTGTTTGCCAACGCTGGTGAAATCGCGTGCCAGAGAGATGATACGCTCTTCCGGTACACCACAATCAGCGGAGTATTCAGCAAGCGTTTTGCGCAGTGCCTCCCGGCGCAGCAAGCTCAGGCTGGTGGCTACGGGCACAGTAGAACCATCCAGAAGTCTCACGGTTCCCTGGTGGAACAGTGTGGCAGGGCGGCCCTTTGCAGGAGAAAGCTCTCCCGTTTGCGCATCAAGGCACATTGGTGCTTTTTGAGCATCTTCTTCCAGGTCAGCTGTTACCATTCCTTGCCGCAGGAATGAGCCGCCTTTTGGATGCTCTGGATCATCAATGACCAGATGTGTTGCATTGGACCAACTGGCCTCCCCTGCCGTCTGAGCTGCTGCGCCGGACGGTTGAGCCAGAAACTTGGCATCGTATCGTTCGTTTTCCATGATCCAGCGGATCATGCCCATCACCAGTGCCCCATCGGTGCCCGGCCTGATAGGAACCCATGTATTGTCCTTGCCAAACGCATGGTTTTGAGAGTTGGTGAGAACAGGGTCCACCACTGCATATTTGACCCCATCACGCCCACGGGCAGCACCCATCAGCGTGCCCTGCAGCTTGTAGGGGTTGCCTGCATTGCCGGGGGCCGTGCCGATGAACAGCATGTACTTGGCATGGCGATAGTCCGGCTTCAGGTGTGGCTGCTTCTTCAGGTTGTCCAACATGGCTGCATAACCAGCCCGCATGGACAGGCCGCAATAGGAGCGGTGCCCCACGAAGTTGCGGGTGCCGTAAGCCATTTTGGCGAAGCGGGCAGCCATCATCAGGCGACCGTTTTTGAACACCGGGATCACCACCAGCTGGTTGGCTTTAGGGCCATATTCCGGATTTTCAGGATCAAGCGGTGTTTTCAGGTCGCGGATCGCGCGCAGGCCTTCCACCTGGCCTTCCCCAAACAGATCACCGCCCTCAACGGTTTCCTCAATCAACTGGTCCCAGGAAATTTCCTTCCACTGGCCGCTGCCGCGCTCTCCCACGCGTTTCATTGGCTTGAGAATGCGTTCCTTGCTGTTTTGCTTGGCGATGGCAGCATTGCCGCGCCCACAGGCGGTGGAGCGTCCTGCAAGGCCTTGCTCACCATAGGCAGACAGGCCGGTGATCGCGTCTTTGATGGGCGTGTCGTATGGAATGTGCGGATTGGTGGAGAGTGGGCTGTACGGGTTGCCGGTGGCGCGCAGAATGTCGCCGGAGGCTTTGTCGACCCGCACACGAATGCCGCAAACGCTGGTGCAGCCCATGCACATGGTGTAGCCGACCCGTTGATCAGGGTTGAGGATCACCTCTCCAGTGGATGAGTCCACCTTGTATTCCGGTGGCAAAGCACCACCGGCAATGCCTTTGGCTTTCGCTGAACCCACTACACCTTGATAGAAGTTTTTGCCTGTTTCAGCAAAGCCCCAGAAGGCAGCGCCAGCTGCGCCAAGAGCGGTTGCACCTTGAAGAACACCACGGCGAGAAATAGTCATAACTGGCTCTCCTTAGGCTTGAGTTTGCTTGCTGGCACGCACGGCCAGCAGGTTGATGAGAAGCGTCACGAAGATCAGACTGAGGATCAGCAGGCCTACAGACCCGGCAAGCGTGCGCAGAGCATCCTGAGACAACGCGGCTTCATGGCCATAAAATACGGTCTCGGTTTTGGACATGAGTTGCGCCCCGTTGAATGTGGACCAGCGGAAAGCCAATGCCCCAAACACGGCCAGCGCCCCACTTACACCGCGCAGCAACAAAGAGGCCTTTGCACTCACAGCCAGAACCACCGGAACCACGACACCTGCGATGATGAACCCACCGAACAAGCCGACAGGGGCATAGTCTGCCGCCAGAGTTGAGAGGTTGGTGTCAGTCAGCATCCAAAGGCCAAACACGACCAGAGTTGCGGCACCTGTCACCACCAGCATGTAGCGGCCTTCCCCCTTCTCACCATTGAGGCTATCAATGGTCATGGTGGCACCGGCACCGCTCATAAGGGCGGTCAGAATGAGCACAACGGGGAAGCCAAGTGTGTTCCACACCGGACGCGCGGCAACCACGCTCATTTCACCAGCGGTGTACCCTAAAATGCAGAGGGCCAGAGCGCCAACAACCATGGTCAGCATGCGTTCACCGCCGCACATGGGCGCGTTGCCGCGACGGCCTGTCATGAACGCCAGCAAAAGCGTAGAGGCGATAAACAGCGGCAGGAACCAGCTGCCCCACCACATGATGGAGCCGGGTGCAGAGCCACTGTAGAAGTGCATAAAACGTGCAGGCTGGTGTAGGTCGGCCAGCAGTGGCAAACCAGAGGCAAGCGCAAAACTGGTGGCGACAATCAGGGCGCCTTTGGCTTCTGCAACGCGCACAAGACGAGCATAAGCCAGCAGCAATGCAGCCCCTGCGCCCGTTCCAACCAGCAGGAAGTAAGCGACCGCCCAGGGCCGCCAGACAGCTTCATGATCAAATGACATCAGATCAACAGCAGGCATAACTCACACCTCCCCATGTGCAGGCGTTTCAAGACCTTGGCGCAAATCACGGGCACCACCACCAACCGCAACGGTTGAGGCAAGCCTGTCATCCAGCCCGATGTAATAGACGTTTGGTCCTGTCTTAAATTCCGGTCGCAAGCCCTTGGTTTCATGCTGCGCCATCTGCTTGCGGATTTCGCTTTCCGGATCATTCAGATCGCCAAACACGCGGGCGTTGCCAACGCAGGTTTCAACGCAGGCCGGCAGCAAGCCAACAGACGTGCGATGCACACAAAATGTGCACTTGTCCGCAACGCCGGTTTTGTGGTTGATGAAGCGCGCTTCATAAGGGCACGCCTGCACGCAGTAGCCGCAGGCCACGCATTGCTCGGCATCCACCACCACAGCACCCTCATCGGTTTTATAGGTGGCATTGACCGGACACACCGGAATGCACGGCGGTTCGTCACAATGGTTGCACAAGCGCGGCAGCACGGCCTGACTTGGACCATCCGGGCCTTCCAGCTCGTATATGGGGACAGCGGTACGGTGCTGGCCTGCGGGCACGTCGTTTTCAATGGTGCAGGCCACGGTGCAGGCCTGACAGCCGATGCATTTGCGCAGATCCACCAGCATGCCCCAGCGCTTGGGCTTTGCCTGTGCGCTTGCAGCTGCCGGCGCTGCCACCGCAGCTGTTGAGCCTGCCATGGCCAGTTTGAGGAACTCACGTCTTGAATTCATGTCTCCCCCCGGAGTGTCACGGTTTGGGTTGTTCCCAAGCTACCGGGAGGCCAGCAACAAAAATATTGGGGAGGTTATCTGCGGGCTTAGGGGAGTTCCCCTAGATGGGTGGGGCAACACCAGAGACCAAGCCCTTAGTCATCACAGATGCGCGTCTCATTCGTCCATAGGAGAGCAGCACATAAGCATGCTGCACAAACAAATGATCGTGGTGAATAAAGGAAAACAAACATGCCCGCTATCAATCTTACCGCCGCCTGGCAGGCCGTGCCATCAGGCGTCTGGCAACCTCAACATCAGGTCGCTGGTGTTTGGAGAGACATCGATCGCGAAACATCAATTGCCTCAATACCGTTGGTGCGATCCGCACCGGGAGCTGGTGACCGCCCGATTTCTGGTCGTTTTACTGTGCCAGTTCATTCCACCTATCAGGCGCGCGTCTCTCCGCTCTCGCCCAACCCTGTCCGCCTAAACTCTGTTTAACCGTTTAGAGGAGCGAAGCTGTATTTTTTAATGCAGCTTCTCTTCAAGCAAATTGCATCATGAGGCAGTCACTCTTATACAGATCAGAAGATTTTTCAGAATGTTCTTTTCTCCAAGGGTTCCTCATTTGAGCATATTGATTATTGCCGTTTCTGGCATGCTTGCCGGGGTATTGTCCGGCATTGTTGGCACGGGGTCATCCATCATCCTACTGCCTATTCTGGTGGCTGTGTTTGGCACCAAAGCGGCCATTCCCATCATGGCGATTGCCGCACTCATCGCCAATTGCGGGCGCGTGATTGTGTGGTGGAGTGAGATCAACTGGCGCGCGGTGTTCTTTTACGCGCTGCCGAGCATTCCCATGGCTGCTCTGGGTGCGAACCTGTTGATTGCCATACCGGAATCCGTTGGCAGCACCATCCTTGGCCTGTTCTTTCTGGTGCTCATTCCTGTGCGCTATCTGCTGCGCTCCAAAAACATCGGCTCCAAGCCAATCCACCTTGTGTTTGGCGGAACGCTCATCGGGTTCATCACCGGACTGGTCGCCTCTTCCGGCCCACTGAGCCTTGCCGTGTTTTCCTCTTTCGGCCTCGTCAAAAGCGCGTTGATCGCAACAGAAGCGGCGGCCTCCCTGTTCGTGTTCGGCTCCAAGGCCGCGGCCTTCAGCTATCTCAATGTCATGAGCACGGACATCCTCATTGGCGGGGCACTGGTGGGCGGGTCGATCACCCTCGGCACCTATGCAGCCAAAGCGATCCTGAACAAGCTCAGCTCAAAGCATCATGACCGGATGATTGATCTGGTTCTGGCGGGCTCCGGCATCTCCATGATTATGCCTTGAATATTGCAGGTCGCACCCTACAATCGGCACACTTACAGATTTAGTCTTTCTGCTCTTTCAGCCTCTGAATTCCATTGAGATATCGCGATGCTTCCTGCTGACTATATTGACCTTTACTGCGAGCGAACCGCACCGGGGTTCTGGAATGAACCGTTGAATGCGCTCAGCAATTTCAGCTTTGTTTTGGCTGCTCTGATCGCGCTTTATCTGGTGCGCAAACGGGGCAACCCGAGCATCGCAGAGCTGGTGCTGATCGCGCTTGCAGCGGCTATTGGCGTTGGCTCATTCCTGTTTCATACATTTGCAAACACATGGTCAGAGCTGGCGGACGTTGTCCCGATCTGGAGCTTTGTGGCCTTCTACATCATCACGGTGATCTATCGTGCGACCGGTGAAAATCTGTTCCGCACCTTGCGTGCCAGTGCCATTGCAGTGGGCATTACCGCCGCTATTTTCTGGTTCAGTTCGGATGCTGTACTGACTGATATCGATGCTGGTCCTGACCCGTTCAACGGCTCTCTGCAATACCTGCCAGCTATGGTCGCCCTGCTCATCGCAGCCCTGCTGATGCACCTGCGCAAGCACCCGGCCCGGGCCTATATCACGCTCACCACGGCAACCTTTGCAGTCTCTTTGATGTTCCGAACCGTGGACATGGCCCTCTGCTTTTCCGTCGCTTTCGGCACCCACTTCATGTGGCACCTGCTCAACGGCCTGATGATCGGCTTCCTCCTTGCAGCGCTGATTCTCAAGATGCCGCCACAAGGAAAGGCTCATTGATCCGGTTGCGTAATTACATTGCAAACTGGGAGAGCTCTCCACTCGCAGGACTTGGGCACACACCGTGGGCAATGACGACGAACGCTGCAAGCATCATTCTGGGCATGATCTCTCGCCTTGATAGCTCGTACCGCATCACCAACAGCATCGCTATTCACGAAAGCGCCGTGGTGGAAGATGGGGCGATGCTGAAAGACGCAGTGATCATCGGACCGAACGCCTTTGTGTCCTCCCGCAGTTATTTGCGCGGAGGAGCGTTTCTGGATGAAGGCTGCGCGGTTGGCCCGTTTTGTGAGGTAAAGTCCAGCTTCATGTTCAAAGGCTCCAAACTCGCCCATCTCGGGTTTCTGGGAGATTCCATTTTAGGCGAAAACGTCAATCTGGAAGCTGGCGTTGTTGTCGCCAATCACCGCAATGAATGGGCTGGGAAAGAGATTACGCTCCTTCAGGATGGCAACGAGATACCGACAGGTGTGACAAAATTCGGCTCCCTGATCGGTGACAACAGCAAAGTCGGTGCAAACTCAGTCCTCGCTCCTGGCACCTTGCTCAAACCAGATAGTGCCATCCCCCGCTTGTCTTCAGTCGATCAGCAGGCGAAGCAGCTCATATCTGCGAAGCTATAAGCTTGTCTCTGGCATTAAACTTTGCGCCTGACGCAATCACATTCAGAATTCTTTCCGCACACACTTCCGCACTCAGCGCCGAAGTGTCCAGCTCCAAATCATAAATCCCCGGCTTATGAACCTCTTCCTGCCAGCGAAGGACGGGTAACGGGATTTCGCCTTCCTCATTGGCCGTGAGATAGTTCCCATCACTGCCAGCTCGGCGCTGCATAATCTCTGCCAGTGGGCAAAAGACGCCGACGATCATCACGTCCAACCCTTCCAACTCCTTCAGATAATGCCCCCAGTTGCCGTCCAGCGCCGCATAGTTGTTGTGGTGGCCCAGATCAGCGATGACATCAAAGCCCAGTTCGGCATGAGCTGCGATGCTTTTGTAAAGCGCGTGATAGGAGCGGGAGATAAAGTCTTCCAGATCAGGCCTTTCCCCTCCCGGACGCAGACCTATCCCCGGTTTCATGTGTTCCGGAGTCATGTGCTTGACGACAACGTCCACACCGAGATTTATCCAGGGCTCATCTGCCTGCTTTTGCAGTGCAGATACAATGGAACTTTTGCCAGACCTCGGCGCTCCATTGAGCAACACAACCCGCCCTTGTGTCATCTGCCAACCTCCCCTTTTCGGAGAGCATAACAAACCTATAGATTAAGACAAAACCCGCTCCACCCATCAACTCCCCCTTCACTCAGCTCGTGAAATTTGCCCGAAAACCAGCGCAATCAAGGCATTATCCGGCGCGTGGTTTGCTTTGGGTTGGAGAGGGTGATGCCGGTTGAGAAGCTGAGTGTTGAGCAGCAGAGATGGGCTGAGGATTTCTATCGGCATATGTCATGGACATTTCCGGAGGATGATCTGGTTGATGGAGACGAGGAAACGGATGCCCCGGATCCTGCTGTCACTGACTTCGAGCAGATTGCAATGCTGGAGAAGAAAGTCGATGAGCTTTATGCGCAGGGCAACCTCATCAAGTTCTGCCGTGCCCTCTTTGGTGGCTTCAAGAAAGCACATAAGGCCGCGCGTCAGGCAATCACCTCTGCCAAGTCCAAAAAAACGCGCGATATCCAGCCATTTGTTGCGGAGATAAACGCAGGCATCACATCGCTTAGTTTTTATGTAAGTGAGTTTGAGGACGCGCTTGCTGTGATTGGCGACCAGATCCCATTGTTACAAAACGCCCATGGCCAGCTTCAGGAGCATCGTTTCCAGTTCATGGAATTGGCGAGCAAGCATAAGAACTACCAGAAAAAACTGCGCAGCTTTGAGAGTGCTGATCAGGATGTGCAAAAGCACTTTGACCAGATCACCACCCACCTCCGCGCGTCTCACGTGGACGACGCCAACAAGGCAATCGCCAGTTTTGAAAAGAGCCTGCTGAAGATGAAAGCGATAGTCGCGTGGTTGCAGGAAGCGCCCGCAATCCAGTCTGCGGCACCTGAGCTGGAGGCTTCGCTCAAGTTTGGCAAGAAGGTCACCAAAGCCCGTACAGACTTGCGTGCGTTTCACATCCGCTCCGGCTCGTTCAAAGACACCGAGGAACTGGTGATCTTTGAAAAACTGCATAACAGGGCGAGCGCCTACATTGTGGAAGCAGAGAAACTCTACGCCAAACGCGGATACCGCCGCGCTGAGGACATGCTTGACAATGCCAACATCACCATGACCGGGCTGGAAATTGCCTTTACCCGTGGCATCAACACAGCCGCACAGGTGGAAGGGTTCCTGCAGGATGTGAAAGAGGCTCGCAAAGAAATCGAAGGGCTGGATGCGCAAAAAGCCACGATCCAGAATCCGGAGCAGCTCCGCCACTATGAAGGCTATAGCGCCACCGCCTCAACACTTGCCATCCAGATTGAGCGGCTTCTAACCACCGGACGTGTGAAGGACGCCCGCTATATGCTGGAGGACCTGAACGCAACCATCGCCAACATGAAAATTGCGCTAGACCGTCTCAACCCGCCGCCTGAGAAGGTTAAACCAGAGCCAACCGCAGAAGCACCGCCAAGAGAACAGATTATCGAGGATGAACCTGTACAGCGTCCACGGTCAGCAAAACGTTCAAAGCGCGAGGAAGAAGCTGCCAGATACACAGCGCAGGTGGACAAGGCGAAGAAAGATATCGTCGCTATGATGGTGCTGCGTAAAAGCGCCAAGTACAAAGGCGAGCTGGCGGACTTTCTGAGTTACAAAGCCATGGCGGACGATTCAATTGCGCGGGTGGAAGAGGCCTTGAAGCAAGACAATCTGGCAGGAGCCTCCGCCAGATTACAGGATATGAAGACCGCCATGTTCACGCTGGATGCGCTGCTCAAAGAAGCCAAGGCGCAAGCTCAGGCGGATGCCGAGGGACTGCCCCCAATGCGCCCTCGGCGTTAGGGCTGCGATCAGCCCTCCCCCGCGTCCTGTTATTTTTTGCTGAGCAAGCTCATGCGGCCCATGACGTCGTGACCATCCCAGTATTTGTGCTTGAGAACAGCGGCCACGTGCACAGCGACCAGTGCCAGCAAAGACCAGGCCAGCAGCTCATGCGCTGTTGCAGTTGTGTCTTCCAGATTGATACCGGCGAAGGTTTCCATGGTTGGGAAGATCTTTGGCATACCAATGGTGAACCACTTCACACCATGACCGCCAAAATCAACCTCGGCCCATGCCACCAGCATAGTAACAAGCGGCAGAAGGTACAGACCCAGGTGACCCAGATGGGAGCCGATTTTTTCCCATGAAGTCAGGCCCGCAGGCAATGCAGGCGGTTTGTTGACCAAGCGGATAGCCACGCGCAGCAACAACAGGCCCAGCAAGGTCACGCCCATAGAGATGTGGAGGTCAAACAGGCTTTCTTCCAAGGGGGTATCTTCCAGAGAATCCAGCTTCATGATGTAGCCGGTCACCCACATGGATAAAAAGCCAAGGGCCATTAGCCAGTGAAGGATCCGGGCGGAGCGCACATATTGTTGATCAGTCATAGTTTCTGCCAGTTCTTCTTATGGCAGCAACTTGTTGTTTGCAGTTGTGCTTCAGGCGCGTCTTAAACGCCGCCTGGTTGCCGCCTCATAACCCCGGCACCTCACCACGCTATCCTGAAGTTAACCTGAAACTTTGAGTAAAGTTTGCACCGCAAAGCTCCGAAATCCGCCTTTAAGCCTCTTCCACACCGCAACACCGGCCAGACCCTGTTGCGCGGTCGGCACTTTGGGTGAGCTGGTAAACGTCGACGAGGGTTTGCACTTCCAGTTTGGTGAGGACGTTGTGGCGGTGGATTTCTACGGTTTTGACGCTAAGGCCTAATGCATTGGCAATGCTTTTGTTTTGCAGGCCTTGTGCCAAATACTCCATCACCTCACGCTCGCGGTTGGTGAGCCGGTCTACCTTCACTTTGGCCTGCGCTGTCAGGCAGCATTGGCTGGCGCGGTTTCGGGTCTCTGTGATCAGGTCTTGCAGTTTGTCGAGCAGGCCTTGCTCATCGAACGGCTTTTCCAACACATCGACGGCGCCAAGGCTCATGGCACGCACACCATCACGCAGGTTCGCAAAGGCGGAGATGACGATCACCGGCAAGTGCTGGCCCGAGGCACGCAGCTTCTCTAAAAGTCCGAGGCCACTGGTGCCGGGGATGCGCATGTCGGTGATGATGACGCCAACGCAAGGGCGTAGATCAGAACTCAGAAAATCATCAGCACGCTCAAAATCAACAGCCTTCAACCCGACGGACTCTACCAGACACACCAGCGCTTCCCGCATGGCATCATCATCATCAATAATGATGATCACAGGCTCAGCCTCTGGTCCATAAAGCGGTTTAACTGGTTGTTGTGTCATGATTTCCCTCAGGTTGTGAGCGGCTCAATGGCAGCCTCACTGTTGCGCATGTACCTGCCTCAAGCATCGGTTTCAGGGTCAACTCCCCTTCGTGGCTGTCAACAATGCTAAGCGCAGTGGCCAGCCCCAAGCCCAGACTGCCCTTGCAGGAATAAAACGGCTCAAACACCTTCTCCTCCAGCTCTTTTGGAATACCAGCCCCTTGATCGCACACCCTAAGCTCACAGGCTTCTGCGGTCTGTTCCAGTTGAATGGAGATCACTCCGTCCTCAAGGCCAGCTTCCACCGTAGCATCAAGCGCGTTTTGCAGCAGAACCACCATGACCTGCCGCAATTGCACATCATCACAGCAGACGAACACCGGCTCATGGGGTGAGTGCCATTGCAGCTGACAGGCATGCTTGGCGGCGAAGGTGCGCATCAGCATCACCGTTTCATCCACCAAATCGCGCAGGTCCACACGCCGCCGCGCCTCTGGCTGCTTGTTGAGGAAGCTGCGCATGGAGTTGATGAAATCGGAGGCCCGATTGGCTTGCTCGGAGATGCGGGTCAGTTGTTTTTGCAGCGTTTCTTCATCTGCCGTACCACGGTCCAACCGCTGCCGCAGGCTGTGGGCGAAGGTGGAGATGGCCCCAAGCGGTTGCTTGAGGTCATGCGCCAGACTGCCCGCGAGGATGTTCATGGAAGACACTCGCCCGGCATGGGCCAGCTCGCTCTCCAACATCAGGTTGCGTTGCAGGGCGTTCGCCAGCTTGTCACTTGCCGTTTCCAGCTGGCGCGAGCGGCGGCGGACCAGAAATTCCACGTGCCCCACATGCAGCAGAAAAGCTCCGCTGAGCAGGATAATCACGCCAAGCAGAAAGTAGTTCCGCTCCACCCAGTCCTTCAGGATCTGCCGCAGGTCCTTGTTGTAGGGATAGAGCGCCAGATCGCGGTAGACCCGCTCAACCGCAGCATAGGAAACCGGTGCGATCCAGTTGGCGTGGCCGAGCCATTCATCCGTGCAGGCGCCATCCGGCATAGAAAGCAGGGCCTGCGTGATGCGTGTTGCCAGTTGAGGCGAGACGCCAGGCACCTTCAAAAACGCCCAACCTGGATAAAGTTCCGTGGTTCTGGCACAGGCGAACTCCGGGTCATACTGCTGACCCAACACGCGGATTTGCGTTTTGTCCAGCTTGCCAGCCGCACTCATGCTCTCCAACAGACAGGCGCGGACAATGCCGATCTGCACGTCTCCCTTGACCACCGCTTCCACCACCGTTTGCTGCGGAAACCCCAGTGGTTTAACGCGCAAGTCAGGCTCATCACCAAGGCTCTGCTGCAAGCTGTGTTTGGCAGCAAGATATCCGCCAAAAGCTTCTGTCGAGACCACGCCCGCACTTGCGCCTTTCAGCTTTGTCAGGCCCGTGATGCCACTGTCCGTTCGCGTAAAAATCACCGACCCGAGGTCGTGCATCTCATTCTTATTGACGTGAGAGCGAGCACTGGCGATGCGGCTGACGCCCGCAATCCGTTCCAACTGAAACGAGTGGCCGGGATTGGTGATGATGAAGTCCAGCTGGTCGGCCTGTTCAGCGATTTGTTGAAGGGTCAGAGGCAGATAGGAGAACTCCACATCCGGCAGTTCACGTTGTAAATGCTCAATAGTCGGCGCCCATGTGCGCTGGGTTTCCAAACTGCCGCGATAGGACAGAATGCCAACACGCACCATATCAGAGCGCGCAAACACCGGACTGGCCGTCAGCTGGAGTACAACCAGCACAGCAAGAAAAAGTACAACACAAACAATGCGCTGAAGAAAGCCTCGCATGCAGCAGTTCCCAGGCTCAACGTATATTAGATAATCCGAAACAAACAGCGATCCTGCCGAATTGCAATAGGTATTTCACCTAGGGCGACGAAGCGCGGCAGGTTGTACCGCTTCTGCATTTACTTGGGGCCTGCCCTGTAGTTTACTCTGGGGAATGAAACTTTCACCTCTGCTGATTTTGAACACTCTGTCATTTACTGCAATCTATTAGGACCAGAACACCATATGATCGGCTATATCACTTTAGGTACCAACGACTTAGACCGTGCCTGTGCATTTTACGACGCCATTTTTGGGAAGATGGGTGCAACACGGGTCTTTGAAAACAACCGGCTCTATGCCTGGAGCTTTGGCGAGGGCAAACCGCTCATCGTCCTCAACACACCTTATGATGGCGAAGACGCATCCGTTGGCAACGGCACCATGGTGGCTTTGCGGGTGGAGGATCGCGAAACCGTCGAGAGCCTGCATACACTCGCCCTGCAACTGGGTGGCAAAGATGAAGGCCCTCCCGGTCCGCGAGGTGAAGCATTTTATGGGGCTTACTGCCGCGATCTGGATGGCAACAAGCTCAACTTCCACTGCTAACGGCCTTCAGATGTATCACAAAGCACAAAGGATTTGGCGAACCTGCGTAAACATGGCATTGGAATGATTATTCAGAGATTTCAAGTGCTCATACGGAAGGCCGCCAATGCTACGTTCTCTTCTTCTCACCGCGACTTGCGCAGTTTCGCTGCTGTCTCCTCTTGGTGCACAGGCTGATGAAGCAGAGAACGCCTTTGTGGAGGCCAACATCCTGTCGATCTTTTACCACGAGGTTGGCCATGCGGTGATCGACCAGATGCAGGTGCCGATCTTCGGGCAGGAGGAAGACGCCGCAGATGTGCTCTCCGTGCTGATGATTGACTGGCTCTATGAGGAAGAGGCCGCGCAGGAGCTCGCCTTTGACAGCGCATTTGGCTACATCAACGATCCCGAAGGGGAAGAAGAGGTGGCGTGGTGGGATCTGCATGGACCTGATCAGCAGCGCTACTACAACCATATCTGCCTGTTTTATGGGGCAGATCCGGATAAACGTGCTGAGTTGGCTACAGACCTGGAGCTGCCGGAAGACCGGGCAGAAATGTGCCCGTTTGAGTACGAGCAAGCTGCCAGCAGTTGGGGCGCTGTGTTTGATGAGATGAAGCCGGGCTCCGGCGTTGCGATGACTTTTCAAGCGGGGACTGGCGCGGACGCCGAGGTCATCAATCTCGTGCTTTCTGAGGAAATCAAAAGCCTGAAAGACGACATGTCTCTGCCCAACGAGGTCATCGTAAAGGTGGAAAGCTGTGGTGAGCCGAACGCGTTTTACGATCCTGAGGAGGTCTCCATCTCCTTCTGCACCGAGTTCATCCCGCACCTGAGATCCCTCTATCAGTCCAATCTGCGGAACTGATGTGCTTGTGTACTGGGGGTCATAACTTGAGCCCCAGTTTGCTGATCCAACTGTGGCGCATATCTCGAAGAGTCCATTTCAGCTCATCACTCGGGATGAAATACCCGCCGATGCCAGAGGAAAACAGCAGGTCATACGTGCGCTCGGTAGATTTGTGCAGCGCCTGCTCAACCTCATCAGCAGAGCCCTCCGGCTTAATGGGGATCATCATGCAGATGGTGTCGGGCTCTTGCTCAATCACCTCAACGCGTACGCCTGCATCAAACTCATAACCCGTTGTTTCGCCAAGCGTTCCTTTCGGATCTGCAATCAGGCGCTGGCGATACGCAGGATCGTTGATCATCCGTCGGTAGTCTTGCTCCGCAAAATCGCTGTTGTCGCGGTCTGTCATGCTTCCCTCTCCCCTTTCACGATGGAAGAGCGGATGCCAAGCAGCTTGACCTTGTTGTAAACCGAAGCAACCCAGACAAACATATCTCCGCTGGACCACAAATCCAATTGGTTGAGATCCAATGTTGTATCAAGTGCACCCTCTTGTTTGGCAGGGGGAATAGTCAGATAAAGCGTGTCTTTACGCTGCTGGAGGATCCGGACTTTAACGCTGGGATCAACCTTCACTCCCAGCTCCTTAAGCGCAGCAGCTGCATCGCGCTGCGCCAGTTTCGCG
Source organism: Pseudovibrio sp. W64 (assembly GCF_001623145.1). Lineage (NCBI taxonomy): Bacteria > Pseudomonadati > Pseudomonadota > Alphaproteobacteria > Hyphomicrobiales > Stappiaceae > Pseudovibrio > Pseudovibrio sp. W64. The sequence continues at coordinate 716,381 of NZ_LMCI01000038.1, read as the reverse complement.
AATGCCGGATCCTCCCACATGCGCTGGGTCAACAACAACTCAAAGTCTCTTTCCATTGCTGCTCTTCCTGTTTGACTGCACAAGATCAGAGAGAGCCTAAAGGCAGGACCTTAAGTCTTCGTGGTAACAAGTCTTGCATCTGAGAGGATGGCTTCAATCACTGCTTTTGCTTCTCTTTGTTCCTCAGCGATATGGTCTTTTCTGGCGTAGTAGAGCGTGCGAACTGCCTTCCAGAGAGCCCAGCCTATGGCGCGATCCCAGGTATTTTGGTCGATGTTGACCGCGGTTTTGAAAATCTCGCGATTGACGCCGGAAAAGAACTTCCAGGTGATAACTAAGTCGCAGGCGGGATCGCCAACCGTGCATAAGCCAAAATCAATGACGGCACTGAGGCGGCCATCCCGTGTGAGGATATTCCCGTTTGAGAGGTCTCCCTGCACCCAGACTGCGGGCTTCTCCCATTTGGACCGAAGCGCTTGCTCCCAGATCATCAGCGCTGCGTCGGCATCAATCAGGTCAGTCACACCAGAAAGGCAAAAACGGGTCTCCTCATCATAGACGCTGAGGTCACCGCCACGGTGGCAGTTGTGCTCTCCGGCTTCCGGCGCTCCTGTGGTATCGACAGCCCAGAGCGCATGCAGGAAGGTCGCGAGATCTCTCGCAAACTCGTTCATATCACGGATAGAATGAGCAGAGGCTATCTCTCCCTCGATCCAGCGATAGACCGACCACGGATATGGGTAATCTGCATTTGGTTTGCCAAGGGCAGCAGGTGCAGGAACCGCCACGGGCAGGTGTTTTGCCAGGTTAGGCAGCCAGTTAAACTCCTTCTCGACCTGCGGAACATAGCCCGCAGCAGACGGCAAACGCACCTTCAGCTCATTGCCAAGGCGGAACGTGTTGTTGTCCCAGCCATCCTTCTCAACACGCTTGAGAGGCAGGGCGGCCCACGCGGGGAACTGCTCATCAAGCATCTTGCGCACCACCTCGGGCGCTATCGTCAAACGGCCATCACTCATTGAAACTCGCAATCACACATAAAAATCAGCATAAAAAAAGGCGCGGTCGGAACCGCACCTTCAAGAAAGCAGAACTGAGTGTGTTTGCGAAGGGAAAGCCACAAAACCGGAGTAATCCCTTGAAAACTGTCGCTTTAAAGAAACACTAGGCGACGAACATCAGATAAAGGCCAAACAGCGCTGTAACCGCACCAAGCGCGCGCAGGAACATGCGTCCGCTGTTCCATTCGGTCAACGAGCCAAGCCCGATGCCGGATAAGCCAAGCGCGAAAGAGGAAACGGAAAAGCCGAGCGCATAGATCAACAGGCTGCTCGCGTTCGCCTCAGTGGCATGCGCCGCACCATGGAACACAGCAAACACGCCAACAATCAGCGCACCCACCACCACAGGCAGTTTCAGAGCGAACGCCACCAGCAGGCCGATCACGATGACAGACACCAGAATACCCGTCTCCACATACGGTACAACAACGCCCATGTAACGAGCCCAGAATGCCATGAACATGACCAGCGTGAACACCAGCGGCCAGACAAGGCGCTTCTTAAGCAGAACCAGCGCAGCCCAAACACCAACACCGACCATGGTGAGGATGTGGTCCAGCCCGCCAAGCGGGTGCCAGAGGCCGTGAAGGAAGTCCGCTTTGGCCTGTGCCGTGGAAAATGCGGCAGCCTGAGCGGGCAGAGCAATCAATATCAATACTGCCAGAAGACCCGTTAAACCGGCAGTTTCTCTCAATTTCATCAGTGTAATTTCCAATATTGAGCGCGCGACGCCACGCGCAGTCTATGTCGTCAGGTATGGTGCAGGGTGACCGCACAAGGTGACGCCAAACTGACTTGTTTTCGGTGATCAAGCAATCAAACCGCGTTCTTTTGGGAAAATCACACCGGATTGCTTGTAGAAAACATCATTGGAACTACTCAGTGAGAATGCAGCAGTAAAAAAGGGAGCCTGTGAGGCCCCCTTGGTGAGTGTCTTAATGGGTCATCAGAACCGGGATCTTCATATCGTGCAGCACGCGGCGCGTTGCCCCGCCAAACAGGTATTGCGCCAACCGGCTGTGGCCGTATCCGCCCATCACCAGCATATCCGCGTTGAAACGTTCCACCGTGCTCAGCAGAGCTGCTGAAACGGAACCGGAGACGTTGCTCATCACTTCCAGATGGATATTGACGCCATGGCGCTCGAAGTAACTACGAATATCCGTTAGTTCTGAATGCTTTGGCTCGTCATGCGGCGTGATCATCACAACAGAAACAGTGTCTGCATTTTGCAACATAGACATAGAGGCATGCGCTGCGTTGGAGGCAGGGCCGGAGCCATCCCATGCCACAGCTATGTTTTTGGGCGCAAACGATTTTTCATGGGCGTGCGGCACAATGAGCGTCGCGACACCAGTGTCAAACACCATCGCCTCAATCATGGCAGCACGCATCGGTTCCGGCTTGGCAGGATCATCCTGTCGTATCACGGTAACATCACTCAAACGCCCCAGATGCATCAGCTCGTCAAACGTGCCGCCAAGGGTGATGTCTGTGACGCGCGTTTCGCCATCTATGCCCGCACCGTCAAAGTGTTTTGCGAAGCCCTCCAATGACTTATTGAGTGTCGCGGCGGACTGCTCCTGCAAGCGCAGTTCATAGTCTGGCGGCATTGGCCCGGCGGTGCACAGGTAATAGGAGGTCTCGTAGTTGGGCACGACGCCAATCAGATAGGCATCTGTCAGCTTGGAGAGTTCAACGGCAACGCGGGATGCAACCTGATCACCGGACGTGTCGGTAAGGGTGACGACTGTTTTGATAGACATATCTGAACCTCCAATTGACCCAATTCATGAAGCGCAGAATGCGAAAAGCACCCACCTGAAGGTCGAGTTGCCAAGAATACCCTTCCCGCCTCATAGAGTGATAGTTGGCCCCAAACAGCCGCAAGTAAATTGGGTGCTATACTTAGCCGCCTACGAAATATTATAACCCTACGTATGCACAATAACCTTAAGTCAACCTATGATAAACATAGACGAACAGAACAACAGACAGATTTTTACATTTTGAATATTTAAAGACAAACAGCACAAAACTGCCCTATTGTGCAGCCTGTCTGGTGGATTTCAACGGAATCGGCATAAATTGAAATGTATCCAACTCATTGGATTTGCGTTTCTTTTTCTAAAGCCGAGCATCTGTGTTGAGGGCATTTTTGAATAATCTATAGTTTCAAAATGAGCTCGGACGAACCAGTTGAACCGGACATTCCAATTCCCGAACTCGAAAGCCTTTTTGATACGAGCATTCGTGTGTTTTTGGAAAAGGGGATTAAAGCTGCCACGATGAAAGACGTGTCGGAGGCGGTGGGCGTTTCTCTTGCCGCTCTGGAAGGCCGATTTACATCAAAGCGGAGAAAGGCCTCTTCTGGCTGACGCTTATCGATCTTGGCTACGTGGATAAAGAGCTCTGGGAGCAGTTTCAGGGGCTGCAGTTCAATTGGGAAGATCAGATCCGCGACAAGCTCGTTCAATGCCAGAATGAACTCAAAGGACCGGGCGAGATCGAGCTGCTAACCGGGTACTTTATGCTCATTTTTGAAGGGCTCTACGAGATGGTAAAGTTCGGCATGCCCGAGGAGAAGATCTTCAAACTTATCGAGGTTTCACTGGAAGCTTTGGGGAGTAGAATGAAGACAGGTGGGCGGTAAAAGCCGGTACTTGCCAGCGTTTTGTAGGTAGCCCAATGGAGGCGTCATTGACGCCCCCATTTCAGTGCACAGTGAGGAGTGTATCTTTATTTTGCAGTTGCACTGAGGGCATTGCCCAGGGCGAACACGGATGCGAACAGCAGGACAATATCTTTCAAAAGGAACTGCCCCGGAATAACGGAGATCGCCAGCACGCCAGTGTCCGGAATGAACACGCCCGGCGTGGAAAAGAAGAAGCTGAAGGTCAACAGAAACGTGCCGATAGCACCAAGCGCACCGAAGACCGCGAATTTAGGCGCGAAGAAGCGGGTGGTGAGTAAAGCCGCGATGGTCAGCTCGGTAAGTCCGATGAGTTTGGACACAGCTCCTTCGGACAGGAATGAGTAAAGCCATCCAAGAAAGGGAGAATTCTCGACCAGTCCGCGAATTGCTCCGGCCTCATAAGCCGTAAACTTCATGCCACCAAACCAAAGGAACACGAGAATAAGGGCGGCGAAGATTCCGTTTTTCGCAATATCGGAGAACAAAGCACCCAGGGCAGCGTTGTCATCTGATTGAGTGGCAGGCGCGTGAGTAAGATCAGTCATTTCAACCTCCTGTGTTGAATTTGGTAGTGTGTTGCGGCGGGTCTTGCCAGCCTGTGCACTTAGGTATATGTATTACGGACCGATGTGTCCATAATGAATTACGGACCGATCGGTAACATTGTTGTGAGCGGGAATTAATGTGATGGCGAGACCTCGGGAATTTGACCCCCAAACTGCGTTGGACAGAATACAGAGAGCTTTTTGGGAAAAAGGCTATCATGGCACCTCCATGCAGGACCTGGAGAGGATAACCGAGCTGAAGAAGCAGTCGCTCTACCGGGAGTTTGGTAATAAAGACGCCATGTACGCGCGGGCGCTGAAGCTCTACCACGAGCGAGATATCACCCATCTGGCACAGGTCATCTGCCGGGCACCCAACGCAAAACAACGGTTTCTAGATTTGTTTGAGGCTGTGCTGGAGCCAGTGCGCAACGGCGACCGCAGCGGTTGCTTCCTGTGCAACTCCGCAATTGAGCACGCCCATGATGATCAGCAGATCCAGCTCAACGCGCAGGAAGGTATCCAGAGCACGCAAGACCTGTTCAACACTGCTTTGGCCGTCTCCGAGCCATACAAGAGTGATGATGCTTTGCGAAAGCAAAAGTCCATTCTATTGGCTGCAGGTTACTTCGGCCTGCGCGTCATGGTGCGCGGTGGCACGCCCTTGGCAGAGCTGGAAGAGACAGTCACCGTTCTGGTCGACACCATTTAGATGGGCGAGATTTGCTTAACAGGCGCAGTTATGTAGGCGTCGCCTCACTTTATAATTTCAGGATACTTTAAATGGCTGGTTATGTTCTTCACCACTACAATATTATCGACAGGTCGCGCATTGAGGAACTCGGCCCCAGATCCCTTCCTATTATCGAAAAATATGGTGGCGAGTTGATCGTCGCAAGCCCAATGAAAACCCTTGCGGGGCCAACATCCTACACGAATATGGTGATGTACAGGTTCGAGAGTTTTGAGGCTGCTGTGACCTTCTACAATTCAGAAGAAATGATCGAGCTTAGAAAGTTCAGCAGCCAGGTCATCGAGGGATTTGCGACCGTTATCCCGGGTCATTCGGAAACAGAAAGCGTTGTGAAGTCAGGCTATTTCACGAGATGACCTCACATCGCAGATGAAGCGAGGGATAGGTGCAAGCCGCTATATCCCGGCATAAAAAAAGGCTGGCAAAGCGTGTAACTTCACCAGCCTGATTTATCGTTAGGTTACAGCCTTATACGGACTGTACCTTGTACAGGAAGTCGTCGATCTGCTCGCGCAGGTCAACAACCTCTTGCCGCACGGACAATGCGGTTTTGGAGACAAGATCAGAGGACTGGTTGGTCTTCTCTGCTGCTTGCGCTACCAGCACCATGTTTTCAGAAACGTTCTGCGTGCCCGTCGCTGCCTGATGCACGTTTTCAGTGATCTCAGCAGTGGCCGCGCCCTGTTGCTCAACAGAGGCCGCAATGTTGGATGCAAACTCGTTGACCTGCCGGATGCTGGAGGTGATTTCCTGAATAGCTTCAACGGCATCCTTGGAAGAACCCTGAATCTCCGCAATCTGCTGGGAGATCTCTTCAGTCGCCTTTGAGGTCTGGCTCGCCAGCTCCTTCACTTCGGTTGCCACAACGGCAAAACCCTTACCCATCTCACCCGCACGGGCCGCTTCAATAGTCGCGTTGAGCGCCAGCAAGTTGGTTTGCTCGGCAATATCCTGAATGAGATTGACCACCTCGCCAATGCGTTGCGCCGTGCCGTCCAGATCCAGCACCTTGGTGTTGGTTGCCTGCACTGCATCGTTGGTTTGGGTGATCACCTTGTTGGTGCGGGCGATCTGCTGTGCGATCTCTTCAATGGAGGTTGAAAGCTCCTCAGAAGCAGAGGCCACCGTTTGCACATTCGCCGTTGCCTCTTCTGAGGCTGCAGAGGTTGCTGTGGTTTGGACGGTTGTGTTTTCGGCAATATCCGCCAGTTCTTTAGAGGTCTGCTCCAGCTCGTCAAACCGGCCGTGAATGATCGTCAGAGCGTTTTCTGCAGTGCCGGAGAATGCCTCAATCAGCTTGGCCGATTGCTTCTGACGCTCCGCCTCGCGCAAATGCTCTTTCTCGGCCTCGGACTGCAAGCTCTGGCGTTCAGAGACCGCAGTTACAAACACTTTCAATGCGTTAGCCATCTGGCCGATTTCGTCAGAGCGGCCAGTGTACTGCACCTCATCGGAAACATTGCCATCAGCAAGAGACTGCATGCGGTGTGTCAGGTTGACGATTGGGCGGGCAATGGAATTGCCGATGAACCATAAGATGATGCAACCAATCAGGCCGGAAACCACTGCGGCGATCAACGCCATATCGCGGGTGTTACGGGCACCAGCTGTCAGCTCTTCAGTGGTGACGGACATACCGGCAAACCAGTACTGATCCGTCGTACCCAGTTGAAACTTCTCAAAAATAAACAGGCGGTCACCGACTTCTTGCACGTTCGCTTTGTCGCGGACGCCGTTCATGATGTTCTCAATAACCGGACGGACTTTCTCGCCTAAAATAGAGCGGTCGCTGTGGCTGACCCAGAGCCCGTCTTCGCTGACCACTGCCAGACGGCCAGTGTCATAGAAGTTGGCGGCACCCATTTTTTCTTGCAGCTTGTCGAAATCAACATCGATCACCACAACACCAACGGCCTCGCCTTTTGCGTTCAGGATTGGGTCCAGAACGGAAGCCGAGAGGATTTTTTTGCCTTCAACATCAAAGGTGTAAGGCTCGGTCACAAATTGGCTTTTCTGCTGTATCGTCCTGCGCATACGCCGCTGAACATCAGCACGGCCAATGTCTGCTGTCAGGGACTGAACACTGCCATTTTCTATGTAGAAGTAGGGAACGAACTGGCCTGTGTCAGAAGCGTACTTCTTGCCAACGTAATCAGCATCTTTGCCTGCAACATCCGGCTGCAGGAAGACGGCGATGCCGAGGATGTCGGTTGTGCCGCGCAGGGCTGCTTCTGTCATGAGCGCGATGTTGGTGCGCGAAGCGTCTCCGCTGTCGATCTCAGCGCCGTAAGTGCGTGCAAGTGTTGTGGAAATTACCTGCGACTCTTTTAAAAGATCCTGCGCTGTGACAGCCAGTCCGGATGCAACCGAGTTGAATAATGCGCGGCTGTCTTGCTCAGCCGTTTGCATGCTGAGGTAGGTTCCGATCGAAATTACGAGCGATGAGGCAACGAGAAGAACCGCTGCTGATGCGCTGACAATGCGATGACTTAGTTTCATTTTCTGCTTCGCCATACTGTAGAAATCAGTACGGGTTCCGCCATCTCTCACTCATATGATGCTGGTTTCAACCACCTCTGGTTGATTAACCCTCTCCTTGCGTAAATACAACAGTCACTATTATTATAGTTTTGTTAATATTTAACTGAATTTATCATCACAATACATAATAGAGATAAGCTTAAATCAGTTTATACCCCTGACAGAGAACCCGTTTTATTGGAGACTACTAAAATAGAACTGGGATCACTATTAGGGTTTATCCATAAGTGCATAATACACATTTTGGAATTAATCTTGGAAAAACTCAAAACTAAGGCGGTACTAGTACCTATATCTTTCACTCAGGGCATCTCATCAACGGCAGGTTGCCGCCACAACTCCGCTGCATGTCTTGAACTGAGGGAGTAACTGCATGATCTTGTGCGATCCTGCAGAGGGGGCCAATTTTCTACAAAAAATCGCTGAGCCCGTTTGCGTTGCTATGTAAGCCCCAAAACCAAAACGGGGTGAAACCCGTAGGCCTCACCACAATTCCATCAATGATATCATTACGTTACACTTACGCAGGCACCTTCTCCGGCTTTGCGTTGTTTTGTGCGTTGCTAAGCGCTGTTTTGCGTCGCTCGCGCAGCCTCAGAGCTTTTTCCGCATTGCCCGCTCGTACGTGGCCGTACCCGCGCACTTTCACTGGCCAGCTCAACAGATCATGCGCAGCTTTCTCACCAGCCTCCGCCAAACGAGTGCAGACCAGATCCATGTCTGCCTCATATGATGAACGCATTTCATTTGCGAGAACGCGCTCCTCATTGTTGCGGAAGGGATCAAGGAACGAACCGCGCAGACCTTTGAGGCTGGAGAGGACCGAGAATAACTTCATCATCCACGGCCCGAACTCAGTCTTCACTGGCAGGCCGGTCACACGGTCCTTTTTCGCAAAGGGACCGCCGCCGATATGGAAGCGCACTTCCAGATCGCCCTCGAATGTCTCCGCAAGGCTCTGCTTGAAGGATGGCTGTGAGAACAGGCGCGCGACTTCAAATTCGTCCTTATGCGCCAGCAGACGGAAATATTGCGTCGCGGCGGTGCGAAGTATCAGTTCGCCCGCTCCGGCCTTTTTCAGCGCAACCAGCTTTTGACGGTAAAACCTGCCAAGGCTGCTGCCTTGATACTCCTTGAGGCGGTTCACCCTGTCCTCAATCAGCTCTTCCAGCGGCAACGGGCGGTCGAGCTTCACTACAGTCGCAACCGGTGCCCGTGCTTTGGCGACCCGCTCCGGGTCCAGCACCATCAGGCGGCCCCAGTTGAAGGCCTCGAAGTTCTTGTCGCGGGCCACACCGTTCAACTCAATGGCCTGACGGATGGAGCCGAGAGATACCGGAATGAGACCGCGCTGCCAGGCGGCACCGAACAGCATCATATTCGCCATCACCGCATCGCCGCAAAGGTCTTTCGCGGCCTGCGTGGTGTTGAAGTAATCCAATCGGTCACCAACCGCCTCGCTCAACCGCGCCTGAAGGCTGGGCGTGTTGATGTCCCAATCCGGGTTCTTGGAAAAGTCAATGGTCGGCACTTCTTCGGTGTTCACCACCACCTGAGCGGACCCCTTGCGCAGCGTTGTCAGCGTCTCGTCGCCTGCTGTCACCACCAAGTCGCAACCGATCACCACATCCGCTTCGCCAACCGCCAGCCGTGCACTTTGCAGGCCATCGGCGGACTTGGCGATGCGCATATGCGTCATCACCGCCCCGTACTTTTGCGCAAGACCCGTCAGGTCCAGTGTAGAAACGCGGCTGCCATCCAGATGCGCAGCCATGGACAGGATCGCGCCGATGGTGACAACACCTGTGCCGCCAATACCCGTTACCAGCAGCCCAGTCGCGCCGTTGATGGCGGGTAGTTCCGGCTCTGCCAACAACTCATCGCCCACGCTTTCCACCTGACGCTCCGCAGGTGTGGTGGCCTTCTTCGGCTCTGCACCGTGAATGGTCACAAAGCTTGGACAGAAGCCTTCAACACAGGAGAAATCTTTATTGCAGCTGGATTGGTTGATCTGCCGTTTGCGACCCAGAGACGTTTCCAGCGGCTCAATGGAAAGGCAGCCAGACTTCTCACCACAATCGCCACATCCCTCACAGATGTCCGGGTGAATGTAGGTGCGAACCTTCGGGTCCTCCCACTTGCCGCGCTTGCGCAAGCGGCGGCGCTCGGTGGCGCAGGCCTGATCGTAAATCAGCACCGTCACACCCGGTATCTCACGCAGGTCTCGCTGCACCGCTTCCAGCTCCCGGCGGTGGTGCACCTCAACGCCTGCCGGAATGGATTGAGCCTGCACCCGCTCCACATCCTCGGTCACCACAACCACCTTCTTCACACCCTCATTCAGCGCGGCGGTGATGAGCTGGGGCACGGATTGCTCGCCGTCAACGGGCTGTCCGCCTGTCATGGAAACAAAGCCGTTGACCAGCAGTTTGTATGTCATGGTTGCATCAGCCGCCACAGCCTGACGCATGGCCAGAAAGCCGGAGTGAAAATAAGTGCCATCGCCCATATTGGCGAACACGTGCGGCTCATCGGTAAACGGCGCCTGCCCCACCCAGTGCATGCCCTCGCCGCCCATTTGGGAAGGGGCCTTGGTCTTCACCGGGTCATTGAAATACGCAATGGTGTGGCAGCCAATACCTGCCAATGCGCGGCTACCATCCGGTACCTTGGTGGAGGTGTTGTGCGGGCAACCGGAGCAGAACGAGGGACGACGCACCGGCCCCGGCTTCAGCTTGATCGGCACCGGCACTTTGGCCTTGAGCCCGTCATCCTCCAAAAACTCTGCAATGGCAGAGGCCACCTGATTGGCGGCAAGCACGCCAGAGTTCGGCAACAGACCCTTGCCCTGCACCTTCAGCGAAATGCCCGCATCAAACAGGATGGTTTTCAGCTGATCCTCAACAACAGGGCGCTTTTCTTCCACCACAAGGATTTTCTTGAGGCCCTTAGAGAACGCCTCGATGATCTTTGGGTCTAGCGGCCACACCATGCCGATCTTCAGGATGCGAATGCGGCGCTTTTCCGTTTCAAGAGACGTAAGGCCCAGCTCGTTCATGGCTTGGCGCAGGTCAGAATAAGATTTGCCCGAGGCGATGATGCCGACTTCCGGTTCATGGGCATCGTGGGTGATCTGGTTGATGTTGTTGGCTTGCGCAAACGCCAGCGCGCGTGGAATCTTCTCTTCCAGCAGTCGCTTTTCCTGCTGCACGGGCAGGTCGATCTCACGAATCCAGACGCCGCCCTGCGGGTCTTGTCTGTCCGGCTTTACCACCTCAATGCGGTCCAGATCCACCTCCACGGTGGAGGCGCTTTCCACCACATCCGTCACCAGTTTTACGCCCACCCAGCATCCGCTGTAACGGCTCATCTCCACGGCCAGAATGCCGTAATCCAGAATGTCCTGCGGGTTGGCGGGGTAAAGCACCGGAATGCCAGAGGCAATCAACGCATGGTCCGACTGGCCTGCCACGGTGGAGGACTTGGCCGCGTGGTCATCCCCACACAGCGCCACAACACCGCCCTTGGGGTGGGTGCCTGCAAAGTTGGCATGGCGGAACGCATCGCCAGAGCGGTCCACCCCCGGCGTTTTGCCGTACCAGAAGCCGACCACCCCATCCTTGTTGCGCATCTTCATGTTGCCCACGTGCTGTGAGCCCCAGATCGCCGTTGCCGCCAGATCCTCATTCACCCCCGGCTGGAATACAATGCTGTGCTTATCCAGATGCAACTGCGCCCGCCACAGCTCCATATCGTAACGCCCAAGCGGAGAGCCGCGGTAACCGGAGATAAAAGCGCCCGTATTCAGCCCCGCCAGCTCATCACGCATGCGCTGCTGCAACGGAAGGCGCACCAGTGCCTGATTGCCTGTGAGAAAGACAACACCGCTGGTCTGCGTGTACTTGTCATCCAGCGACGGGGCGTTGTGGCTCTTGGACGGGGTCGGCACACTGCTTTTTTCTTCAGAAACCATCAGGTAACTCTCACAAATGTCTGGCGTTGCCGGGGTGCGGCAGGAAATTATCTGCGATGAAAAGACCCAAGATTTTTTGGAGATTTGATTATAAGGTGCGGCCTACTCGCTATTACGTAGACCCATACTGCATGAAATATCAGCGGATGTACAATAATCCCTTTGAATACAACAGATACCCAAACTGAACGCCCTGAAGCCTCTGATTTCCTTGAGACTTCAGCAATCCACTACGGCAGTTTCGGCTAGGCTCAGCACACCGGACAACACACAAAAATGGAGCCCGAAAGGCCCCATTTCTGATCGAAAATTCAAGCATTTACAGCATAGTCCGCCTTACTGCGGCAGCAGAACGTCGCCTTTGCCGTTTTGGACGACCAGCAGGATGCAGTCTTTTGGGCCGACGCAGGCGTCATCGTGGAACTCCTGCCCCGGCTGCGTCACGTGCGAGCCCACCGGCAGCACTTCTTTTTTGTCAGCGCGGGTGTGTTCCCACTGTCCCTGCACAGTGATGGCGTTGTAGTCGTTGGAGTGGCCATGCTCCCCCACGTGAAAGCCGCCTGGCATCTTCAGGTACATGCCATAAGGGCCGGTATCACGGTCGCCCCACAACACAGAAATGTGGATCGGCGTGTTGCCAAACTGGGTCCACTCAATGTCTTTCAGCTGGGTCATATGGTCATCATCTCCACCAGCAAAAGCGGCGGTGGACATGGCAATCAAGGCTGCGGTGCTGATGGCTTTCAGGGCTGTCTTAAACATGGCTAATCCTTGTAACTCTCTGTTTTCATGAGCGCAAAGAGATGTGCTCTCGGTGTGAGGCTGAGACTAGCGATTGCCCTGATCCTGTGAAATATGCATAGTTGCAGCGAACAAGGGCGGACATGCATATGAAACTGAACGCAGACGATCTTCTGGTGATTATGCACCTGACCCGCGAGCGAACGCTGGAGAACGCCGCCCTCGCGCTTGGCAAGGACACCTCCTCTGTTTTTCGCGGGATCAAGCGCATAGAAGCCAAGGTGGGCGAGCCGCTGTTCACCCGCTCTCGCGCTGGTTTCAAGCCCCTGCCTCTGGGTTTGGCGCTGTGTGAGCAGGCCGAGCAGATCCATGCAGGGCTTTCCGCCGCTGATGCCCTGCTGGGTGGTGAAGATGTCGGGCTAACTGGTCCACTGCGGGTAACAACCACCGACCTGCTGTTGCAAAGCGTGATCCACCCCCGTCTTGCAGCGTTTCGCAACGCCCACCCAAACCTGCAGCTGGAATTCAACGTCACCAACAGCTTCGAGAACCTGAGCGAGCGGCGCTATGATGTGGCCCTGCGCCCCACCAGCCAGCCGCCGGATGATATGATCGGTCTCAGGCTGGGCACCATCGACTACAAGCTGGTTGGTGCGCCAGAATATCTGGATGGGTTGGGCGAGCTTGATTTTCAGGAACTCACATGGCTGATCCCCGGTGACAGCCTGCAAGCGCATCCGGCAAATGACTGGTTTCGCGACAAGGTCCCTTCACCGGCCAGCCTCATCCGCTATGACAGCATGAGCCTGCTGGCGGATGGTATCCGCTGTGGTCTGGGCGTTGGCATCTTGCCCGACATACCGACGCTTCTTGATGGCCTGCGTGATGTCGGAGAGCAACCTGCCATCTACCAGACCGACTTGTGGCTGCTCTACCACCCCTCAAATCGCGGCAATCTCAAGATCACCGCGTTTGATGGATTTGTGAGAGGGGCATTGGGGGCTTAGGTCAAAGGACGTCTGCCATCAGATTTCTCCGCACACCCCACCTGCGAGTCTCCAAAGCTTTGCGGCTGTTTTCAGAAAGATCACCCGCCAGCACAAACCGCACGTTTCTGGTCTTAACATCCTTGGCCGCAAGGCTTCTGGTCACGTTCCAGACGGTCTTTGCGTTGTAGGAGGTCCAGCTCAGATAGTCGTAGGGCAGAACGATGTTCGCCGTGCTGTCAGCCTGGTAAGCCACCACCACATCGTGATGCACTTCCACCTTCTCAATCTTGCTGTCATCATGCAAACGCCCCAGCATCTCCACCAGCATCAGCGCAGAAAACGCCTGCGGGCGGGACTGCGCACCGGAGGCATGCTTCATGAGAACTTCAATGCCCTCAAGGTCTTTCGCCTCAATCACAAGGCCCGTGAAGATGGTCTTCTCCGTGGGTGTAAAGTGTGCGTTCAGCAGAACGCCCTCAGTGCTTTCCTTGGAAATGCCAGCTTCCGCCAGTCGCTCACGGTTGATATCGGCCATCTCGTCGGGTGTCTTCAGCAGTGTTTTTCTGGTCAGACTGTCCGCCGTCTTAAGGCTGCTGATAATGATGCTGCCCACACCGGGCACAAAGCTCAGCCCCTGATCCACGCCAAACTGCCCCGCGGCATGATAGTTCGCCAGCTCCGTCAGCTCATCACGCAACGGAGTGAAGTGGGTGTACGGATCCACCTTCATCTCAAAAGCCAGCTTGCGGATCGCCTCCGGACGACCAAAAAAGCCGCTGATGAACCCGTCTTCTTCACGCTCCGCTGTTTCCGGCGGCATGTTCCCGCGCGTTTTCACAAAGGTCGCCGCTTTGCCCACGCCTTTGCGCACGGATTTCACCATGCCCTTGGCATTGCCATACACGTTCTTGGCTGCGGTGACTGGGGCGGTCACCGTTGTGTAGACCGACTTGATTGGCGTGATGACGGCTGTTCCTGCGCTTCTGGCAAAGGTGACTGCCTTGTTTTTTTCGCGCAGTGCTGCCAGTGCGTTCAGCTCATGGACATGATCTTCCATAAACTGCTTGCCCTGCACGGTGTAGGCGCCATCTTCCGTTTTGATTGCGAAAGTCAAATACCGCCCATTGCTCGGCGCCGCCTCGCTGATTGTGTAGTTTTCGCTCCGTAGCGGCACAGACAAAACATCTGCCGCTGCAAAGTACTTCGGCGGCTCTTCGAGCTTTTTAAACGCAGCCGGACGCTTCGCTGATTGCTCCGGCATCACATCACTGGCAGCAACTTCATTGTGCGAAGGACTATCAAACAACCCATGCTTATCCTGATGACTTGCACAGGCCGAAACAGACAAAAAAATAACAAGCGTAAATGGCTTTTTGGCAGATAACATAAGATCTCGTTGGCCCGAAGAGGAAGGTATATTAGCGGTAAAATCTCATAAGCTAGGTAACGGCACAGTTATGCGGTAACGTGTTGTGATATTTATATTTTTTACAATTCACAGTATAGCTCTTGAAAAGAGACTCGACAGCACTTCAAAAACCATACCCTCAGTTTCCAAAGCTTTCATGACAACGCCCAGCAAACTAAACTTTATCTGTTAAAACTCAGAATTTCGAACCAGCAAGTAAAGAAACCCGCAGCAGCACTTTAGCCGCTGCGCTCAATCTCCCCTCACACCGCCAATATCATCTTTGCGCGGAAGGCGAGGCCGGCTTCTGTGGTGTCCTGGTCGAGTTCGGCGCGGGCGCGGAGGACCTGGCCCTGGCGCAGGTCGAACATAAGGCGGGCACGTTCTAATGAGGGAAAGTCAGCGGGCAGGTTGCCCAGCTCTTTTTCCTTGTCAAAGCGGGAAGCGAGACGCTCATCAGCTCCGGTGATCGCCCCTTGAAGGCGCTCGGTGGTGCCTTCCACCTGACCCACTGTTGTTGAAACGCAGTTACCCAGAAAACAGCCCTTGCTGCCGCTTTCGTGGTTGCTAGCGTAATCAATGGTTGAGCGCATGAAGGCGACCACTGCCTTTTTAATATCCGGCTCTGTTTCAAACGCGACCAGCGGTGCGCATCCGTCATCATTGGAATAGCGGTCGATCGCTTCCAGATAGAGCTGATGCTTATCTCCAAACACCGAATACAGGCTTGGGCTGTTGATGCCCATGGCTGTCGTCAGGTCCTTCATGGAGGCTCCGTCGTAGCCTTTTTTCCAGAACACATTGATGGCAGCTTGCAGGGCTTCGTCTCGGTTAAAGTTTCTTGGGCGTCCCATTTATTTTGTACCATTCATTACAAAATGATTGACTCTTGTTTGAATTCGAGTTTAATAACGTTCATTACAAAACTCAAGGAGGCTTTTGTGAAACATACAGCATTAGCAGCGGGACAGCCGTTTCCGCAGCTTACAGTGAAGGCTGTTGGTGGCGGCGAACTCTCGCTCGGCACACCTGATGCTGGCTTCGACTGGCAGCTGATTGTGGTGTATCGCGGGGCTCATTGCCCACTTTGCACCCGTTACCTGAAGCAGCTCAACGAAAAGCTGAGTGACTTGCATCGCCTTGGCATTGAGGCGCTGGCGGTTTCGGCAGACAGCCTTGAAAGAGCACAGCGCCAACTGGCAGATGTGCAGCCGGAGTTTCCGGTCGGGTACGGTCTGAGCCTTGAGCAGATGCAGGAACTGGGCGTTTACATCTCCAAGCCTCGCTCACCTTTGGAAGCTGAAGCCCCCTTTGCGGAGCCTGCCCTTTTTGTGGTGAACGACAAGCAGGAGCTGCAGTTGGTAGACATCTCCAACGCCCCGTTTACACGGCCAGATCTTGGATCGTTGCTGGGTGGGCTGGAGTTTATCCGCAGCCCCGCCAACGCGTATCCAGTGCGTGGCACGTTTAAGTAAATCCGAGGTTTTTTGAGCCGTTTTCTGTAACTGCCAACCTCGTAAAACTCAACTAACACACTGCTCTATATGACGACTTAACTCAGCCGCAACAAGGTCTGGGAACACTCGATAACACTCTGCTGGTCGTGAAAAGACGAAGAAAGATAAGAAAATGACAAAGGCAACACACACCGCAGAAGCCATCCGCGCAGCAATGGATCACCTGATCGACCGCGCCACCAACTATGACATTGACGCCTTGCAAACCATCTATCACGATGACTTCCACACCACGCTTGTTGCGCCAGACAGCAGCGTGACCACCTTCAACAAGCAAGAGTTTATCGAGCACTTCCGCAAACAGGCTGAAGCAGGCAAGCACCAGCTGAACACATGGGCAGAATGGCACGATTTCCATATTCTCGGTGACACCGGCGTTTCTGTGCTAACCCGCAAACACAGCGGCATGAACAACGAAGAAATGAAGCTGCTCTGCAACATTGAATGGCGCTTTGAAGATGGTCGCTGGCAAGTGCTGCGCGAAGCAATCTTTATGCAGCCGCTGGACAGCTGATAGCAAGACTTCCCTTCCAATGAGCGACTTAGGGGACGCCCCTAAGTCAACACCGTGGCGGAGCAGAGGTTCCTCCGCTCTCTGGTCGCGCCGGAGCCTGAAAGCATGCGCTCATGGCGGTTTCGCCTTCTTTTTGAACCTCACTGGAGAATTCTTATGAGCAATCGTCTGGCAAACAAAGTTGCCTTCATCACCGGAGGCAACAGCGGGATAGGGCTTGCCACCGCGAAGGCCTTTGTGGCTGAAGGTGCAAACGTCGTCATTTTGGCCCGCACACAGGCGAAAGTGGATCAGGCAGTCGCCAAAATTGGTAAAAACGCAATGGGTGTTGTTGGTGATGTAGCCGATTTACCTTCTCTGCGCAGAGCCTTTGAGCAAGTCAAAGAAGTCTATGGCCGAATTGATGTTGTCTTTGCCAATGCGGGTGTTGCACCGGCCACCCCGCTGATTGAAACCGGCGCCGAACAGCTGGACCGTGTGTTCGACGTCAACTTCAAAGGCGCTTTCTTCACCGTACAGTACGCATTGCCGCTTTTGGCACCTGAGGCCTCCGTGGTGCTCGTGGGCTCCTGCATCAGCGAAATGGGCACAGCGGGTTACTCAGCCTATGCCGCCTCCAAAGCTGCGGTGCGCTCCCTCGCCCGCACGTTGACGCCAGACCTTTTTGAGATTGGCGCACGCATCAACGTTCTCAGCCCCGGCCCCATTGATACGCCTGCTCTTTCCAACGGCGGGCTTACAGACGAGCAGGTGAAGGCCACAAACGAAGCCTTTGGCAACCTTCTGGCCGCAGGCCGCGTTGGACAGCCAGAGGAGATGGCAGCCGTCGCTGTGTTCCTCGCCTCCTCAGAGTCTTCCTTCATGCGCGGCGCAGATGTGCAGGCGGATGGAGGCATGAACCAGATCAGGCTGCCTCGCGCGTCCTGATAGCGGCTTAGACATGCTCGCCCATCCCGCAAGCGGGGTGGGCTTCTCATTCAACATTCTCAAGGTTTTACATCATGCCATCAGTCAATCCCGGCACTGTCATACTCAACGGCGAAAATCCTTTCATCTGGCTGAGCGAGACCAAAGACGGCCCAAGCACATCCGAGGCAAGTCTCTGGACCATCACATATTCCCCCAAAGGGGCTGGCCACGCTCTGTTCATCAAGAGTGAACTGACCAACGATGAATGGCGCATCTACACCGACAATGTGGAGATGACCCGCTGGCTGCAATCCACTGTGCAGGGCATGCTGGGGCCAGACACCAAAGACCAGAGCATCCCAACCATCAACGCCGAGTTTGACCGAAGCGGAGACACCCAAAAAACATGGAGCCAGACCATCCGCAGCGCAGAAGATGAGATCGTGATGTCATGGTTCGATATGCACCAGCCTCTGCTCGTCAGCGACGAGACTGTCAGCGATCTGCCGCTCCGCCCTTATGGCGTGAGCGCGGTGATGATCCCGGCGGAAAAGGCAGTGTTCACAGTGAATGGACAACAGGCCCGCGGCCAAATCTGGCCTATGGATCTGGATGGTCACCCCTTCACCACCGGCGCTCTGGCCTTTTCAGAAAGCTGGCGTGCGTAACCGCCACTCATCTCACCCACAAGACAACAGGAGATCAAAATGACACCGTACACAATGACCCGCCGGCGCGTGATGCTGACCTTGGCTGCCACGGCTGCCAGCACCATGCTGCCACCCATCAGTTTTGCAGGTGAGTTGGCCACCATGAAGCTTGGTGGGTTGGAACTTTCCACCTTCTCAGATGGTTACTTTAACCTGCCCAACAACTGGTTTGGCAATGCGAATGCGGAAATCCTCGCAACAGCAGGTGACCCTGTTGTTGTTGGCGCCAATGTTTGGCTGATCCGCGCGGGAAAACGGCTGGTGCTGGTTGATACGGGATCAGGTGTCGTTTTTGCTGAGACAGACCCAAATGTTGGTAAATTGGATGCCTTGCTCGCCGCACAGGGCATCAAGCAGGATGAAATCACCGATATCGTCATCACCCACATGCACGCTGATCATATTGGTGGATTGCTGGGTCCGAATGCCGGTGGTTTCAGCAATGCAAAAATCCATATGGCAGAGGCTGAATGGACCTTCTGGACAGACCCGGCATTGGCAAAACGCGTTCCAGATGAAATGAAACCCCTCGTCGAAGTCGCCCAAACGATCGCAGCGCCTATCAAAGATCGCGTTATGACCTATCAAGGTGAAACAGATTTAGGGGACGGACTGGTGCTTGTGCCACTTCCCGGCCACACACCAGGACACAGCGGTCTGCGCATTGCTGGTGGCGGCAAGGAACTCTGGATCATCGGCGACGCCATCATCTCGGAGGTTTTGCAGTTCAGGAACCCTGAGATCACATACGGTCTCGATATCGATCCACAGCAAGCCATCAAAACACGCAGAAAACTGCTCACTCGCCTTGCAGAAAGCGGCACCCCACTGGCAGCCACACACCTGAGCTATCCCGGCATGGGCCATGTCACGCAGGACGGCGATGGTTTCATCTTCAAACCCCTGAGCTAATCGCTTGGATCGCGCGCCTCTTTGGCAGCAGTTCAGCCGGTTGCACGCACCTCTTCAAGCGGTGTGCAATCGGCTTTCTTGCTCAGGATTATCAGCTGGCTTAGCATGACCGCCTGTATTTTCAGGCGCATCATGCGCCGGCAAGTTGTTTGAACAAGGTGATTTTGAGATGAAACCCACCAGCATTTCTGAGCTGACAGCAGAGTTTGGCGTGATCCTGTTTACGGAAAACTTTGAGGCCTGTGTGCAGTTCTATGAGCACACTCTGGGCCTGCAAGTTATTGAACGCACGCCGGATCTGGTCAGTTTTCGTTTTGGTAGCAGCTATCTTATGGTTGAGCGCGGCGGGCACGGCAGCCCCACACAAAAACCGCGGAGGCAGAACCCCTGCGTCCTGCGGTTCAACACAGACGACATGGACACAGCCATTGAGCTCCTGAACGCCAAAGGACTGGATGTTCAGCCTCAAACATTCGACTGGGGCACAATCGCAGCCTTTACCGATCCGGATGGCAACCTGTGTGAGCTGAAATCCCCGGCCCTCGTGGGAGCGTGACAGAGCATCTCCCCGAAAACCTTTGGGCCATCGGGGATGTATTTCAGCGCAGAAAAACTGAGCTTATTTCCAGTAGTTGTTGGCCGCAGCGACAGTGCTGAAGTGCTCAGCGATGGTTTGTGAAGCTGCGATCAGAGACTCTGAATCATATTCATACATCAAGCGCATGGCAGAGCGGACTTCGGCATCCGGCTGCATAAATTTGATCGCCATACGGGACAGTTTGACTGCAAGCTCATAGCCCTCTTGCGGGTTGGCTGTTTGCAGCGTTGGGAGCCAGTTCTCATCCATAATTCGCATCCTTTTGATTTGGCGATTTTGGAAGAGTCAAACAGGCGAGAGACAAGCGCAATCTCCCCAATTTCCATTGGGATTTGTAGGAGGGATGCCGTCATAGAAACAGGCAGAAGCACGCCGCTCCTGCCTGTAGTCGCAAAAGATTAGTTGCCGACCTTCTGGTAAACGGCAGGCTTGCCGCCAGTCACTTTAGGCAGCGCAAAAACGGTGTACTGAGTGTCCTCATCCGGTTCACCCATGCCCAGAGAGCCCATTGGCATGCCCGGAACTGAGAGGCCTTTGATGTCCGGACGCTCCGTCAGCATGCGGTTTACAGCATCCAGCGGCACGTGCCCTTCAATCACATATCCATCCACGATAGCGGTATGGCACGCCTCAAGATTTTCAGGCACGCCCACCTGCTGTTTGACGCGGTAAAGATCATCCGTCTTCTTCACAGTCACATTGAAGCCCGCATCTTCAAGCGCATCCCCCCAAGCTGTGCAACACCCGCAACTCGGAGATTTGTAAAGGGTTACGTCCTTTTCACCTTCAGCATGCGCAGGCAGCATTATAGCGCTTGCACCAAGAACAGCAGAGAACACACCAGCAAACAGATTAGTTTTGGAGATCATGAGTCTATCCAATCCAGTTTATTATTTATTTCAGTCAGTTAGAGTTTTGAGATCTAAGCAACTAAATGGATTGGAGGCCTGTCTATGCCGCTGATCTGGGCAGAATACACTGGCAGCAAAGCCGGTACAGATATGCTGGTACTGCGATACAAAGGAGAGACTGCATTCGTCAGATCCAGCAGCCCAAGTGTCGTCAGGCAGGCGGTCATGCTTGTTGCCATGGCTGCCTCAGTTTCACAGCAACAACAGAATGATTTGTCAGAGATCATATGCTCCATGGCTGACGCATTCTGCTCAGCCAGAGCGAGTTTTTGTGCTGCACTGTTAGTCGCCATCTCGCCCTGCATGCTCATGGCATAGGGCGTGGTGACGAACAGCGTCAATAATATGATCAGCACACGAAACATGGCTGCAACCTAAGGGCATATTACGGCAGTTTCAAGTTAAACTGTTGTAATCTCCTGCGTAGGACAGCGTGACATTTATGCGCACCAGATTTTTCAATTCTCCCGAAAAAGTGCTTGACCTCAACTTAACTTGAGGAAGTACTTGAGTGTCATCTCATCACAAGCGGGCTGAGGCTGTTCCCCCAAATTGGCGCAATTTTACGCTTTTGCCTCACCTGACTAAACCGGAGTAATGACATGAGTGAACCCAAAGCCGCCTACCTTGTTGCCAGCAGCTTTATGCCAAAAGACCATGGCTCAATAGACGCATACGGCGAAAAAGCCGTCCCACTATTCGAAGCGGCAGGCGGGGAATGCATCATCTTTGGCGGACCCGATCAGCCTTTTGAACATCTGGAAGGCGTATGGAACACAAACGCGCAACTGACGCTTTTCAGGTTCCCAAGTATGGAAGCCCTCATGACGCTCTGGAACTCCCCTGAATATCAGGCAATCAAACACCTTCGCACAGACGTAATCCCGCCGAACTTCACGATTGCTGTGGAATCCAGCGTCTAAATCACATCCCCCAAAAGGTCTGACTTTTGCATAAGGATACGCATGAAAGAATTGAATTAGAGCATGATATTTAAATGTATCATGCTCTAAAGCAGCCCAAACGCTCCAGCATCTCGAGCATTGACTTGCTACATTTGATTTATAAGCCACATTTTGCGCTCTAGTGACCAATCAATCCTTCACATGTAATTGGCACTTTGAGAAAGACTAACATTTAATATATATCAATCTTCTTTGAAGCTACGTAATTTATTTATTACTACTCAGAAATAAACACGCCTTTGATCAGAGTATAACTGAAGTATATAGATGACATTAATGATTTTAAATCACTAGAATTTTGACTTAAAAATTATTAAGTTGTATAGCGGACTTGCATTAGAAAACAGCCTTCGGACAACATTGGAAAAAACGTGCATTTTGCATTTCATATCGGCGCACACAAAACCGCAACGACCTCATTTCAGCGTTCACTACGTGCCAGTTCACGTGAACTGAAAGAGGCTGGCGTTAGCGTTATCGGCAAACGCTCAAAGAAGAATGGTCAGGAGCTATACTACTCCAAAACTGCTCCTCTTCTAAAACGAGCCTACTCAGGGAATGAAATACGCCTTTTGGGGAAAGCAGCAGCAAGCGCTATTCAAGCAGTTTGCAATGAAGATAAAACAAACACTATTTTTCTATCAGATGAAGCCATATTAGGTGACATGCCTGGACAAATGATCGGCTTTTATCCCCATTGCCATAATATCTTAGAAGCAATATTGGATGAACTGAAGCCAAAAAGTATCTCAATCTCTCTAGTTACTCGGCGACAAGACACCTTCCTTTGGTCTTGCTACAAGCAAATGTACCAGCTTGGTCGACCATTATTGCTCGAGGAATTTCTAGAGAGAGCCAGGCCAAAAGATGCAGATTGGCACGATTTGTCGAAACGTATTCAAAAAGTCGCAGGTAGGAAGTTGTCGGTTACACCTTACGAAAAGATAAAAACTAGAGGTGGCACAAAGTTTTTTCAAGACATTCTAGAGAAGTCTTTACCAGGCACAAAGTTGCCTAATCTAGCCAACGTCGGCAATTCAAATGTCAGCTTAGATTTAACAACAATGTTAGATGCCATGGCAATGAGAGCAAATGGCTCCACAATGAAGCAAATTCAAAACACTGTTTTAGCTAGCCGAGGTAAAGACTCAAGTAAAATGCCCAAAATTCTCGCTAGTGCTATTATGAAAACTCATCATGATAGCAACATGAGACTATTTGCAGATTTCATCCCTGAACACAGTTCCAAAGAGTTTGGCTATACGTCTGAAGAAAAGGACGGACCGTCTATTCCTAAGCTGATCGGCAAAGCGTTCGACAATCTTCGCCAAAATTGAGCCTGAATCGCAGCAGCCATGTTTGAAGGCATCAGCCTACTTAAAGATTGACGCCTTCAAAAAAAACAGAACCAATAAACTATACACCTAAACTTATTAGAGATTTCAAACGATAACCATTACCGCTCCGCAAAATTTCATAACGCATTACAGATAGAATTGGCCAATTGTTTCCATCTCGGTGATCTCTATCAAATGTATCAATGAAGCTTCTGATGTTGTTATATGAATTCTTGATATTTTCTGGCGGAACCAAGTTCCACCATCCAATCCTCAGCAATTCAGAAATCAAAGAGTCACTAAAGCGTTTTCGAACAACTTTTGCTGGTTGACCTACTGCGATGCAATAAGGGCCGATATTCTCGTTAACGAAACTATTAGCACCAATCACAGCACCATCGCCAATTGTAACACCTTCTCGAATAACAACGTTGCGGCCTATCCAAACATCATTGCCAATGGTTGTTCTCAGGCATCTTCCGTCCCACTCAAGGTTGCTCCCTGCATAGGCTGGCCAATTAGGATGCTTATCAAACCAAGGTATTCCGTTGTATTGGAATGGATGTGTGGAGACCCAATCCAATGGATGTTCCGAAGGAGCGATGGCGACATTACGCGCAATAGAGCAGAAACGACCGATATCAGTATTTCTGAACTCCCCATCGGGGCAGAAGTAAGTGAACGCACCGACACTGCAAGAGCCCTGAATACCTGCGTTTGTCAGACGGACCGGCGCCTCTGTAGTCAATCTATCTTCAATGCGCGATAGCTTTTGAAGTTCGATACCTTCTTCAACCAGACGCGTTGTATCTGTGATTTTTTCTTCCAAAACGTCTTCACCCTACGATATAATTCCAGCCAACTTGCCAATATTTATATTTACTGGATGACGAGCATTTTCAAAGAACGCGTCAGGATCTTCTCTCAATTCGCTCGCTTGCTTCGGCGCGAGATATCGAGAAAGTACTGGCGTGGCAACTGCAAGTACAAGTTTAGTCCGCAGCGGTTTTACTTTTTGAATCTTCGCAATTTTCTTTTTAGGACGCGGGTTCGCTAATGTCGCACTGCCTGCTCGCCAATAACCCGGGCTGGAAATACTATTTTTAACCAACGGGATGCCTTCCGATCCGGAAAACAAATCTTCCACGCTATGTCCTTCAAAAAGGGTAGCATCGCCTCTTGCCGGATCAGAAAGAAATAAATTCAAGATACTTTGCGAAACTTCCTTGTCGTTGCAAAAATCAAATGCTTCAGTTCCAAAGATTTCTAAATAGTCCAACGCATACTCCAAAATCCCCTTATGGATTTGGGATACATAGCTATTACGTGATGCTGCTTCAGTGGAATCTACGAATACAGGGTCAAACATCCCTTCGTCATTTTTTGTAACATTTTTAACTGAAGGCGTTGTGTCACACAGCATGTATTCAAAAAGAAGCCTATTTGACAAAATAGGGCTATCCTTTGTGATATTCGCAAAATTCCGAAGAAAGGCATTGACCTTCAGGCCAGCGAAGCTCCAGAGCTGCGCTTTATCTAGGGTCGCAAAATATAGCCCATTAACAACTCCACCAGAGATTTTCGAAAGCGCACCCTGCATATTTGCATTCCAACCTACATCTACTACTGTAGGATCGCCGTGATGCCCAAAACCGACAGATTTCAAATAGGCCTGATAGTTTTCACGTTCTATCTCAGCGTTTGAAAGTATATCATCCTGCAACAACTTAAGAAGAGCCATGACATTTGACATGTTTCTTTCGGAAATGCGGCTATCTATATTAGCTAAACCACAAGTGCGTGCCTTTTTAGCTGTCTCTGCACCAACAAATAATCCGAAACGATTTTCCAACAAGCTCCGAACTGTAGCGCTTCGGTCAACAACGGCTTTCGCTACATCATGGATGTCTTCAAATCCAAATAATTGCGGTATGCGTGTCGCTCTCCTCGACGCGTAGAGGTAGGTATGCTTAATTCCTGTATTTTGATAATCTTCCATAATTTCGAACAAGTCCGAAATTATTTTCCCTTCCCTTGAAAGGAAGTAGACGTCATTTTGATCGTTTTTAATGCACTCTTCTCTAATCCAATGCGTGAAGGAGAACATCAGCGGTCCGAGTGCGCAATATCCTATGTTGAATGGATCCGAGTTAAAGAGGGTGTCTTTTGAAACATTTTTAGGATCTACAAATGCTCGTTTTGCAACCATTGAGCACATCGTGCTTCTCGCTAGAGATTCAATCGGTTTCCGACCTCTAAATAACTTTTTATATTGGGTATTCTCCCAAAGGTACGTTTCAGATCTAGGAAGGTGAAATGCTGTTATACCCTTGTCCTGGGCTGGCTTAACATCAGTTTTAGGATTATCTCCAACATGAATAACATCAGAACCGCTAAGATTGTATTCTGCTAGGAGATGAGTAAACAAAGTCCCAGACTTCTTAGTTTTCATAAGAGAAGATGACAACAAAAGCTGATCAAAACGAGTGTATCTATGTTTCTCGATAAGCTTCAAGATCGCATGTTCAGGCAAATACATGTCACTTGTAATTACAATCGTCGATCCGGATGCGACAGCGGCATCCCACAATTGCCTACCGATTTTACGAGGCATCGAAATTTCAATTTCGATCTCAATCTCAACTTCTTTGATTAAGTTCAATTGCTGGTAGGACAATCCCGTTATTGGGCGAAGCTCATCGTAGATATCATCAAGCGTAATCTCATCCCTGGATGATTTTTTCCGAGCTTCAACTTCTGCTAGTAACCGTTTTTCAGCAAAATTAAATTGCTGAAGTTCAGTTCCAGAAATGCGTTTCTCAAGATATCGATAGACATCAGCAGGCTGTTCAAAAGGCCTCGATATCAGCGTATCAAAAAGATCAAAGGAAATTAATTTAGGCTTACGTTGTTCAATATGATCAGAAAACTGATCCGCTTTATTTTGCTTCGATGTAAATCCTTTACGCAAAAAGATACCCTTTGCTTCTTTATGCTTAAAGCTACCCAATAATTCTGAGTTATAATCTTGCTCAATGTCTGAAAATCTGGGTAGTTCAAGATCTTGAATTTTTGAACGCCTCGAAACAAGCTCTTCCAACATAGATGTGATGAAAGTACCATCTAGAGTAACCTTTGATGCTAGAGGCTGATTTCGCTCGAGAGCAAATGACAACACTTTATCTTTGCACTTTCTAGTAAGCTCATTTCGGTAATCTAATTTTTGATAATTTGTGTTTCCAAAGGAGCAAATATCCAAATCCCAAATCAAACCTTGAAGCGCTAAACCACTAGTCGCAACAGTTAGCATATCTACGCTTTGAAGAAGGTGCTGGGATACAGCAGACAGTTCTCGTGAAGTTCTCTCAAATGCTATATTTTCTTTATAACGCTTTAAAAACGATATATATTCATCATCAAACAACAATTCAGATGCATGCTTAGAGCTGTATTCAGTAAAGTATATACCAATATCTTCAGGTGTATTTTCCAAAACTTTGAAGATATATTCACGTTGACTGTTTAACTTTGTGTCAGCTTTAAAGGCGTAATGATCTGATATTTGCAATGGCAACAAGCAAACTTTATCTGACCTCGTTGCAACTCTCAGATCATCCTTTGACCGATACGTCATCTCTTTGAATGATTGAATTGCTTTTCTTCTAAAATCTGAAACTAGCTCTTGGTTATATTCTTCACGTGACACCAACTGATCAGTAAAGGCACTAAGACTTGATTTTCGATATAGACCATTTGGATCAAAGACAACCGTGTGAGGGTACGGAGAACGTGCAAATGCACCAGGCATCTGTTCAACAACTAGCGCATTTGGGTACAATGACCTCAGAAAGGGAACCGGCGTTTCCCAAGTAAGAACAACATCTAAGCTCTCAGGTAAAATACTCTCAACCCAATTTTGCAGCTTCTGTGAGAGTTCATCATTACCTTCATACAAACTTTGAGAAGGGTCGAACCACCCTCCTACTTTACGAATGCCATCCTGTACAGAAACGTCAATCATTTTCACTTTAGAATTAATAACTGTACGAAGGGGCTTGTACGCATCTGGTACGAGCAAATAGACATCGTGCCCAAATTGGGCAAGTGTATTTGCTTGTTTCAATAAATGATTTTCGTAAGAATTTTTGGCAAAAAAAACAGTACCGCCCTGCAAAATCCAAGGAGAGGTCCAAATCAAAATTCTCATTTCACACCTTCGTAAGCTATTTTATTCTTATGGCTTGAGAGCATCTACCCACTTCGCTCATTGGATGGCTTAAAAGAAAAAGGCATCACAAAAAGCCGAATTGAGAGTAATTTTATTAGCGGATAGCTGGAAGGGACATCAGTTCTAAGTTCATCTAGTTCTTACAACTATACGAACATTAACTCATCCTCTTAACCAACATCCAAACTACAAGTAACCCTTTTGCTCTAGATAATTGAAAACTTGGTCTGCTAGCGCTTCTGGTCTTCCTTCATCGCCATATAGTACGACTTCAGCACTCTCCGGACGTTCATACGTAGCATCAACGCCAGTGAAATTTTTCAACTCGCCTCGATCAGCTTTTGCGTAAAGACCCTTCGGATCACGCTTACGGCATTCCTCGATTGAAGTATTGACGAAAATTTCTACAAACTCGCCAGCTTCAAGTATCTCTCGAGCCATTTTCCGCTCTGACTTAAAAGGAGAGATGAAAGACACAAGTGTTATTAAACCTGCTTCAACAAACAACTTAGAGACTTCTGCAACTCGCCGGATGTTTTCCACACGATCACTGTCAGTAAATCCGAGATCACGATTTAAACCGTGCCGAACGTTGTCGCCATCAAGCAACATCGTGTGTTTATCCATTTCGCACAGCCGTTTTTCAACCAGATTGGCGACTGTAGACTTTCCTGAACCACTCAGGCCTGTAAACCAAAGGACTACGGGTTTTTGTTGCTTTTGCATTGAGCGAGCTTGCTTGTCTACATCTAGCGCTTGCCAATGAATATTGGACGAGCGCCGCAGTGCAAACCAAATCATCCCCGCTCCCACAGTCTGATTAGTGAAGCGGTCAATCAAAATAAAAGAACCAGTCTGCTTGTTGGCTTCATACGGATCAAACGCTACTGGTTCCGATAGAGAAAACGAGCAAAAAGCTATTTCATTTAACTCCAAATTCTTAGCAGCCAGATTTTGGAAGGTGTTGACATCAACTTTATGTTTAATCTCAGTAACGGTTGCAGTAACTGTTTTACGGCCAATCTTCAACAAATATGACCTGCCAGGATGCATGGCCTGTTCTTCCATCCAGATAAGATGCGCTGCAAATTGATCAGCGACCTCCGGACGATGCTGAGGAGAAGCAAACATATCGCCTCGACTGGCATCAATTTCATCTACTAATGTGAGTGTGACGGCGTCACCAGCGACCGCAACCGGTAAATCGCCATCCATCGAAACAATTGAAGCTATTCGTGAGGTTTTTCCAGACTTAGCGACAACGATTTCATCTCCTGGCCGCACTGTTCCACCAGCAACGGTACCTGCAAACCCACGGAAATCTAAGTTGGGACGATTCACCCATTGCACAGGCATCCGAAATGGTCCTGCATTACGATTCATATCAACTGACACGTGCTCCAGATGGTCTAGTAATGTGGGACCAGAATACCAATGCATGTTCTCAGAAGGCAAAGTCACATTGTCTCCGCACTTAGCGGAAATTGGAATCGCTTGAAACGTGGAGAAGTCGAATCCAGAACTAAATGTCTTGTAATCCTCGAGGATTTCTGCGAACCGTCGCTCAGAAAAATCAATAAGATCAATTTTATTTATTGCAAGCACTACGTGTTGAACGCCGAGAAGGGATGCAATAAATGAATGTCGTCTAGTTTGTTGCAAAATACCCTTGCGAGCGTCAACCAAAATAACGGCAAGGTCAGCTGATGACGCTCCGGTTGCCATGTTTCGAGTGTATTGCTCGTGCCCTGGCGTATCTGCAACGATAAATTTCCGCTTGTCCGTTGTAAAAAAACGGTAAGCAACATCAATCGTGATGCCCTGCTCTCTCTCGGCTTCCAATCCATCTACGAGTAGTGAAAAATCAATATCTTCACCACCTGAGCTTCGTCTTTTCGACTCACGCTCCAGCGTAGCAAGTTGATCATCAAACAACAGCTTTGAATCATAAAGTAATCGCCCGATAAGTGTTGATTTACCATCATCTACACTACCGCATGTTATGAATCTAAGTAACGATTTATTACTCTGCTGTTGCAAGTATTCTGATACAGTTGTTTTGGGGGTAATTAATACCTGTTCCATCAAAAATACCCCTCTTTTTTCTTCTTTTCCATAGAAGCAGCTTCATCGTGATCGATCAAACGTCCCGCACGTTCGCTAGTCCGCGCGATCAACATTTCTTCAACAATATCCTCGAGTGTTGCTGCGGATGATTCAAATGCACTAGTAAGCGGGTAACAACCCAACGTACGGAAACGTACCATGCGCTTTTCAGGAATCTCCCCATCGTTCAGTGGCAATCTCTCATCATCTACCAAGATTAACTGCCCATCACGTGTTACGACTGGACGCTCTTTCGCAAAATATAGAGGTACCATCGAAATACTTTCTGAAAGAATGTATTGCCAGATATCAAGTTCTGTCCAATTGGAAAGCGGAAACACACGTATAGATTCACCAGACTTAACTCGCGTATTGAATATTGACCAAAGCTCAGGCCGTTGATTTTTTGGGTCCCATCCATGCGTTTTTGTCCGAAATGAAAATATACGTTCTTTTGCGCGAGATTTTTCTTCATCTCGTCGTGCACCACCAAATGCCGCATCGAAACCATGCATATCCAATGCTTGCTTGAGTGCTTCAGTTTTCATCACATGCGTATACAAGCTGGAACCATGATCAAATGGATTTACATTATCCTTCAATCCATTTGGGTTAGTGTGCGTTATAAGCTCCATCCCAGCTTCTTTGGCCATACGGTCTCGAAACTCGATCATTTCACGAAATTTCCAAGTCGTATCTACATGTAAAAGAGGAAATGGTGGGGGAGCTGGGTAAAAGGCTTTACGTGCAAGATGAAGCATTACGGAGGAGTCTTTACCGATGGAATACAACATCACCGGGTTATTGAATTCAGCTGCCACTTCGCGAAGGATATCAATAGATTCTGCCTCGAGTCGATACAAGTGGTCTGTTCTAAAATTCATTTCAGTAACCTACAGTTGTTCTTTCAGGGAAAATATTATTTTCATTCACAAATTTGAAGAGGAACTACGCTTCATACATGTTTTTTCTCTTCTACGAAAACACCATTCTCCAAGTTTAAAACAAATACTCTGCGGGCCTACCGTGAAGCTTAACGATTCTTTGCTCAGGGTCATTTTTTTTGATGTCTGTTTCACGCCCCATCCTGTTTTATCAACTCAGCCTCACCAGCTTTCAGTTCCCCCGTGCCATGCTGGGTGTGCTGTTTCCCTACCTTGTAACTGTCTACCTTGCTGAGAGCCCGGAACGGGTGAGCTATGCAATGACGGCTTCTATGCTGCCCAACCTGTTTGTGCTGCTGTTTGCCGGGGCCGTCGCTGATCGCTTCAACAAGCGCAAGCTGCTTGTTTTGCTACACATCGCCAATGCGGTCCCCGTAATAGCGTTGACTGTGCTGCTTCATCTCGGCTTTGTCGGGTTTGAAGGCCTGCTCCTCTTTGCACTGCTCTCTGGCCCCACACTGGCATTCGTTCAGCCTACGCTGGATGGTATGCTCAATCACATCTCATCCATGCACATCGGGCGCAGCGTGACGCTTTCCGTGGGGATGCTCTACCTCGTCACGCTGGCAGGCTTTGCACTTGCCAGCAGTGTGGAGTGGGTTGGTGTTGCACCGCTGCTTGCCATCTCCAGCACGCTCTTTCTGGTTGGCATTACAACAAGCCTGCGTTTGCCAGACACGCCAGCACTTGCGGCAAAAGAAAGACCCAGCATCCTTAGCGAAATTCGTGAGGGACTGGCTTTGGTGCTGTCTTCCAAAACCCTAAGATTGCCTGTGTTTCTGATGAGTTCAGCCGGCCTCATACTGGGCGGTCCCTATGCCGTTCTGGTACCGCTTATGTTACGGGATACCTATCACGCCACAGGTTTTGACTTTGCGTTTGCCTTCGCTGTCTTCATGGTTGGCGGCGCATGCTCCAGCGGCTTGCTCCTCAAACTGGGAGCAATCAGAAATCCAGTCCCACCGCTTGTTGTGGGTTACAGTATGGGCGGCTTTGCACTGCTGTTTTGGGCGATGTCTCCACCTTACTGGGTTTTTCTTGGCAGCATCTTCTTTTGGGGCGTTGGCGATGGCATCTGCCTCAACATGAGTCGCACCATCTTGCAGGAACATGCGCCCTCAACCCACAAATCCCGCGTGCTCAGCGTCATGTATCTGGGTGATGAAGGCGGTGCTCCTGTTGGCAGCCTTATAACTGGCGTGTTGATCACCACCCTCAGCCTGTCCAGCGCCTCCATCATTCCCGGTGTTGTGGTGCTCTTCATCTCCTTCCTCCTGTTGCTTGCGCTAAGCGCACGGCGGAGTGAGGCAAAAGCAACACAGGATGCGGGGCAATGACGGGCAAGCTGTATGTGCCTTGACTTCCCGTGCAAACCGCATAATCTCTGGCCCGATCAAAACGCGAGGAGATAAAGCGATGAACAAGAACAGGACAACACATTCAACCTGCCCTGTTTCTGTAAGAGTTCATCACCATGCCTTTATCTATCTCACTCAATCATCTGTCTTGCGCACGTCCTGACGGTACTGCACTTTTTTCTGATCTCAACCTTCAGTTTGCTCAACACCGCACTGGCCTGATTGGCCGCAACGGCACTGGCAAAACAACACTGCTGAACCTCATCAGCGGTGCGCTGACACCTGCTTCCGGCTCAGTTTCCGTGCAAGGGTCCATCGGCTTGCTAAAGCAGCAGCTGCAAAGCGGACCAGAAGAAACACTTGCAGACCTGTTTGGCATCACCGAAGCTCTGCGCGTCCTGCAAAAGGCTGAGGCAGGAACTGCCGGTATGGACGAGTTGGCTCACGCAGACTGGACGCTGGAAAGTCGCATGGAAGCGGCCCTTGCCCAGATGGGGCTGGAAATCTCCGCTGATCACCCACTCTCCGCTCTCTCCGGCGGGCAGATCACCCGTTGCAGGTTGGCGGCACTTCAGTTTCATGATGCTGATTTTCTGCTGCTGGATGAGCCCACCAACAATCTGGATGCAGATGGCCGGGAGGCCCTAGGCACCTTCCTCGCCAAGTGGCGCAAGGGTGCGATCATCGTCAGCCATGACCGTGCCTTGCTGGAGCAGATGGACTGCATCGTTGAGCTGACCACACTGGGAGCCTCAGTGTTTGGCGGCAACTACAGCTTCTACAAGGCGCAAAAAGCATTGGAACTGGCTGCTGCTGAACAAGATCTGGCATCTGCTGAAAAGCGCATTGGCGACCTTAACCGCAAGATCCAGAGTGTCACTGAGCGCAAAGCCCGCAAGGATGGTGCAGGCCACCGTGCGCGTGCCAAACGCGACCAGCCCAAAATCCTCCTCAACGCCATGCGCAACAAAGCTGAAAACAGCCTTGGAGAAAACGCCAATCTTGCATCTCGAATGCGCGAGGAGGCAGAGCAAAGTTCCAAAGCCGCCCGCGAGAAGATCGAGGTGCTGGAACAGCTGAGCATCAGCATCGCCTCCTCTGGCATTGCAAACGGCCAACGAGTGCTGGCAGCCAACGGACTGAGTGTTGGCTATGACAAAAATCAGCCCTTGCTCCGCAATTTTTCACTCGTGATAACAGGGCCAGAACGTATTGCCATCAAAGGCGCGAATGGGTCTGGCAAAACAACGCTGCTGAAGACGATAACGGGTAAGCTCCCGCCCCTGTCCGGCACTTGCCAGCTGCACCCCTCTGCCCGCGTGTTGGACCAAAGTGTCAGCCTGTTGAACCCAGACCTGTCGGTGCTGGAAAACTTCCGCCTGTTGAACCCGGAGCAGGATGAAAACACTTGCCGTGCTATCCTCGCCCGTTTTCTTTTCCGCGGAGATGCCTCCACACAGCAAGTCCAAACCCTCAGTGGTGGCATGATGTTGCGCGCTGGCCTAGCCTGCGTCCTCGGCGCAGCCCAGCCCCCCAAACTGCTCATCCTGGACGAACCCACCAACCACCTGGACCTTACTGCTATTGAGGCCATAGAATCCGCCCTCACCACCTACAACGGCGCCCTCCTCATAGTCAGCCACGACACGGCATTTCTGGAGAATGTTGGGGTGACGAGAGAGGTTGTGTTGGGGGAAACGGTGAGGGTGTGAAGGTGAAGCAAAAAGCGGAGGCTCATCACCTCCGCTCTCGAAACGCTTAGAACTTGTAACTCACTGAGCTTTTGAAGTTGATACCTTTCTCAGGCGCGGCTCCATCAGCAAAGTAAGGGCGGTAGTTCTTGTTGAACATATTCTCAATAGAAGCACGGGCCTCCAATCCCTCAAAACGCCCCTCTTTTGGAGTCCATGTCAGAAACACATCATGAACCGCATAGCCTTTGCTCGGACTATAAAGGCTGGTGTAGTTATCTGGCACCCGGTCCTGAGCATCAACAAAACGACCTTTCCAACCAAATGTGATATCCGCCTCTGGCACCTTGTAACCCAGGCTAACGATCAACTTTGTTGGTGCAACTTCAGACACATACTGGTCCGTCGTTGCATTGTCGTTTTTAAGTGTCCCATGATGCTTACCCTGCATTCTGGAATACGCAATGCTGCCAAAGAACTGCTCACTGTCATAATACAATTCAGCTTCAAAGCCCTGTGTATAGTAGCCAGCAAGATTGCCATATGTTGGCGCAGGAGCGTCATAGCTTCCCTTATTATCACTCAACAATCGATAGATGTTGTTGGAGACATCATTGCGGTAGATTGACATACGACCAGTGATCGTATCATTCTGCATCAGCACGTTCGTGTAGGTCGACGCGACTCCAATGCGCTTTGCAGAAACTCTCTCATTTTGTAACTGAGTGGCCGTCGCGCGAGTGCTACCTACGTCATAGAGTTCGTCAACCAGTGGGGCACGAAGCTTATAGGCGTAATCACCAAAGAGCTTAATGTTGGGTGTCAGAGAATAAACAGCACTAATGCTTGGAGAAAAGCCAAAGCGCTCTACGGTGCCGTAATCATGGTTTATCTCTGGATCGTTGTATTTAGATGCAAGGTTGGCTTCACCTTTGGTATGGATGTAGTCGTAACGCAGCCCCGGAGTAAGCTCCAAGCCACCGTACCCAATAGTGTATTCGCCCCAGGCTGACCAAATTGTCTGCGTTCCACTCGGAATGTTATAGGGCTGCAAGTATCCGTTATTGTAATCAGGGTCGCCGACATAGCTCTTCTTAAAAGCCATACTGTCACGAATTTCATGACGCATTTGCACGCCATATTTCAGCGTATTTTCAAATTCACCCCAATTAAAAGCAGAGGTGTTTTGGAGGTCCAGTTTGTAAATGGAATAGTCTAGCGTACTGTCATCACCACCAACATAAAGGTCTGCACTATAGTCAGGATTAGCGAGTGGAACCCGGCGCGTGTCATGCTGGGCTGTCTTGGAATAAGAAGCCTTGAATGCCAAATCAATAAGATCGCTGTCTGGGTTGTATTCATAAGTCCCACTCAACGAAGTGTCCTTCATTTCGCGATCAACAGCCTGTGTTTTCAGGTATTCATCTAAAGACCCGTACTTGCTTAATGACGTTTGCTTAGGCTTGATCAAACCACGTCTGGCAGCCCAGGGCTTGAAATCGTCACTGTAAGAGTACATTCCGCTAAACTCGAAAAAATGATCTTCACGCTCCAGGTTTGCTTTGAAGTGGCCTGTCAACATGCTACCCGCAGAAAGAGTCAGATCTTCGTCATTCCCTGCAACTGAGTAGTCATCATTGGTGCGGTGTGTTCCGGCAACCAACACTTCAAAGCCTTGCTCCTCCGAGCGGGCAAAGGTGGCAGCTGATTTTACGAGTTCATTGCCGTTGGAAGCAAAGCCGACTTTCGCAAAAGCGCCATACGACTGGCCATCACGCAACATGTCCGAAGCGCTCTTAGTTGTCATCTCAACAGAGCCTCCGAATGCACCATACTTTTCGGCGGAAAAAGTACCCTTGGTGATATCGATGACCTTAAGCAGTTCAGGGTCGATAAAGACCGATCCCTGCTGGTACTTCTCAAAGGACTTTTGAGCGCCATCAATGGTGATTTCAATATCTTCAGTGTCGCCAAAAGCCATCATGTTGATGGATTGCCCCAGAACGCGGCTGTTACCGATCAACTCAATACCAGGGAGGCTGGAGAGCAAGCCAGGAATCGTCGCAGACTGAGTGCGGTCAATCAGGTCACTTGTGATTTCGGACTGCGCAATAGTGTCTTTGTTGTCCGTAGACCCAGTCACCACGATTGGATCCAGCGCGTCTACGTCTTCGCTTTCTTTCGATTTATTGGATTGAGCTTGAGCAGATTGCACAGATAGCGAAAGGGCGCAGGCAACAAGCACAAAGGTGCTGCAAGCCTGCTCCGGCCTCGGAGAGAACTTCATTATTTTACCGATGTTTATAGAAAGAGGTATTGGCTTGCGGCTGCCCTCTACCTATAAAACATGAGTAATATAATCAAGTTTTATTTTTGGAGTTTTGGATAAATATTTCTCATCGGTCGCAATTAGCAGAAATCGATTCTCTGACTACTGGGTTGCCTAGTACTCTTACGAAATCTGAAACCGACCAACTACCCCTAAGTCAAAGGTGCGTCACCTTCAGCGCTCCGCCCCAGCGGCTGTTGAGGTAGTTGGCGACGAGGGAGCGGTGGCATTCGTGGGGGAGGTGTTCGGAGCAGAGGAGACAGGCGCCCTCGAACATATCTGCCTTGAACTTGCTCTCTACCTTGCGCTGGGAGAGCAGGCCCATGAAGCGGTCTTTGAAGATGGTCCAGTCGCCCTTCTCTTTCTTGAAGGCTTTGAACATATCCTGATCCGGTGCCAGCAATGGCTCGTGCTCATAGCCAATGCCGCCAATGGCTTCCAAAAAGAAGGCCAGATCATTAGACTTGGCAAAACCAGCCAGCTGAGAAGTGTTATTGAGGCGCACATCAATCACCTTCTTGACGCCCGCACTTTGCAAGCGGCCAAAGAAGTTCTCTGCTGTTGTTTTGGTGAAACCGATTGTTGTCAGGGTCATATCAATCACTTTATCTCTTAGCCAAGCAAGTCTGTTTTAGTTCATCTGCAACACGGGCGCCATGCTGGTGATCAAAAGCAGAACGGTGGAAGGATTTAACCGCCAAACAGCGCTTGTGCCTGAGACAGGATGAGGTCGCGGAACCATTTGTGGGCGGGAGAGGTTCGGTTGCGGATGTGCCAGATGGCGCTGATGCCAACGTCGACGACAGGGGCTGGGCACTTGCAGGAGGCGAGGCCGGACTTTATGCCACCGCAGATCAGTTTGCGGGGCATGGTCGCAATCAGGTCTGTGCCTGGCAATGTCGCAGCAAGGGCGTTGAAGCTGGGGGCGGAATAAACCGTCTGGCGTTTGTGGCCCAACTCAGCCAATGCGCGGTCAATGAACGTCACTTCATCAGCAGTTACCAGCATGTTGGCATGCGGTGCGGCGACATATTTTTCCAGCGTGTCCGGAGCATCTCGTGTTTTAGGATCGTAGAACACCACAAACTCATCATCAAACAGCGTTTGCGCAACAAACTCATGGGAGTCTGGTGGTTGCAGGGGGGTGAACAGCAGGTCGGCATCGCCATCCACCAGTGAAGCGACCTCGTGACGATGAGACAGGCGACAACGGAGAGTTACGCCAGGAGCCTCCTGCCGTAAGCGCTTGATTACTGAGGGGATCAGCAGGTTATGATCTTCATCACGGCAGTCAATCACAAAGCGGTTGGTTGCGGTGGACGGATCAAACTTTGACGGTTCACCGATCAACGCCAGCGTTTGCAGCAGCTCTTCCACCATGGGCATCAGAGCATCCATACGCTCTGTCGGCACCACATTGCGGCCTGCTTTGACGAACAGCGGATCTCCCAAAAGACCCCGCACCCGCTCCAATCCATGGCTGACGGTGGACTGGTTTACGCCCATCATCTGCGCAGCCTGCGTCACTGATCCGCTTTCATGGATCAGCTTCAACATCATCAGGGCGCGGCCATCAAGACCTAAATAATTCATTTTCTGCATAGTTCTTATTGAATTAATGCATTTGTATTCATTAAGCCAGCCCCTCATGTATCGGCAGAACGCACACTCTCAATTTCAAAGGAACAAAATATGCAGGATAAGAGAGTTTCTGTCGCTGTTGCCTACCACTCTGGTTTTGGTCACACCGAAACGCTGGCGAAGTCTGTCGTCAATGGCATCAATTCAATTGAAAACGCAGATGGTGTGCTGGTCGATGTCACTGGTTTAAACGGCGACTTTGCCATTTTGAACAACGCTGATGCCATCATTTTCGGTTCACCAACCTATCTGGGCTCTGTCAGCGGTCCCTTTAAGATGTTCATGGATGAAACCTCCAAGGTCTGGTTTGACCGTGGTTGGCAAAATAAGCTGGCGGCTGGCTTCACGGTATCGGCTTCACAGTCTGGCGATAAGATGACTACTCTCGTGCAGATGTCTGTCTTTGCAGCTCAGCAGGGTATGATTTGGGTTGGCGCCAACGATATGGCAGGTAATAACTCCAGTGCTGGCTCCGTTGAAGACATCAACCGCCTCGGTTCTTATCTGGGCATGATGGCACAAGCTAACGTGGATGAAGGGCCAGATGTGGCGCCACCAAATGCAGATCATCGCACGGCAGAATCCTTTGGCAAGCGCATTGCGGAAGCATCCCTGCGCTGGGGCAAGGCTCCGGCCACTCAACCACAAGAGCTGGAAGCAACGGCTTAAGGCTTTACTGACAACGTAAAAGTCGACCCTACAAAAACGCCAAGCAGCATAAACTGTTGTCTCAACGACTTTTGCAAAACTGGCCCCTCTTTGCCGAGGGGCCTTTTTCGTCAGGCGGCCTGAAAGTCGTGCAGGATGACATTGAAACCTTCATCAACGGTTGGCGCCTGAAAGTATTTGGTGAACTGCTCAAACTGAGCTTCACTGACCGTAAACTGATGCTCGCCTGCCTCATTGCGCACCCAAAGGCGTTCCTTGCACACCTCATCAGGCACGGAGAGGTAATGCAGCTCGTGGGCGACATTAGCAGCCTCAAACAAGCTCTTCATCCACTTGCGATCCCGCACCGTGTTGGCCTGAAAGTCCAACGCAACAGAAACACCATGCTGCAGCAGGCCCACAATGTGCGGGCCAAGCGCTTTTTTCACGCGGGCAGAATACTTCACGTAATCCTCCAGCGTATTCAACTCATCGGGAAAGAGCGTCGCGTTCCAATGATCTTCGCTGATCAGCACCGCATGATGATCATTCACCAGATGCGTGAGAAGAGTGGATTTGCCGGAAGCAATCTTTCCGCATACCAGAAGCAGTTTTGTTTCCTGAGCAGTCATAATTACCTCCATAAAAATCTATTCCAAAATTATAGATCTATCATACTCATATTCACTTCAGGTTGCACAATGTGACATAGCACCCCGAATCCATAAAAATCTTAGGCATTTCTGCCATTTATGCGAAGCCTTTACATGCATCACATCTCGCAAAATAAGTACTTACACCTATTTATGAGTGAGTAAATTTCCGTCAAAATGCCCGCCGCTGGCAAGTGAAGCATAAGGTGATAGCCCCCAATGCCAGCGGATACGGCTATCTTCCTTTGTCGAGGTACAAAAAACAATGGACGACGCTTCTGGTTGTCGACCGATCACCGGTGAGGTTCTGATCAGGGAGCCTTACCAATGATAGAGCTTCTCCTTGAGCCACAGGTTTGGCTAATCTTTCTTACCCTGTTTGGACTAGAGCTGATTTTGGGCGTTGATAACGTCGTGTTCATTTCGGTTCTGTGTGAGCGCCTTCCTGCACACCAACGCGCGATTGCCCGAAACCTTGGTATCGGACTGGCCGTGCTTGCCCGTGTGGGGCTTGTGTTCTCCATCAGCTGGGTGATGTCCCTCACCTACTCGCTGTTTCAGGTCAGCACCGTTGATATCAGCGGTCGTGACCTGATCCTTATTGGCGGCGGCGCATTCCTGCTGGCCAAGAGCGTGGCGGAGTTGAAACACCTGTTGGTGGCGAGTGATACTGAGCACGCACCTCACCTGGCAAACGGCATGACAGTCGTGCTGCTGCAAATCGTGGCGATGGACGCCGTGTTCTCCATGGACTCGGTGATCACCGCTGTTGGTTTGACGGATGATTTGCCAATCATGGTCGCCGCAATTCTGGCATCTGCCGTTGTCATGGTGCTGACAGCTGGTGCAATCAACCAGCTCGTCACAAAGCACCCGGGCCTAAAAGCGCTGGCCCTGCTGTTCCTTATTTTGCTCGGTGGTCTTCTCATGGCTGAGGGCTTCGAGATCCACATCAACAAGGGCTATGTCTACTTTGCGATGGCCTTTGGTTTGCTGTTGGAGATCGTTCACATTCAGCTGAGCAAGAAGATAAAGGCTGTTCAGAAACACCGGAAGTCCAACATCCGGTATCTGACCAAGCCTTCACGGCCAGGCCGCGTGGAAAACAGGCAAGCAACCCGCTTCGGCAGTTTAGCGAACCTATAGGGTTTGATCAGCATTTCTGCATAGGCAGAGCAGGTGGAGACCGATACAGAGGGGATTAGCTGCTCTAATCTCTACAAGAATCGGATCTCTATCTGTGCTGGAACTACTCGCGATTTGCTTTATCGGTCTGCTGGGCGGTGTCGCCGTTGGCCTGCAAGCGCCTATGGGCGGTATTATGGGCCAACGCGTTGGCGGAGCTGCCGCCAGTGTCATCATTCATGCAGGCGGCCTGATTGCATCGCTTGCCCTGCTGTTTGCGCGCAAGGGTGAGCAGATCAGTGAGTGGCGCACCATTCCGTGGTACATGCTGGCCAGCGGTGTCTTTGGCCTCATCCTCTATCTCACCATCACACAAACCCTGCCAAAGTTGGGCGCAACCTCTGCTGTGCTGCTCATCATCGTCGGGCAGTTAATGGCTGGCATGGTCATCGACCACTTCGGCCTCTTCAATCTGCCCATTCGCTCCATAGACCTCAGCCGCGCCCTCGCCGCCATGCTGC
Organism: Pseudovibrio sp. W64; assembly: GCF_001623145.1. Taxonomy (NCBI): domain Bacteria; kingdom Pseudomonadati; phylum Pseudomonadota; class Alphaproteobacteria; order Hyphomicrobiales; family Stappiaceae; genus Pseudovibrio; species Pseudovibrio sp. W64. The sequence continues at coordinate 676,057 of NZ_LMCI01000038.1, read as the reverse complement.
TGATCTCCGGCGCTTATTTGATGGTGCGGTAAGTCTCAGGAGCCTCAGAAATGCAGAAGGTCATTGTCACAGGAAGTTCCGGTCGCATTGGCAGCGAGATCGTCTTAGCTCTCAAGCCAACTTACGATGTCGTCGGTATAGACCGCCTCGCTGCATCAACAACAACACACATTGCTGACATTTCTGATGCAGACACTCTGCAGCGCCTCTGTCAGGGAGCAGTCGCGGTGGTCCACTCAGCAGCCTTGCATGCCCCACATGTAGGCGTGTTCTCGGAGGATGAATTTCACCGGATCAATTTAAAGGGTACAGTTGCGCTGGCTCGCATGGCGCGTGCGGAAGGTGTTCAGCGTTTCATTTTCACCAGCACCACAGCTCTTTACGGACAGGCCAACACGCTTGCAGACAAAGCAGCCTGGATCACAGAGCAGGTGGAACCACAGCCACGCACGATCTATCACCGCACCAAATTAGAAGCCGAAAACCATTTGGCACTACTGGCAAGCGGTAGGTTCAAGGTGAGAGCCCTGCGCATGTCACGATGCTTTCCAGAGGACCCCGTCCTGATGGCAGCTTATCGGCTTCACAGAGGTATCGATAAACGCGACGTTGCCACAGCGCACGTGGCTGCACTCACTGATGACGGCAACGATTTTGGCCGCGTCATCATCTCCGGCCAAACACCCTTCCTGCCCGAAGACGCAGAGGAGCTCAAAACAGATGCACCTGCCGTTATCGCCCGGAGATCCCCCGCGATTGTAAAACTATTTCAATCGCAAGGCTGGACATTGCCAAGGTCAATCGACCGCGTTTACGACCCCAGTTATGCGAAACAAGAGCTGAATTGGGAGAGCAAGCACGACAGCTTTGATTTCACAGCCATGCATAACGCTCTCTGATAAGTTGGTTCTTATTCCAGCACCTGCTCTGACCCGTTGGAAAGGTGATAGATGCAGCCTTGTTTGCGGGGGAGTTGCAGGAGTTCCAGTGTGTTGAGGCCCATGTAGAGTCCGCGCAGGATGATGGAGGTGATGCCGTGTGTGACAACAACGGCAGGCTCGGTCAGCTCCTCCAGAAAGTGCTGAACGCGGCCTGAGATCGCCTCAAAGGTTTCACCCTGCGGGCTCTGAAAATGCCAGAGGCCGCTTTCGTAGTCATCTCCGACCAGATTTTTTACTTCGTCCTTGGTTAGCCCTTCCCAGGCGCCAAAGTAGATCTCCTTCAGCCGGTCATCCAGCTTCTGCTCAATCTCTGGCCCCAGTGCCAACTGCGCCGTGTGCACTGTGCGGGGTTGCGGGCTGACGAACGCAGTAGACGGCAGGGCTTCAACACCTGAGAGCAGCTTGTTTTGCAGCAGAGCTTGCTCTTTGCCCTTCTCCGTGAGTGGAGAATTCTGGTGCCCCTGAAATCTGCCCGCTACGTTCCATTCTGTTTGACCATGCCGAAGCACGAAAATTTCCGGGTATCTCGCCAAAAGACCATCCAACTCAAATCATATAAATCGAAGCTACGGATATTGGCGGGAACCTGAAGGCGTGTCCAGAGCGTTTTGAGCGGGCTCAAGCCTTACGCAAGGCTAACTGTTAGGCTGAGCATATTCAGCTCTAGCTCACTGAAACTTCGTTTGATTTTGATTAAAAGCTGATATAGCACCTGTAAGTGTGCGTCCTACCCGCATGACGAGTGATACGAACAAGCGTGTAAGCAAAAATGACAAGTGACAGTGCAGCTCATATCGGCTCAATAGAAGCAGTCGCCACCACCGTAGCAATCATCGGCGGCAAGTGGAAACCGATCCTGCTCTACCATCTCGTAACCGGTTCCAAGCGTTTTTCCGAGTTGAAGAAGCTCATGCCCGGCGCCTCCGACAGGATGCTCACCCGTTCTCTACGAGAACTGGAAGAGCACTTCATCGTCCGCCGTGAGGTGTTTGCTGAAGTGCCCGTGCGCGTGGAATATTCGCTGACCAAAGACGGCCTTTCGCTTATTCCGGTTCTCAATGCCCTGAGCGATTGGGGGCAGGCCCGCAATGGCGTGGATGATGAGAGTGCCGAACCATCCTCCATCTTTGACGCATTGCTTCCAACATTTTCAGGGTAACCTTATGAAGATTGCTTTTCTGGACCGCAGCACTATTGGACCGAGCGTCCACATCTCCAAACCAACCTTTCCGCATGACTGGGTGGAACATGACAACACCTCTCCTGAGGAAGTGCTGGAGAAGCTGCACGGGGTTCAGATCTGCATCACCAACAAGGTGCCTCTTTCCGCCGATGTGCTGAAGCAGCTGCCAGACCTGAAGCTGATCTGCATTGCAGCAACAGGCTACGACAAGGTGGACATCGCGACCTGTGACGAGCTGGGCATCGTGGTGTCCAATGTGCACGGTTACGCGGTCAATACCGTTCCGGAACATGCCTTCGCTCTCATCTTCGCTCTGCGTCGTTCGCTGGTGGGATACCGCGAGGACGTGGTCAATGGCGAATGGCAGAAGTCAGGCAAATTCTGCTTCTTCAACCACCCGATCAAAGATCTGTCCGGCTCGCGCCTGGGCATCATTGGCTCAGGTACATTGGGCAAGGGCACCGCGCGGATCGGCGAAGCTCTGGGTATGGACGTTGTATTTGCCGAGCGCAAGGGAGCAACAGATGTCCGCTCTGGCTACACCGCCTGGCAAGAGGTGATTACGACCAGTGATGTCATCTCCCTGCACACGCCGCTAACTCCAGAAACACGCGGTATCATCTCCACGCCTGAGTTTGACGCGATGCATCAAAAGCCAATCCTCATCAACACGTCTCGTGGTGGATTGGTGGATGAAGCTGCACTCGTGGAGGCGCTCAACAACGACCAGATCGCAGCAGCGGGATTTGACGTGCTCACCACAGAACCACCGCAGGAGGATAATCCCCTTCTCAGCATTCTGGAGCGCTCGAACGTGATCGTAACCCCGCATGTGGCCTGGGCATCAGAAGAAGCCATGCAGACCCTTTGGGACCAGCTGATCTCTCACATGGAAAGCTTCCAGAAGGGCACACCAACCAACGCCGTTGGTCGTTCAGGCAGTTAAAGCCTCTTAGCTGGCAGCCATGACGATGCCTACCCCACCGAGGGCAACAAGCACGCACCCTGCCAGCTCAATCGGCGTAATCTTCTCGCGGAAGAACATCCATGATGCAGCCAGCGTAAACACCAGCTCAATCTGAGCCAGTGCACGCACATACGCCACTTGCTGCAATGTCATTGCTGTAAACCAACCGATGGACCCGGCAATACCCGCAAGCCCAACCAGACCGGACAAGCGCCAGTTCCGGATCGCTGCGCGTAACTCTGCAGGACACGTCACAGTCATCCAACTGCCCATGACAACGGTCTGAAAGGCCGTCACACACACCAGCGTAAACGCCGCCTGCAGCAAGAAAGAGTCAGCCTCAACGGAAAGCGAAGCTGTGCGGTAGAACGCGGCGGATGCCCCAAAGAACGCTGCCGATGCCAGACCAATCAATGCTGGTTTCCCAACCAGAGTGGACAGCACCATAGCCCCTGTTGGACGTTGCTTCCCAAAGCTGATGAACAACACCCCGATGATCCCTAGCGCAATCGCGCCCATGCCTAGCGGTGTCAGTTGCTCTCCCAGCAAGATAAAGCCAAAGAGTGCCGCCTGAACCGGCTCAGTTTTGGAATAGGCCGTACCGACAGCAAAATTGCGGTAAGAGAACAGGTGTACGAGCAGGAAGGTGGCAATTATCTGCGCCAAACCGCCAAACGCAGCAGCCCAGTAGAATGTTGTCCCCACATCGGGAACGGATTCTCCTGTTAGCTTGAGGATCACAGCAAGGTAAAACACCGCAATAGGGAAGCCAAAGCCGAAACGAATAAACGTGGCTCCTGTGGTTCCAATTTTGCCTTTTAGGTGCTTTTGCAGTGCCGACCGCAGGTTCTGGCTAAACGCCGCTGCAATGGTGATTGGAATCCAGAGTTCCATTTTGATTTATCCTCAATCCAACACATCCAGCATACGGACAAAGCCCTATATGCTCCATAGGTTTCTTGAGGCTGAACAGTCTGCGAACTCACCAACTCTTGAGAAATATAGAACAGTTATTCGAGTGATAATAGCGGCGTGATACCTGCCCAATTAAATAAAGATAGTTTTTTCTTTCTAAATATGCTCCATTGAACTGCAAGGGGGAAACGGGATGAAACTGTCTGTTTTGGTGTTCGCAAATTTTATTGCATCCATTGCCATGGGGATCGCGCTGACCATCGTCCCCTGGGAACTGTCAAGGTCTCTTGGCGGTGAGAAAGTCCTTGCCTTTACAGCAACCTATGCCACTGCTTTGCTGATCTTTCTCGCACCAGTCTCCGGCAGAGTGGTGGACAGGTTCTCACGTCGCTCAACCCTGATGATTTGCATCGCGATAATGGCAGGTGTCTTACAGATTGCATCCGTCGCCTATGGCAACTCATTTCTTAAAATCGCCAGTTTAAGCACGTTCTACTTCGCCTCACAGGTCTTCTTTCTGTTCTTCTACAACGCCCTGACAGCGTTCATTCAGGAAGTGTTTGCGGAAGGTGAGCGCGGAAAAGTCAATGGCTGGATGCAGGTGGAAATGCAGGCCTCCACCTTTGTGGTGGGTCTGTTGATGATCTACGCTGTGAACAGCAACGACTTCCAGTTCCTGTTGCAGTTGAACAGCGGCCTGATGCTGCTTTCCGCCCTACTGTTTTGCTTCATTCCTTACACACAGCAAGCAAGACCGGCCCGTGCACGCGTTTCCCGCACCGTCTTCCGCAGTATCTTCAAACGGAAGGATTTGGTACTGCTGGGAGTTTGCGCCAACATTACATTCGTGGCTGTTATGATGCTCAACCTAGTGCATCCCATCTATTTGAGCGGTGTACTCAAACTGGATGTATCCGCCCTTGCAAAACTCTCTATTTCCTATGGCTTAGGAGCAGCCCTCTCCGGCTTTCTCATCAGCCGGTTCGTTTCAACAGGGTCCGCCATAAGGATAATGCGCATTTGCCTAACGGTCTTCAGTCTTGCGCTGCTCACAATCAGCCTGTTCCCAACTCTTCCAACCATTGTAATTGGCATGGGAATACTTGGTGCTATGGGGTCAGCCAATCGCGTCGCTTTCAACACATATGTTATGAGCAAGGTTGAAAAGGATATTTTTGGCAGCTACCTCTCTGTCATCAGCTCCCTGACCTACGTCCAGCGAACCCTCTTCGGTTTCCTGCTCTCCCTGCTCATCGTGGGGTTTCCGGCCTCAAACTACTATTGGTTCGTCTTCGCCATCAGTTGCTTCGGGCTTCTCTTGCTGCAAATACATGCTGTACTTGCTTCTACGCAAAAGCTGGAGCTCAGCGAAACTATTGAAGTCAATTGAGGTCGTTTCTGTAGGACCTCAATCACCCCCTCCAACTAAAACTATTCGCCTCTTGGGAAGCGCTGGCTTTCTTCTAAAATGTTCAAATCCATGTGGTTGCGCATGTAGCGTTCGGAGGCTTTTTGCAGGGGCTGGTAATCCCAAGGGTAATGTCCGCCCTGACGAAGCGCTTCATAAACGACCCATCGACGCGCCTGACTGGCACGAACATCTGCATCAAAACGGTCCAGATCCCAGCGTGCGGCGGCTTTTGTGCGGAACTCGTCTGCGACACTTTGATGTTCAGGGTCTTGAGCCAGATTGTGAAGTTCATGGGGGTCTGCTTCCAGATCAAACAACTGATCTTCATCCAGCAGGCATTTGTTGAACTTCCAACGGCCCTCGCGCAGTGACACCATGGGTGCATAAGACGCTTCTGCCGCATATTCCATCGCAACAGGAGATGTGCGCGTTTCACCCTGCCCCAAGCCAACCAGCGTTTCTCCGGTGGTCCACGGCATCACCTCTGCCATGCTGATGCCCGCCAAGTCACACAACGTCGGGCACACATCAATGTTGCTTACGGGTGTCGTCACCAAACCGGGTTCCATCTGTGGAGCAGAAACCATCAAGGGCACGCGTGCGGAGCCTTCAAAGAACGACATTTTGAACCACAAACCGCGCTCACCCAGCATATCGCCATGGTCTGAGACAAACAGGATGATCGCTTCTTGCCGCGTGCTCTCCAGCGCAGTCATCACCTCACCGATTTTATCGTCGATATACGAGATATTCGCAAAATAAGCGCGGCGGGACCGGCGGATGTCTTCCTCTTTGATATCAAAGGAACGCCAGTCATTGGCATCAAAGATACGCTTTGAATGCGCATCGTGCTCCTCGTAAGGCATTGCAGGAACCTCTGGCAGAAGATGCTCACAATCCTCATAGAGATCCCAATATTTCTTCCGTGCCACATAAGGGTCATGCGGATGAGTGAATGATACCGTCAGGCACCATGGCCGCTCATCATTGCCCCGCGCCAGATCATAAACCTTACGCGTGGCGTTGTAGGCGACCTCATCATCATATTCCAGCTGATTGGTGATCTCGGCGGTGCCAGATCCGGTTACAGACCCCATGTTGTGATACCACCAGTCAATCCGCTCACCGGGCTTGCGGTAGTCAGGCGTCCAACCAAAGTCAGGCGGATAAACATCTGTGGTCAACCGCTCTTCAAATCCATGAAGCTGATCGGGGCCAACAAAATGCATCTTACCCGATAAACAGGTCTGATACCCTGCCCTGCGCAGGTGATGCGCATACGTCGGCAAGGAGGATGCAAACTCTGCCGCATTATCATAAACACCAGTCGCACTTGGCAACTGACCTGACATAAACGAAGCCCGTCCCGGCGCACAAAGTGGAGAAGCCGTATAGGCATTCTTAAAACGGGTCGAACGCTCCGCCAGCTTCTTAAGGTTCGGCGCATGCAGCCAATCAGCCGGACCATCAGGAAACAGAGTTCCGTTCAACTGATCGACCATAAATATCAGAATGTTTGGTTTGCTCATTGGGTACCGGCTGAAATCTGGTGAGAAGGAGTGACCTCCACGCTCAATCACCTACGCTCTGGCATCATCGCCAAGCGCAAGAACTGAAACGCGAGTCAGTAATACCCCCTATGCATACAACGTCAGTCAGGCGATGAATAGAGACCCTAAGCGAAGGTTATCTCGAGATAAACTCGGGTATGACAACATCTGTCAGCCATACCCCGTTGTCGGATTGATAGAACTGCACACCGCTATGATGCATTCGTTCTGAATCGATCAGAAGCACAATGGGCTTGCCATGGCGTTGACCAACTTTGATCGCTGTCGCTCTGTCTTGGGAAAGGTGAACGTGATGACGCGATTGGGCCTTCAGGCCTTGCTTCATAATTGAGTCCCAGTTTTGCTCAGCTGTACCATGATAAAGGACGCCTGGCGGCGTCACGGGGATAAGTTTCAGATCCACTTTGACGGAATGTACCTGATTTGCGCGGATGTGAATTTTATCATCTGACAGCTTAAAACGTTGCTTGTCGCTTTCAATCACCACTTGCTCAATCATTTCAAATGTCAGCTCGACCTGAGGTTTTGCACGTTCGATCAACTCGTTGATGTTTGCCCAACCTTCCGGGTCAAGCTGCAAACCGATTTCCTCTGGCTTATGTCGAAGGATGAAACTTAGGTACTTGCTGGCCGCAACGGCATCGGTATTGTTTATTTTGGGCATGAAGCTTCTAACTTTTTCTTGGCAATAAATACGAGAATCATTGATAAGCTATCGTGGTAGCATGGGTTTTCCAAGGCACTCAACTTTCCTGTCTTTTTCTCTGCCAAGGTCCATGGTATTGCCATAGTCCTCTGACTATTCAGCGTATTCCATGTTTGAGAGTTGACCGACAGCTGCATGCCGTTTCGTGTTGTGACATTGCTGAGATCTGCCCTGCTCACGTGCATCACTCTGATGCTCGTGTTTTCTGTCATGGGCCGGTCAACGCCTTCGCATGATCTGGGTGCTCTGGCGCAAACTACCTATCAGCAGCATGTGGTTACGGACACGCATGATCAGGAAGCAGGCCACAGCCACGACGTGCTTGAAGATGACCTGCAAATCTCCGGACATCTGCACGGACATAATTCTGCTGATCACTCTCATGAAGCACCGGCTGAAGCACGTTTCACGCGTCCTGTGATTTCTGCTGAGGTTGGCAAGCATGTAGCGCAGCCCGTCAAAAGCTTGCGATATGACCTCGCTTCAAGGCTGGAGCGCCCTCCCCGACCATTCCTTCTGTAGCACCAATCCTATAAACTACAGATGGATTTTCCATGACATTTCCTCTTCAGCGCGCAGGCGCTGAGCGGTGGACGCCCGCGCGTTTGCTGCTGCTTTCCTGCATCCTGCTGCTGGCACTCACGTTGCCTGCGGCAGCCCATGGCATCGCGACCGGTGACAAGGGCTATATTCAAGAGATCTCCGGGATCAACATCATCCCCTTCATGTATCTGGGGGCCAAGCACATGGTCACGGGGTACGACCACATCCTGTTCCTGCTTGGGATCGTGTTCTTCCTCTACAAGACCAAAGACATCGGCGTTTATGTGAGCCTGTTCGCGATCGGCCACTCCACCACGATGCTGCTTGGAGTCTACTTCAACATTGGCATCAACGCCTACATCATTGACGCCATCATTGGCTTCTCAGTGGTCTATAAAGCGCTTGATAATATGGGTGCCTTCCGGGTCTGGTTTAAGTATCAGCCCAACACCCGCCTCACCACACTGGTCTTCGGGTTCTTTCATGGCTTTGGGCTGTCCACCAAGATCCTCGAATACGAGATCTCACCGGATGGTCTGGTGCCAAACCTCATCGCCTTCAATGTGGGCGTCGAGCTGGGTCAGTTACTGGCCTTGAGCGGCATTCTCATTGTCATGGGCTATTGGCGGCGCACGCAGACCTTCTGGCGTTACGCCTATTCCCTGAACACCACCATGATGACAGCAGGCTTTGCGTTGGTAGGATACCAGCTCACGGGCCTCATTCTATCTTTTTAATGTGAGGCACCATGCATAATACAACTCCACCAAAGCGCACTGAGCTGCCATCTTCCGCGCAGCTGAAACGCTCCACCATTATCGCAGCGTTGTCTGCTCTGGCTCTTCTCATCATAGTTATCCTGCCCTCTGAATACGGGGTAGATGCCACCGGCATGGGCCGCGTTCTGGGCCTGACAGAGATGGGTGAGATCAAATCCCAGCTGGCAGAGGAAAGTGCAGCCGATGCAGCTGCAACTGCGGCTTCTGCACCGACAGCCTTCACTCAGCCAGCGGCAACCACTTCACCGGAACTGACCAACCGCGTTGACGAGATTGAACGCAAGCTGGCTGAGGTGATGCTGAAACAGCAGTTGCGCGAGCGTGTGACTGCCACCTCCCGCCGAGTTGACACAAAGACTGTTGCACCAGCGAAAACTGTTGCTGCAGTACCCGCGGCTCAACCTGTTGCCCCGACACCTGCCATCAAAAGCGATCAGACCACCATTCAACTTGATCCCGGTCAGGGTGTTGAGGTGAAGCTGGTGATGAAGGCCGGCAAGAGTGCAGCGTTTCGCTGGACGGCAAACGGAGGCACATTGAACTTCGACACACACGGTGACGGGGGTGGTCGCTCCATCTCCTACGTGAAAGGGCGCGGTGTGCCGCAAGATGAAGGACAGATTACAGCGGCATTTGATGGCAACCATGGTTGGTTCTGGCGTAACAGAACTAACAGCCCTGTTACTTTATCACTGCAAACACGCGGAGAATACGAGTCGTTTAAACGAATAAAGTAAGCGTCTCATCAAGTTGACCTAATCGTCAATTCGGGTGGTTTTTCTGTAGTGTCCCGGCAAAATGCCTGCAAAACCTAAAAATCACCCGGGTTTTCCCCTTAAGCGCACAATATTCGGCGACAATCTGTCATGGGGTTCAATACCTATTACTCGAGGTAATACTGATATATGTCTCGCCAAAGCGCTTTGGTACAAATAATATTGCAACTAACCCGCACGTTCCCCTCAGTTAGTTTGTGATTTGTCATTTGAGGGAATTTTAAATCGTTATAACGTGGTCAAACCACGCTTTCGTGCGATTGCATCAACTACGTATTCCTACTTATTTCATTCCAACGCGTTTCGATGCACTTTCCCTTCAAATCTTTTTGCACCCGGTGAAAAGTTTTTCACCTGCAAGGTTTGCCGCCACCCTCGGCAAGCCTAATTCGGGGCCTTACTGCCAGCTATACCCCCTTTTAGCTGGTGCGTAACAACCGAACCACATGAGTAAAAGCGAAGTCCGTTCCCTGCTGTTATAGACAGCATTCCCTCCTCCCGGGCTTCGCTTTTTACTCACTCAACATGCGATCGGGAGACCTTTAAGGTGACGAAGCTGCGTCCAGGCGTCATTTTTGGCGAAGAATACAAAACCCTCATTCAGGCAGCACGCGAAGGGCAGTACGCTCTTCCAGCAGTAAACGTAGTTGGCTCCAACTCAATCAACGCAGTGCTCGAAGCTGCAGCAGCCAACAAATCCGACGTAATCGTACAGCTCTCAAACGGCGGCGCACAGTTCTATGCTGGAGCAGCCTTGCCGGATAGCTTCCAGGCCCGTGTTCTTGGCGCGGTTTCCGCAGCCCAACACGTGCACCTGCTGGCAAAACACTACGGTGTTTGCGTTGTGCTCCACACAGACCACGCAAACCGTAAGCTGGTGCCTTGGCTGGAAGCTCTTATCTCGCACGGTGAAGACTACTTCCGTGCAAATGGTCGTCCACTCTTCACGTCTCACATGCTGGACCTTTCTGAGGAAACTCTGGAAGACAACCTGTCGGAAAGTGAACGCCTGCTGAAACGCATGGCTCCACTGCAGATGAGCCTTGAGATTGAACTCGGCTGCACCGGTGGTGAAGAAGACGGCGTTGGTTCCGACGACGACATCGGATCTGACAATCCGAAACTGTACACCCAGCCAGAAGACGTACTGGAAGCGTACAACCGCCTCGACCCACTGGGCCACTTCTCTGTGGCAGCATCCTTCGGCAACGTGCACGGCGTGTACAAGCCAGGCAACGTGAAGCTGCGCCCTGAGATTCTTCGTGAAAGCCAGAAACTGGTTCGCGAAACCCACGGTCTGGGTGAAAACCCACTGCCACTCGTGTTCCACGGTGGTTCCGGCTCTGAAAAAGCAAAAATCGCAGAAAGCCTGGGCTACGGCGTGTTCAAAATGAACATCGACACCGACACCCAGTTCGCATTCTCCGAACAGGCGGGCGCTTATGTGTTCGAAACGCCAAATGCGTTCAAACACCAGATCGACCCAGAGACCGGTGTCCCTTATAAGAAGGTCTACGATCCGCGCAAGTTGCTGCGTGAAGGTGAAAAAGGAATCGTCACTCGTTTGACAGAAGCCTTTGAAGACCTTCGCAGCACTGGTAAATCCCTGGCGCAGTAAGAATGACCTCACAGGCCACACGTTGGGGGTGTGGCCTGGACTTTAATGGAGTACAGGATGAAAGCGCTATTTATTGGCCAGTCCTATATTGACGTGACCTTTTTGTCAGAGACCATGCCGGAAGGTGATGAGAAGGCAATTGCTCAGGATTACGCCGTCAGCTTTGGTGGCAACGCTGTCACCGCGGCTTTCGTCTGCGCAAAGCTGGGCATCTCACCTGACCTGCTGTGCTCCATGGCAGACGACTGGCTGTCTCGCATGTTCCGCGACATGGCGGCCAAGTATTCCATTCCGATCCACGGCGCTAAAGTGAAGGAAAGTTCCCTCTCCTTCATCATGCCAAAGGATGGCAAGCGTGCCATCGTGCGTTGCCGTGATAACGACTTCCTGCATCCGGTTCCTGAACTCAACCTCGCAGGTTGTCAGGCGCTGCACGTCGATGGTCACATCCCACACGCTGCTCTGCATTACGCAAAGCTATGCCGCAAACATGGCATCCTGACGTCTCTGGATGGCGGTGCCGTTCGTGAGAACACCGAGGAACTGCTCGACTACATTGATGTGGCGATCGTTTCTGAGCTGTTCTGTGAGCAGCTGGAAAAATCCCCGGAAGACACACTGGAATACCTGCGTGCCAAAGGCGTGAAGGTCGGTGGTGTCACTCAGGGCGAAAAGGGCCTGCTGTGGTACGAAGACAAGTGCCCAATCAAGCGTTTGCCAGCTCTGAAAGTGCCAAAAGAACGCGTCATCGACACCAACGGTGCGGGTGATACCTTCCACGGCGCCTATGTTTACGGCTACCTGGCAGACCCTCAGGGGACCTGGGAAGACCATTTCAAACTGGCTCGTGCGGCTTCCGCACATGCCATTCAGTTCCTCGGCAACGAGGCCTCTCTGCCAACCGTCCTCGACTTGGACAACGTGCAGAAAAACTTTCCTGCGAGCGACTAATCTAAGCGGCTTTGCCATGGGTGAAGCCATTTAGAGCCAAATAAAAACAATAAGAACGAACAATAACAATAATAGGCCCCACACGGGCACGTGTTCATGTGGCGCTCGCACACTCAAAAAGCCCCGTCTCTTTATGAGGCGGGGTTTTTATTTTGTCTTTTTCATATGTAGCGCCAAAGATCCAGACCAGCTTCCCTTAGTTATTGTCAGCTATACCCCCTTGATTCAGGCGGATTAGAAAAGGTGGAAAACCCCAGTCTGCAGATATTTTTTGCAGGATCACACCAGTGAAAACCAAGATATCTCTGGCTTCTCATTCCCGACTTTTAATAACGTTGAATATTACGGGCTCAGTTTCACTAATATTCTTCACGAATTCCAGAGAATATAAGTAAGCACATGATGAAGCCCATTGATCGCAGGCTTCTTTCACACAAACACAAATTGCATACAAACAACTGCTCGCCTGACGCGACAGAACAATTTCTGCATGCCAATTACACAGTTTCCGGCAGCAGTATTTAGCTCAGTTTCTATTGTTTAAAACAGGGTTTATACTATGACTCATCTCAAATATTCATGTGCTTTGGTCGCCTTGCTGGCGAGTGCAGGCATGGCACACGCAGGCACAATTACTATCACCACAGATGGCAGCAATGTGGTGACTCATTACACAGGCTCGTCAGACAACGCTGACACAGCCCTTGTTGAGACATCGCAAACCGGTATTGCCGACAGCGCAGACGTTGATCGCATTTTCGCAAATGAAATCAAAGGCAACGCCGCAGATATTGCCAGTAACAGCCAAACTATTTCCGACTTTGAGACCCTGTTTGGAACAGTGCAGACAACAGCACCAGCGGCAATCTCTGATGGTGTTAAAGATCCGCTGAAGAACAACACAGGCACGCCTCTGGAGGAAGTCCGCGATATTGAAGCTGCACTCAAAGATGGCACAACAGCCAAAACCGAGTGGAAAGCTTACCTGGACCACGTAGAGGCAAAAGCTGCTGCTGGCGAAGAGATCACTATGGATGCTCCGACAGATCCAGCGGCGGCTGACTTCACGAGCGGCGCTCTGCCTGCGAACATGGCGGCAGATCTGGGTACGCTTGATACTGCAGTAGACAACTACGCGGCGGAGCAGTTACCACACGAGAACTACAGCACCTTCACCACGGCCAATGGCGCCAATGCATCTGGCCGTGCAACAGCTCAGGCACTGGAAAGCGGCGAAGGCTTAGCGAATGGCATTCTGGCATCCTTCAACGCGGTAGATGCTAAGATTGGCGACATCAGCACACTGCCAAGCGATCTGCAGGCACCAACTCCGGCAGACACCACCGTTGTTTCGGCTGTGACCAAGCTCAACGAGAAGGTCGGCTCTCTGGCTGATCTGAACTCCACCTTTACCGGCACAGCTCGCAACAGTGTTGTGGCAGCAGTCAACAGCAATGCTGAGCGTATTACTGCCAACAGCGCAGCTATTTCTGACAACAGCTCCCGCATCGTTTCATTGGAAGAGGACGTTGATGAGCTGCAGTCCGGTGTTGCCATGGCAATCGCGATTGCCAACGCGCCGATCATTCAGGGCGGTTACAACGGCCTCTCCCTCTCTGGTGGTTTCGGGCACTTCAAAGGCAAGTCTGCAGGTTCAATGAAAGCTGCTTTCATGCCAATGGACAACATGGCGATCACCGCCTCCGTCGCAACCGACTTTGATGACAACGTCGCCGCTGGCGCGGGTCTCGGTTTCTCATTCTAAGTTTTCAAGGAGAGGCACATGAGCCGACTTCTTTCATTTTTCTTCGTAGCCTTCGCCATGGTTTTCCATGGCGGGGGTGTTCTCGCACCTTCCTCAGCTCAGGCAAAAGAGGAATGGTCTGTTCAATGCAGCAGGCAACAATGCCAAATGTACGCCGAGATCCGGCTGCAAAACGGCACCTTGTTTAACAACATCGCGTTTCGCAAACTCAATGCCACCACATACGCGGGCATCCTTAAGCTACCCCTCGGTATTCACATCCCAAGCGGCATCAACATCGGCATTGACGAAGCGGCAATCATTCAGGCCAAGCTGATCACCTGCAATCCTGATGGGTGCGAAGCTGCCTTTACTGCAAACCAGACGGTGGTGGATTTTCTGAAGCGGGGAGACAAAATGTCGATCCTCGTTCGCAAGGCAGGCGACAGAAAACAGCTGGCCCTCAACTATTCTCTGATTGGCTTCACCCGCAACTGGAACGCCTTCCATAAGCGTATGGAAATGCTGACACCGTAGCCAGAAGGCCAAATAGATTTCTTGGGAGGAGTAAGTTACTGATATGCCTTGCACCTGTAGGGAGGAACAAGGCCGCTGTGACGTACTCATCCAACACCGACAACTCCATATCCATTCGTGATGAGACCGAATTTCAGCGGTTTATTGGGTATGAGCTGGAGCTTTTCCCTAAGGATGGCACGGCGACATGTGCGTTGGATATTGATGCCAGGTTTGCCAACCGCAGTGGGTTTGTGCATGGGGCGATTGTGACCATGTTGCTGGACAATGCCTGCGGTGGATCTTGCAGCGCAACGGTGGATCCTACTGGTAAGCAACCGTTTGTGACGCTGTCACTGACAGTCAACTTCATCGCACCTGCCATCTGCAAGCGGTTGGTTGCGAAGGGCAAAGTTGTTGGCGGCGGTAAATCAACGCTCTTTGCAGAAGCACAGTTGTTTGACGAGAACGATCAACTGATCGCAACAGCCACCGGCCCTTTCAAACGCGCACCACAGCGCGAGATGCGGCTTGATCACTCCTGAGTCTCGCGAGGCTTTGGTCCGACGCCGTCAAAGAAGGTCGTCATGAGCAATGCCGTGACATCGCGGATATCCGCCTCTTCTTTCACAATCATATCCCAGGCAGAAAAAAGCAGTGCGTCGTAGGTGTTCATCACCCACCGCGTCGGTAGTTCCTTACGAATGTCACCATCTTCTTTCGCCTGCTCAACCGTAATGATTGTCTCTTTTTCCATAAAGGCATAGCGTGGATCTTTGCTCAAAACGCGTTCCCCATCCAGCCAGAAGGATGAGAGGAAACGCAGCCGGTCAGCGAGCGGAAGCATCAGCTCAACAGCCCGCATCATCGCTTGCTTCCCGCGAAGGTTTTCTTTCTCAATAGGCGTCAGCGCGTTAATAATATCCTCAAAGCTGACCTTCAGGACCTCCTCAATCAACGCTTCCCGAGACGCAAAATGTCGATACAGCGTGGCGCGACCAATCCCGGCAACCTCAGCGATCTCCGTTAATGAAGCCATTGGATTCACTGGCAATTCTGCCAGGCCAGCTTCAATCAGGGCTCTGCGGGACTTAACAGCCCTTTTATCACGCATTAACATTTCACCCTCATTTTATGAGACGCACTTGTCTCACATATAATTATTATGATACACAACCGTCTCATAAATCAAGATCAGAGATGATCTAGAGGCGTTCACTCAGCGATAATCGGGCATTCCGTAGGCCTAAACCAAACTCTGAAACCTGCCTCAATTAAACATATTGCTCAGGAGCACTGAATGTCCAAACGGATTGTGTGGTTGTCAGCGGCATTGGTGCTACTGGGAACTGTCGGTACCTATGTTCTTTCGCTTGAAGACACAAGTGATGTCGACATCGGAGAAAAGGACGTTGTTCTGCCTGTGGTCAGCTATGTGACTGCGCAGGCAGCCGATAACACCGGACATATTTCTGTTTTTGCCGAAGTGCGCCCACGTTGGACTGCGGATCTAAAGGCGCAGGTCTCTGGCAAGCTGTTGTCCGTGGCTCCTCAGGCCCTTGAAGGTAAGAAAGTCTCCAAGAATGAGGTGATGGCGCAGCTGGAAAAGCACACTTACGAAGCCCAGCTGGAAGATGCCAAATACCAGCAGTCGACTGCAGAATTCAATCTGAAGAAAAAGCAGAACAAGCATGTGCTTGCGCTGAAAAACTGGCGCGCAGTGAACCCGAAGGAAGCCCCACCGGAAATGGCCGTCCATATTCCGGAACTGCGCGTTGCAGAAAAAGCATTGGAAGCTGCTGTCCAGAAGGTAAAAGTCGCGCAGTATGATGTGAACACGACCACCATCAAGGCCCCCTTCAGCGGGTTTGTGACAAAACGCCATGTGAGCATCGGCCAAAGCATCTCTGTAGGCGATACCTTGTTCACCCTGTTGGACGCTGAGCAGTTGGACATCACCGTCTCTCTGGACCAAGCCCAATGGAACCTGCTGGAAAAGGCGTGGCAGGAATTTCCGGCGAAGATCTATAATGCTGACAAGGAACTGGTCGGGCTTGCCAGAATCCAGCGCGGTGGCGGCTTCCTTGACCCTAAATCGCGCCGTTATCAGCTCTTCCTCGAGATCGTGAAATCACCGGAAACCACTGTTTTGCCGGGCGAGTTCGTGAAAGTTGAACTGCAGAGTAAAACAGTCAACGACAGCCTGAAATTGCCTGCGACTGTGCTCACTCAGGAAGGGTTCATCTGGTTCTTAAACAACAAGGACGAGCTGCAGCGCTTTGAAGCTTCTGTCGTGTTCCGCAATGATACAGACATCATCGTGAAGATGCCGAATGAGCTGCAAGAGATGGATGAGAAGCGCGTTGTTCAGCTGCCGATGGCCGCGTTCTTACCGGGCCAGCACGTCGCCCCAACTCCAGCGGGGCACTAGCACATGGCGTGGCTCACAAACTGGTTTATTCGAAACCCGGTCGCAGCAAACCTCATCATGGCGTTCATCCTGATTGTCGGGGTATCCTCTCTCATGAACATCCGCATTGAGGGCTTTCCCAAGCTGCCTGCGGATACCGTGACAATCACGACCGAACTGCCCAACGGCTACACGGAGCAGGTTGATAAGCAAATCACCCGCAAGGTGGAAAAGGCGCTGGAAGGCCTGAGCGGCGTCAAGAACATCAGCTCAATTTCACAACCAGGTTCGTCTGTTGTTTCCGTCCAAAAGACAAGCGATACCAAACTCTCCACCCTGCTGGATGACATCCGCTTGAAAATTGATGGCATCTACAATCTGCCGAAGAAAGCGGAACGGCCTGTCATTGAAAAACAGAGCATGGATATGCCAGCCATGTTTGTGCAGGTCTACGGCGATGCGGATTTTAAAACCCTGCAACGCATCGCCCGCCAATTGCGCAACAAGCTGCTGGCCAGCCCAGAAGTTTCCCGTCTCAAGCAATGGGGTTTGCAGACCGAACAGATCAAGATCGGTTTAGAGCCATATACGCTGGAACGTCTGAACCTGACCCCTGAGCAGGTCATGAACCGTATCCGCGAGTCTTCTCTTTACTATCAGGGCGGAACGCTGAAGACCGAAGGCGGCTATATCTCTTTGCGCGCAGATACTCAGGCCTATTATAAAGCCGACTTTGAGCGCATTCCGATCATTGAGTGGGAAGACGGCACCACAACCACTCTTGGCGACATTGCCAAGGTGGAGGACGCCTTTGCTGACATTGATATGGAAGCACGCTTCAACGGCAAAGAGTCCGTTGGACTGGAAGTGCTGATTGGCCGCAAAGACAACCTTATTCATGTCTCAGAGGATGTGCAGGCCATCATAGCTGACTTCCGCACAACTCTGCCGACTGGTGTACAGGTGGGGATTTGGGGCAACTCCAGTGATTACATCGAGGATCGCCTGAGCCTTCTTAGCTCCAACGCGTTTCAGGGTCTGGCTCTGGTGGTGTTGATCCTGTCGCTGTTCCTCAACATTAAGCTGGCCTTCTGGGTCGCCATGGGCATTCCAATCTCTCTGGCTGGTGCGTTTGCTGTGGCGACGACTGGCTGGGTCGATTATTCACTCAACGACATCACCACGTTCGGCCTCATCATCGCACTTGGTATTCTCGTTGATGATGCCGTGGTGGTTGGTGAAAGCGTCTTTGAACAACGCAAACGCTATGCGGACCCGCGCAAAGGTACGGCGGCAGGCGTGCATAAAGTAGCCGTTGCGACGATATTTGGCGTGCTGACAACCACGGCGGCATTCTTCCCGATGCTTCTGATGAACAGTGAGCTGGGTAAGATCCTCGGCAGCTTCTCAGGCATTGTTATTCTGGCTCTGTTGTTCTCCCTTTTCGAGAGCAAGTTCATTCTGCCCGCTCACCTCGCTTACATCTCTTTGGAGGATAAGAAGCAGAACATCTTCTCGCGAGGCTGGGGCAAGGTGCAGGGCGTGGCGCGCGGTGGCTTGTTCTGGTTCTGCGACACCATCTATTTCCCGGTGCTTAGATGGGCCATCCGGCAACGTTATGCAGTTCTGGTTGGCTTCATTTCTGTGGCAGTGCTCGTGTTCGGCCTGATGTGGAAGGGCAAAATCCACTCTGTATTCTTTCCGGAGATTCCCGGTCAGTACATCGTGGTGAACATGGAGATGGATCCACGCGCACCGTTCGATCTGACACAGAACAACATCTCCACGATTGAAAACATCGCAAATGCTGTTGACCGGCAATATGCCGAGCAGCAGCCGGACGTGGGCGGTGTGTTCCAAAACATCTTCCGCATCGTATCCGACAGCACAAATGCCACCATTTATGCTGAGCTGCGCCCATTGGACGAGCGCGGGGATGCAAAGACAAGTGACATTTTGCGCGACTGGCAGAACCGCACCGGTACTTTGGAAGGTGTTTCCAAACTCACCTTCTCGGGCTTTGAAGAGATCGGTGGTGGGTTCAAGATCCGTTTGTTCGGCGAAAACTCTGAGCAGTTGCGACTGGTAAGTGAAGAGCTCATGGCAGAGCTTGGCAAACGGGCCGGTGTCAGCAACCTGCGCGACACGTTCAAAGCAAGTCAGCCAGAACTTCGCCTGACGCTGAAACCGGAAGCACGTCATCTCGGTTTCACACCAGAGCGACTGGCAAGTCAGGTGGCGCACCAGTTTGGTGACGGGGAGGCACAGCGCATCCAACGTGGAGATTCAGAGGTTCGCGTGATTGTTCGCAACACGCTGGATGCACGTGATGCCATTGAGGACCTGTTGCAGTCCCGTCTGCGCGGGGCCAACGACAACTGGGTCACGCTGCAATCAGTCGCCAACATCGAAGCGCGTTATGTGCCCGGATACGTGCACCGCAGAAACGGCGATCAGGTCGCCACAATCGAAGCTGACATTAATAAACAGATCGTTGCTCCTGCTGAGCTGGGTCAGGATATCTTCACCTCCGTTGTGCCCCAACTACAACAGAAGTATCCCGGTGTTAAAATCAAGCAGGGTGGCGATCTGGAGGAAATGGGTGAAGTTAAGGGCAATATGAACCGCGCCCTTCTCATCACCTGTTTCCTCATCTTTGTTCTATTGGCGATCCCGCTGAAGTCCTACTTCAAGCCGCTGATCATCATGTCCGTGGTTCCGTTTGGAGTGGTAGGGGCAATCCTCGGCCATGCCATCATGGGCATCCCGTTCAGCATGATGTCGATCTTCGGCTTGCTGGCTTTGATCGGCGTGATCGTTAATGACTCTCTCGTCATGGTCACGCACTACCTTCACCTGAGGGAGGACGGTGTAGAGCATATTGAGGCAACGGAGCGCAGCGGCGTGGATCGCTTCCAGGCGATCTTCGTGACAACGGCAACCACGGTCGCCGGTTTGATGCCGCTCATGAGCGAAACTTCCGAGCAGGCCATGTACCTGATACCAGCAGCCGTCTCTCTGGCATACGGAGAGATTTTCGGGACACTTATTACTTTAATCCTGATTCCAGTACTGGTCGCAATTGCAGAAGATATTCGCGTCTTTCTCTTCGGCAAACGCGATAAGGCATTGGAATATGCGCAAATGGAGCGAAAAGAGGCCCTGGAAGCAGAGGAAAAACACGCGATTTCAGAAAAATCCCCAGAGAATGACAAAGATACAAAACCTGAGGGTTTTCCTCTAGAAAAGGCCTAAACGGACCTTACGACACGGCCTCCCCTTGCGGAGGCCGTTTTTTGTTGAGGACTGCCCTAGCGAAATCTGCTAGTTAACCCACTGTGAATCCGCAGAATTCCAGCACTAAATATATATAAGAAATCACTTAAGTATTGAATTTTGTAATATTTGAGTATTCTAATATAGATTATATATTAGAAATGCAGCATGCACTTATATATTGCGGAATATCAAAGAGAAAAAATCTACTAATCCGGAATTGATTGCACTCAATTTGTGCTTTTTACATTTACTCTAGGTTCCTGCGCGTACGAGCGGGCACGTATAACGTTACGGTGTCTGCTCCAATCAAATAGCTGCAAGAGGCGGCTGTTAGTACGGAGTACGCACATGGCTGGCTTAAGCCAAAATACCCAGACCACCACTCCAGCAGTGAGCAAAGGCCGCGAGAGAGTCGCATTCCTGTTTCTGGCAGTTGTTCTTGCGCCAGTTCTGATGACTGCAGCTGTTGGCGGATACGGCTTCCTTATCTGGATGTCGCAGATCCTGTTTGGCCCACCGTCCTTCTAAGAGGTAGTCGTGGCCAACTTATCCCGCAGAGCATTCTTTACCCGCTTAAGCGCTACCCCAGAGGTGGTGTCTCCAGTTCGTCCGCCTTGGACAACGGAACAGCGGATTGAAGACAAATGCACCGGCTGCTTTGAATGCGTCAAAGCCTGCCCGGAAGCCATTTTGTTCAGCGCGGATAATCGGCCTTACCTCAAAACCGGCGTTGGAGAATGCACGTTCTGCGAAGAGTGCGCAAAAGCGTGCCCAGAGGAAGATCTGTTTGATCTGACTGCGGCACCCTGGAGGCTCACAGCAGAAATTCAGCAAGGGGCATGTCTGCTAGGAAAGGGCGTTTCCTGCCAGACCTGCACCGACAGCTGTGACCCAAGAGCCCTCCGGTTCGATATGCGTGTCGCACCTACAGGAAAGATTCAACTGGATGCAGACCAATGCAACGGCTGCGGAGCTTGTCTCATTTCCTGCCCCGTAGATGCGATCGCCATGAACGACCAGAGCCGAGAAAGTTTAGCAAATGCGTAATGCAACAACCGTAGAGCGCGAAGAAGAAGCCGGTGTCTGGCACATTTCAAGTGTGCTGCTTCAGGCCGACCCTGCCAAGCGAGAGCAGATATGCGCTGCGATTGAACAGATACCTTCTGCTGAAATTACAGAAGTATCTGACTCTACAAAGATAATTGTGACGCTGGAAACACCGAGCGAACGCGACCTCGCGAACGCTTTGAGTGACATGCAGCAGTTAGATGGCGTTGTTACTGCTTCGCTCATCTTCCACCAAACCGACACCACCGACCTCAATTCAATTGTGATTTCTGATCAGGGTGACATGCAACCCGAGGGGACTTGCTCATGATTAAACTAACAAGACGCGCTGTCATTAAGGCGCAGGCTGTTGCAGCGGCAACTGCCGCAGCCGGGGCAAGCCTTCCGGCGCAAGCAGCAAACATTGTAACGGATGCAAGCAAAACAGACCTGAAATGGTCTAAAGCTGCTTGCCGCTTCTGCGGTACCGGTTGTTCCATCATGGTTGCGACCAAGAATGACCGCGTTGTTGCAACACATGGTGATGCTCAGAGCCCGGTTAACAAGGGCCTGAACTGTGTGAAAGGTTACTTCCTTTCCAAGATCATGTACGGCAAGGACCGTCTTGAGCAGCCACTGCTGCGTAAAACCGACGGCAAGTACGACAAAGAAGGCGAATTCGAGCCAGTATCCTGGGACGAAGCTTTCGACATCATGGCTGTTAAAGCAAAAGAAGCCATGAAGAAGAACGGCCCTTACGCGGTTGGCATGTTCGGCTCAGGCCAGTGGACTGTTTGGGAAGGCTACGCAGCTTCTAAGCTTTGGAAAGCTGGCTTCCGCTCTAACACCATTGACCCGAACGCACGTCACTGCATGGCTTCTGCTGTAGGCGCATTCATGCGGACCTTCGGCATCGATGAGCCAATGGGTTGTTATGACGATTTTGAGAACGCAGACGCATTCGTGCTCTGGGGTTCCAACATGGCTGAGATGCACCCGGTTCTGTGGACCCGTATCGCTGATCGCCGTCTGTCTAACCCAGATGTAAAAGTTGCTGTTCTTTCTACATACCAGCACCGCAGCTTTGACCTTGCTGACATCCCAATGGTCTTCACTCCACAGACCGATCTTGTGATTGCGAACTTCATCGCAAACTACATCATCGAGAACGAAGCCGTGGACATGGACTTCGTTAGCAAGCACACCAACTTCCGCCTTGGCAATCAGGACATCGGTTACGGCCTGCGCCCTGAGCACCCACTGCAGCAAGCAGCTAAGAACGCTGATAAAGCTGGTGGTTCTAAAGAAATCAGCTTCGAAGAGTATGCAGAGTTCGTTAAGCCATACACTCTCGAATACGCTGAGAAGATGTCTGGTGTTCCTGCAAACCGTCTGCTGGAACTGGCAAAGCTTTACGCTGATCCAGACAAAAAGGTTATGTCTCTCTGGACCATGGGTGCGAACCAGCATACCCGCGGCGTTTGGGTCAACCAGATGTTCTACAACATCCACCTACTCACCGGCAAAATCTCCAAGCCAGGGTGTGGTCCGTTCTCACTGACCGGTCAGCCATCCGCTTGTGGTACAGCTCGTGAAGTTGGTACGTTCTCCCACCGTCTGCCAGCAGACATGGTTGTGAAAAACCCTGAGCACCGGAAAATTGCAGAGAAAATCTGGAAACTTCCAGACGGCACAATTCCTGCGAAACCAGGTTACCATGCTGTTCAGCAGTCCCGCATGCTCAAAGACGGCAAGCTGAACTTCTACTGGACCCAGGTCACCAACAACATGCAGGCTGGTCCTAACGTTGTTGAAGAGATTTACCCAGGCTGGAGAAATCCAGAGAACTTCATCGTTGTTTCCGATCCGTACCCAACAGTATCCGCAATGGCTGCTGACCTTATTCTGCCAACCGCGATGTGGGTAGAAAAAGAAGGTGCTTACGGTAACGCGGAACGTCGTACTCAGTTCTGGCACCAGCTGGTTTCTGCTCCAGGCGACGCAAAGTCTGACCTTTGGCAGACCGTTGAGTTCTCCAAGCGCTTCAAAGTTGAAGAAGTATGGCCTGAAGAACTGATCGCAAAGCAACCAGAAGTACGCGGCAAAACTCTGTTTGACATCCTCTTCGCAAACGGCAACGTCGACAAGTTCCCGCTTTCTGAAACCAGCGATGAGTACAAGAACGACGAGTCCAACGACTTCGGCTTCTACATTCAAAAAGGTCTGTTCGAAGAATACGCAGCCTTTGGCCGTGACCATGGTCACGATCTGGCACCGTTCGAGCGTTACCACGAAGAACGTGGCCTGCGTTGGCCTGTTGTGAATGGCAAAGAAACCCAGTGGCGCTTCCGCGAAGGGGCTGACCCATACGTAGGCGAAGGCAAGGGCTACGAGTTCTACGGTCATAAAGACGGCAAGGCACGCATCTTCGCGCTTCCTTACGAGCCGCCAGCAGAAAGCCCAGATGAAGAGTATGATTTCTGGCTCTGCACAGGCCGTGTGATTGAACACTGGCACACTGGTTCCATGACCCAGCGCGTTCCTGAGCTGTACAAAGCTGTTCCAGATGCTCTGTGCTACATGCATCCAGATGATGCAAAAGCGAAGGGCCTGCGTCGTGGTTCTGAAGTGCGCGTTGTTTCCCGTCGCGGTGAAATCACAACACGCATCGAGACCCGTGGCCGTAACAAGCCGCCAAAAGGCCTCGTGTTCGTACCGTTCTTTGATGCAAGCCAGCTCATCAACAAGGTGACACTGGATGCAACAGATCCTCTTTCAAAACAGACCGACTATAAGAAGTGCGCGGTCAAGATCGTAGCCGTGTGAGGTACGCCATGAAACTTCTGAAACTCCTTGTAGCCAGCTTTATCGCTGTGTCTGCCTTTGGTGGAGCAAGCTCATTTGCTGCTGACACCATCTCCGAAATGCGCAACGCGGACATCCTGACTCAGGATGCCGCACCGCGGATCCCAAAAGTCGTGAACTCTGACGAACGTCAGGTGCGTAACTACCCTGAGCAGCCACCATTGATCCCTCACAAGATCGACGGCTACCAGATCGACAAGCGCCTGAACAAATGCATGACTTGTCACAGCCGGACGGCAATTGAAAAGTCTCAGGCACCGATGATCTCCATCACGCACTTTATGAACCGTGATAATCAGTTCCTGGCGTCTGTTTCCCCTCGTCGCTTCTTCTGCACCCAGTGTCACGTGCCTCAGACTGAAGCCAAGCCACTGGTTGAGAACACCTTCGTTGACGTTGATGACGTGCTCGAAGGTAAGACCGACAAGTAGGAGCACACCGTATGTTTTCAGCTATCAAACGGTTCTGGCAGGTTATCCGCAAACCTAGTGTCCATTACAGCCTTGGCTTCTTGACACTTGGCGGGTTTGTCGCTGGCATCATCTTCTGGGGTGGTTTCAACACCGCCCTGGAAGTCACCAACACAGAAGAATTCTGCATTGGGTGCCACGAGATGGAAAACACTGTCTATCAGGAACTTAAGACCACCATTCACTATACCAACCGGTCTGGTGTGCGTGCGACTTGTCCTGATTGTCACGTACCTCACAACTGGACCTCTAAGGTTGCCCGTAAGATTCAGGCATCCAAGGAAGTTTACGGCAAGATCTTCGGCACAATCAGCACACCGGAGAAATTCGAGGACAAGCGTCTTGAGCTGGCAAGCCATGAATGGGCTCGCTTTAAAGCCAACGACTCTCTTGAATGCCGTAACTGTCACAGTGAAGAGTCCATGGACTTTACGCGTCAGAGTGTGAGAGCTTCCGAGCAGCACGAGAAGTTCCTCGTGAGTGGTGAGAAGACCTGTATCGACTGCCACAAAGGCATCGCGCACAAGCTACCTGATCTGAGCCTGTTGAAAGAGGGTCACTAAGAGTGAAGCTTGCTTGATTGGTTACGGTCAAATCTCGCGAATTCACTCAAGCAAAGACTTTAGAACTCAAAGCGTGTTTGCAAGTGCGCGCGGCGAGTTCTAAGACCCATCACATGCTCAGACAAAAGAACCCCGCGGTTTGAAACCACGGGGTTTTTTCTTGTCCACATTTATTCCATAATTTTATCAATTAAAATTATATGAAATATACTCATGAGGAAAATTTCTGAAAAATGCCTCAGAGTCACCTCAATTCCCGCAATTTTGCGAGAGTTTACAAATATTAACCATTGCAAGTCTTGCCTGAAATTTTTTAAATATTTTCACCCTAGGGTTACTCCTAATTTCCTTAGGGAAGGTCTCCAGCCTTATACCAGTGCTTTTTAACACTCCGATAAAAACTGGGGGCCATATGCTCCTTAAAAATCGAGCGTATTAGAACACACCCCATCTTCAATCCATTGTTTTTGCGGAACTAATAAACTCGTCCTCAATTCAGGTGTACGTGCATGACGTTGCAGCTGAAAACTTTAGACCGGGCAAAGCACATACAAGCTTCGCCCCTCTGAAAGGACATAAAAAGATGAACGCTTTGAAGCTTTCTGCTGCAATCGTGGCCCTCGTTGCCGGCATGAGCACCGCTCAAGCTGCAAAAATCGATGTTTCTGATGGCACTGTGACAACGAATGACAAAACAATTACCGTAGATGCAGGAACAGATGCTGAAAGAACTGAGTTCCATCCTGGTCAATCTGGTAGAGCAACAGATATCACTGCAACCATAAGTGATATTGATGAATCAGATTTAAGCGGTACGCTCGCAACAAAGATCAATAATAAGGCAGATCAGAGCGCACTGAATGCTCAAGCAAAACGCATCACCAGTAACGATAGCGACATTTCACGTATCAAATCTGATATTGGTCACACCAATCGTCGCATATCTAACAACACTAGTCGGATCTACGCCAACGCTAGAGACATCGTAGGTAACAAGAGAAACATCCAAACTAATCGTGCCTTCATTGGTTCAAACGCACGCGGTATCCAATCTAATCGCGCATTCATCGGTTCGAACGCACGCAATATTCACATTAATCGGGCGTTCATCAGTTCAAACTCCCATCGTATCGATACCAACAAGCAGAATATTGCGACCAATACCGCCAATATCTCCACAAACGCCGCAAACATCTCTTCCAACACCTCCAGCATCGTCTCACTGGAACAGGATGTTGACGAGCTGCGCAGCGGTGTGGCGATGGCGGTGGCGATTGCCAATGCGCCGGTCCTTCAGGGTGGCAAAAACGGTATCTCCGTTTCCGGTGGTTTTGGACACTTCAAAGGCAAAGCTGCATCTGCTCTGAAAGTGGCGTTCCTGCCAACCGAGAACATGGCTGTTACAGCTTCTGTAGCCACAGACTTCAGCAACAACGTCACTGCTGGTGCTGGCCTGGGCTTCTCCTTCTAACAAGGATGTAGATCATGAAACCAATCTGGATCCTGCTGACAGCGGCAATGCTCTTTTTCTTTCAGGGTGTAAATGCGTACAGCACCACTGAGCCTTCCAATGAAGAGGATTGGTCAGTCAAATGCAGCAGTGACCTGTGTCAGGTCTACGCTGAAATCCGGCTTGAGAACGGTGCGCTGGTAAATTCCATCATGTTTCGCAAACTCGAAGCAGATGTGTATGCAGCTATTATCAAGCTGCCGCTCGGGATCCACATCCCCAGCGGTATCCAGATTGGCATTGATGATGATGCCTTGTTCGACGCCAAGCTGATCACCTGTCAGCCAGACGGGTGCGAGGCGGCGTTTAACGCCAACAAGACCATCGTCAACTTCCTCAAACGCGGCAAGGCCATGTCCATTGTAGTCACCAAGACCAATGACCGCAAAAAGCTGGCGCTGAACTACTCTCTGATCGGCTTCACCCGCAACTGGGAAGAGTTCACCAAACGCATGGCAGTCTTGCTGCCAGATGAGACAACCGGCTGATTTGCCCTGCCAAGACCCATGGTTGAAGCTTTAAGCTTTGGGGTCTATATTGAGGAAGATAGGAACGGGAGGCTCTCGCCCCCCATTCCCGTCGCTAGATGACTTTAATAAGAGCTCGGAAGAAGATGGTCAGTCGATTCCGGGCTCTTGTCATGCGCAGCTTAAACTTAAGCTTAATCGCAAGGTTCATCCAACATACCACCTCCTTACCAGGCCTTGCTACGATCGGAGTGCCTAACTCTCTCCGATTGCGCGGACTGACACGCGCTGCTGCTTTGCAAGGAAGTGGCTGACAGCAGCCTAACAAGCTCGCAAACACTGCGCGTCCCCGGATCATCTCCCGCACAAAACACCTAGCTTCATCTTTGGGTATCAGGTCTCGCAATCTCATGAGGCTTCCCGATAACTCGCGTGAAAAGCAGCCATCGCTTAACGCTTTGTTTTGTCTGTCAGACCATGAAGTTTGCCCCTGCTGTACAGCGTAAACTAGGATTACACAGAGCCATAACGCGCAGCAGCAGGGTGATGTCGTTGACAGACCACGTGAAGAAATCAGAACACCTCTCAAACATCGCGGCCTTTTATTCCGGAAAGCTTGCGGACGTGAAGGGCAGGAACACCTTCCAGCAAGCACTGGCTCCTGATTATGATGCGCAAGAGATACCGGAGCACTTGCTTGGGTCCAGTTTCGGCTGTGGTAATCCGCTGGCTTTCTCGCAGATCAAAGAAGGGGAGACGGTGCTCGATCTTGGGTCCGGCGCGGGACTGGATCTTATCCTTGCCGCAGAGAAGACAGGTCCATCGGGTAAAGTCATAGGCATTGATGTCAGTGAGGATATGATCACGCTGGCCAAACGCAATTGCGTGCAGCATGGCCTCCGAAATATTGAACTCCATCAAGGCGTTATTGAGCATCTGCCATTCCCGGATCAGTCCATGGACTGGGTCATCTCAAACTGCGTTATCAATCTGTCTGCCGATAAAGCTGCTGTGTTTTCTGAGATCAACCGCGTGCTCAAGCCGGGCGGCAAACTTGTCATCTCAGACATGCTGGCGGAGGACTTACCGGACTGGCTGTATATGCATCAGGATCTTCTGTCAGCCTGTATTTCTGGCGCAGTCTCAGAAGCAGCTTATTTGGAATACGCAGGAAACAGCGGTCTCACTGCGCTGACCGTTCTGGATCGGATGACTTATGAGGACGCCGTTCTGAAACAGCTCATCAAAGACGAGCTGCCCGTTGCATTGGATGAACTGGCCAGACAACTTGGGCTTTCAACAGATGCGATGCTGGACAAGGCAGTCACCGAACTCTCAGGTAAAGTGAAGGCCATCAAGCTCTATGGCGAAAAGCCAGCGTTAGGCTGAGGTGAGAGTCTTAAGCCCTTCTTCGACCCAACAAAACATAATAGCCAACACCCAGCCCCATGAGGACCAAAGCAATCAACGCAGCCACAAGATCATACGCAAAGCACGAAGTAAGTGCCAAAAGCGAGAGAGCGAGCGTTATATACGCCGTTTTTTGCCCACCCGGCGCACGATAAGGCCGGTGCAACTCGGCATAATCTCGCTTCAGCAAAATATAGCTCACACTTTGCAGCGCGTAGGAGAGCGTCGCGCCGATCACTGCAATGTTGATCATTAACTCTCCTTTGCCCGTCAGCGAGCAGAGGAATCCAATCACACCGGGAATAATCAGTGCCCAGTGTGGCACTTTTCGTGAGCTGATCGCGGACATGAACCGGGGCAAATATCCTTCCCTCGACATGGCAAAGACCAGGCGGCTGTAT
The DNA here is from genome assembly GCF_001623145.1 of Pseudovibrio sp. W64. Taxonomy (NCBI): domain Bacteria; kingdom Pseudomonadati; phylum Pseudomonadota; class Alphaproteobacteria; order Hyphomicrobiales; family Stappiaceae; genus Pseudovibrio; species Pseudovibrio sp. W64. The sequence continues at coordinate 647,014 of NZ_LMCI01000038.1, read as the reverse complement.
CCAAAAATGATAGAGAAGAACGAAGCAATCAGTCCTGTAAGCCCGATCAGATTGACGATTGCGGCCAGAACGGAGTCTTCGCCGAACACATGATCAAGCGCATCTACCAGTGGCGCGCCGTAATCTCCCACTTCCACAGCGGTCGCAACACCGGGAATAAACACAACAATAAGCAGCCCATTGGCCAGCAGAAACAACATGGCCCCAATGATACCGCGCGGCAGATCAACCGCAGGGTTCTTGGCCTCCTCCGCTGCAAGAGGCACACCTTCCACCGCCAGAAACAGCCACATGGCAAACGGAAGGGCTGCCCAGACTGAAACTTCATCGAATGCCAGCAGGGTTTGCTGATCAGAGCTGAAATGAGCAGAGGCCGCCAGATTGGCAAAGCTGAAATGCGGCACCAGCGCCACCAATGTCACCACAATCGCCAGCACAGCAAAAGCAGTCACAACCAGCATAAAACGCAGGGCTTCACCAGCGCCGAGCAGGTGCACACCGATGAAGACCACGTAAAACACCGCATACACCAAGGGGCCATTGATACCCCAAAGCGCTTCAAGATACTGTCCAATGAAGATCACAATCGCGGCTGGCGCAATGGAATATTCCAGCAAAACCGAAAGCGCCGTCGCAAAGCCGCCTGTATCTCCCATCACCTTCCGTGAGATCCGGTATCCCCCAGCGGCACTCGGCAATGCGGCAGACATCTCTGCAAGGCACAGAACAAGGCAGAAATACATCAGCCCCATCAATGCCACTGCGATGACCATGCCGAACCAGTTCGTCACCGCGAACCCGTAGTTCCACCCGGCAAAGCTGCCTGAGATCACATAGGAAACCCCAAGCGTTGCCAGCAAAAACCAGCCTGCGGCTCCCTTTTGAAGCTGTGATTTTTCATCGTGTGCCATTGCAATTGATGCCCATGAACGGAGCGAAAGTCTGGAGTAAGCCACTAGCTTACTACTCCTGCCCCAACACCCAACACCCGCTATTTCTCTCGGACTGCCCCTAAGCATCAGTTGGCGTAATGTTGACCCTCTCGCCTTTTCTGCATTAATTCCCATTCACGGGAATCTATTAAAACGAGCAGCCTGATCATTGGCGAGGATGCTCAGGCTCAGCTAGGTTTTTGGGATGACCTTTGCATTGGGAGGAGCGAAGCTCACTTAATCCTAGCGATTGTCAAATGGGTTTTGACTTGAAATGTCAGTTGACCCTCGCGATTAGCATGAGGCTGCAAAAGGGCTTTAAGTTCATTGTGAAAGTCTTGGCGGCGCGCGCCCAGCTTTACCAGCGCGAAAGTATCGCGCGAATGCTGGCACAAGATAAAGTCCTCAACGGTTTGCCGGAAAGGCTGCGAAACATACTCTTTGGTTTCAAGGATATTGATATAGTCCAAATGTTTGGTTTGGGTCGCCCGCCATTTGTTAGAGTTTACCTCTTCACCTGTGATTGTAGACACCCATTTTGCCAAAAATTGTTGCCACTCATCATGCCACGGCGGCTGAAACGCTGCATCGCCCTGAATGATTGCAAGAATATGATTTTCACTTAAGTGCTTTGCAAGTTTAGGGAACAGCCTGCTTGGTTCCATCCAGTGGATGCTTGACGCAAAGGTGACTGTGTCAAACTTACCCGCCAAAGGCGCCCTTTCGGCTGTCGCTTTCACCCACTCAAGGTTGTCTGTCCTACCGTTTTCCAAGGACCGACCCAATTTTATCATATTAGCGGAAGGGTCTACGGCGCAAACCTGATCAAAGACTTGCGTCATTGGTCTGGCAATTTTGCCCTCGCCGCAACCCAGATCCAATAGACGGTGTGTTGCGGAAGACCGATCAATGATGCACTCGTAAATTTGGTGAGCGTAAGGAGGGCGGCACGGGTAAAGACCCGCAACTTCAGGTGCTTTGAATGTGGCCCCGGCAATGTCGGACAATGGAATTTCTCCGAAAAAGGCGCACCATCCCTAGCCTCGTTACCAAGAGAGAGCTGGTATGCTTTAAGTGTATGATTATACTCAATTGCCCTGCGCCGCTTGAGTGGTTCGACTTGAACGTTAGTGCATAGTTGGCTTTTGGTCCACAGGCACGCTGCTCCTGCGAATGCCTGTGAGCTGATGAATGGCGGCAAGTAGGAGAGCTGGATCATCTCGTTGCTAACTACACCCCCGAACATAAAAACCCCGTGGAGGGGATCCACGGGGTCTCTTAGCTCTGCCTGATAAGGGGGGTGAATCAGGCAGGCGCCTGAGCGGTTTGGCGGGTGCAGACGGAGGCGAGCTCCTCTTGGGCCTGATATTGAGAGAGGAACACTTTGCCCGTCAGCTCATCAAGGAAGTGCGAGCGTTGCAGGCGGTCCATTACCGGGCCTTTCACCTCTGAAAGGTGCAGCGTGATGCCTGCGTCTTGTAACCGGTGATTGATGGCTTCCAGAGATTCCAGAGCACTCAGATCCACCTCATTCACCGCAGAACATTGCAGCACCACATGCTTGAGGCATTCATCATCCACCGCACGGTCGTAGATGTAATCTTCCAGAAAACGCGCGTTGGCGAAGTAGAGGCTTTCATCAATGCGGATGGTCAGCAGTTCTGGCGTTGTCAGCACTTCATGCCGGTTGATATTGCGGAAATGCTCGGTCCCCGGCACCAGCCCAACCTCTGCAATGTGAGGCCGGGAGGTTTTGTAGAGGTAAAGCCCAATGGAGAGGATCACGCCTGCAGAAACACCTGTCTCAACACCAAAGCCGAGGGTCAGCAAAATGGTGGCAGCCACGGCTGAGAAATCAGACTTGGAGTAGCTCCAGCTGTGCTTAAGAATGCTGAAATCCACCAGAGACAACACAGCCACAATGATGGTTGCAGCCAATGTGGCCTTGGGCAGGAAGAAGATGAGCGGTGTGAGGGAAACAGCAGCAATCGCCAGACCAACCGCCGTATAAGCACCAGCAGCAGGCGTTTCAGCACCCGCATCAAAGTTGACCACGGAACGGGCAAACCCACCCGTTACAGGATAACCACCTGTGAAGGCTGCTCCAAGATTGGCAGCACCCAGACCAATCAGCTCCTGATCAGGATCGATACGCTGACGCTTTTTGGCTGCCAGCGTTTGCGCCACGGAAACGGACTCCACAAAACCAATAATGGAGATCAGCAGCGCAGGTATAAACAGTGCGCCGATCAGCTCACTGGAGAAGCTTGGCATGCTGAGCGGCGGCAGGCTTTGCGGCACAGCACCGACAATCTTTACTCCGGCTTGATCTAAACTGAAGATCCACGCCACAGCTGTCGTCACCACCACGGCAGCGACCGGTCCAGCCTTGGTCAAAACATCTGCAAGGCGTGGCTTCAGGCCCATGTTCAGCAGCATCGGTTTCATGCCCTTGCGCACCCAGAATAGGAACAAAGTGGCCGAAACACCAATCAGGATTGTCGCCAGATTGGCTTCTCCCAGATGCTCCCAGATAGAAAAGACAATCTCCACCAGCGTATGCCCTTTCGCATCCACACCCAGAATATGCTTGAGCTGGCTGCTGGCGATCAAAACACCTGAGGCCGTGATGAAACCGGCAATCACAGGGTGGGAGAGGAAGTTGGCGAGAAAACCGAGCTTGAACACGCCCATCAGCAACAAAATACCGCCGGACAGCATGGCAAGTGTCAGCGCAGCAATGGCATAACCCGCCGTGCCGCTATCTGCGATCTGGCCAATCGCGGCTGCAGTCATGAGCGAAACAACAGCAACGGGCCCCACGGCCAGCGCACGGCTGGTGCCGAAGATGGCGTACAAAATAATCGGAAGAATTGACGCATAAAGCCCGGCTTCCGGCGGCAGGCCAGCAAGCAAAGCATAAGCAAGAGACTGCGGGATCAGCATGATCGTCACAATCACCGCTGCAATCATGTCATTAGAAAAACTGTCTTTATTATAGTTTCTGCCCCAAGTTAAAACGGGCAAATATCGCCGAAAGGCCGAGGAGAACATGGGTCTGCCTTCAAAGTGCATAGATTAATCCGGGGAAGCAGCTCCCCCGGACACATGATAGTAATTCAGCAAAGGCCGCAATGCTTATTTTAGCTTGCGCTAACCTTCTCAGGCTTGATCATCCATTCCTTGCCGCGCAGCATTGCCCACCAGTAAACCGGAGGCAGAATCTGCTCTTTCAGGATCCACGCCGCGCGGGTTGGCTTGGTGCCATCCAGCAGCCATGTGGGGAAGCTTGGCAGCAAGGTTCCGCCATACCCGAACTCAGCCAATACGATTTTGCCGCGCTCTACGGTGAGCGGGCAGGAGCCATAGCCGTTGTACATCGCTGGTTGTGAGCGACCTTCGATGTCTGCAACAAGGTTTTCAGCAACGATTGGCGCTTGCATGCGAGCTGCGGCAGCTGTTTTTGCATTGGGTGCGTTCATCACATCACCCAGCGACCAGATGTTGCTGTGCGTTTTGTGGCGCAACGTTACCTGATCCACATCCACCCATCCGGCGGCATCCGCCAGTGGCGAGACGCGGATGAAGTCCGGTGCTGATTGCGGTGGGCACACGTGGATCATGTCGAAATCAACTTCTACCCGCTCAACTGGCGTGTCCGGCTTGGCCACGTCAAACCAGGCCTTCTTTGCAGGACCATCAATGGCGACCAGATTGTTGAAGAAGTTGAGGTCTGCGTTGTACAGGTCGATGTACTTCTCCAGCGCAGGTACATACTCCTTCACACCAAACAGCACGCCGCCCGCATTGTGGAACTGAATGTCGATGTTCTTCAGCACGCCTTGCTTGCGCCAGTAATCACCGGAAAGATAAAGCGCTTTTTGCGGTGCTCCGGCGCATTTAATTGGCATCGGTGGCTGAGTGAAGAGCGCACGGCCCTCCTTCATGTTGCTCACCAGTTGCCAAGTGTAAGGTGCCAGATCGTAACGATAGTTGGAGGTTACGCCGTGCTTGCCAAGCGTGGAGACCAGCCCTTCCACCTTGTGCCAGTCCAGCTTCAGACCGGGGCACACCACAAGGCGGTCATATTTAACGACACGGCAGCCATCCAGAATGACCGCATTGTCTTGCGGTTCAAACGCAGCCACCGCGGATTTAAGCCAGTGCACGCCTCGCGGTATCAGCGAGCCCATGGTTTTGGCGGTCTGGGAGGCATTGAAGATGCCACCGCCAACCATGGTCCAACCCGGCTGATAGTAATGAATATCAGCAGGATCAATGACAGCGATCTCAAGATCGCTCTTTCGGGATTTCAAACTCGCAGCGACAGCGATACCAGCAGCACCGCCGCCAACAATCACCACATCAAACGAGGCATCTGCACGGTCTGTTGGTGTTCTGCCACCATTGGCAATGCGGCGCACGACGCCTGCCATGTCATAGCCAGCGGATTTGGTGGCTGCCAGAATGTCGGCCACGGTCAAAGTCTCAGCCTGGCTGAGAGACCACAGCGTGGCACAGCGCGTGCCAGTGCGGCAGTAAGCCAGAACAGGGCGCGGAATTTCGTTCATGGCCTTGCCAAAGGCCTCGGCGTCTTCGTCAGACACCTTACCGGAAATAACCGGCAGATAGCGTGTTTCCAGACCCAGCTTTTTCGCAGCCGCTTCAATCTCGTCAAACACCGGTTGGTCTGCACCTTCCCCGTCCGGACGGTTGCAAACAATACTGCGAAAGCCCAGGTCCGCGATTTTCTGAACGTCTTGCGCAGTAATCTGCGGACAGACAGAAAGTGATGAGCTGATACTCTTAATATCCATGATGTTTCCCCTCCTCACATCATCAGATCAAAGTGCGTTGACTGGCACTTTGAGCATTGGAACGCCGTCCTCATCGGTCGGCACTGCACCTGCACGCATGTTCACCTGCAAAGACGGAATGATCAGCTTTGGTACGTCCAGCTGCGCATCACGCTCGGTGCGGAATTTGATGAAATCTTCGCGGGAGTGGCCTTTACCAACGTGGATGTTGTGTTCTTTCTCCGCACCCACTGAGGTCTCCCACTCAATGTCGCGGCCATTCGGGCCGTAGTCGTGGCACATGAACAGGCGCATCTCGTCAGGCAACGACAGTACTTTCTGAATGCTGTCATAAAGCGTTGCAGCATCCCCGCCCGGGAAGTCCGCACGAGCAGAGCCGCCATCCGGCATAAACAGGGTATCGCCCGCAAACGTCGCATTGCCTACAACGTGAACCATGCAAGCGGGAGTATGACCCGGTGTGTGAATGGCAAACGCAGTCATGGTGCCGATCTGATAGCTGTCCCCGTCCTTGAACAGCTTGTCAAACTGGCTTCCGTCGCGCTGGAATTCAGTTCCTTCGTTGAACACCTTGCCGAATGTGTCCTGAACCACGGTGATGTTCTCACCAATGCCGATCTTGCCGCCCAGCTTCTCCTGAATATACGGAGCAGCAGAGAGGTGGTCGGCATGAACATGGGTCTCAATCAGCCACTCAACCGTCAGGCCATTGTCCTGCACGTATTTGATGATTTCGTCCGCATTGTCATAGGTGATGCGGCCCGCTGCATAGTTGATATCCATAACGGAATCGACGATGGCAACAGAAGATGAGGCAGGATCCTTCACCACATAGCTAATTGTATTGGTGCCGGGGTCAAAAAAGGCCCTGACTTCAGGCTCGACAGCCATGTTCACGGGGTAGTTCGTCATAACTTCCTCAATAAGTTAACGCGTGCGCAGTGGCGGTCGATGGTACGTGCACTTGTTTGTTTTCGTGTTCGACCGCCTGCACAGCCGCCTAAGCATTTCTTATTATATTTTTTTGTCGGAAATCAGTTTGTGATCTCCGGAAACATGCTTAAACGCGGCAGGTTTTAATTCCAAAAATGGAGTAGAATGGGCAAATCCGCACGGCGGAAACCAGCAGCATTACAATGCCAACAATGATTGCGCCATAAAAGAAAAGTGGCTGCATAAACAAAGAAATGTTGGTAGACAACGGCAGTGCAATCAGCACAACACCAACAATAAAACGAAGAATGCGATCAATAGTTCCAACGTTAGCCATCATAGTCTCGTCCTCCAGGTACGTGGCCTAACGGATAACGAGTCTTCGCAAAGGCTTCAGTGACGAAGTCACCAAACTCCGCTCCAAACCCGTCTTTTCTTCGAAGCGCCTTAAAAATCAATGCGAAATGCCCAAAGGTCATAATGCCAGCTGGCCATCCCAGAACAATCCATAGGTTTCAGAGATCCAATTTCTGGCTAGCATGGCGTTGAAGGGCACAGCCGGAAGATTCGATTGCCCGAGGCGTGCGCCAGAAAGCAGTTGGGGTTCCAGTTGACCGAAGTCTCCGTAGCAAACAAAGATTTTTACACTCAGCTTCACAAATCAAACCCCGGGTACGGCACTTCCTCATCCTACCTGATGGACGTTATCCTGCCGCTGGCACAAGACGTGAAGCCTGCAAGAATTCTGGATTACGGCTGCGGAAAAAGCTCATTGATTGAAGAGCTTGCCGCGAATCTGCAGTGCACCTCACACCGCTACGATCCTTGCATTCCAGAATACAACGACATGCCTGATGGGCGTTTCGATCTTGTGCTGAACACGGATGTACTGGAGCACGTGCCGGAGGATGAATTAGACGACGTTTTGGCGGACATTCGGGCCAGATCAGACAATGTTATCTTCCATATCCCAACACTTTACGCGACAGCCTTGTTGGCGGACGGCTCCAACGCGCACTGCACCGTGCATTCAGCCCCTTGGTGGCAGGAGAAACTCTCGCAGCACTTCCCGTATGTTGAGGTTTTGCGCAGCACCAACAACGACCAGCAATTTTATGTCACGTGGGACGCCTCTGCTGAAGCGCGACAGAACCTGAGACAGGTTTACCGACAGCGCAGGCGCGCCAACTCGGTGGCAAAGCGCAAACACATTCTGCGTATGTTGCGGATAAAGATGTTTAAGGGGTACGTGCCAAAACACGAGTTGCAGAACGACATTGCTGGCAAGCGCATCGCCGTCGTTGGCAACGCGCAGTCCCTCAGCAACAAAGAGTATGGACCTGAAATTGACGGCCATGACATCGTGATCCGGCTGAATCGCGGCACAATTCCGCACACCAAAAGCCATGGGCAGAAGCTCTCATGGGTGGCAACAAGCCTCGATATTCCCAAAAGCTTTGTGTACGGCGAGCAGGCGCGGCGAGTTATCTGGACACCGGCTGAACGTAGTTTCTCTCTGCCCCATTGGCTCGCCAGACATAACGATGTTGTCTACCTGATGAAACCCGCAGAGTTGAGAGGGTATCAAGCGCGTACAGAGAAGAAGCCGAGCACCGGTTTCCGCCTATTGGGCCTGCTGGAAGAGCTGGGCGGCTACAAACATATCAACATCTACGGCTTTGACTTCTTCGCCTCCCCCACAAACACCAACCACATTGAGCCCAGCAAGGCGCGGGCGGATCATGATTATGACCGCGAGCATCATGAAGTTCAAAAATGGATGGCTCGCGACCCGAGGGTTTCTCTTAAACTCTGAATCTGTACTTTTGCGCGTGTTCTTATCCGAAAATCAGAACCGCTTTTCGGGAATACGCTCTAGGCTTTCGCCAGAACTTCCAGCCCGGCGCGGTCAACAATCTCGATGGTTCCGCGGGATTGGGTGATCCAGTCACGGCGCTGGAACTCGCGCAGCTGGCGGGAGATGACCTCGCGCGCCGTGCCCAGTTCTGCTGCCATTTGCTGGTGCGTGGTGGCCACTTGCTTGCTGCTACCAGCAAGTTCCAGCAGTTTTTGCGCAAGACGGATATCCATGCGTTGGAACGCGATCTCTTCGATCACCAAAAACAGATCCGTGATGCGCTTGGAGTAGGCGGAGAACACAAAGCGGCGGAAGGTTTCGGATTGCGCAATGAGATCATCAAACACCATGCGCGGAATAGCGACCGCCTGCGTGTCTGTCTCCGCGATGCCCTCTGCTGAGTAATCCTCATAAGCTAGCAGACAGGCCGTCGTCAGTACGCAGCTTTCGCCTGCATGCACACGGTAAAGAATAATCTCGCGTCCACCCTCAGAAAGCTGCTGTACACGCACGGAACCCGAAAGCAAAAGCAGAAGATTTTCCGGGGCTTTACCGGGGCCAAAGATGATGGTGTCGGCAGGCACAGAGACAATGGTGCTACGATTAACCAGAATGTCCCTGATGTGATTTTCCAGCTTAGAAAGGCCTTGGAATCGATCGATCCAATTGGCAGCAGCGGTTGTCATGGTTTCCTCCCGAAACGCCCCCAAAAATGCGTATATTCTTGGCATAGTGCATAAAAGCGTTTAGCGCAATCAGGGCCTTTAGCAGAAGAATAATCTAACGAGCCTGCACTAGCAGCTGCATTCAGGAATAAATTTTCACTTCAGCCTTATTCTGCGCGTTCGCCGACAACACCCAAAGCCTCTTCAGCTGACAAGCGCTCTTCCGGAGATAGTTTCAGCAGGCCTTTAATCGCGCCCTTGATGTTGTCCGGTGTGCCATCCAACCGCGCTTCCAGCTTTTCATCCAGTAAAGATTGATCATTGCTGCTGCCACTGCGGAATTCCTGAAGTTCATCAATCAGCTCCTGCTGCGCATTTTTGCCAGCAGCTGCCGCAACAAGCACAAGACCACCTGCCCAGGAATCCACCTTAGAAGACAGCTCGGCCCCATCAACAAACCGTTCAGGCGGCTGGTTGTTTGGCGTACCACCAATCTCCATTTCAAAATGCTGGCCATCCTCACAATCGGCAGCAACACCCTCATGCGCCGTTGCATAGTCAAAGCTGGTGATCACCGGTTCTGTGCTGTCTTCCTCACGAAACTGAATGGTGTCAATGTTCAGATCCTGATGGAAGATGTTCCGCTTTTGCAAAAACGAAACTCCGGCCAGAAGGCCCCCGGCGAAGTCGTTGAGCGGCTCTTCATCCATGCCTTTATCTTCTGGGAGGCGGTCATCCAGCGACCCACCCTTCAGTTTTTCACGGATGGCGAATGGCTCCCCGAACTCCGTCAGGCCTGCGCCTTTCAGCTTCAAAATATTCTCACTGCCGGGCGCCTGATCAAACTCACCAAGTGCGGTGAGGATCTTGGCTTCGTGCACCAGCAGCTCTGCCCCGACAAAGGTTGGCGGGGAATCCGGTCCGGCGGAATACGCGTTTGGCCGCTTGATCACAGCATCTTCCATGTACGGATAATCCTGCACCACGCCAGACGCATCATAAGACAGCACATTTTCCGCATTGGCCGCACCGCCCGTTACAGGAGGACTGACCTTACCTGTCACATCCATGGCATGCTCTTCAGAAATGCCAAACATGTTGCCATAGGGCTGTTTGCCGCCATTTGTGTTGCCATATTGAAAGGCTGAGGGCACGGAATCCGGCTCAATGACCATGGTTCCGTCTGGTTTGGTTTGCACCTTGATGGGGCTGTTGTCCGGAGGCGTTTCACGTGCGTTTGCAGGGCCCGCTGCAGCTTGTGCTGGCGGCAGATCAATGCTCAGGACTCTGGCGACAGCTCTCATCCACGTGTCGTAGTCAGCCATTGTCACCTCGGAAAACGTCACCAGCCTTGCGAACCACTCGAGATCTCCTCGTTTCAGCCTGCAGTATCGGGAAGTATCGTTGTTCGCCTATGCACTGAAAAGCAAACAGCCAAAACAGCGTATAGGCGGCCCTACCAAAATAATGAGAATTGCAGCTACTGCTGCTCATCCTCTGGCTGATCTTCAATCAGCGCCAATGCTTGCTCAGCGGTCATTCGCTCATTCAGATCGATCTTCAGAAGTCCTTTGATCACGGCCTGAATGTTTGGCGGTACATTTGCGATGCGCGGCTCAAGAAAGGCATCATAAAGCCCCTGATCTCTGCGTCCGTCTTGTGCACGAAACTCTGCGGTCTCATCGAGGAAAGCTTGTCGCCCCTCATTACCGATTGCCGCTTGTAACATCAGAACTCCGCCATTCCAGGAGTCGATCTTGCCGGTCATCTGGCCATTTTCATCGTATACTTCCGGCGGTTGAATATCGGGAGAACCACCTCTCCTATAGCCAAAGTCCCGGCCATTTTCGTGGTCAGAGGCAATGCCCTCATGTGCTGAGGCTGTATCAAAATCACTGATAACCGGCACAGTGCTGTCATTTTCGCGAAACAGAATGTTATCAGCCTTCAGGTCCTGATGAATGATGTTCCGATTTTGCAAAAACGCCATGCCAGAGAGAACGCCCTTTGCAAAATCATTCAGTTGCGGCTCTTCCAGACCGCGATCATCAGGGATACGATTTGCAAGTGTGCCGCCATTCATTTCTTCCATGATCAGGAACGGATCACCAAACTGCGAAATGCCAGAGCCTCGATATTCGATGATATTCTCTGCCCCCTTCGCATCTTTAAAATGAGAGAGAGCGGTCAAGATTTTGGTCTCATGCACAATCTGATCGGCACCAACAAACTGCAATGAACCATTTGCCTCTTCCATCGCATGGCATCGTTTGATAGCGGAATCTTCAATATCCGGGAACTTTTGCAGGTATCCTGTCGCGCCACTCGCGAACACACTTTGCAGCCGCTCGTTGCCAACCTTATTGGGCGGTGTGAGCAGACCTTCTACATTCATCGAATGTTCAGTAGGTTCATAAGTCACCTTATCACGCCGACCTAAACTGCGTTCCCGTTTGGCTTTAATCGTGGCTGGAACAGAGCGTCGATCAATAACCATGGTGCCATCATTTTTCCGGTTCAGGCGGATAGGGCTACCTGCCTGCGGCATCTCGTTGTAAACCCGGCGTTCCGGTGGCTGCTCGCCCTCTCCTGGCTGCGGATCATGCTGGTGCAACTCGCGATGCTCGGGCCGTTCCAGTTCCTCAAATTCCTCGTCATCCATATCCTCCTGTTCGCCCGCTTCATAAGGTGGCGGAGGATCGTAAGGCGGCGGGGCCTCAAACGGGATTTCCGGTTGCCGCAAGTCTACACCGCGCTGCTCAACACCCCGCTCAATGTCGCGTTCGTCCTCATCATCTCCAAGCGCCAAAAACTCGCCTTGCTCTTCGATAATGCGGCCTTGCTGATCGTGCGTGGGCCGTTGCTCAATGCCTTCCTCGATGTTTTCCTGCTCTTCATCCTCAACGATGGCCATAAACTCGCCGCGCTCTTCCTCAGGCCCATCAACAATCATGTCTTCAACGGCATTGTCACCTTGCGGAGGGATCTCACCCAGCCGGACATTCAATGCCCGTTCCACAGCATCCAGCCATTGCTCTTGCTCTGGCGGCAGGTTTTCCTGATTTCCAGCGGGGTTTTGGGGTTGGGCAGGCACGGCATTCCTCCGACAATCGGTCCTGAGAGATACAATATATCATGCGAAGAAAAATGCCTTCCGCTAAGTAATGTTTATTGGAGTTTAGGTGTAGGCAGTCTTAGCGAGGCCCGCAAAATTGTGCAGCCTGCGTTTACCCAGTCGCAATCAATGTGCTCGTCAGCTTTCTACACCTACCCCGTGGCGTCCCTTGCCGTGGCTGAAAGCCGTTGCGCCGGAAACGGTCTCTCCGCTGGAGATTACCGAAAGGCCGCGCCGCATCTCGTTCCTGATCGCTTCTGCTTCTGTCATGTCCCACTGTTCAAACATGGAAAGCCGGTCACTGCGCATGCACATTTGCGGAAATTGCGCCATATGCGCCGCCAATTCCTTCGCCCTGGTGAGAGCCTCCCCGTCTTCCACCAGGCGATTGACGAGGCCAAAAGCCACGGCTTCCTCGCCGCTCACACTGCGTCCTGTCAGGATCATATCTGCGGCGCGGGATTGGCCGATCAAACGCGGCAGGCGGATGGTACCCATATCAATCAGTGGCACGCCAAACCGCCGGCAATAGACGCCAAACACCGCAGATTTTCCGGCAACGCGCATATCCGCCCAAAGCGCCAGCTCCAACCCGCCAGCCACTGCATGGCCCTCAATCGCCGCAATCACTGGCTTTGATAGCCGCATTCGAGACGGGCCCATCGGCGCGAAATCGCCTTCCTCTTGCAGGGTATTAAGCTTGCCTTCTGAAATGGCTTTAAGGTCAGCCCCAGCGCAGAACGTGCCTTGAGACCCGGTGAACACGGCAACGGAGAGGCTGTCGTCCTCATCAAAACGAGTAAAGGCATCCACCAGCAGCTGCGCCGTCTCCCCATCCACCGCATTGCGCCGTTCAGGTCTATCCAGCGTAATAACCGCCGTCGTCCCCTCAACCTCAAAACCAACCGCCATAAACCCCTCCCCTGAAATTCAGGAGAAGCCTAACAGAACTTGCCAAGCCCCGTCAGCCATTCAAAGGTGGAGTGTGGGTCTCTATTTGGCAGAGCGTTTACGGGGGATTTATTGCTTGGGCTTTCTTCTAAAGATACGCCCAAGCACGACATCTAAGACCTTTTCGAGGGCAAAGAAGGCTGCACCTGTTCCCAGTATTATGAGGATGGGAATGCGTGTGAGAAAATACAGAAACTCTCAAATGACAAGAAGCCAGCCAAGTATGCCTGTAACCACAAGTGTTTTACTAGGCCTCTTCTTTCCGCCTTCATTTTCCAATAGCTCCTCCCCTCTTCCCGACCTAAACAATATTTGGGGAGAGGATCCAATATTGCAAGTATAGGTTGTTTCTACACTCACAGCATTGGGGGGATTTGGGAAGATTGGTTATGTGGCTATCGGTATAGACATTCTCAAATCAAAGTGTCTATACCAATTCTGAGCATCCAGATCTTCAGAGCTGCGCAAGCAGCAGGCGCAGCTTCTCCAATATTTTACAAGCTGAAGGACGCCAGAGCGCTTGGAGATGTCGCATTGACCAATGAGAAGACCTGTTTGGCGAGCTCAGTCTGAACATGCTGTGCTTTCTCGCGCGCCAGATCTAAATTCATGTCCTTGTTAATTTCCGCCGCAACTTCAGCATCAACAGGGCCTTCTGGCTGGGACAGCAGCTCAATCTGAGCATCACGAGCAGAACCGATACTGTCGTAAACATCCTCAAACGCAGCGTTCCAATTGATGAATGCCTCTGCCAGAACGCTTACAGCCACGTCGGCAGTATCACCTGCCAACATTTCTGAGAAATCAAAGGTGAGAACGTTGATCCCTGCCATGCCTGCTTCGCTCGCAGCATCCCCATTCAGAACCCAGCTCAGTGTGTTTGTCTGATCGTTCGGCTCACCATCCGTGCTGCCCGGAAGTATGCTCTCCAGTTTCTCGCGAATATCGTCATTCTGAAGGTACGGGTTGTCAGGATTAATCTCGATGCCATCCGCAAGGATTGCCTGAACATTTTCCTGAAACTTGGGAAGCTGATCAGCAAGAAGTGAATAGTTCCCAGTGCTGTGTGCGGCCTGCGCGTATGCTCTCATCAAAGAGAACTCACCCATAAGCGGAGCAACTTTTGTAGTGATCTCCAATGCCTTAAGCTTGGGCGTCACTTCTGACCAGTCTTTTTCAAAAATCTCAGCGTAGATCTTACTTGCGGATTCTTCATCCAGGGGAGCAGGTTCGAAAGTACCTTTGGCGGCGTCGACCCGAAAGCTCTTGAAGCTTTCATCTGCTTCAAAATAGGCCAGAGTCGAACTAGGTCGCTCTACAGCGTTTTGTGTTTCGAACAGCTGAACACTGCTAGTATTTAAATCAACAGAATTCATGTTTCTGTCCCTCTCTGGAAATAATGGGACATCTCGGTAAATCCGAGTCTGCAGAAGAGCATCATGCACTTTCATCGAAAGTCTGCAGCAAACCTGACAACGGAATCTATTTCAAAAAAAATAACGCGATCAAAGCTGCAAGTATTCTATCATAATGCATGCATAATTCACATGAATTATAGTAAGTCATGCAATTCACTACTTAGGAAAATCGTTTTCATTAGGTCCAGCCTCGACACACCAGGAACTATATAATGGTATAGACACTTTAGGAACAAACTGTCTATACTGCCTATATGACAGATCTTCCTCTCGCCTATCAGAATCTCGCCGCCGATTATATTCAGAAAACGCATGATGACAGCAGGGCTTTGCGGGGCTCGGTTTATCAGCAGGCGAAGGGGAATGTGGAGAACATTTTCGTCAAGATGCCAGTCGGAGCCGGGCGCAAGAGCCTGTATGTGGGGCCAGCGTTGCAGCCGGAAACACAGGCGAAGGTTGAGCAAATCAAATATGCCAGCGAGCGGGCGCGAGCGCGGCGCAAGGACTTGAGCGTACTCAATAAAGTCGGTGTGCTGTCGACACACAGTTATGCGGGCCGTGTACTGGATGCCATGGCCTATCATGGCCTGTTCCGCAATGGCGCCATTCTGGTGGGGACGCTGGCTTATCAGTGCTACCCGCTGCTGTTGGGGTGTACGTTGCCATCCACACAGTTGGCGACGGATGACGCAGATCTCGTAGCCGCCTCATTGGCCATCAAGGCAGATGAGGGCATCGATATGCTCTCGATCCTGAAAGACGCCGACCCGAGTTTTGAGCCTATTCCGGAGCTGGATGGACGCGCGAAGCCATCGCGTTTCCGCTCTCGCATCGGGTTTGTGGTGGACTTGCTGACCCCAACCCGCAAGCGCGGCGAAAAGCAACCGCTGGAGCTGCAGGGGCTGGATGCGGGAGCCATGAGCCTGCAATATCTGGCTTGGTTGATTGACGAGTCCACACCTGCCGCCCTGCCCTTCGGGGCGGGCATTCCGGTGTATGTGCCACGACCAGAACGCTATGCCGTGCACAAGCTCATCATCTCACAAAAGCGCGCGCATACAGCGACAAAGGTGACGAAGGATCTGGCACAGGCCAAAGCTCTGATCGAGGTCATTGGGCGCACCCGCCCCGGCATGATCAGCGACGAACTGCTGGCGGCACAATCCCAAGGCAAGCAAGGTTGGAGCGATCCCATCGTGAAAGCCATGAAAGCCCTCTGGCCCGACGGCTCCTGGCAGGAACGCCCTGAATTTGAGGAGTTTGTAGAGGGACTGTAGGCCCACTTTCAAAACTCACGCCATGAACAGATTGCTAATGTTGCAGTCTTGCGAAAGATGCCCCTTCTCCCAAATGGAATAAACAATATTCCCAGCAGTATTGAGGACAGAAGGCCCCAACTCATTTCCGTTCATATCAACGGGCACAAAATGAAACTGCTGAGAAGTGCTTGTACCGCCCCTATCAAAAATCCGATAGCACATATCCGGCTTCAGCTCTCCGTCCATCTGTCCTTTGATAAACGCGGTTTCCAAATACCCGTAGCTATCAAACTCACCATTTCCAACCCACATAACACTCCCCCTAGTATTGGCCTCACCTGCATCAAAGCTGAGAGTATCGCCTGCATACATACTGAGCATCTCTGCCTTTATAGGGAGCTAAAGTCACGGTGGCAGCACAACGACCTCTCAGCATTCAGGGGGCCTACTGCCCCTCAGATTTCTTGAAGGCTTAAGGAAGACGCGTTATATTAGGCAAGTGGAACGGGAAGCGCTAACTCCCCGCTCCTTTCGTTAGGTTACCCTAAAGAGGGCCCGAAAGTAGACTGCCAGTC
Organism: Pseudovibrio sp. W64; assembly: GCF_001623145.1. NCBI lineage: Bacteria > Pseudomonadati > Pseudomonadota > Alphaproteobacteria > Hyphomicrobiales > Stappiaceae > Pseudovibrio > Pseudovibrio sp. W64. The sequence continues at coordinate 630,491 of NZ_LMCI01000038.1, read as the reverse complement.
GTCTTCGGGCTCTTTTTACTTTGAACCTCAATTCAAATCTCACCTAACCACCACCTCCTTTGACCAGGCTTTGCTTCTGTCGGAGTGCCTAACCTCTCCGATTGCACGGACTGGCGCGTGCTGCTGCTTCACAAAGGGGTGGTATAGGAGAGCGTATGCTGACCGGAACAAACCGACAACATCATGATTTATCTAGCTTATTATCACTGGTTTAATTTAATGGGCGAGATCTACTAGTCTTGAGCACCGCTTCAGCTCACACCCTCAACTCGCCTCAGTCACACTCACATGTTTCATCAGGAAAGCATGGAACACCGCGTCGAACTCCTCCGGCTTTTCGATGTAGGCGGTGTGGCCGCAGTTCCTGACCACATACCGCTCAACGCTTCCACCATTTGCCTCATAGCGATCCAGCGCTTCGGAGGTTTGGGTGACCATCGGTTGGGGTGGGAAGACCTCTTCGCCGGGCCAACTGGGGAGGAAGCCGAGTTTGCCTAATGAGCCCAGATCAAACATGGAGGCATCAGAGACGACAAGATCATCCGCGCCATGCACCCAAAGCACAGGCGGTTTGGCCTCAACATCACAGAACCCCAGAGGGTTTGCCTGACGGGTGGGTACAAGTGCATTGGTGCTGCCATAACGGCCCGGAGCGATACCCGGCCAATTGGGCGAGGGCACCACATCCCCCGGATAGGATTTGTCGCCGGTATGCTGCGCAAACACGGTTGCCATGTAATCGCCTAGCCGCTTGGGTTGGAAGGGCGGCTTCCAGACAAACGTATTGAGGATGTTGAGCGGGGAAAAATCGCTCCCCGTACTGCTGTCTTTGCCCATAAGCAGCTTTACAAACTCAGGATTCACCGCCGCCGCCCCGCTGCCTGCCCCGTCTTCAAAACACGGCGATCCATCCGCTTTGCAGCACCCAAAGCCAAAGGGAGAGGACGGGCTGACTTGCGTGAGCGATAGCACCCGCTGCGGATAATCGGCAAGAAACTGCCAAAGCACTCCACCGCCGAGCGAGTGGCCAACCAAATGCGCAGCCTCAATCCCCAGCTCGTCCATCAGCGCGGCAAGGTCATCGGAAAAATCCTTGGTGCCACGGGTTGCATCCACCACGGCGGCAGGGTCAGCGCCTGCATACCCGCGCAAATCTGGTGCAATGGCACGAAAAAACTCGGGCAAGCGCTGCATAGTTTCTTCAAACCACGTGGCAGCAGAAAGACTGCCATGAATAAAGAAGATCGGCACACCGTCTTCAGGGCCAGAGAACAGCACCCGCGTGGTCAATCGCTTAGATTGAACAGACCGCGCTTCGAGAAGTGTTGGAATCTCAATCATCTTCACCCCAATGCTTTGGTGCACATTACGAGCTGGCCCAAGAAAATGCCTGAGACGAACACGCAGGACCAACGGCTTAAAGCAGTTTCATTGCCCGCAAATAAAGGCAAACCACCTCAAATAGCTAAAACTTGAAGAATGATGGCGGTGCGAATGCACCAATGTCAAGATTCTGCGCCATGCACGTATGCCAGGCGAAAACAGGAGAGCAGGCGTCAAAGGAAAGGCGTGCGGTTTTCCTTATTGTACCCGCTTGGCAGATATTGCCAGGGCTTTGATCTCCAGCAGGGCTTTTACTGCGATTTTGCGGCTGGTCAGGCTGAGTTGCCGCTGCCAGGCATCCTCATGACGCGACCAGCGGAACGCATTGCTCTTTAAAATCCGGCAGATCTCCTCGCTGGGTTGCTCATCAAACACAAACTGAATGCGGTTGATACGCGGATTTTCTCTCACCGTCAGCCCGGGAACACGAATGCTTCCCGGTTCAACCAGTTGCTGCTGTTGCCGAGGGTTGTCTTGGGGCATAGCCTCGATCCTTTTTCTACATGCTATTCCTGAACAGACAGAGACGGGGTGCCAACGGGCAGGTCTGATCTGATGCCAGTTAATTGACCCGTTGAACTCCCTCTCCGCATCACCCGGCACAGGGGTGTGGTGCTGCAATCACCCTCAATCTACGTAGGTAGGGTCACCTGACTGTTGCAGCAGGGCGAGAACCCGTAGACTGCGATCCTGCAGGTCCTCATTGTGTCCCATAATTGCGTGATTGATAGTGAGCAGCATGTCGTATTCCCGTGTGTGCTCCAGCCGGCTTGTCAAAACGATGTTCAGAGCTTCCACGAGGTTCTTCAATTGGCAGGATGCAAGTTGAAGGCCTTCTAATTCCTGATGAAAAGAGGTTTCGTCCTCTCTGATAATATTCAATTCCGACATTCCGCCTCACCCCGTATTTTTTAAATTAATGACCTATTCCGTGTTTTTATTATCCCGCGAATGCCTCCGGTATTTTGCAGGAGACACCCCAAACTGCCGCGTGAACGCGCTTATGAAATTGTTGTAGTGGCGATAGCCAATATGCTGCGCGATTTTAGAGAGCGAGGCATCGCTCTGCTCAATCGTTTTGCGTGCAATCTCCAGCCGCTCATTGCGGTAGACCTCAAAAACCGTCCCTCCGAAAATCTTCTTGAAACCGCTGTTCAGGCGCTTCTCGCCAAGGTTCACTTTGTACGCCAGATCACTCAAAGACAGCGGCGTGCTGAGGCTGCCCATCAGCAGCTTGTAGGCCCGCTGCACACTCGCCACTTCGTACTCGTTAAGCATTCCGCCAGCAGACACCTGATTGCTGAGAAAGTTGGCTTTCAGTGCCAGCAATTGCAGCACGGCGCCTTCAATAAACAGGTTCCGCATGGTCCCAACCAGCGGGCTGCTGATCACAGACCGCACAAGCCGCCGCATCTCTGGTGTCGGGCGAAACTCCAACAGATTAAACTCCGGCTCGCTTCGCTTCAGAAACGGAAGGAACGTAGCAGGAATATCGTCTTCAAGAGCCCGTGCGAGGAACTCCTCTGAAATTGAATAGGAGAGCAACTGCAGGTCGGTGCCGCGCGCAATCTGAAATTTGGTGGTAGAGGGGCCGTATCTGACAAAATTAGCCCGATCTGCACTCAGACTAAATTGCCCAACCCCGGAGACTGTTGCAACCAACGAGCCTTGTAAAAGAAAATTTCCGGATATCGTGCAGGCTTCGTTTCTAAATGAAGTATAACAGGCGCTAAAATCCCGTTTTGGAAGTATTTTGGCAATCCGAACCTGAAGCTCTTGATTGTATTCAATATTGCTAATTATAGCAGAGACGTTTTCGTTGTTTACGTAGAGTGGAGCAGATGCGTCAAAGTACTTTCTGAAATGACCGTCACGTATATAGGTCCACTCTGATTGCATTAAATATTCCACTCATAACTATTCCAAAAATAAATTCATTATGCATTTATACCTAGTGCATAATTTTAGTATCAACTAAACAGCGAAACTTAACCCCAGTATTACCCTTGCGAATATTTTCGGCCTTCAAGAATAGAAAAACGGGCACAATTACTTACAGGTATGAACACCATAGTTTTCAAATGGATGCGCACAGGCCCACAGTACACACCCCGCAAATGGGTGTGTTTTAAAGCTAAATCAGTAAATCCTGAAATGTGTTCAGGCCTTTTTCAAAGCCTGCTGCATGGCGCGGTAGGATTGGGTTTGCAGGGCGTTTGAGGAGAGGTTGAAGCTGTCGGCCAGTTCGCCGATCTCCTGCTCGTGCTGAGATAGCATGTCAGCGTCATCTGTCATGATAGCCAGTTCAACAAAACGGCCAAGGTCAGGAACCTCATCCAGCGTGACGTGGAACTTGCCGAGAAAGTAGATGTCGCGCTTCTTTTCCAGCCGCTCGACCTCCTCAAACCCCAAAGACAGGATCATGGCGTTCGTCTGATCTGCATCTGCCATATCCATGGAGATACATTTGTCCGGCCCCGGCCCTTTGCTGATCCAGAGTGCCCGGCCTGACGGGCGCATGACACGCAGCACGTGTTGCTGGTTGTTGTTGGCAAGGCGTCTGTCTGCAAGGTCATAAAAGATGTCTTGCTCGGTATTGCCAAGGGTGAAGGGCACGGCTCCACGCGCTTCCAGCTGACTGCGGATCACTTCAAGATCGGCAACAGCGTATTTGCGCTCCACTTCATAGATACCGATGAAGTGATCACCCGGATCACACAGCATGCCTTTGGTTTGAAGATCGGTCCCAGTCATCACAGGCTCCCTAAGCTCATAAGAGTATCCTTAAAAAGCGTTTGAGAGGGATGCAAGAGCGGAAGTATCACGGACCACTGTTACGTGACCCGTGATGTATGTTTGTGTCGCTAAAGGCCCTTATGGACGGGAGGCGTATTGGGTGCCGACCTTGTAGCGCTTCATCTCGCTGTCGGTCATCCAATGCACATCTTCTGGCGGTGCAGCTTCCAGTGTGTACCAGTAGAACAGCGGATCGATGCCGATGTTTTTGTAGTACTTGAGATACTTCTCGTGCTCCTCATGCGTTTTAGACAAGTCCAGCGCGTTGTAATCCTCAGCACTCCAGGAATGCACACCAATGCGCGCGCCCTTCACCACAACTCGCTTTTTACCTGCAAGGAAGAAGTCCGTCCCACCAGACGCGATAATACCGTTTGACGGAATAACCGTGGTCAGCCCGCGTTCATGAACAATGCGGCCCGCCTCCAGATTGGCGTAATCATCGTCGGACCCCGGCACATCCACCATAACGATGCGTTTGATATTCGGGTTCTCATCCAAAGCCGCCCGCAAATCAATCGGCGTGGACGAGCTGATGACTCCATTCATCACCAGTTCTCCATCCACGGCCTCAAACCGTGCAATCTCGTAGTCATCTTCAATCGAGCCACACCCGGTCAGCACCAGCACCAACAACGCCGCTGCGGTCCAAACTATCATCTTCTTCAAAGCCACCATTCCAAATCCATCAAGTCGTTCTTGTTGGCCTAGTGCTTCTCATAGGTGGGATGAAGGCTGAGTGATCGTCTGCTTGCTTGCCAGTATCACCGTCTCCTGTGGAATTGATTTGATTCAGAACGATCATTCTGCTATCAACTGAGTCATGCCAAGAAAAGCCAACATAACCACACAGAACCTGACCGACCGCGCACTGGAGCATTTTTGGGAGAACGGCTTCCATGCCTCCTCCCTAGATGACCTTGTGAAATCAACAGGGGCCACCCGTCACGCCATTTACGGCGCATTCGGCGGCAAAAAGCAGATGTTCCTCGCGTGTTTCCAACGCTATCAGGACCTCGTTGTCTCACCGGCGTTCACTCAGGTAGAGCAGCCTGATGCAACGCTGGAGCAAGTCGCAACCTATTTTGAAGCGCAGATCAGCCGGGCGGAGGAAACCGGCCTTCCGGGCCCGGGGTGCTTTGTCGCCAACTCAGCAACCGAGGTTGCACCGCACGACACGGACGTTCTGGCCAAGGTGGAAGAACACAACGCCCGCCTCAAGCTGGGTTTTCTCAATGCGTTGCGCAACGAAACGCCTGCACCGCACCAGCTGAGCGCTGAAGAGCTGGAATTGCTTGCGGGAGTGCTGGTGGTGTTCACCAACGGCCTCTGGTCCACCTCCCGCCTCACCCAAGACGGTGATTTTCTGCGCGCCAGCACCAGACAATTTTTGGAAACCATCAGAACACGGATTTCGGCCCCATGACTGCTATCGCTCCCCCAAATCTCAAAGGAGCCTTCTGGCTCGCCCTGCTGCTAAACCTGCTTTGGATCAATGCTTCCGAGGTCTTTCGCTATTTCGCCTTCGTCATGCCATTGATGCGCAGCTCACTTCCGCAAATTCAGGACGTAGCCCCCATGAACCTGCCGGTGTTTATGATCTGGGGCGTGTGGGACACAGTGCTGGTGCTCGCAGCAACCGGCCTCAGCTGGGTGCTGCTGGAACGGTTCGGCCCAACCATCCGCAACGCGCTTTACGCAGGCAGCGTAATCTGGGCAACAATCTTCGTCATCCTCTGGCTTGGCCTTTGGAACATGAACCTGGCCACCACCCAAATCGTCCTGACCGCCTTGCCACTGGCCTGGCTGGAAATGATCGTAGCCGCCTTCATTGTGAGATGGATGATGGTGCGGGGGTAGTTGGTCTTAGGCCATTTTCACAGTACCCTGCCCGCCGGATAACGGGGGAGAATCGAGATGGAACGGGTCACGGGTGGATGTTTGTGCGGCGCAGTTCGCCTTGTGGCGACAGGTGAGCCGGACAGGGTTGGAGTGTGCCACTGTCTCGATTGCCGTAAACACCACGGCGCCGTTTTCCATGCCTCGGCGGTCTATCCTGAGGAGAAGGTCAGTGTTGAGGGCGAGGTGAACGCCTATCAGGGCCGCTTCTTCTGCCCCAAATGCGGGTCTTCCGTCTATTCAACCAGCGAGGGCGAAGTTGAGGTCCATCTGGGCGCTCTGGACGAACCCAACCAGATGACCCCAACCTATGAGCTCTGGACCACCCGCCGCGAAACCTGGCTGCCCAAGTTCCCGGTTACAAAAACCTACAAGAAGGATCGAGTTGAGGGCTAGCCTGTCCTCCAGTCAGAAACGTGCCAATCATGGAGCGCGACGGCTGGACCGTTTCAATTGCGCCGGCAAATGCCAACTCATCAATGTATTGCAAAACCATGCCCTACCCACAGCAGCTTTTGTCTTGCTGGATTGGGGGGCATGGGACTGTGCCGTAGGAGCAGTAGACGCAGCAATCGCCGGGGAGAGGCTTCAGCAAGGTTCCGCAGGCTTTGCAGTCATAAAACCACTGGCAGGCGTTTGTTGGCATGGTTTCAGTTTCGCTGTGCCCGCATTCCGGGCAAGTTACTGTGCTTTCAAGGATAACTGTTTTTGTCATGGCGTCACATCAGGCTGATCAGGTGGTCGTTGATTGCGGTCTCGTTCAAAACGATTGCCCATGCCAGCGCCGTCACGAGTGTACTCACCAGCAAGTGCCACTGCAGTTGGCCTAGTGCACCACGATAGAGAGCAATGCCCCACGCGGTCAGCAGCAGCAAAGAGGACGCAGTCAGCACAAAATAGCTTGCCGCGGCAATTTTGCCAAAAACGGCTAACCAACCGCCACCAAGGCCCGCAAGCATCAAAGCAATGGGGAGCACGCAGCAGGTGGCGACTCCCAGAGAGGCAAAGGAGCCTGCATGGTTCATTTTTAAAAAGGTCTTCATCGGCAAATCCATTCGTCATCGCAGTTGTGATGGTTTTGCCGCATGCTTATAAATGCTGTAGTAACTACAGGATCAAGGCAGGAGTGATCACATGTTCGCGATTGGCGAAGCGTCTAAGCGCAGTGGCGTTGCTATTGAAACGATCCGTTATTACGAGCGCGAAGGCATAGTTATCAAGCCTGCCCGCGGGGATAACGGACGGCGCGCCTACTCCGAGAAGGAGATCGGACAGTTACGCTTCATCAAACGCTGCCGGGATCTGGGATTCACCATCAAGGATGCACAAGCGCTTCTCAGCCTCGGTGAGCAGCAAGACGAGAACTGCAAAATCGCCCATGACATGAGCAAAGCGCATTTGGAGTCTGTTCGGGAAAAAATCGAAAGCCTTCGACAGTTGGAAAAAGCGCTCGAAGAGCTCATGGGCAACTGCGCCAGCGACAATCTGCAATGCCCTTTGCTGGATCGTCTGCACGCAGACTGAAGCGCCTAACCGGCCTGACCCGTAAAAACATAGCAACGCAGAAAAACGCTAAATCGCGCAAAGCAACGCACATTTCAACGCAAACGAGATATCCCCGTTTAGCGCGGGGATTAAGTCTCTTCCAGCAGCGCTGGATCAGCCACCACGGCGCGCAGCACCAGGTCAGAAACGCTGCGGGCGATTTCTTCCAGATCCTTGTCGGTCTGCTCGGCGCGCGGTGAGTACCAGAAGCAAGGGCCGTTCATCAGGATGATGATGGAGTGCAGGGTGATGGAGACTGATTGCTTTGCAAACACACCAGCCTCAATGCCTTCCGTCAGCACACCGCGATACAGATTCTCATAGGCACGGCGCATTTCGATGATTTGCTCAATCATCTGTGTTTCATGAGGCTTGGCCGCGCCACGAAAAAACATGCGAGTGTCTTCGCTGACAACACGGTGATAGCTCAGGAACTTGAGGATGCGCAGCACATGGGCAATGGACATGGCGCGCAGCTTCTCGACAGGGGGGATGTGTTGCGCTGCAATGGGGCTAACCCGTTCCATAAGCAGGGAAACAGAGCGCAGGCGGACGGCATAAAGCAGCTCACCCTTGGAGCGGAAATGGTGGTAAACACGCCCCTTTGTAGATCCAAGCAGACCGGCAATATCATCAATGGAAGCCACATCCGGCCCCATCCTCATGAAGCACTCTGCAGCAGCGTCCAATATCTCCTGCTGAGACCGGCTCAAATCTTCGATCATTCCCGTATTCCCCTAAAGGCTCCCGCTGCCTTCCCTTTAACGCAGTTTACTTGCAATCTGAATCCGATAAACTGCTTTAAAGCATCTTTCTTGCGCCCAGTCCTACCCGAAAACCAGCAGGCACATTTCAGGAATGCGCTGTAAATACACAGGTTTACAGTCCCCAACCGAAGCAAAACCCTAGCATACCTAACGAAATTGTGTATCAGAAATTCCTTTACCTGAAGCACCAGTCCCTAGTATAAGTTCAACCTATGATAGATGGAATTGGATCCTCATTTACCGGACTGGCTCGCTCTGCGTCTTACAACGCAGCTCAACCCGCACGCGTAAACCAGCAGGAATCCACGTCTTTTTCCGTTGAACATGCGGTTCCAAAAGACTCCGTCACCATCAGAAGCGACCTTTCTGCCAACCCGGTAGCGGCCTCCTCTTCCTCTGAAAAGTCCAAGAATGAAAACGGACAGCTTTCCGATGGAGAACAGGAGCAGGTTCAAGAACTTAAGACACGTGATGCGGAAGTTCGCGCGCACGAGCAAGCCCATGCAGCAACAGGCGGTGCCTACGCCGGAGCGCCGAGTTATACCGAGACTCGCGGCCCGGATGGTCACAGCTATGCCATTGGCGGCGAAGTCTCAATCGACTCCGCACCCATTTCCGGTGATCCGGAAGCCAGCATTGCCAAGCTGAATACGGTAATCGCCGCAGCACTCGCGCCCGCTCAGCCATCCGGTCAGGATCAGGCCGTTGCAGCACAAGCCCAGACGAATCTGGCGCAGGCCTATACCGAGCTGCGCGAGAAGAACCTTGGCGGCAGCGAGGAAGAGCAAGAAGCAAGCGAAGTCAGTGGGTTACAATCTCTGTTGCAGGTTCAGGAATATCCTGAAACCGCCTCTGATCCATCTGCACTGCTGCTCAATGCAACCCAAGCTTATCAAGCCGCGGCAGTTTAACGCTCACCTGAGCATTCTTCATCCAGCAGCAATCCTCAGCACCCCACAAGCGTGCAACAACGCCATGAAATCATGATGTTGTTCGGAGTTTTAAAATAACTCTACGAGCTAAATACCTGACAGAACTTGTTAAAATATTTTCATAGAGTCGCAGTGCATATAAGTAAAAGTCATTGACTTGGTTTTTGTAGTGGCCTAAGGCGGAAATGTACTTAGCGTCACTCGAGTTTGCTGTGAAACTGACAAAAGCCAAAGCGACTGTATTTGCTGCACTGTTTGTGTTGATGCAGCTTGTTGCGCCTCCCGGCATGATGGTGTCCGGAGGTGAGGACGGCTTTGAGATTGTCATCTGCACCGCGCAAGGCATGCGAACTGTCCTTCTTGACGAGCAGGGCAATGAACTCCAGCAAGCAGAAGAACAGGAAGCTTACGACAACTGCGCCTTCGGCACTGTTGTTGCAAAGGCCCTCAGCTCTTCTCCTCACACAGAATTCGGCGGATCCTCCCTTCCTATCGATGTAGTTTCACTGCCAACAAGCGTTGCGCTTGCTGAAACGACAGTGCGCATCGCTGCACCCAGAGCACCTCCCGTCTGAGCATAAATTGGTTTGTCCCAGCCTTTCTTATTGTGGCTAATTTGCTGACATAAAAGGGCTATTTTCTCAAAGGACATTCCTGTTCCGTCATGCAAACCCATGGCAATGACAGGTTTTCTGCAGGCTGCTTGCCAGAAAACCTACACCACATTTGCATGCAACGGACGCCGCAGGGCACAGCCTCGCGTAAAGCTCATCCCTCAATCTCGGCAATGTCTGAGGTTGGCTCTGATTGCTCATCAAGTGCAAGGTGCATTCACTTGGCTTTGAAACCATCAACCGTACTGGCCTGCTGGCTCGCAACCTGGTTTGTGATCCTGCAGCTTGTTGCGCCGCCCGGCATGATGCCGCGTGCGGGCGCGGATGGTTTTGAGATCACCATTTGCACCTCGCAGGGCTTACAGCAGATCTTCATAGAAACCTCTGATGAAGACGACGAGCAAAAGGACGTACAGAATAACGCGTTCTGCCTTTTCTCCCTTGCCATGCTGAAGTCACCAGCCCCTGCCTCCTTGGGCAGCTTCGCTATTGAAACCTCAAGACCACAGCATACCTTCGCCCTCAACGAGGTGGGACACTACGCAATTCCGCGGCGAAGCCATGCTCCGCGGGCACCTCCTGTCTTTGTCTGATTTTCGCTCGATTACAGATAATGATTGGAATTGAAATGAATAAATTCAAACAACTACTTGGCGTCAGCGGTGTGCTCGCAGCGTCTCTTCCTGCTCTGATTTCCGGCGTGCCAGCGGCACAGGCGGAAGACATTCAACAGCTGCGCATTGCGGTGAAAAAAGACCGCTACAGCGTAGACCCGAAGAAGTTCAACTTCACCACCCGCCGACCAGCCGGACAGATCGTTGAAACGGCTGTTAAACCAGACGAAAACTTCATTCCGCAAGGCGTGTTGTTTGAGACTTGGGACTACAAAGACGGCATCTACAGCATCAAACTGCGCGAGGGCATCAAGTTCCACGACGGTCAGACATTTGACGCCAAAGCCGCAATCGACGCACTGAAGCTGTACGATCAGGGCCGCTCTGACTTCCTGCAGATTGATCAGGAAAGCTTTGATCAGACCGGGCCTTACACCTTCACGTTCAAGTCCGAAATCAATTCCTCCCTTGTCATTGAAAACATGACCCACCGTGGGGCCTCCCTGTTCTCCATCAACGGTGATCGTGCAGAAAACCCAGTTGGTACAGGTCCTTACCTGCTGGACAGTTACAAGCCAAAACAGTCTATCAGCATGAAACGCAATGCGGATTACTGGGGGGATGCGCCGAAGGTTGAAAACATCACCTACCACTTCATCGCGGATGATCAGGTGCGTTTGCTGGCACTGCAGAACAAAGAGGTCGACATCGTTGCTGAAGTCACCCCACAGATGCTGCTAAGCTTGCCAAAAGACGGCTCTGTGGTGGTGCACGAATCCCGCCCGATCCGTTATGTGGCCCTGCTGACCAACCTGCACGGCAAGGCACCATACGACACGCTGAAGGACAAACGCGTGCGCGAGGCGCTGGCTTATGCCATCAACCGCGAGCAGCTGGCGCAAGTCCTGTTCAACGGCAAAGGTGTTGTTGCAAAAGGCATTTTGCCAGACTGGATGTTTGGCCTTGGTGACAAGCACGTGGACGGCTTTGACTACAACACCCAGAAGGCAGAAGCCCTGCTGGATGAAGCTGGCTGGACCAAAGGCAGCGATGGCATGCGCAGCAAAGACGGCAAGCCGCTGAAACTGCGCCTTGTAGCCGCTTACCCGAACGTTTCCAGCGTGCGCCCAATGCCAGAGCTGCTGGAGCAGATGTTCCGCGGCATCGGCATCGACATTGAGCTGGTTCAGGTTGATGATTCAGGCGTTTACGACGACACCTATCTGGCAACCGGCGAAGCGGATCTGTACATGGAGTTTGCCTCCAATAACAACGCAGACCCAACCTACCTGCTGTACAACCTGTTCCACTCCAAAACCCCGTGGGGCTACCAGTACACCGCACCGGGTGGCAAGCTGGACACCATCCTCGACAATGCCCGTCAGGCGCAGAGCCGCGAGGAAGTCATTGAACTTGTTCGTGAAGCGCACCGCGAAATCGTGCAGACCAAACTGGCTGCTATTCCAATCCTGATGGTGCCAAACTTCAACCTGTCCCGTCCGGGCCTGAACGTCCCGATGTTCGAGCATGCTGACTGGATCGATTACGGTCAGGTTACCCAAACCAAATAAGAGATGCGCAGCACAGGTCATTGCAACACCATGATCTGTGCTGCCTTTTCACGAAAGATCAGCACATGAAGCAGTTTGTTTTCAAGCGCACGCTTTCGGGAATTCCAACTCTGTTTGGCATGACCCTGATTGGTTTTTTAATCATCGGCCTCACCCCCGGCGATCCTATTGAGATGGAGCTGCGTCGCCTCGGCGTGTCGTTCACTGCGGAGCAGGTGGAGGCGCTGCGGGTGGAGTATGGCTTGGATAAGCCACTGATCCAGCGCTACTTTATCTGGCTGCTGGACCTGTTCCGGCTGGATCTGGGCACGTCCATCGCGTCAGGCCGTCCTGTGCTGGAGCTGTTTAAAGAGCACTTGCCCATCACGGCAACGCTGTCCGTTCTAGCCTTTGTCAGCTCGCTGGCCTTGTCGCTGGTGCTTGGCACCGTAACCGCTGTATCACAGCGCACATCGGTCTCTACCAGCCTCTATGTGCTGACCATGTTTCTGGTCTCCGTGCCCTCCTTCTGGCTGGCACTGTTTCTGCTGGCGGTGTTCGCACTGGGTCTGGGGTGGTTCAAACTGCTGCAATTCGGCAATGCGCAGGATTTGATCTTGCCCGTGATCACGTTGACGCTCGGCAACGCAGCGGTGATGAGCCGCCTTGTGAGGGAACGGATTATCGCTGTGATGAGCGAAGATTACATCCGTCTGGCCATCACTAAAGGCCTGTCACGTCGCGCTATTTTGGGCCGCCACGTGCTGAAGTCCATTCTGCCGCCACTCATCACCAACTGGGCCATCTCTTTCGGTTCCCTGCTGGGTGGGTCTGTGATTATCGAGAATATCTTCAACCTGCCCGGTCTGGGACAGCTGGCCCTGCAAGCCATCGCGGAGCGGGACTTTGCGATCCTGCAGGCGTATCTGCTGTTTATGGGGCTGGTGTTCTTTTTGGCGAACTTTGCGGCGGACCTGACGAACCATTGGCTCATGCCTCACCTCAAGGAGGATGACCATGGCATACGTTGATAGTGCAAAATCTATCCCCCTCTCGCGGGCAACACAGCTCCTCAGAGGCAGAACCACATTTTTGTTGGGAGGGTTCTTCCTGTGCTTCTTCATCACTCTCGCACTCGGCGGCGAAGCTTTCGCCCCCAACCCACCCAACCAGATTGACCTGCTGCACCGTCTCAGCGCACCCAGTCTGACTTACCCGCTCGGAACGGACCATCTGGGCCGGTGTATCCTCTCCCGCCTGATGGCAGGAACCGCACTCTCCCTTGGCACAGCGCTGACAACAGCCGGACTTATCCTCGCCATCGCACTGCCTGTTGGCCTGCTCTCCGCCCTCTGCAAAGGCTGGGTTGATGCGGTTTTGATGCGGATTGCGGATATCTTCCTCGCGTTTCCCATGCTGGTGTTCGCCCTTGCCATCATCGGCTATCTGGGCGCCTCCCTCACCTCCGCCGTCATCGGTGTCGCCCTGGCCTGGTGGCCCAGCCTCGCCCGTTTGGTCCGTACATTAACGCTGGAAGCAGCTTCCAAAGAGTACGTTTTGGCCTCCCGCCAATGCGGACAAAAGCCGCTCAGCATCATCGGGCGGCACATTCTGCCGCAAATCTTACCCCCGCTGCTAGTGGTTCTTTCCCTTGAAATGGCGGGCCATCTGCTGGTGCTATCCTCTCTCAGCTTCCTCGGCCTTGGCGCTCAGCCACCTGCTGCGGAGTGGGGCGCCATGCTCAACGAAGCACGGCCTTTCTTCGCAGAGCGCCCAAGCGTGGTGCTGGCTCCGGGCATCGTCATCATCCTCGCCGTTCTCAGCTTCAACCTGGTAGGTGAAGGCATCCGCTTTCAGCTGGACAAGAGGAAACCCTACAGATGGTAGAAATCCCCCTTCTTCAGGTGCATAACCTCACCATTTCCAACAGTGCGCAGAACAACGAGCCGCTGGTGGAAGGCGTAAGTTTCAGCCTTTCCGCTGGCCAACGTTTGGGTCTGATCGGCAAATCCGGTTGTGGTAAGTCATTGACCTGTCACGCGATTACGGGTGCTTTGCGTGCCCCGCTGACTGCTTCAAGCGGGTCCATCCATTTTCAGGGCCAAGACCTTCTCGCAATGCCGTTTGCTGAGAAACAGAGGATCAGAGGCACAGGCATCTTCTGCATTTTCCAAAGCCCCGGCAGTGCCTTACACCCCAGCCTGACCATCGCAACGCAGCTGCTTGAAACTGCAGGTAACGTCTCTTTGTTTGGGCAAGACGCTCAGCAGACCATCAATCAGGCATTGGAGGCCGTCTCACTGCCTCTGCACTGCCTGAAGCAATACCCCAATGCCCTGAGCGGCGGCATGAAGCAGCGGGTTATGATGGCTATGGCATTGATTTTAAAGCCAACTGTCCTGATAGCCGATGAACCAACTACCGGTCTTGATGTCATCACCGAACATGAAACGCTAGAGGCGCTCAACGTGGTACAGCAGGAGACAGGCTCCGCATTGCTGTTCGTCAGCCACGACCTGCGCATCGTTCGCCAAACCTGCACCTCCGTGCTGGTGATGGATGCTGGCCAACTCGTTGACGCCTGCGATCTGAACCAGCCAATCGCTCCGGATTGCCACCGCGCGACCGCAGAAATTACAGGCGCTATGGAAAGACTTCAGCTATGACCATGCAAGCAAGACACCTCTCCATCGCCTACGGCTCCAATCAGGTGCTTTCACAAGTCAACCTGACCCTGCATCCCTCCCGCACAACCGGCCTTGTAGGCCGCTCCGGCTGCGGAAAGTCAACGCTTGCCAAGGCTATGACGGGGATCATCCCCACACCGCATGAGACGCTGTTTCACAACGACCAGATTTTCTTCCCCGACCTCAGCAAAACCGGAGATATCATCCACTACATGTGGCAGGACCCATTGGCAGCTTTGAGCCCTTTCTTGAGTGCGCTGGACCTAATCTGCGAGCCGCTCAAAGCCATCCATAAGTTGCCCAAGGCTGAACGCCGACGACAGGCACGAGACCTGTTAGATAGGGTTGGGTTGAATGCAACTTGCGCAGTCAAACGACCACATCAGCTTTCCGGCGGCCAGTGCCAACGTGTTGCACTGGCACGCGCTTTGGCGGTTAAACCGCGGTTTCTTGTGTTGGATGAGCCGCTCTCCGCGCTGGATCTGGTGACGCAGGAGCAAATAACTTGCCTGCTGCGCAAGGTGCGGGCAGAGATGAATATGGGCCTCCTGATCATCTCACACGACCTGCAAACGCTGGCAAAACTGGCCGATGACATCGCGGTGATGGATGGTGGCAGGATCGTAGAACACAAGGAAACACAAGAGTTTTTCGCAGCCCCTGAGCACCAGCTCTCTCGCCGTTTTGTCGAGATCTCGAAGTACTCAGCCCCTGCAGCTCTGACACAAACCCCTGCGTAACATGCTGCCTAACCCGATTTAGGTGGGCATTGTTGTTTTAAGCGGTTAAGTCGCAACTTGAGTATCTAACTCTTGAGTGAGACCTCATTTAACCAATCTTACCTCACGACTATAGATTGCAAATCTCACAAGATTTGGCGTAGGCTCATCCGAGATGAAGTAGATAAGTAAACAGGTTCAACGTGCGTAATAAAAACCAACGCGATCAAGACCATACTTGGAACATTGCTCTTATTTTGTCCATTAGTTCATTGCTAACAACGTTAGTTGGAGTGATTGCAGTGAACCTTACTGATTTCGAAACTTCCAAACTCTTAAGATTAGAGTTCTGGGGCGGAAGTAACCCAGCATTTAGCGTCATCTTGCGTAATATTGGCTTGATGGCTTTAGGCCTAGCAGGTCTTTATCTTGCTTGGGACAGGACACAAACAGCAACAAGACAAGCAGATCTTGCTGAACGAGGACAGAACACTGACCGATTTCAAAAAGCAGCAGCTATGCTAGGAGACAGGCAGCTCTCTGTGCGTGAAGCTGGCATATATGCTCTAACCGAACTGGCTCAGTCCGACCCCCAACATCATTACCTTCCCATTCAGAAATTACTGTGCTCCTTTATTAGAGATAGAAGTGCTGATCAGGAGCAAAGTGAAAGAAATTTGATTGAAAATGGAAAACTAGAACCTTTTTCAGATAATGCATGCTATCGACAATATCACGATCAAGCACCAAGTGACATTGCAGAAGCAGCAATTGCCTTTAGCACTTTGCGTACTTCAGATAACATTTTGCTAGAGAAAGATTGGGAACCCGACTTGAAAGGTGTCAATCTCAAAGGCACGGATCTTTCAGGTTCTAATTTTCAAAACGTGAATTTTAGGTGGGCCAACTTTGAAGGGGCACAGTTAATTGCTGTAAACTTTGATAACTCGCAGCTCTTTCTCGCAAACTTAGCTACTCGCCTAACTCGAGCAAACCTGAATAACAGCTATCTTTTTGGTGCAAACTTGGAAGGTGCAGAACTAAATGGAGCAACTTGGCAAGGGTCAGACCTGAAGAAATACCTTCAGCATATAAACAGCCTTTCATTCACGGTGGTTGATCATGCTCAAGTAGTTGAATTTCCAAAAAAATTCCATGACCAACTGATTGTCTGGAACACTCCAGATGATTAACACATCTCACACCTTCTCTGGCTTCCAGTCTGGCTGGGTTTCGAAGATCGCTGCTGTTTCTGGCAGGGCATCCCAATGCGGTTTGTCGCGGTCAAAGATGACGACCTCAATTTCCAGATCATCCGCGTTGTCCATGGAACCGAGCGGCAACGTTATGTGGTCAGGCGCGTTGGTGTTGCGGCCATAGATCGGACTTCCGCAGCCTGGGCAGAAGGCTTTGGTGACTTTTGAGCCGTTGGCAGAGGTGTAAAGATACTCGCCCAGCTCGCCGGAGATATTCACCTGATCCGCCCGGAACATGGCACCAACCGTATGGCCGGTCCCACTCACCCGGCGGCATTCCTCACAATGACATTGAGCCGTAACCACCGGGTCGCCCTCAATTTTGTAGGACACCGCCCCGCACATACAACGCCCGGATCGCTTGTTCACTCTCGTTACTCCACCAGTTCGCCAACCACCTCACACGCCATAGCGGCGATGAGAGGGACAGCTTTTCGCATCATTTCTGCGGCTTGCGGGTTGGAGGCGTTGCCTGCTTCAGCACGTGCTACAACCCCTTGAATAATTGCGGCTAATCGGAACATGGAGAACGCGAGATAGAACTCCCAGTTCTCAATCTCGCTAAGCCCGCGACGCATACAGTACTGGCGTACGTACTCCTCTTCAAGCGGAATACCGAGCGCCACACGATCCAGCCCTGCCAAACCGCGCAAACCTTTGAAAGACGGCAAACGCCACTGCATGCATTGATAGGCAAGGTCCGCCAGCGGATGGCCAAGCGTAGAAAGCTCCCAATCCAGCACAGCCACAATCCGTGGCTCTGTGGGATGGAAGATCAGGTTATCGAGCCGGTAATCCCCGTGCACCAGCGAAGTCGAACCATCATCTTCCACCATGTTCGCTTCCAGCCACTCCATCAGCCGGTTCATGGCTGGAATTGTGACGGTTTCTGAAGCCTTGTACTGTTTGATCCAGCGTCCGGTCTGCCGCTCAAAGTAGTTGCCGGGCTTGCCATAGTCCATCAGACCAACGGCATTGGGAGAGACATCGTGCAGCGCGGCCAACACGCGGTTCATCTCCGCAAAGATCGCCATACGCTCTTCATTGGAGCACTCTGGCAGCGCTGGATCCCAGAAAATCCGCCCTTCAACATACTCCATCACAAAGAACATTGTGCCAATTGGAGAAGCCTCCGCAGACAAATGATAGGTCTTGGGCACAGGCACATCACTGCCCGCCAGAGCCGTCATCACCTGATACTCGCGATCCACCATATGGGCGGATTTCAGCAAGGTTCCCGGAGGTTTAGCTCGCATGACATAGGTCTTATCAGAGGTCACCAGCTTGTAAGTTGGGTTGGATTGGCCGCCCGGAAATTTCTCAATCTCCAGAAGCTCACCAAACTCCGGTATGTGCTGCTTCAGATAAGCCTGTAGCGCTGGTTTCTCTAATTTATGCAAGGCGTTCGTCATGGGCTCCCCTCCTTCCATGAAACATCCGGTTGCCTGACGGTTCCTTCGTCCCGTGAACAGTCAGGCTCCTTATCGGCTTTTAGGTTCAGGCGTTGGCCATTGCCTTTACCAGCTTGGCGACACCTTCCATGGCGCTGTTCACCGGCTCCGCATCTGTGCGGTCAGCAATCCGGCCCCAGTTGGCAGCGATAGCCTCTGGTGTACGGTCATCCTCAGCCAGATGAATGCCTTGTGTTTCAACCATTTCGGCCAGTGTGTAAGTGCCAGCAGCGGCCACAAGCACCTTACGGGTTGGCGCATCCTGAGAGCATAAAAACACCACTGCAGGCGTGATGTTCTCTGGCGCAAGCATCTTCAGCGTGCCAGCATCCATGATGGTTTCTGTCATGCGTGTGCCAGCAGAAGGTGCGATGCAGTTGATGTGAATGTTGCTCTTTGCCCCTTCAAGGCCAAGCGTATTCATCATGCCCCACAGGCCCGCTTTCGCAGCGCCATAGTTCGCCTGCCCAAAGTTGCCATAGATGCCGGATGGAGATGTAGTCATGATGATGCGGCCATAGCCCTGCTCTTTCATCACATTCCAGACGGCCTTGGTGCAGAGTGCTGCGCCATTGAGGTGCACGTCTACCACTTTGTTCCAGTTGGACATTTCCATCTTGGCAAAGGACTTATCGCGCAAGATGCCAGCGTTGTTGATGAGAATATCAACGCGCCCGAATCCTTCAATGGTGGCCGCAACCATAGCGTTGACAGCAGTCTCATCCGTCACATCCGCAGCATTGGCGATTGCTTTGCCGCCTGCTGCTTTGATCTCCTCAACAACCGTTTCAGCAGCGGTTGCGGACGAACCGGAGCCATCAACAGAACCGCCCAGATCATTCACCACCACCGCAGCGCCGCGCGCAGCAAGGTCCAGCGCGTAAAGACGACCAAGCCCACCGCCTGCGCCCGTAACAATCGCTACCTGACCGGCAAAATTTATCGTGTCCTGCGTCATGCAGCTACCTCCTCAAAAAACGTCATTGTCAGCCATTCTGCGACCAACGCAGGGCTTTCGACACCCTCAATCTCAATTGAAAGACCAAACTCCTGAAGGATCTGACCATCTCCCTTGCGGGTCAGATTATCCAGAGTGAAACGTCCCCGAATGCGCTTACCACTGGCAACGGGATGTAAAAAGCGGATTTTATTGAAACCATAGTTGATGCCCATGGTCCGCCCCTTCACATCCGGCAGGGTTTCTATGGCGAATTTGCTGGCGAGCGAGAGCGTGAGAAACCCATGGGCGATGGTACCGCCAAACGGGGTTTCAGCAGCGGCGCGCTCAGGATCCATATGGATAAACTGTTCATCAAAGGTCAGTTTGCCAAAGGTGGAGATCATATACTGATCCACCTCCACCCAGTCAGACAAGCCGATCTGCTGGCCAACCCGGGCCTCAAGTTCTTCTATGGTCAGTTCCATAAGCCCCTCACTGTCCAAACAAATTGGTGCCTGTGGCGATATGAATGCCACCATCCAGCGGGATCACTTCCCCCGTGACATAAGACCCGCCTTTGCCACAAAGGAAGAGCGTTGCGCCTGCGATATCATCAGGGTGTCCGATCCGGCCAAGTGGCACACCTTTACCCACATGCGCTGCTTTTTCGTCCGTGCCTGTTGCAAACGCTGTCATGTTGGATTGGAACGGTCCCGGCGCGAAACCGTTGAATGTAATGTGTTCTTTCGCCAGCTCCTTTGCGAGGATACGCGTTAGCTGGTGCACTGCGGCCTTGGAGGCTGAGTAAGAGTAAGCTCCATCCCCAATCGGCGTGGACCCCATCACCGAACCAAGATTGATGACACGTGCCGGGTCATCCGGGCGTCCGCTAGCTTTCAGCTCTGGCAACAAAGTCTGGGTTAGGTGGAACAGGCCTGCCACGTTGACATCCATCACCTTCTTCCACGCAAAATATGGGAAGGTGCCCAGTGGCTCACCCCAGGTGATGCCAGCATTGTTGACCAGAATATCAAGCTTTGGGCTGCGCTCACGTACAGCTTCAGCAAGAGCCAACACGCCCTCTTCAGAGCCAACATCTCCCTGAAACGCTTCAACAGATCCGGCAGCAGCCGGGTTGTTGGCTTTCAGGTTCGCATTGATCTCTTGTGCTGTCTTCTCAACCACATCCAGCTTGCGCGAGCAGATGAAGACGCGTGCGCCACCTTCTGCCAGTGCAATGGCAACCATGCGGCCAATGCCGGTTCCACCACCTGTTACCAGCGCCGTTTTGCCAGCGACACCAAACAGTTCCTCAAGATATCCCATGAAGACACCCTACCTCCCATAGTGTTCTTCGATCTGCCACTGCATCTCACGCGACTTGATTCAGGCGTTTCTTCATTCAGATACCGCCGCCCACGTTTTGAGGAGGCCACCTTAAACCAATGGTCAAGCGTGCTCATCTTCGCGCGCAGTTGACAACATACTCAGTAGTATGTTTCCGTATATCAACAGTTGTAAAGCAAAATTTTTAGCTCGTTTCTTTTGTCTCTCCGGCCTGGGATTTTGATTTTGTGTGTGAGCTCATGATCACCTATCCCTCTGATAATAAGTGGAATTTCCCCACGGGTCTGTAAAGATAAAAGAGCTCAGATGTCTTGGGAGGGTCAATCATGAGCGACACTTTATTAGCCGAACGTCCAGCTATGGACCTTGGAGTAAGCCAGCGTGTAGCGCCACTCATGGAACAAGTGCGCAGCATGGTTCGCGATGAAATCATGCCCCTCGAGGATGAATTTCATGATGAAATTCCAGTGGGAGACCGCTGGCAACATACTCCGCGGCAAACAGAAATTCTGGAAAGTCTCAAGGCCAGCGCACGCGCCAAAGGCCTTTGGAATTTCTGGCTGACAGACTCCAAGCGCGGCTACGGCCTCAGCACCGTTGAATACGCCTATCTGGCTGAAGAGATGGGCAAATCTCCGCTCGCACCAGAAGTATTCAACTGCAACGCCCCTGACACCGGCAACATGGAGGTGTTTGAGCGCTATGGCTCCGAGGCGATGAAAGAAACCTGGCTGAAGCGCATGCTGGAAGGCAAGATTCGCTCAGCCTACCTGATGACTGAGCCAGACCACGGCTCATCCGACGCCACCAACATCCGCATGTCCTGCGTGCGAGATGGAGACCATTACGTGCTGAACGGCGAGAAGTGGTGGTCTTCTGGCGCTGGCGACCCGCGCTGTGCGGTCTACATCACCATGGTTCACACCCCGACAGACGGCACCAAGCATCAGCAGCATTCCATGATCGTGGTAGACGCCAACACACCGGGCATCACCAAGCTGCGCCCGATGCAGGTGTTTGGCCATGACCACGCCCCTCACGGACACTTGCACTTGCGGTTTGAGGATGTACGTGTCCCTGTCGAGAATCTGCTTCTGGAAGAAGGGCGCGGTTTTGAAGTGGCACAAGGCCGCCTTGGACCGGGTCGTATCCACCATTGCATGCGAGCAATTGGACAAGCGGAACAAGCGCTTGAGCTGATGTGTAAGCGCTCCATCAACCGTGAAGCCTTTGGTAAGCAGCTTTACAAACTGGGCGCCAACTTCGACATCATCGCAGAATGCCGCATGGAGATTGAGCAGGCCCGCCTCCTCTGCCTGAAAGCTGCATGGATGATGGACAATGCCTCCGCCCGCGAAGCAGCATTCTGGATCAGCCAGATCAAGGTGGTCGCCCCGCGCATGGCGCTCAAGGTGACGGATGAAGCCATGCAGATGTTTGGCGGTCAGGGCATCTCTCAGGATACCCCACTGGCAACCAACTGGATGAACCTGCGCACCTTGCGCTTTGCGGATGGCCCGGATGCCGTGCACCGCAACTTCATTGGCCGCTCTGAGCTGCGCAAACACACTCAGGAAAAGATCTGATAAGGCAGGAGAGCCACCGCTCTCCTTATCCTTTGCATCTGCACTCCAAAACAGGGAGAACGCAATGACATCACTTGATGACTTCCGCATGGAAACAAGGGCTTGGTTGGAAGAGAACTGCCCGCAAGACATGCGCAAGACAGTCACCACAGAGAGCGACATCTGCTGGGGTGGCCGCAACTGGACCTTTAAGTCCGAAGCACAACAGCAATGGCTGGAGCGCATGGCCGAGCGTGGCTGGACCGTGCCAAGCTGGCCGAAAGAGTACGGCGGCGGCGGCCTGAACGGTGACGAAGTCAAGATCCTCAAAGAGGAGATGACGCGTATTAACGCCATGTCTCCACTGGAAAGCTTTGGCATCTGGATGCTTGGTCCCGCTCTGCTGAAATACGGCTCTCACGAGCAAAAGCTGCAGCACCTGCCCCAGATTGCCCGCGGTGAAATTCGCTGGTGTCAGGGCTACTCAGAGCCCGGATCCGGCTCCGATCTGGCATCAGTCCAAACCAAAGGCGTGGATATGGGCGACCACTTCCTCGTCTCCGGCCAGAAGATCTGGACCTCCTATGCGGATCAAGCTGACTGGATCTTTGCTCTGGTGCGCACCGAACCGGATGCGAAGAAACACAAAGGCATCTCGTTCCTGCTGTTTGATATGACCAGTAAGGGCGTTTCCACCAAGCCGATCCGCTTGATTTCCGGCAGTTCTCCGTTCTGCGAAACCTTCTTCGATGACGTGAAGGTGCCTATGGAGAATGTGGTTGATGAGCGCGGCAACGGCTGGACAATCGCCAAGTATCTGCTGACCCATGAACGCGAAATGGTCAGCAATCTGGATGCGATTTTTGGCGGTTCCGCTGGCCTTTATGAGACTGCGATCCACTCAATCGGGCTGGATGAGACAGGCCGATTGGATGATCCGCTCCTTCGTGCTGATATCGGGGAGTTCCTGATTGATGAAATGGCACTGACCGCACACCTTGCTGCCGCAAAAGACTTCCACCGCGCAGGTAACCAGCTGGGCGCCCGTTCTGCAGAGCTGAAGTATCTCGGCACAGAACTGAACAAACGCCGCCAGAGCCTCGTTGTACAGGCTGGAGGGCTCGAAGCCTTGTCTGGGCCGGAAGAGAACAACGGCATCGGCAATCAGTCTGCTTCTTGGCTGCGCTCTAAAGGCAACAGCATTGAAGGCGGCACCTCGGAGATCATGCTTTCCATCATTTCAAAAGCAGTGCTACGCCTGCCATCATTGGGTTAAGGAGAGAAAACATGGAACTTTTCAGCTCTGAAGAAACCCTTCTGAAGGACTCCGCCTCTGGCTTTATGGCAGAAAACGCCTCCGTGCAGGCACTGCGTGATCTGCGCGACCAGAAAGAGGCGCTTGGCTTCAATCAGGAGCTTCACAAAACACTGGCCGACATGGGCTGGTTTGGCATGTTGCTGCCAGAAGACGCAGGCGGATACGACTTTGGCCACCGCGCTGCGGGCCTTGTGGCTGAGGAAATGGGCCGCAACCTGACGGCCTCTCCGTTCCTCTCCACCGCTGTTTTGAGTGCAATTGCACTGCGCCAGTCTGGTGGGGATCATCTGAGTGAGTGGGGACCAAAGATTGCCGCTGGTGAAGCTGTTATTGCACTGGCAATCGACGAGGGAGCAAAGCACAACCCATCCCGCATCAAAGCCACGGCAGAACCGGACGGCAACGGCTTCATTCTCAACGCCAGAAAACGTGCGGTGTTTGATGGTTACAACGCCGACCGGCTGATTGTTGTTGCAAAAACCGGCGAAGACACTGGGCTTTTTCTGGTAGATCCAAGCGCGGCGGAAGTTGAGGTAGAGCGCAACGCTATGCTGGACAGCCGCAATGCCGCAAACATTCAGATCAGCAATTTGCATCTGGATGGCAAGGATTTGCTGTGTCCGCTTGATAAGGGCACGACCGTTCTGGAAGCCACGCTCCGCTCAGGTCGTGCGATTGCAGCGTCAGAACAACTTGGAGTTGCAAGAGAAGTTGCAGAGCGCACAACGGCATACCTGAATGAAAGAAAACAATTTGGTGTTCCAATCGGCATGTTTCAGGCACTTCAACACAGAATGGCCGACCTTTATTGCCAGATTGAACAAACAGCTTCACTCGTCTCTTTCGCGTTACGCGCAATAGATACAACCTCCGATAAGGCAGAGTCTCTTTCCCGAGCAGCCAAAGCCAAGGTTGCTAAAGTTTCTCGCGTGGCAACAGAAGAAGCGGTGCAGATGCATGGTGGAATCGGTATGACCGACGAAGTTGACGTCGGATTGTTCATGAAACACGACCGGGTGTTAACAGAGATGCTGGGTGACAGTGCTCACCATATAGACTTTCTGCTAAAAACACGGGGTCTTTAACTGTATAATCCGTAATTCTACTTGTGATTATTTCTAAAGTAACTTCATAATTGAAGCCATCTGGTCCACCCCTTTGGATCAGCGAGAGCCAGTCCGCAACAGCATTGCCCGGTGTTGCAGACTGGCTCTTTCCATTTTTGGCTAACCAAAACCATCTCAGATCTTCATACCCGGCATGTTGAGGGAGGATGTGTTTCCGCCATCAACAGCGAGGGCCTGGCCGGTGATGAAGCTGGCATCGCGGCTGGCAAGGAAAGCGATTGTTGCTGCAACTTCAGCAGGATCACCATGCCGACGCAGTTCCGCTCTTGAGCCGAGCCTGTCTTCTTTGCCAACACTGCGGGCGTGATCAAACACAGGTTTTGTCATGCCGGTCTCAATAAGCCCCGGACAAACCGCATTCACACGCACGCCGTGCTCGCCAAAATCGCAGGCAGATGTTTTTGTAAAATTGATGAGCGCAGCTTTGGAAGCACTGTAGGCATTCCCGCCAGCACCGGCTCTGATTCCAGCAACGGATGCAGTATTCACAATAGAACCGCGGCCTGAAGCCTTGAGTTGCTCGCGGGTGTACTTGGTAAATAACATTGCGCCGAGTACATTCACCTCATAAACTTTGAGCCAGTCGCTAAAGTCCTCATGGCTGCCGCCCCAGGAACCTTCGCAGATGACCCCGGCATTGTTGCAAAGAACGCTTATACCGCCAAAGGTGTTCTCAACGGCATCCACGCAGCTCTCAACCGCTTCTTCATTCGCAACATCAACGACATAGACCCGCGCACGGCAACCTTCTGGCAACAGCCCTGCGGTTTCATCAAGGCCGTCCTCATTCAGGTCCACCAGAGCGATCGCGGCCCCTTCTTCCGCCAGTCGGATCGCGGTTGCGCGGCCAATGCCGCTGCCTGCGCCCGTAATCAGGGCTGCCTGACCTGCAAATCTGGGTTGCATCTTCATTCCCTCCCGGTTTCCAGAACAACCTTGCCTACCACACGTCGCTCCATGAGGTCTCGAAGCGCCTGAGGAGCTTCCTCCAGAGAATAGCTCTTACTAACAGTCGGGTTGATTTTGCCTTCCTGGAACCATTTAAACAGCTCTGAGAAGTTATTAAGGTCCTTATCCGGCTCCCTCATGCGGAACGCCCCCCAGAACACGCCCATAACAGCACAGCCCTTTAGCAGAGGCAGGTTGGTGGGGATTGATGGGATATCGCCAGCAGCAAAGCCTACAACCAATGCGCGACCATTCCAGGCTGTTGAGCGGAGTGCCTGTTCGAAAAGCTCTCCGCCAACCGGATCGTACACAACATCAACGCCAGCCTTGCCCGTGATCTCCTTAAGACGCTCTCTCAGGTCCTGCGTGGAGTAGTTGATCAGCTCATCCGCACCTGCTTTTCGCGCAGCTTCCAGTTTTTCGGCAGAGCTGGCCGCAGCAATCACCTTGGCACCCATGACTTTGCCCAGCTCGACAGCCGTGAGCCCAACACCACCGCCAGCGCCCAACACCAGCAGTGTTTCTCCTGGTTGCAATTGTGCACGTTGCTTCAAGGCATGCATGGACGTGCCATAGGTCATCGTAAAGCCAGCAGCAACATGAGCAGACATAGCTTCAGGCCGCTTCATGACAGCAGACGCATCAACCACAACTTCTTCTGCATAGCCACCTTGTTGCAGCAGAAGCGCCATCACCGGATCACCCGGCGCAAACTGAGTGACGCCCTCACCCACCACCTCAATTCTGCCAGCAACCTCACCACCTGGCACAAATGGCATTGGCGGCTTGATCTGATATTTTCCCGCAATCACCAGCGTATCAGGGAAGTTGACGCCCGCAGCTTCCACCGCGATCCGCACTTGCCCTTTTTTCGGCTCTTTACGTTCAACGTCTTCCACACGCAGAGCCTCTGGTGGTCCGTATTCTGAGCAGACAACAGCACGCATGATTTCCCTCCCAAATCAAAACATACCCGTGAGTATGTTACGGAAACACAGTGAGCGCAACCACAACGCTAGGCGCAAGTCCCCTCCCCTCTCAGCAAACCTGAATAATTTGAGCAAGACGCTTCGCAATCAGGAAACCACGGTTCATGGAAGCTCTCCTTGTTCTCATCATCCGTTTACATGCAACAGCGAAGATATTCCCATGATGAGTGCTCAATCCATGGAAAGACCGGATGGCTGAACAGGATAAGCCCAGCTTAGCTGATGAATTCAAACGCCTGGAAAGCTCACCGGAAGGACTGACGGGATCAACCGCATCCAACCGGCTGAAGCAATATGGCCCCAATGCGCTGGAAGAAAAGAAGACCAG
This sequence comes from Pseudovibrio sp. W64, assembly GCF_001623145.1. Classification (NCBI taxonomy): domain Bacteria; kingdom Pseudomonadati; phylum Pseudomonadota; class Alphaproteobacteria; order Hyphomicrobiales; family Stappiaceae; genus Pseudovibrio; species Pseudovibrio sp. W64. The sequence continues at coordinate 603,716 of NZ_LMCI01000038.1, read as the reverse complement.
CAAACTGGCTCAGCTGCTTTTAACATTCTGGGGGCCTATCCCGTGGCTCATCGAAATTGCGGCGATCCTGTCAGCCATCATCGAGCACTGGGCCGACTTCACGATCATCCTGTTTATGCTGATCCTCAACTCTGGCATCGAGTTTGTTCAAAGCAGCAAAGCAGCTGACGCGCTGGCGGCACTAAAATCATCCATGGCACTCAAAGCCCGTGTGAAACGAGACGGGAAGTGGGCTGACATTCCAGCAGAGGAAATCGTTCCCGGTGACATCATCAATCTGGAAAACGGAGACATCATCCCGGCAGACTGCATCTTGGAACGAGGGCCATACCTTGCGGTCGACCAGGCAGCCCTGACGGGCGAGTCTCTCCCGGTCGATAAGCAGATCGGTGATGTGGCGTATTCCGGTTCAATCATTAAACAGGGCACCATGCAGGCACTTGTGACTGCGACGGGTGGCAACACATTCTTTGGTAACACGGCAAAGCTGGTTCAGTCCGCGGGCAACATTTCTCATTTCCAGAAAAGCGTTCTGGGCATTGGCAAATTTCTCATTCTTGGCACAGCCTTGCTTGCTGCGCTCATCATCGTCAAACAGCTTTATTTGCAGCAGAGCATTCTGGGCATCATTGAACTGGTGCTTGTGCTGGTGATCGCCTCAATCCCGGTTGCGATGCCCGCAGTTCTATCTGTCACCATGGCTCTGGGTGCACTCACACTTTCCAGAAAGAAAGCCATCGTTTCGCACCTTCAGGCGATTGAAGAGCTGGCAGGGGTGAATGTGCTGTGCTCCGACAAAACTGGAACGCTCACCAAAAACGAACTCACGCTTGGCGAGCCAGTTCTGTTTGACGCGAAGAGTGAAAAAGAGCTCGTCGTCATGGCGGCCCTTGCATCCAGTACAATAGAAAAAGACGTCATTGATCACCTGATTGTCAGCAAGGCTGAGCGGGGTGTACTGGAGCTTTACAAGCAAAACACATTCACGCCGTTTGATCCCGTAAGCAAACGAACGGAAGCGGGCGTCTCTGGTCCAAGCGGAGCGTTCAAGGTCATCAAAGGTGCACCGCAAGTGGTCATTGATCTTTGCGCAAATGCACCGGAGGAGAAGGCCGCTGCCAGCAGTGCCGTGCACGAGTTTGCCGTCAAAGGCTTGCGCACACTCGGTATCGCCAAGACCAACGAAAACCACGAGTTACGCCTGCTTGGGATCCTCTCTCTTTTTGATCCACCTCGCGACGATTCCAAAGCTGTGATTGAAGAAACCCAGAATGCCGGAATCACCGTGAAGATGGTGACAGGTGATGATATTGCCATCGGCAGAGAGATTGCCGGACAGCTGGGGCTGGGCACCTCGCTTGAAAGCGCCAGTCAGGTGTTCTCTGAGGCAAAGGACATGGACAACCTGCCAGCCAACATCCGCGAGGAGATCGTCAACGCAGATGGCTTCGCCCGCGTCTTTCCCGAGCACAAATACGGTATCGTCAAAGCGCTTCAACAGTCCGGAGATTACGTCGCCATGACAGGTGACGGCGTGAACGATGCCCCGGCATTGAAGCAGGCAGATGTGGGGATTGCCGTTTCAGGTGCAACAGACGCCGCCCGATCTGCCGCTGATCTGATCCTGACGTTGCCCGGTCTATCCGTCATCACGGATGCAGTGATAGAGGCACGAAAAATCTTCGCGCGAATGATCAGCTACGTTGACTACCGCGTGGCCATGACGATCAACCTGATGGTGTTCGTCTCAGCCAGTGTGTTGCTGTTGGAAGAGGTGCCCCTGACCGCCATCATGATTGTGATGCTGGCATTGTTGGACGATATCCCAATCATCACCATCGCCTACGACAACACAGAGGCTGCACCAGCCCCAATGGAGTGGCAGCTTGGAAACATGCTGCGCACAGCAACGGTGCTTGGGCTCATTTCAGTTGTCGAGAACTTCGCCCTGATGATGGCAGCGTGGCATTGGCTGGATGTACCCGCTGCGGAGTTGCAGAGCGTCATGTTCCTGCAGCTGGTTGTCGCCGGGCATTTGCTGTTGTTTGTCTGCCGGCATGATCACTGGTTCTGGCAGGCGCCACACCCTTCGGCTAAATTGCTGATGGCAATTATCACCACACAATTGCTCGCAGTTGCCATCTGTCGATCCGGCTTCCTTGTTCCCGCTATCAGCTGGGACTTGATCGGCATCGTCTGGGCTCAAGCTATCCTCTGGATGTTCGTGCTGAATGTTGCCAGAAAGCTCTGCCGCTAAAAGAAGTGCAACACGCTCTTTTACTCGCCACGCAGACAGACTAGATATAGAGCATTGTCTGCAATTGGAGTTGGCGCGTTGCCGAGCTTACCCCTTCCCTTTTTTACTGCCCTGTTTTTGTGTTTCATCCTGTTGCGCCTCATGGTCGGGTATGGACGAAAAATACCGTCGCTGCTCGTAGCGACTATCAGCCTTTATGCAATTCAATCTGTCCTACTCGGTATCAAATGGGGGATGGGTGGGCTCCCCCTCTGGTCGCTCATAGGACTAGCGTTGTTATTGCCACCCGCGACCTGGCTCTCATTCCTTCAACTCACTGATCGCCTTTCGAAGAAAGCTGTTGGCTGGACGATTGGTGCGACAGCTGCAACTCTTAGCTCTCTCACTCTGGCACCCGGCTTCAACGCTCCGGTGCTGGTTGATCTTACAAGTGTTGTTGTCTATCTCGGCTACGGACTGTTGTTCTTCCGGTCTGCAACGACCAGGCAGTGGGAATGGGCCAGTCATCTGCCCATCGATCAAATGCTCCCGGCACGCCAGACCCAGCTGATCGCAGGCGCTATTTTCTCAACTTCCGCACTTGTTGATCTCGTCGTAGCAGCGGACTTTGCCGTGAACAAGGGGACCAATGCAGCTACCATCGTTGGCACTGCAAACCTCTTCATGCTGCTTGCACTGGTCACAATCGCTGTTCTGTTTACTCGCAAACCTGCGGCTACACCACAGTTGCCAGAACCTGAAACAACGACCGCATCAGCCTCCGAGGAACAGATTGTGCTGGTCGAAGCTCTCGATCAACTCATGCAGAACGAGCATCTGTACCGGGATGAAAACCTCTCCCTCGATAGGTTGGCTCGCAAACTCCGTGTCCCGGCGCGCCAAATTTCGACAGCTGTCAACACAGTGCGTGAGATCAACCTGCCGCAATACACCAATGGGTTCCGAGTGGCTGAAGCCTGTCTTCTGTTAGAGACAACGGACAAGCCCATCACCACGATCATTTACGATGTTGGCTTTACAACGAAGTCCAACTTCAATCGCGAGTTCCAACGTGTCACAGGCAAGAGCCCGAGTGTATGGCGGAAGGAGAGCCGGACCGCGCAGAGTGTGGAGACGGCCTAAAAGATCTCTAGCAGAATGCTCGTGGCGTGCTTCCACCCCTTCGCCAAATTGATGCTGGACACGAGTTTCTCAACATTGATGCGGATGTTTTCCTTTGGAACATCTGCATCAAATTTCAGATAGACCGCAGCCATCTCTCCAACCAAATCGAAGCGCGAAACACTCCCGTCGAAATAGATGACAGACTTCTCTGAGGTGATCGCGAAGTCCTTAAACCGCCCCACAAAGTCACCTGCCAATCTGTCCATCTTAACGCTGATGTTCATCGAACTCGGCAGCCTGAGCGTCGCCGCCGGATCGCACCAACCAAGCCTCCAGGACCCGCGTCTTTCAAACTTAATGGTCATAAGACCGTCTTCATTCTTGGATGTTGTAGCGGTTAGAGAGCAACCTCTTGCATCGCTTGTATCAAGCTTGATGTCGCTTGAAATGCTATTGCCTCCGACGATGCGCAGACCCAGATTGCTTCCTGAGATCTCGATTGAATGCACCCCTTCAGGGCTGAGTGTCTCAGAGGTTTCCATGCCTGATGAGAATGTCGCGTAAGCCGCAATCGCTATTACGCCAATCGCAATAAGGGCTTTGGTGCTGTGCTTTGCTGCCATTTGATAACTCCATGGTTTGTCTGTTTGACCATGGGAGTTTGGCGAATTGCCTGCGACCTAGAACGCGATTTAGGACCAGAGTAGCCTTCCTGAAACGCGATGGAGGACTTACTAAGCCTCGATGAGAAGCGCTGAAGCCGCCGCCCGCACATCTGGCGGAAACGGGCACGCATGACGGGCTTCCCTATCCAGATGCGCGCATATCAGTTCAGTGGTCGCAATCAATTTTTGCGTTTCGGCATTATGCATTTCATGGAGGATATAGAGCGTTTTTTCATGAATGTCCGTCACCCCGGATCGACACACAAGCAAGTCTCCCGCCAGCGCTTCGGAATGGTATTTAGTGGTTTGCTGAACGGCAGCCATACCCCTGTTGTACTCTCGAAAATAGGTAGCGCTTAGCCCGGCTTGTGAGAACAGATGCCAGTTGGCCTCATCGAATTTCTCGGTGTACCACTGAACATTCATGTGTCCCATATGGTCCAACTGGTAGGGGTAAACTACACCGCGATAGGTCTCTATCAACGCTCTATTCTCACCTCCCGAAGGGCTCTAATTATTCTCTGACCCATTCCCAGGCCTTGTCGAGATTTGCCATATCGAAGTGCTCTTCACCTATTCCAAGCATGGCTGCAAACGGACTATCAATCGCGACGAGCCACTCCCAAATCTTCCGATCAGAGACAATTGCAATGCGATGAAAGCTCTTGATGTGGGTCATCGCCCACTTCAAATCTTCGTAGCCAGCATCAATGCCCCACTTCGCTTGATCGTTCAAAATCACCAGCACACTGACATTTGCATGTTTGTCGAGGACGTTCTCAACCTGCGAAATCAGCTCCATTTCTTCGTTAAGATCGACCTTTCCATCCACCTCAAAACCGAGGATGTTCTCCGAACTTTCTGGGAGTTTTTTGACCATTCTGGCACCTCTTTTTCCTGTCAGTATGCTACCTGAACCACGCCTTCCATCCTGTTTCATTCCATGGATAGTTTCGACGTAAATTCGAAATCTCTTGCCAATTAGAAAAGTTGACAGCTGTCCACTTTTATAAAAGTGTAACCGTATTCCGCAGGTCAAGCGGTTGAGACAGTTGATTACAAATGTAATTTGAAAGCTGTGCCGGTACTCCCCATTCTAGTGATGTCTAATAAATATCCCAAGGAGACCACCATGTTTCATTAAGCAGGAATGCATGGATTTCACTTTTTCCCATTCCCAATCACTCTAATTCTCTTGCTCATCATCGGCTTTTTAATCGCCCGGTCCTACGGTTATTTCGGAGGTTCAAACAGCGCTCGCAAGGTTGAACCTGAAGAGCCAAAGTCCCAAACCTCAGAAGCTCTGGACATACTCAGCAGACGTTTTGCGACTGGTGAAATCGATGAGGAAGAGTTCCAGAAACGTTCTCAGGTTCTGCGTTTGAACCTGTAACTTCCCCTCAACATCGGCACTCTGCTCGGGCAACCTGAGTGCCGATTTTCCTTCCAGAGCAATGTTGTCAGTTGGCAACTCACACGTACACAGCTCTGAAGACCCGTCCGTTTTTGGTAGGTCAAAAACCTGCACATCTCGCTCAAAGCCGATAAAACCGAGTATCAATCCGATGCTTTGAGGCCCAGTTTTCCTCTCATTCTATCCAAGCCAACATTCGCAGCACACAACTCACTCAACAGTCTGTCGCAGATTTTCGGCGGGTTTCTTTTCAGAGGCCCCAGCTGTTCCTGCTGTTTGCAACCACGTTTGCATCAAAAACAACGCAACTCTTGTTAAAGTGTAATAGAGGAAGCCTTTCGCTAAACACATGCAGAAAAGGACAGTTTGCAGGCCATTGTCGGCGCCTCATAAATTATCTAATGCCTCCAATATGTTGGGCCATAACTTAACCGACACCACGAAGCAGCTAGATCTCTAATCCAACCAAGTTCCACGACATTTTGTTACATCTGATTTCTTGCGGAAAAGTCAGAGCTGATCCAGTGTTTGGACAAGGTTGAACGCGAACTCCGCAGTCGCAATCGGCCGCACACTGCTGACTTCCCACGTACCCCAACACCGCGAAATCAGCAGTGTGCACCTTATAACTCAGTGCAAACTCATCCGGGCGACCATGTTTTACCTTCGAGCAATTTGGAACTCACCATTTACCTTCTGGTCTATCCTTGCGCTCCCGGGGCTCGCTATCATCGGAGAGCTTCTCCGTGAAAGCGACAAGGTGGAGCACCTTCTCCTTCCAACTGGAGAGTTTGCCGCTCGTTTTCTGATCATAAGCCTCATGATCACGCCGCTGATGTTCCTGACAAACGGTCAACATTGGGTACGTTGGCTGATGGCACGGCGGCGGTATATTGGCGTAGCTGCAGCCTGCTATTCAGCTCTGCACGTTGCTATCTACCTGCTGGATAAGGGATCTCTTGGCCCTATCCTGCAAGACCTCGTCAAAATCGGGATCTGGACTGGATGGCTGGCTTCTCTCATTTTCATTCCGCTCACAGTCACCAGCAATGATTGGTTCATCGCTCAGCTCGGGTCCAGATGGAAGAACCTTCAGAAACTTGCTTACGCAGCAGCAGTCCTCGTGTTCGCCCATTGGGTCCTGGTAGACTACAAATTTGGGCCAGCACTAGTGCATTTCACACCGCTTCTACTCCTAGAGCTCTACAGATATGTGCACGTCACCAATAAACGAAAAGAGCGTAAGCTCTCCGCCCACGCTTAAATCCCAAGCAAGCCTTCCAACTAAGCCCGCCTCTTCCCAAAGGCGGGCTTTTCTTTGCTCTCCTTTTGTAGTGAGGACAGTTCCTTCAATCACAGTTAAGCTGCTGAAATGGAGGAGGGACCATATAATGACTACAACCGATTTTCAGAAAATAGAGAGCACAAGCCTTACGCATCCGACTGCCTTGAAGCTTAGCCTGCCGGATCCATTACCTGATGATATTCAGGAGCTTTTTGGGAAATGTCAGAGCAAACTCGGGTTGATCCCAAACGTGCTGATTGCCTTTGCACACCGACCAGAGAAGCTCAGGGCGTTTTCTCAGATGTACAATGAGCTCATGCTCGGGGATTCCGGCATTTCTAAGCTGGAACGAGAGATGATTGCTGTCACCGTTTCGTCGATCAATTCCTGCTGGTATTGTCAGGTTGCCCATGGCGCTGCTGTTCGGGAGTATTCCAACAAGCCGGAACTGGGTGAAGCTATGGTGATGAACTATCGCTATGCCGATTTGACTGACAAGCAGCGCGTGATGCTCGACTTTTCTACAAAGATTGCGAAGACGTCCTCTGAGATTGTTGAGGGTGACCGGCAAGGCCTTCGGGATGTTGGCTTCTCGGAAGAAGATATCTGGGACATTTGCGAAGTCGCGGCCTTTTTCTCCATGTCCAACCGCATGGCCTCTGCAACAGGCATGCAGCCCAACCCAGAGTATCACTCCGCAGCACGATAGTCTGAGCAGGGGAGGGGAGTTTCAGCTGTCAACTCAGCTTCAAAAAAGTTGACAGCTGTCAACACAGAAAGGCCTTGCCAGTGAATGAGGAGAGGAGTATATCGTGTATCGACGATATACGGAATCAACGATGACAGAAAACACCTGCGTTACGGAATTTGCACCTGCCTCTTTGAATGAAGCAGAAGAAGAAAAGCTCGCCGTCCAGGCCAAAGCCCTGGCACATCCAGCGCGTGTCCGCTTACTGAAGATTATGGCTGCTCAACCCGGCTGCGTCGGTGGTGATCTCGTGAACTCTATCGGTCTGGCGCAATCCACTGTATCCGAGCATCTTCGGATCTTAAAGGATGCAGGCTTCATACTGGCGGAAGTACAGCGCCCGCGCATTTGTTATTCAGTCAATCGGTCTGAGTTGAAGAACTTCAACTTCCTCTTTGAGAGCAGCTTCAAGCTCTAAAATTTGTCGAAATTCATCGTCTATCGACGATAGGCAGGAGAAATCATGGGAAATTTTGAACGCTACCTCTCAGTCTGGGTAGGTCTTGCAATGGCACTGGGGGTAGGGGCCGGCCTCCTTCAACCTGGCCTTTTTCAGATCATCGGTGACTTGCAGGTCGGCGGGATCAATCTGGTCATCGCGGTTCTGATCTGGCTTATGATCTATCCAATGATGGTGCAGGTCGAGTTCACCGAGGTTCGCAATTGCTTTGTGAAACCTAAGGGACTCATCGTAACACTAGCTATGAACTGGCTGGTGAAACCCTTCACCATGGCAGCTCTGGCCGTGCTGTTCATGCGCCATATCTTTGCGCCGTTCATTCCAGCAGATCTGGCGGATCAATACATCGCAGGCATGATCTTGCTTGGCGTTGCTCCTTGCACCGCGATGGTGTTTGTCTGGTCTTATCTAACAAAGGGCAATGCCAGTTATACGGTCGCGCAGGTTGCGACCAATGACTTGATTATGATCTTCGCTTTCGCACCGATCGCTGCGTTTTTGCTGGATGTCTCAAACATCATTGTCCCATGGGATGTACTGCTGGTTTCAACCGCACTGTTCGTTGCATTGCCACTGGGGGCAGGGTGGTTGACCCGCCTCGGCCTCAAAGACAAAGAACACCTTTCTTCATTCAGTGCAGGGATGAAACCATTCTCGATTGCAGGCCTGGTGGGCACGGTGTTCTTGCTGTTTGGTCTTCAGGCCGACAACATTATTTCATCACCAGCAGACATCGTTCTCATCGCGATTCCGCTTCTCATCCAAACTGTCCTGATTTTCTTCGTCACGTATTTCTGGATGCGGAAGTGGCGCCAGCCGCACAATGTTGCAGCGCCCGGCGCGATGATCGGTGCGTCGAACTTCTTTGAGTTGGCCGTCGCTGTTGCAATTAGTCTGTTCGGCGTCACCTCCGGAGCAGCTTTGGCAACCATCGTTGGTGTACTGGTTGAGGTGCCGGTGATGTTAGTGCTGGTTTCTTATGCCAACCGGACTCGCGGTCAGTTCTCTAAAGACGATCAGGTCCCGGCTTCAACAGCCCATTCCAAAACTTAAGCGTGAGGGCAGGGGAGTGATCTCCTGCCGTTCGTCTCTCTTGGTTTTTCGTTCTTCTCTGAGTATGCTCATGGTCTATTGCACCAGTTATTTTATGAGCAACTTATGACCCCCAACAATATTCCCGTTCTCAGCAACGGCGTTTCCATTTTTCTTCTCGACCTGAATGCAGAGGAGCCGCAGGTCTTGCTTATGCGCCGCGCTGATACTTTGCTCGGGGCCTGGTGTCAGGTCGCAGGCAAGGTTGAACCAAACGAGACCGGCTGGGAAGCAGCATTACGAGAGGTGAAAGAGGAAACCGGTTTGGTCCTCACCGAACTCTGGTCTGCTGATCTGTGTGAAGAATTTTATGTTCCGGAAAAAAACATCATCCAAAAACTGCCAGTGTTCGTGAGCTTTGTTTCCAGCGAAACGCCAATCACCATCAACGAAGAACACGATGCCTATCAATGGTTTTCGTTTGATGATGCCATGGAGCTCTTCAGCTTTCCCGGCCAGCGCCGCGTTCTTGAATATCTCCATGCCGAGTTCGTAACACGCAAAGCAAGCCCACATCTTCGGATCGAGTTACCGACACAGCAGAATGAGGACGCCAGCGAAGTTTTGAGCTCCTGACACTCTACATTCTCTATTCATGGAAGTGCCGGAACTCTGGTGGTATTGAATGTTGAACGAACTCATTCTTCTGAGACACGGTGAAAGTGAGCACATGCTGAAAGGTGTTGTGGGAGGTTGGACAAATTCGACACTTACACCTCACGGCATCACTCAAGCGAAGCAAACTGCGGAATGGATAACTGAGAAAACCGGAAATGAGTTTACTAAAGTCCAGCAATTGCGTGAGTTGAACAACGGCGTGGCAAACGGCCTCTCAAAAACTGAAGCTCAAAAGCATGGTTGATTACGTAGTTCCCTATGACCCCAAATGGAAAAATGACTTCTGCCATGAGGCTTCTTTGATCAAGGAGGGGCTAGGCAGAACTGACATTGAACTTCATCATATTGGCAGCACCTCAGTGGAGGGTATCCTTGCCAAACCAATCATTGACTTATTAGGCGTTGTATCTGATGTGCATGCGCTCGATACAAAGAGCAACGTATTCGAAGGTCTCGGATATGAGATCATGGGTGCGTATGGTATTGATGGCAGACGGTATTTTCGAAAGATGGATGGGTCGGGGAAACGAACACATCATCTACATGTCTATGAAACAGGATCGCCCTACATTGAGCGGCACCTTGCATTTCGTGACTACCTGATCGCTCATCCAAGCAAGGCGGCTGAATATTCCAATTTAAAGGCGATGCTAACATCAGCGGATACCGTTACATGGGATTCCTATTTGGACGGTAAAGAGCCCTTCATTCTCGCCACCGAGCAAGAAGCACTCGAATGGTTCAGATCGATATGAACTCGCGTTAATCTCCTGTTTCTCGCCCAGTCAGTAAGCGCGCACACCAACACCACACTTGCGGATCCATCTACCCCATCCGCAAGAAACCGGCATTGCAGATCCTTACCCCAGAGCCAGCCCATAAAGCGACTTGTGCAGGGCGAGTTTTCCGTCCTTGGCGCGGTCAACACAGGCGCGGAAGTAACCCGCCGGTCGCGAAATGCCTTCAGGATCGCGCAGGGTTTTTTCAACCGTCACCACCAGAACCGCCGCAGCCATTTTTTCGCCCAGTGTCACAACCGCTTGTTTCCAGCCATCTTCGGAAAGGCCAATCGCCAAACGAAGCTGCTCGCCAGACTGCGCAAGCTCGAACCAGCTTGAAAACTGCATGCCCAGCATTTCCTGGGTTTCCGTTGTTGCACTATCAATCAAACCAATGGAAATAGCAGATAAATGCTCACTTAAACCGTTATCTAACTGACCAGATTGCCGAGATTGCAATTGAGCTGGAGCGTTGGATTTGGCAGAGAATCTGCTTGATTGGTCTTTTTCAAGAGCAATCTTCGAAGCTTCGTTAGAAGCGGAGTTGGTATTTGAGTAGCCATCGTTAGATGGCTGCCGTATTTTACCATTTATATGAGTTCGATGGGTTGTAATATTATAAGGGGTGACATCCATGTCATGGTCGCCTGACATTTTGGCATATTCATTGATATCTGAGGCAGTTTGCTCGTCGCTAGTTTTGTCTTCCGCAAGCTCTTTCACAACCAGTTCATAGAGTTTTGAGACCTTGTCTGCCCGCTCAAGAAGCAGCATTTGCGTTTCCATAATGGCAGAGAGTTCTTCCAGGAACACGGTACAATCCACGCCTTCACTTTGGCCGGTCCGACAAGCGTCAACGATTGCGCGAGACAGCCGATTAACAGTCCGCTTTGCTTCCTGCTCTGCCCGCACCCGTGCCTGAAACTCTTCCCCAATCCGTTTGATCTCATCAATCCGCTGGCGTGCTGGCGAAAAGTCAAAACCATATCCACGGTCAATCTCACCACTTGCACCATTGCGGTAGATAAAACGACGGCCTGTTGAACTGTCGCGGTATGCCAGTATGCCCACCTCAACCAGTCGCTTAAGTGCACGGATCACGGTGCGCGTGGAGCGGCACACGTATTCAGCCAACTTGTCATTGGAGATCGCGACCAGCGGACGGCGGTCCTGTTTCCAGTCATCTGCCCGTGTCAGGCCGATCAGAATATCGAGAATATGGTAGGCGGTACCATCGATCCCCAGAGCAGGGGCCGCCTTTTTTAACGTGATCGCCACCTCGGCTTTTGTTGTTTTGACGATGTCATTCGCCATTGCCAGTCGCTGGCTTTCCAACATGCCGGGTGTCATTTTGCGAAAGGACGCAACACCGGTGCTTTGCATAGCTAACCCATTCACCGAGGGAAGACCCAAGGTGTTATCCAAGTAAGATTGGGGATTGAGCGCCCGAAAAAGCAAAAATGCGCCACAAAGGGTTTCAAGAAAGCATTGCTGACTTGATTCGCACCGCGCGTTCGTCGTAGGATGATCGTGCTAAAGATGGTCCTCGACGAGTGCTCTTCACTCTCTTGGGCGACGATTTTGGGGCCTTGCTGATTGCCGTCAGCAGGGCCTTTCGTCATTCAGGGGTTACACCATCAGGCATCCTCCCCCTTCGTGTCTTCAAATTTGGCAATCAGGCCCGGCAGCTCTTTCAGCAAGAAGGAGCCAAAGTCACTCTGCGTTTTGCTATCAACGGAGAAGACGGTCGCTTTGCCAGTGTGCTTGACGAGCACATGCTTGTTTCCAAGCCATTCAGAAGATTTGGCGGCGCGGGTATGTGCTGCAACAGCAATCTCACCAGAAGAGGACGCAGAACCTGCCTCCATCTCGCTTGGCGTTTCCTGCAGCAGCTGCAACACTTCGCTAAACCTCTCATCGCTGTGCAGCTCTGTGAATGAATCCAGTGCAAACAGCGAGACAATCGCTTTTTCGTGGTTTGGCGCCAGTTGGCCCTCGTGGAAGAAACTTGCCATCTCTTCCCAACGTGGCCGTCCGATTTTTGGGGCAGGCCCAATCACACGCAAAAACTCCTCAGGCATGGTTGCCGCCAGCTTGCGGAGTTTGGAAACGAGAGACTTGTCTTTGCCAATGGCTTTGACAATGAGCGTCTGCGGATAATCTTGCGCAAGGCGGAAAACAAACAGGCAGGTTTCAATGAAACTCAGGTCTTTCCGTTCGTGATTTTCCTGGCCTTGAGCCACCAACAATTCTTCATCAGAGAGCGGCTTGATGACACCGCGGACGGGCTTGCCCAAAGCGCGGCAGGCTTTCCAACGACGGTGACCATAAGCAATCTGGTAGATGCCATCTTCATCTGGCGCAGGACGCACCAGAATTGGCACTTGCTGTCCGGTCTCGGCAATAGACTCTTTGAGCGCCTCAAATGCCGGATCAAACGCAACTTCCATACGGTCCGCAACAAAGGAGGGTTGAACCTGTTCCGGGTTCAGCTCCACCACATTGTCGGAGGTCGCCATTTGCGTGTTCAGCGTTTTCAACTCTTCACGCAGTTTGTCGCGTTCGTCCTTGATCAGGTTGATCTCGGCTGCGCCAATAGCACCGGACGACAAACGGGGGCGCGGCGCTGTTGCATCTGCAACCATGCCTGCCATACCGCCGCCTGAAAACAGCGTGTCTAATGCGTTTTTCCGGTCCTTAGCTTTGTTCATAGTGTTCGACCCCAAGAGCTGCGGAGAAGATCTTCAATTTCACGGTTTACCGAATCCATGGATTCAAGCGCACGCTTAAGCGTTTCGCGGCCAATGGCGCCCGGTTCCAGTTCGTAAAGCGATTTCTTTTCAAGGCCCGCATTGGCAACCGCGGTGGATTCTAAAGCTGGCGATGTCAGCACATCCTCGCCAAAGAGGGCACGTAACAAGCCAACCACACGGGTTTGCGGGCTGTCATTCGGATTGTGACGGGTCACGAGGAACCGCATCCAATCCAGATTCATTTCGCCGCCATTGTTCTCAATCACGGCCATCAGGTCAGAACTCATGCCGAGGAACTGGTTACAGCTTGCAAGGTCCAGCATCTGCGGGTGCAGCGTGATGAGCAATCCGGTGGATGCAAACAGCGCGCCCAGAGTGAGGAAGCCAAGCTGTGGCGGACAATCGATCACAACAACATCGTAGCGATCATCAACTTCGTTCAGAACGTTGCGGATGCGGCGGAAGAAGATGTTTTCGCCAGTAGACGCACCAGAAGCGATCGCAGTTGGAACGATGTGTTCGAACTCAGCCAGCTCAAGGTTGGCCGGAACCAGATCCAGATTGTCAAAATAGGTCGGGCGGATCACGTCACCCAGTGTCCGGCGGCCTTCATCATAACGCAGAGCACCAAACAAGGTGCAGTTTGGCTCAACATCAAACTCAGGCTGCACACCAAACATCGCAGAAAGCGAGGCTTGCGGATCAAGATCAATCGCGAGCACACGGTAGCCGCGCAGAGCCAGATAATGGGCAAGATGCGTGCTGGTGGTTGTCTTTGCGGAGCCGCCTTTAAAGTTGGCGCACGCAATCACCTGCAGCTTTTCACCGTCGCGACGGCGCGGCAGGATGTTAACGGCTTCATCGCCTTTTTTACGGGCGGCAAGCACTTCACGGATTGCGTTGATCTGCTGCAACGTGTAACTGCGGCGGCCATTGGCAAGACGGGTCGGCGTCGGGCCTTCTCCGTCCAGATCCAGCTGGCGAATGGTGCTTTCAGAAACACCGATAAGACGGGCGACATCGACAGAAGAGAACGAGCGCAGCAATTTATGCGCTTCAGGCGGATAAAGTTCTTGTCTTAACCGGTGCAGCTGGCCAGAAAGGAGCTGCGAATAACGGGAGATCTTCTCAGACGGAGTTTCCTCACGCAAAAGAGTGTTGTTGCCGTATTCCACTTCGCTTAGCCCTCAAACGGTTCTAGTCATCTACAAACGGAAAGTGCGCCCATATGGCCCGTGTTTGCGTCGAAAGGGTAACCAACCTGTAGTTCAGTTCAATCCCTTTTTGGTTAATCCTCATTAACACTTATGATCATCGCCTCTCTGAGAGGCATAATATCTATTATTTTCAATCAGTTATGCAGTTTCAAAAACTCAAAAACGAGGCGTGCATAAAATCGACAAAACAACCGATCCATTTCTCCAGAAACATATTCATGCGTCAGCTCGCTCCGACTCAATCATCCAGCTCCTGATTCTCACGCTTCCTCACTGAGCAATAACACTGCGTGAGACAGGGGGGATAAGTTTTCTGAAACACCAGAGATAAGCTGATCAATTCATCGCGTATTGGGGGGGAGATATTTTGCGATCTATAAGTGATTTCCACTTTGAGCGTTGCTAATAGTTTCTGCCGTTTATACGCGAAGAAGTGAGCCGGTAGAGTATAGTTGAGATTATTTTATTAAAATAGCGAATAAACTCTATTTCTGTTCATCGAACTCTAAGTAAGTCTGATTCATATGCTCAATGAATAAGACCGTATTTACACATTTTTTTAAAAATAATCGATAATTCGACGTTATTTTCCATAAAACACTCTCGTTTTATTGGAAAGTTATGTCATTCCTACGCAATTTCATTGCTTTTATAGTTCAGATATTGTTTTACAATTGATGTAATAAGAAGGCCAATTCATATTTGCAATTTAACTTGGCCGGATAACAAAACAAATGACCTAGTTTCCATACCGACGAAAAGAAACGCCAAATTGCATAGATAATAATTGTAAGGCAGATAACTTTGAAAATAGAGGATACCTTAGAAAGAGCCGTAACATCGGTCACTGCACAAAACGTCCCGTCATCCGCCTCTCTCATTGACAGGGCCTACGCGCACCTGCGGGCGGCAATTTTGTCTGGCCAGCTTGAGCCGGGCAGTAAATTGCGCATTCGCGAGATGTGCAGCACATTTGATGTTGGGCCTACACCTGTACGCGAAGCACTTTCCCGTCTGGTGTCTCAAGGACTGGTTGCCACGCAATCTCATAAGGGATTTTATATTCCAGAACTTTCGCAAAAAGAGTTTCAGGATATTATTGATCAGCGCCGCCTTCTTGAAAGCGCAACGGTGAGAACTGCCGTTGAAAAGGGCGACGCTCAGTGGCGCGAAAGCGTGCTGGATGCCTACCATGCTCTGCAGGAAATTGAGCGGACATGGCAAGCTTCACGGCGTGATTTCTGGAATGAATGGGAAGAAGCCAACCGCGTGTTTCATATGACGTTGGTTGAGGGAGCAGGCTCCAGTTGGGCAAGCCGGTTCCTGCATATGCTTCATGACCAGTGCACCCGCTACCGCGCTGCAATGCGCCGTGCCGGGTTTATTTCAGAAGGCGTTCAGGATGATCACACTCAGCTGATCAATGCTGTGCGCACTGGGGACGGTGAACTGGCCGAGCAAACGATCAAAGCACATGTTGATCGTCTACCTGCTCTTTGCATGCCATCTTAGAGCGTGTTCCGTTTGATTGGTTTCAATCAGACGACAAGAATTCGCTCCACCAAAGATATTAGAGCGCGACGCGTGAATGTTAATGAACGCGACGTGCTCTAATGACTTGATATATTGAACTTATTGTCGGTGAGAGACTTGTTCTCCCACCGCAATAGCCGGTGAGTGATCCAGAATTGCCTCTGGAGAGCGCAAACGCTGCCAGGTTTGATGAGCATCAGCCTGTGCAGTGATATCCTCGTATCCAAGCGCGCTGTAAAACTTCAACGCAGGCTGATTGATGCGGTGTACTTTCAACTCGTGCCTGCAGTCATAATTTTCCAGCAAAAACTGCAGTGCCTGTCGCCCGAACCCGCGTTTGTGGTGGGCGTAGTCTATGTACAGCGAATGCAGGAAGTGCTCTGGCGTGAAGTAGCCAATGAAGCCGATACGCTCTCCTGCATACTTCAAGACCCAGACATCCTCCCCCTCAACAAGGCTTTGAAACTGGCTGGCATCTACGAGGCTGGTGTAGTCATAGGCAAACGTACGGCTCGCCACACTCTCATAGAGCGCAGCGAGCACGTCGTGGTCGTCAGATGTGTAGGGCAGGATTTGGAGCAAGCCTTGCCTTCCGTGTTCAGGGTCAGGCTTTACTGGCCATCCAGACATTCTGGCGGCAAAACTTCCGTTTTGTTCTGCGAATCCAGGAAATGATCGAAGCTGTGGTTACTCGCCTGCGTTTCAACCTGCTCATAAGCGGCGCGGGACTGAGACACCATTGCGTCCTGGAACTTCAGACGCTCACCAGACAGCGGCATCGCTTTCAGGTGATCAGACTGGTTCTTGGAAAGATCAGCGATAAAGCCGGTGTAAGTGCCCTTCTGCTTCACGCCCTTGAGAATTTGAGCAGATGGTGTGAGCTCAGGATTGTCCAGCTTGGCCGCTTGCGCGTTCACAGCGTCTGTATGGCCTGTACCGCCGTACACTTCATCCATGATCTGAGCTGTCAGACGCATATCATCAAGAACCTGATGGCCTGCTTCACGCAGTTCCATACCACCATCGCCATAGGCTGGTAGCATCAGGTTTGGCAGACGACCCTGCCAGGCAACCATGCGCTGCTGATCGTTGAGCGCCTGCTGTTCTCCAGAGGAGATACATGGAGACGGAGCAAGGGTCATATGGGTCAGGAAGGCATTGAGGAAGTGCGCCTGCTGCTCACAAATCCCGATCGGGTTGAGCGGATTGATGTCGAGAGAGCGCAGCTCAATGTATTCTACACCACGGCGACACAGCGCAGCAATCGGGCGCTCGCCTTCCTTGGTGTTTCGCTTAGGCCGCGCAGAGCCATACAGCTCGTTTTCAAGCTGTAGCTGGTGCGTGTTGATCTGCTTGTAATCGCCTTCTTCCGCCACACCAATTTGCTCGTACTGGCGCACAGACGTTGCAAGAGCGCCGCGCAGGCCTTCAATGTAATCGCAAAGAGAGTTGTAGTGAATGTCCAGCTCACTCTGCACGACGCTGGTGTAACCCAGATCGCTCATGCGCAGAGATGTTGCATATTCGCCGAAATAAGTGTCATCACCCAGCATGGACAGGGTTGGATGCGGGGATGCCAGATAGCTTTTATCTACGGCAGGAGAAGCCCCAAACAGGTAAAGCACCAGCCAGCCATGACGCTGCAGGTTACGGATCAGGCCGAGATACCCTGCACTGCGGAAGTCCTGAAGGCTTCCGCCGGAGGTACACTGCTCATGGAACTCGTGCCAAAGGCCATCGGAGATGGAGAAGTTGTAGTGGATTCCGGAGATTGTCTGCATACGCTTGCCATAGCGATGCGCCAGTCCCTTGCGGTACAGCGTTTTGATCTGCGCCGCATTCGAGTTTCCATACTCCGCGATGCGGATCGTCTCATCACCGGCAATTTCCGGCGGCATGGACGCATTCCACAAATACTCGCCATCATCCGTCTTACGCGCTGCAAAAGCCTGCAGTTCTTTCAGAAAATCCAGGCTCTCTGCAACAGAATGCACAGCAGGTGTGATGAACTCCACCTGAGCCTCAGAAAAGTCTGTCGTGATAAATTTGTGCGTTAGCGTTTTACCCAGAGATTCCGGGTGATCACGCAATGACATAAAGCCATCTCTGCCAACACGCAGAGCTTCTTTTTCGATCCCCACGCGGAGTTCAGCAAGACCTTTTCGTACTGTGCTATTTTCCAACAGCTTCAGCGTGGCTTCACCTAATTTTGTCATTCTCGTTCCGTTAATCTGCGCAAAACGGCTATATGGGCTCAAAGTATCCTTGTGCACCTTTCGGTTCACTCTCTCATAGATACTTCCTAATTTCGTGGATGCAAGAGTACAAAACCTGTCGAATTTTCCTTAGTGTTTTATGCGCAACTTCCATCATTAATGCGTGAACCAAGTTCAATTCGAGAATAAAATTAAACTGAGAAAATGAAGAAATTACCCGTCTGACTATCAACATGCCAACAAGATGTATTCCTTAACCCGCTTCAATAATCAAAAAAAATATACTTCGGCAAAGCGCCACCTATCCACGACCTAAACTACTGATTTCACCATGTAAGCTCCAGATTATCTTCACCCGCAAAGACAGAGGACAGGAAACAGCACACTTGCATGCACCGAAATACAATCCTCTGGTTCATAAAAAAACCGAGCATTCCTAATCCGCCTTACAAAGTTCGTGTGCATTTTGAACACTCTATCTGATATTTCGAACGCCGTGCATCATGCTGCACAGCCAGAAACTTCCATTCAAACCTTACTCGGCATCTAAACTTCGCAGGCTTTAAGCTGAAGCTTTCTCAGGAAAGTCACAGTCGCTCATCCCGCATAAAACAGTCTGGTCCTTGCGAGTATTATCGAGAGTTACGGCGGGTCTGCTTGCAAAATCTTCAGTGGATCCAGAGTTGGATAACTCCTTGTCTTTCGGAGAGGTCACCACCACTCCTCACCATTTTTGAGGCTATCAGCAAAACAACCTCAGCAATTCTTATGGGTGTCATCCTTTTCATGTGCCCGTTACCTTTTGCAGATCGTCCTGAAGAGGCCCACGACTTGCAAATCAAGCTCCCCTTAAGCACTCTCGCAATCACTCTTCCCCTCCTGGCAGGGTGCGTTTCTGATGAAGAGCGCCTGCCACAGGCCTATTCACCCTCCATCGAGATTCCACCGGGGGCAACGCTGATTACGGTCAACACCACGCCTGATGGTGCCTTCTGTTTTCTGGAAGGGTATCGCTCATCCATCTTTGTAAAGCACACGCCCGGCCCAATGGTTGTTCCTGCCGGATTTGAGAGCAGAAATCTCATTTGCGAGTTGAAAGGCTACAAAACCACGCAAGGCGCTGCACTCCCCGGCCCACCACCGCCAGATGGTGACAAGATCATCATCCAGCGTGTTTTCATTCCGGTTGGCGTGAACGTTCCCAACTCCAGCCCCGCAGGCGCGGTTGTGCCAGATGGCTTTGTTGGCACCTACCGCCGCTAACCCAGCACCGCCTCATAGCGGGTTTTGAAGTTGGCTGTGAGGTAATTCATCAATTCCCGCACCCGGTGCAGTTGGTGCCGTGTTGGCGGGCTCACCAGCCAAAGCGGTGTTGTCTGCTTCCAGCCGGACAGCATTTCCGTCAGCTCGCCGCGTTTGATGAGTGCATCGGTGTAAACATCGGCAAGGCGTGCAACACCCAAGCCCGCAGCTGCTGCCTGACACATGACGCGGCCATTGGAGATCTGGAATCCTTTTTCCGCCTGCACCACAATGCGCTCTTGTCCGCGCGTGAAAATCCATTCCTGCACACTGCCGGAAATGAAAGGAAGGCCTTTGAGATCAGAAGGGTGGCGGATTTTGGAATGAGCTACCACAAAGGACGGGGACGCCACATAGCGTGTTGTGATGGTATATAGCTTGCGGGCAATCAGGGTGCTATCTTCTAAATCTCCCATCCGCAACACAAGATCGTAGTCGGTCTCCAGCAAGTCTTCCCGGATGCTGGAAAAATCCAGTTTCACCTCAATCCCCGGATTGGCGTGCTGATACTCAATCACCAGCGGTGCAATCAGCTCCTCCCCAATCAATCCGCCCACAGCGTTCATACGAATGGGGCCCGTCAGGCTGTCCGTCGCCTGCGATGCCAAATCAGATGCATCTTCAATCTGCTTCACGCCGGTGCGGCACATTTCATAGTAACGCTCACCAATTTCAGTCAGGCGCAGTTTGCGGGTGGTTCTAAACAACAGCTGCACATCCAGCTGCTCCTCCAACTGGCTCACCTGTTGGCTTAAACTTGCTTTTGAAAGACCCGTTTCATCAGAGGCTAAGGTAAAACTGCCATGTTCTGCCACAGCCAGAAACGAGCGAAGGCCATTCCAGTAGATATTGTTCATTTCAGCCTAACAATCATTTCGGATTACCCATATTTATCAGCGTGATCATTTTTGTACAATCGCCTCAACACAACGCAAGTTCATCTTGCTCAAGAAAAGCTAACTAGGCAGGAAAACAAAATGACAAAGCCACTTATCATTATCACTGGCGCAAGTTCCGGCATTGGTGCAGCGATTGCGAAGTCTTTCAGCGCAGCTGGGCATCCACTTCTTCTGCTTGCTCGCCGGGTTGAGCAGATGGAAGCTCTGAGTCTTCCAAACACACTGTGCCGCGGCGTTGACGTCACCAGCCGTGAGCAGCTGATTGCAGCTGTAAAGGAAGCAGAAGAGAAATTCGGCCCTGCAGACGCACTCGTCAACAATGCTGGCTGCATGCTGCTGGGTGATCTGTCCGTTCAGGATCCAACTGAATGGGACCGCATGATCGACCTGAATGTGAAGGGTGTTCTCAATGGCATCCACGCAGTTCTGCCAGGCATGAAAGCGCGCAAGGGCGGCTCCATCATCAACGTCAGCTCCATTGCAGGCCGCAAAACATTCCCGGCACACGCAGCTTACTGCGGCACCAAGTTTGCCGTTCACGCCATCAGCGAAAACCTGCGTGAAGAAGTGGCAGCAGACAACGTGCGCGTCATGACCATTGCTCCAGGCGCTGTGCAGACTGAATTGCTGTCTCACACCACCTCTCAGGACATCATTGATGGTTACGAGCAGTGGAAGAAAGAAATGGGCGGCGTGCTGGACCCACAGAACGTAGCTGACACTGTGCTGTTCGTTTACCAGCAGCCACAGAACGTCAACATCCGCGAAGTTCTGCTTGCAGCAACAGGCCAGCCTGCATAACGCAGAGCAACCGAGTTTTTGCAGAAGCCGGCTCTCTCCCTGAGCCGGCTTTTTCTATGGAGCGAATTCTTATCAATCAGAATGCGTTTTAAGAGTTCGGCACGTCGCTCAAATGACGGGCGATGGCCTGAAACAGCGCGATCGACTTCATCTTCACCATCTCCTTATCGCGTTGATAAGAAGGATAGGTCGAGGTTTTGGCGATCACCACATTTCGAGCCGGGTTGATGTAGAGGAACTGGCCGTGAATACCGATTGCGGTGAAATCACCTTGATCGGATTCCAGCGGCAGCCACCACTGGTACTTATAGCCAAGCGGTGAGGGGCTCTGCGGATTGTTGTAACCGGGCATCAAGCGCGGCTCATCCGGCGTGACCGATGTGTTGATCCACTCTTCCGACACGATGCGCTCGCCTTTGTGGTTCAAACCACCACGCTCCAGCACCATCCCAACCCGTAGCATATCACGCAGGCGAATGTTCACCCCGCCAAAGACAACCGGTTCACCTTCCTGATCCACCATGATTTCAGCAGAGGATTCAGCGCCAATCCTGGACCAGAGCTTCTCGTTGAACCACTCTTTGTAAGGTTTGCCGGTCGCCCCACGCAGCACCCAGCCCACAACGTGTGTATCAATGGAGGAATAGCGATTGTAGGTGCCTGGCTCCAGTTCACGCGGCACATCCTTGGTGAACTCATCCTGAGAACCCAGCAGGATTGCGACGACAGACTGGACGATGTCTGAATTCAGATCGGCGTAGTTCTCATTCCAGCGGACACCCGACGACATTTCCAGCACGTCCTTCAGACGAACACCGTCATAAGCCGTACCCTTGAGCTCCGGCACATACTTGACGACCTGATCTTCCACACTCTCGATATGCCCTTCATCCAGCGCCACCCCAACAAGGATGGAGGCCATGGATTTGGACACGGACATCTGAATGGCATGGGTCTCAGCGGTGTTCCCGCGATCATAATACTCATGGATCAGCTTACCATTGTGCATGATGGCAAGGCCGGTGGTGTGAGAATCCAGAATGTAATCTGCTGTAGAGGCTGCTTCGCCCTTATACATAAAGGTCGCTGGCATCGGTGATGCCTGATGCGCCCGCGGCAACTCATAGGTCTCATCTGGCGCTTTTACAGAGGTACTGGAATACTCTTTGTAAAGCGACCTGAATTTCTGATCGATGTTCTCAGGTTTGAATGCATCCGCATAAGCCATCACGGCACGGATCTCGGCAATGTCTTGCCGGAAGTAAAAAGCCCCCGCCGCAAGCAACAGCACAACGGCCAGAACACCCCAGCCAATCTTCTTCAACATGACGTCCCCCCATTCGCGGTGAAAGGTCAAAACCTCCAGAGCGAACCCAAACCTTACGCATAGGTTAATCGCTTGTAAAGCGAGCCGCCGGCAACTTAAGAGCGGTGTATTACCCAATTAAACGCAATTAAAACATAAGCGCTCACACAACCTTTGCGGGTTTCCTGTTTAATGGCTGCGACCTTCTTTTCTCCAAGTGGTGGGAGCAACTGGTATGCAGACAAAAGCAAAAACAACCCTTCTTGCACTGAGTTTCCTCGTTTTTTCAGCAGGTTACGGCCTCGCGCAAATCAACAACTTTGCGGATGATCCTGTCGCAAACGAAAACGCCAATCCCTTAAAGTCAGAATACCCCGATATCGTGAGCCCGGTCTCTGATTGTCCCGACATCGCAGAAAAATACCGCACCGGCGGCGCTGGCGCTGATCCACTGGGGTATCCGCCGAATTTTGGTTTCACCAACATGTCCGCCGCTGATCAGGAGGCTTGCATCAAGGAAATCAACAAGGATGGCAACATCAATGAGAAGCAGGAAACCCAGGAAGAGAACAACATCCTGCAGAATTGAGGGCAAGCTTGTGCTTCTCTAAGAGATTGTTATTGCAGCGGTAAATAGATCTCGACAACGAGATCTTCAGGAGCTGTGTTGGTTGGGCTGTTCCAAAACACCTCATAACACGGATGGTCCGCGGCCTCTTCACCCGAGTTCGGCAGCCACACACCATAAAGGTAACAGAAAGCCGCCTGCAAACCTGCATACGGCCCCTGATGGCGCAGCACGGCACAGCGACCTTCTGGAATGCTATGTGCTTCAAGTCCCTCAGTATTTTCAAACTGCGGCGGAACAACAGCCCCCACACGAGAGCGTAATTCATTTGGTGGAACGATTGAAGGATCATCATAATAAATGCCAACAAACGGCCCACATTTACGGATCACACCACGAGAAGACAGCATCGCAGCTAACTTACTGAAAACTATACCCATGTCAGAGTAGGGACCGTGATGATAAAGGACCTGCAATGTCTTTTCAGGCACATCTCTGATTTCCACCGGATGCATTGAGAAGATACCGTTTTTTTCCGAGGCAACCGCAGGAGCAACGCTTTTATCCTCACGGAACTGACCGGGCGCAACGCCATACTCTCCCTTAAACGCACGAGAAAAACTCTGTGCACTCGGGTAGCCATATCTCTCCGCAATCTCGGTAACAGCTTGTTTTGTTTGAACAAGATCTAACGCGGCTCTATTCAACCGGATGCGGCGGATTGAGCTCGCCAGCGTTTCACCGCGCATACTCTGGAAAACACGATGCCAGTGAAAGCGCGACATGCAGGCAACATCAGCCAATGCATCAAGGCTAAGATCACCATCCAGATTTTTATAGATGTATTCAAGAACACGCAGCATTCGCTTCTCATAGGCTGCCTTGTTCTGCTCCGCTTTCACGCCCTGCTTCCTCTGTCTGTTGTCATTTCCACCCTTACAACACAGGGAGAGTGAACATATCTTGCTATTTTGACCTTTAAGCAGGCGAGTTGAGGTGATTCATGAGCAAACCGAGGCAATCATTACTGGCGGCTTGCTTTGAGTAGTTCCACCTATTGCTGCATTCACTTACCAACTCATCTTACACGCTTTCTTTCAGAAACTGACAGTTCTTTGAGCCCCGACGGTGACTTAGTCACTTTCACGAGCAAATTTCTGAAATTTTACTTATAAAACGGTTGCTTTTCGGACCTTGGCTCGGATAAAGCGGAGGCAACAACTGGCCAAGTATCGGGCTATGGCCTAATCAAAACAATCTAAGGATTGCAAATGACCGACGCAGCGTTGGCCCCAGCTCCTGTGCTTGATCAGGAAGCCAAGACCGAATTTCCTATTCCAGCAAACGTATTTGCTGAAAAAGTAGTGTCCGTTAAACACTACACTGACCGCCTGTTTAAATTCCGCATCACGCGCCCAAGCTCTTTCCGTTTCCGCTCTGGCGAGTTTGTCATGATCGGCCTGCCAAATGCTGAGAAGCCGGTTTTCCGCGCATACTCCATTGCAAGCCCATCCTGGGATGAAGAGCTGGAGTTCTTCTCCATTAAAGTTCAGGACGGTCCGCTGACTGAACATCTGCAGAAGATTCAGCCAGGCGACACCGTTCTTATGCGTAAGAAGCCGACCGGCACGCTCGTAAATGACGCCCTGATCCCAGGTCGTCGTCTTTACATGTTCTCTACCGGTACAGGCGTTGCACCGTTCGCATCCTTGATCCGCGATCCAGAAACCTATGAGAAGTTTGAGGAAGTTATTCTGACCCAGACTTGCCGCGAAGTGAATGAACTCACCTACGCGAAGGAATTGGTTGAGGAAGTGAAGAACGATCCACTCGTTGGTGAATTTGCCGCTGGTAAACTGCGCCTGCACACAGCAGCGACCCGTGAGCCATATCCTTGTCAGGAACGCATCACCACTCTGATCGAAAACGGCAAGCTCTTTGAAGACCTTGGCGTGCCAAAGCTTGATTCTGCGATTGACCGCGGCATGATCTGTGGTTCTATGGAAATGATCAACGACACCAAGGCGATCCTTGAAAAGCATGGCCTTGAAGAAGGTTCCAACGCAGCCCCATCCACATTCGTGGTTGAGCGCGCATTCGTTGGCTAAGCCTTTTGCTTCTGAATTTTGCGAAAAGCCCGCTGTTCATTCAACGGGCTTTTCTTTTGTCTGCACTTTGCAATTTATGCCTCTTCCGTCACTTTCATTGCCTCTTCAAGGACTTGATTAAAGCGATCAAGTGCCCCCTCAAAACGACCGAATGTCAGATGCGTGTTGGCGCCGGAGGCAAACCCTTGCTGAATCTCTTCGCCCAACTCAAAATCTTCAATGAGGGTCGTTGAGGTGATCGCCTGATTGCGGACCCAATGCTTCTGCATTTCATCAGTTTGCGGCATGGAATTTGGGACCAGTGTCGCCAAGCGAACCCGCGTACGGTCAACGGCCAGCGGTTCACAATGCACCCAAACGATATGGTCTTGCTGAACAAGCAGCTGTGTTCCCGGCAAGACAGAATAGATGATGTTGGCGTGCTCACGAAGTCTCCATTCTTCCTGAGGTTTATCTCTCAGTTCAAACAGAGTGATGCGCGGTAACACGGACCGCATGTTCCCTCCCAACATCTGATAGCTGGACAGGTTCTCCGGAAAGTACGGGCCAATTGTTTTGCGATGGGCTACGCGGAAATGATAGGCTTCGATCCCACCTTCAATCAGCGTCTTCCAATTGGCAGCAATTTCGAAGGTTTCTTCAACCGCAATCCGGTGATCTGCAAGCTTCAGCCAAGACAGGTCATCGGAGAGCGGAGCGAGGCTCTGCTGGATTTCCTGCACATTTGTGGCATTCGGATCAGCGATAATCCAAATAAAACCATGGGCTTCCAGAACTGGAAGTTCCTTCAGGCCATATTGAGAGCGATCCAGATCCGGAAAGCCTTGCTGCTCCTGCGGCACCGCTACCAAGTCGCCTTGGTTGGACCATGTCCATGCATGGTACGGGCAGGAAAACCTTTGTTTACAGCCAGTTCCCTCTCTCACCAGCTTAGCACCACGGTGGCGGCACACGTTGAGGAACGCATGAGCTTTGCCCTTGGCATCTCTGGTCAGAAGAACAGGCCGTCCGGAAACGGATCGACTAAGGAAAGCGTTTGCTTCTGACAGTTCTGCTGATTGCGCAGCGGCGACAGGCTTGCTGCGAAACAAAGCGGTCATTTCCTGAGCAAAGCGATCAGAACAGTTGTAACGCGTCACCGGGGAGTGCGTGACTTTCTCATCCAGAAACTTTTCATTTCTGGCATCCAAACCAAGCAACTCCGCAATCAAGCTAATTTCTTCATCCCGTGTCATGGTAAATCCTCCACTTACCGATCGGTAAGTATAAACTTACCACTTGGTAAGTTGTCAAGTTTATCCTATACAGATGGAAAGGGAGCAGGATTTGGATCAGCACGCAGAAAGCCCCAGAACACGTTACATCACAACAGCAAGCGCGGTCTTCGCACAGAAGGGCTATCACGCTGCAAGCCTCGCAGGCATTGCAGACAGGCTCGGCGTGACCAAACAGGCACTGCTTCATTTCTTCAGCTCAAAGGCTAGGCTTTATGAGGAGGTGCTGAGCGCGCTTTCTGATCGGCTGCTGCGCTCAATCGAAAACGTCGAGGGGACTACGCCAGAAACCAAGTTACGCACATTCTTCCTCCAGCTCTCAGAGGATGCGCTTTGCAATGTGGAGGACACGCAGCTGGTCGCCCGAGCTCTGCTGGATGCCCAGACCACCTCCGAAAACTGGCCAATGAAACCATTTCTGGATGCTCTGGGCGCGCTGGCTCACAAGACGAAGCGATGGTCAAAAGCCTCAGATGCTGAGCTCTTTTGTTGGATTTACCAGCACATAGGTTCAATCCAACATTTTGCTATCTCACAGACCACACTCAAGGGCATGTATGGAAAAGAAGCTTTCGACGTGCTGAAGGAGACGCATCAGGCACAACTCCGTGCGGCTCTTGCTGATCTGGAGGAAGACCCAGCTTAGCCGTTCAACTCAAGCTGCTCGTGAATTTGAGCAATCTCATCTTTCCATTGCACTTGCAGGTGAGGGGACTGCCGGTTAGGCCGCCGTGCCAGATCCGCTTCCATCAGCGTTTCCAACTCAATCAACCGCTCTAGCAGTTCATCTTCACCGGAATGATCTGTTTCAGGCGTCGTATCCTCAATTGTCGTCTCAACAGCAGACTGCTCAATGGCAGCAGCTTTGACGGCTTTCACCTGAACTTCTGCGATCAACGCATACGCGGCATTCGCATCATTGACTTCCTGCAGACGCCCATTTTGCACGACCCAGAACCGGTTACACGTCGCTTCCACCAGATGCCTGTCATGCGAGACCAACAAGAATGAACCGTTAAACGACTGAAGTTGGTTTGAAAGCTCATTACGCCCGTAAAGATCCAGATGGTTGGTCGGCTCATCAAGCATCATCAGATTGGCCTGCACCTGAGACAGAGAGACAAGCAACAGACGCGCGCGCTCACCGCCGCTCAATTGAGAGACTTTCTGCGCCAACTGATTGTATTTGAAACCAGCCGCAATAATGGTCTTCTCGCAATCAGGAACTCGCAGATCCACCCCAAGAGCCTCTCCGACTGACACCATCCCCTCAACCAGATTAGCTTCCCCTGGAAGCTGTTGAAGTGTCTGATCATAAAACGCAATCCGGCATCGCGGATGGACTCGCACGTCGCCTGCATCGCTCGCCCGCTTCTCCCAGCAGCAGCGCAACAGGCTGGATTTACCCGTCCCGTTCGCGCCCATAACCGCAATCCGGTCACCGGGCCGCACAGCAATGTCATCGACGTTGTATAGGAACACATCCGCCACAGGCGGCGTCACGGTCAGGTCGTTCAACTGAACCAGCCGGTCGGCCTGAATTTGCTCTCCGGCAATGGAAAGGTTCCATGGATAAGCCTCGACGGCATCAGTCTGGTCGTCCTTCATGCGGTCAACCATCTTTTCCATGGACTTGGCTTTGCGTGACAGGTCCTCGTTGTCGAACGTTCGCCCCCAATCCGCGAGGCGTTTGGCACTGGCCTCAACGCGCTTGATCTCTTTTTCCTCAGAGTCTCGTCGTGCGATACGTGCTTGGGTCAAAACTTCATGTTCTGCCAGGGCCTTCGTGCAGGGCAGGTCAAAGGCATTTAGTTTGCGATCCTGAAGAATCCATGTGCGATTGGTGACGGAATCGAGCAATGTTGCGTCATGTGAGATCATTAGAAAGCTGCCCTTCCACGATTTCAGGAAGCTTTCGAGCCACATGATTGTTGGCAGGTCCAAGTGGTTGCTTGGCTCATCCAGCAACAACAAATTCGGCTCAATCATCAAAGCACGTGCCAGCATGAGGCGTGTCATCTGACCACCGCTGAGATCCTTACAAAGCACTGTGGACTGGTGAGGCTCGAACCCCATTTCCGGCAGCATCACATCCACCTTCCAGTCCATCCAGTCGCGCTTATCCTTTGGCAACGCCTCACGAACAGCCTCAGCCAGCGTTAGTTCCATCAGTTGTTTGGGAAGATGCTGCTCAACACAGGAAACGACAGCAGCACGGGAGACCGAGATGCTGCCCTCGCTAGGCTCACCGCGACCAGCAAGGATGTTGAGAAACGTCGACTTACCGCATCCGTTGTGGCCTACCAGCCCAATCCGGTCGCCTGCATTAAGCCCGAAGGAGAGATTTTCAAACAACACACGCTCAGGCGAATGCTGCCAAAGACCACTGCCGGTTATCAATGGATTGCTACTGGACTTCGCCATGGGACCGTGCCTCCCAACACATAAAACACTAGGAAACGGATTAGAGAAAAATTACGCAGCTTCCAAGAGGGCGAGAGGTGTAATACAGCAAGGGCACTTCAACTTATGGGAGAACAGAGGATTTCACGTCACACATAATCACAAAAAACAGTGTGAATCCCTTGAATAACCGCTGTAAACTAGGGGATCTTGCTCACATGTGGTTTGCAGAGCTGTTCTACATTGCAGAAAAGACTGATGGCGTGTCACCGCCATAAAATCCTGGATTTGAAAGAACAGAAACCTCACATGACGACCTCTATGCAACCCTCATCAAACCCCAAGCAGAGCATTGGAGTGGTGTTCTCAGTTGCCGCATCCGCGCTTGCTCTTACAGCAGCAATTGGCCTTGCCTATCTTGCAGATCCAAACCCGGCTTCAAAGCTGCATCTTGCCAACACTGAAGTCTCACATTGCACCGTTGCCGGCGCTACAGCTGTTTTGGGTCTTCGTAGTGAATGGAACTGCATTGCTGCGCAGTGATCAGCAGCTTACTTTGAGTTCTGCGCTCGCATCTCGTTGTAGGCTTTTGTAAAACCGGTGGCTGAAAAGTTGATACCAACCTTTTTGCCTGCTCTGGACATCATCACAAACCGTCCTTGATCTTTTGCAGCTTTCATCGCATTGATGAAGGCCTCTTCGGTTTTGCCTTCAATCACACAGCCTTGCGCCATACAGCGATTGACCCGTGCAACCGCCTGAAAATCACCGATGTTCACGCCAACACCCGGAGCCAAAAGAAAGTCGAGCGGCAATACATATTGCACCATATCGCTCTTTTCTTTCGGACTGTAGGTGAGTGTCATCAGCAGAATATTCTGACCACTTTCATTATGAACCACACGCTGCTTAATCTGGCAGCTCATGTCATTCACGGCGGGGTCATAGCACTCCAGCATCCAGTCTCCGTGTTGCTGCGTGGTGACCTTGGGACTGCTGGCAACAGCCGCATCGCCTTTGGGGGCTGATTGAGCAAAGCCCGGCGTCGCACCAAGAAAAGCAACAACTCCCAGAGCAAGAGTTGCAATTGTACGAAGGGGAAAACCAAAAATCTTCATTTGAATATCTTGCTTGCAACCATAACGATAGGACTGAGTTATCTATCTCACCAAACTAGTTTTGTTGCAATATTGGAGATTTGCGGGAGGCCTTTTGGAAAGAGCCCCCTGTTTTCCCTAGGGATTTGAAATTATGAAATCTGGAAAAATCAATTACATCGAGTTGCCAGCTGGTGATCTGGAAGCCGTAAAGACATTTTACACCAATGCACTCGGTTGGACTTTCGAGGACTACGGCCCTGACTACGCTGCCTTCAATGATGGTGACTTCAATGGCGGTTTCTTCAAGGCAGACCTGTCGTCCTCCACCGCAAGCGGTGCGGCGCTTGTTGTGCTTTATGCCGAAGATTTGGAAGCACTGCAGGACATGCTGGTGAAGAACGGCGCAAAGATCTGCCGAGAGATCTTCACCTTCCCGGGTGGGCGCCGGTTCCATTTTCTTGACCCGAACAACAACGAGCTTGCTGTGTGGTCAGACAAATAGCAGGCGAAGGCATCGCTGACCTGCAATATTAGTGGGGGTGAATTGAGGGATTCACCCTTCTCTATGAATAGGCGTAGCTTCCAAGCGAAATCCAGTTTCTCAGGAGATTCGCGTGCGGTTCGCCAAAGCATCAGACGCCGGTCAGTTCAGCCCCCTCAGTTTTAAAGGGGCTTCCCTCGGAGCTTTCATTGCATCTGCAATGCTCCTCACCGGATGCCAATCCAATGTTTTTGGACCCGATCCGTCAAACCCTCCCTCTGATGCATATGTTGTTTCTATCGAAACCAAGCCATCTGGCGCGCAATGCATCTTGGATGGGTTTGCTGAAAACCTGCACGTGAAAAGCCCCGGCCAACTCGTCATTCCAAAGGAATACAAAGACGCGCAAATCGTGTGCACGAAGGAAGGCCACGAGGACGTTCGCGATGACTGGTACCCCGGTGCGGGCGTAGAAATGCCGTCTGTCTCCTGGGTCAGGACCCTTCCGAAGAAGCAGTAGTCCCTATCTTCCGAACATCTTAGCAGCGCTTAGGCGCTGACTTCAGCTGAGGTCGTGTTTGACAACGCGATCTTTTCTGCTTTCTGCACCCTTGCGCCAATAACCACCAGCACAAGTGCGATTCCGCCAAAAACGCAGAACGCAAAGGACAAGGGCAGCAAGGTCTGATCGTAGAAACGGCCAACAATCACAGAGAGGATGAGCGCAATAAACGTGGTGGTCGCGCCAACCAACGTTGCAGCCAGGCCAGCGATATGCCCGAGAGGCTCCATGGACATGGCGTTCAGATTTCCGTTCAACATCGGCTGACAAAAGAACGCCAGCGAAAGATAGGTCATGAACAACCACAGATCAGGCGTGGTATCAATGAGGAGCAGATACATCGCAAAGCTGAGGCTGGTGACAATCTGAATTGTCAGCGCAGCACGGCACATGTTCTGCAAGCCGATACGTCTGACAATACGGCCATTGACGATGGACGCCATGCCAAACACAACGGCAATTCCGGAGAAATAGAGCGGGAATGTTTCGTGGACGTTGAAAATATCTGCAAACATCGGCTGAGCAGTGCTCAGATACGTCATCATCGTACCAAAAACAAAGCCTGAAGCCGCGGTATAATACAGCGTCGCCTTATGGCTTACGACTTCTTCAAGACCTTCCCAAAGCACTCTGGGCGTGATTACCCGGCGATTTTCCGGTTTCAGTGTTTCCGGCTGACGCATTGCCAGCCAGATGCAGCCAACAGACGCCATAATCAGCATGATGACAAAGATCGCCCGCCATCCCGCAGCAAACAGGATGCCTTGACCAATCAACGGCGCTAATGTGGGCACAATAATAAACACTGCTGTTACAAACGACAGGATACGCGCCATCTCCGCGCCGACATACTTGTCGCGAACAATCGCCATAACGACCGTACGGTGAGCGCTGGCTCCGACACCTTGAAGCAGACGCCCGAATATCATCATAGGCAGTGATGTCGCCGTGGCTGCAAGCACAGCACCAATTGCGAAAACAACAGACCCTGCATAAACCGCCGGCTTTCTGCCAAAGCGATCAGAGACGGGACCAAAAACAAACTGACCCAAGCTTAATCCAAGAAACAGCGCAGAAATGATGAGCTGGACGTTGTTGGAATTTCCGACATTCAAATCTTTGCCGATGACTGAAAATGCCGGCAGCACGGCGTCAATCGAAAGCGCAGTCAAGCTGGTCAACGTAGCCATGAGGGCAACAAATTCAACCGTTCCCAGGCTCGCACCTGCGGTTTTCGGAGAGTCCGACATCTGGATATTCCTGTTTCAATCCTGGCAGTTTTGAAGGTTTATTTTTAAAAACCCAACACCATGGATCTACCGCGATTGCGGCATAGTCTGTGGGAGCAACATCTTTCACCTATCAGGCAACAAACGTGAAATCAAGAAATGAGATGAATTGTAATCAATGACGTTCCTTGAGGAGTTAGCACTGAGAATGTTTTTAGTGCGGTTCCTTTTGCCAGAACTTCGCACCAATTTGGGTCCTCTTATGCGCCTTTAAGAAGACACTAGGATTCTTGATGTTATTACTCTCCCATATTTGGGGGCATTATGATTTCGATTGACCGTTTTAGAGGCGCACTCCTCACAACAATTCTTGCTGGTTTGGTTTCCATTCTTCTGGCAGTCATTATTTTTCGCATGATTGGGGAGCAGCCAGAAACCAATTCTTACGCCTTACTTGCAGAGGCTTTTTTGCAAGGCCGCTTTGAGGCTTCGCGCTGCTTTGATCTGGACTGTGCGCTTTTCGAAGACAAGATCTTTGTCATATTCCCCCCCGTACCAGCCTTGATCGCTCTGCCATTTGTGGCGCTGTTTGGTGTAGGGTTTCATCACTTTATTGCTCTGGGGCTGATTTGCTTTTTCATTACCGGACTGGTGTGGTGGCAAATTACGCGCAACTACCAGACGGACTACCGACTGGCTCTATTGCTTGTCGCAGCGTTTCTTTTTGCAACACCGCTGCAATACACCGTGCTCCGCGCTGATGGTGTCTGGTTCTTTGCACAAGCCGTTGCTGCAATGTTGACGTCACTGGCACTCTGGTCAGCGCTCATCAAGAGAAATGCTTGGCTTGTGGGATTGTTTATCGGCCTCGCATTCCTCACCCGGCAGATGAGCATTCTTTACATGCCGTTCTTTTTTGTTCTGATGACGCCACCGGACAGGACCATCTTTGCAATCAATGCTGAGAGTATTGGGCGCCTGCTCAAACTCGCAGTCTTTCCTGCAATCGCAATAGGCATCTACTTTGCTTACAATTACGCCCGCTTCGGCGATCCTATGCAAACTGGGTATGCGTACATCTTCCCGCCAGAATGGGATGCTCTGGGTGATCCATCTGCGTCATGGATTGAGGATCGTGTTCAAGAGCTGGGCTTGTTCCATCGGGATTATCTGCTCTTCAACCTGATCCACTTCTTTGTGCAAGGGCCGGATATAGAGTTTTCAGGCAAGTATCTGACACAGATCAGCGGCTTTGGCGACAAGGGCATAGCGCTTTTCATCGGCGCCCCGTTCCTGCTTTACTTCTTCCTCGCCAAATGGAACCGGGAATACCTTTTTGCAGGGCTGACAATCGCTCTCATCGCAGGAGTGACACTCTTCTACCACTCCAACGGCTTTTCTCAGTATTCCGTGCAACGCTACGTGCTGGACTGGCTCCCGCTCATGATGCTCTTCGTTGTGCGCACCGTGCGACAAGACAACATTGGGATCTTCGCGATGCTTGTGGTGCAAGCCCTGTTTCTCAACGTCGCCATGCAAGCGCTTGCTTTTGCGGCAAACGGTTGAGCCAGGTTCTATCGGGATTTGCGGAAAGTGATCACCTTATGACCCATATAGTTCGTCACCGCTCCAACAGCGATGGCGACACCATGTGCGAGTGCTTGCGCGATAAAGAGCGGAAGGGTTGTCATGAGCATTGCATTTAAACCAACAGACAGCCCAAGCACGATGAGAGCAGAGAACAGGTTCACCCCAAGAAAGATCAGTACCTGTCGTTTGATGCTTTCGGGTTTCTGCGCCCCTACAAACACAAAATGCTTATAGAGGGTGTATCCAACACTCATTCCAATGAAATAAGCCAGCAACACCGCCAGCCAGAACGGCATGAACACAGACAGTGCAATCCGCAACAGCCAGTTTACAAAAGCAGCAAGACCACCAGCTAACAAAAAGCGGATGATCTGCCTGAACTCTGGGCTGGTGTCATAAGAAGATTTCAGCGCAGCAAGGCGATCGGCAACCATCAGATCAAATAACCTCCGAACCAGGCAAACAAGAACAGAATGGCCAGCATACCGCCAAGCACGAGGCTCTGCTTATCCTTTAACGCGAAGACCACAGGATCATCATTCAATTCCAGTCTCTGGCATTTCAGCCAGACACGACCAAGCCAAAGAAACAGAATGGGTGGCATGCCCCACAAAAGTACAGCTGCAGAATAAAAGTTTGCGTTGAACGCTTCATTGGTCAGGTAGAGCACCATAACCAGCGTTGCTGCCAATCCACTTGCCGAGCCGAGGGCAAGGAGCATCGGCAAATCTCTGTTTCGATACCCGCGCCCGGACATCTCCCCATTTGTGCCAGCCTCCACATGGCGACCAAGCTCCGTATGGCGTTTTGCCAAAGACAGCGAGAGGAACAAATACATGGAGAAGACAAAGAGCCAGGGGGAGGGCGGCACGTCAACCAGCGTCACACCAACCCCAAGACGCATTGTGAACAGCACCGCCAGCACAGCCGTGTCGAGCAAAGGTACCCGCTTCAGATAGAAGGAGTAGGCAACTGTTGTTACTAAGTAGGCGAAAAGACCCAACACGACAAAGGGGCCTAATGCCGCCGCGATGGCAAAGCTCAGAGCAAACCCCAAAGGGATGGCCAACATAGCATGGGCGATCTTCAGCTTGCCCGATGCCAACGGCCTTGCCTTCTTGCTCCAATGCTGACGATCTGCTTCAAGATCCCAAAGGTCATTCAACAAATAAGTGGAGCTTGCAAGAACGCCGAGAGCCACAAAGCCCAGCATTGCACTCGCCCATGCTTCAGGGTTCAAAGCCTGACCACCCAAAATAAGAGGCACAAAGAGCAGCGTGTTCTTTGCCCACTGGTGGAGGCGTAAACTCTTCAGGAGAGGCCGAAAAAGACCATCAGGTCTTGCAAAGGTCTTTTCGACCTCACCACATCGCATCGCTTTTTGAGATAAATTGTCGGAAGGGTGGACGATTAAGGAGCGGACAGCGCTTTTAAAGACAGGCAGATCGGAAATACTATCACCAGCATACGCAAAACCATCCGGAAACCTTTGTTCCAGATAGCTCGCTTTGTTGCCTGATTTCAGATTGATCTTGCCGTTGCTGGCGTGAACTTCATTAACAAAACCGAGCCGACTGGCAACTGCGATAGCCAGAACTTCATCAGCGGCAGTCGCCATATGAACGTCACGTCCTTTACCAGCTTCTGCACGAGCATAGGCAACAACATCTTCGTTCAGCGGCAAATTATCGATTTTTAAATCTACGCGAATGGCCAGTTGCTGTTTTACATAGGCGCGTCCGCGAAAGAGCCAATTAAAAACAACGAATAAGTTCAAAGGGTTTGATTTGAGGAACAGAATGAGTGCTTCAAAAAAGCAATCCGTCCGTATCAGCGTGTGATCAAGATCTAATATAAGCGGCAGTTGTAATTCAGGTTCCGCCGACCTCTGAAGTCTCTGAATATCTTCCATATGCCCCACCCGAAGACTCTGCCCGGCAAAGAGTATGGGTTATGAATACCTAACTAATTACTCTCAATTTTGGTTAATAGTGTCTGCGAATGATTCAGATGTTTTTTCTTGGAAATTTTATTGGACGCAAAACTACTTAAAAAGCTTACAAAGCCTAGGATTGTGCAAGGTTCCTAGCCAAACGATCTAGCTACATTTCCCCCAGGATATGATGCAGCGGGCATTTCTTGCGAAGAATACAATTGAATAAGAGAAAAACTACGTTAGAGTGCGTACCGGGATATGCGTATCTGCCAGCAGCGAGGGGAACTGAGCATAAAGCCACTCGTGGGGAGCTGCTAACAGGCGAAATAATTTCTATTTTGCGTTGCTCTCAGGAAAATATGCAATTTTTTGAGTTTGCCCTTCAATTGAGGTGAACTCTAGATCCTATTGAGAAATGTATCCAAGTCGGCGCTGTTGGGGAACAGGCGACCGATGTAGTGAGGAGATTCCTAGATGAAATTCAGCAAAAGCTCTCTTTTGGCGAGCGTAGTCGGCACCGCATTGCTATCTACCTCTGCATTTGCTGCGGGTGTTCATCCAGAAACAGGCGAGAAACTCGCTGACGACCAGACTTTCACATACCGTATTCTCGACGAGCACTCTTCTTTTGACCCACAGGTCAACGAAGACGTATCCGGCTCCGAGATCTCACGTAACTTGTTTGAAGGTCTTTACAGCCAGGACAACCTTGGCAACCTGGTACCAGGTGTTGCTCTGAGCCACACTGTTTCTGACGACAACCTGACTTACACGTTCAAGCTTCGCGACAATGCTAAGTGGTCTGATGGCAAGCCTGTAACTGCAGGTGATTTCGTATATGCATGGCGCCGTTTGGCGAGCCCGGAACTCGCATCTCCATACCAGTGGTATGCTGAGTTGATGTCCGTTGAGAATGCAGACGCCATCGTTAAAGGCGACATGAAGCCTGAAGAACTCGGCATCAAAGCTATTGACGATCACACTCTTGAAGTAAAGCTGACAAAGCCACTGCCTTACTTCACTGCAATGACCACACACTCCAGTACCTTCCCATCTCCTAAATGGGCAATCGAAGCACATGGAGCTGAGTGGACTAAGCCAGAAAACATCGTTTCTAACGGCGCTTATAAGCTGGTAAAGCACGTTCCGCAGGAAACTGCTATTATGGAGCGTAACACCAACTACTGGGACAACGAGAGCACAATCATCGACAAGGTTGAAACCCTTGTAATCAACGATGAAAACATCGCTCTGACCCGTTACCTTGCTGGCGAAACCGACCGCACCGAAGTTCCTGCAGGTCAGTTCCCACGTTTGAAGAAAGAGTATCCAGATCAGGCTGTGGTTTTCCCACGTCTCTGCTCTTACTACTACACCTTCAACCTGTCTGATTCCGGTCCGGAAGAGTTTAAAGATGTTCGTGTTCGCAAGGCACTGGCATACGCTCTTGACCGCCGCGTCATCACCGACGCAGTTCTTCAGGGCGGCCAGTTCCCAGCTTACACCTTCACTCCTGCTGTAACAGCTGGCTTTGAAGTTCCAAAAGTGGACTTCGCTGGTTGGTCCCAGCAAGAGCGTGATGCAAAAGCGAAAGAACTGCTTGAAGCTGCTGGCTTCACCAAAGACAACCCGCTTGAGTTTGACCTCGTTTACAACACTTCTGAAGGCCACAAGAAAATCGCTATTGCGATGACCCAGATGTGGAAGCAGAAGCTTGGCGTTAAAGTCAACATGAACAACATGGAATGGAAGACATTCCTGAACGAGCGTGGCAACCAGAACTTTGAGCTTGCTCGTGGTGCATGGTGTGGCGATTACAACGAAGCATCTACCTTCCTTGATCTGATGGATTCAGAATCCGGTTACAATGACGGTAAGTTTGTGAACGCTGAAGTTGATGAGCTGCTGTCAGGCGCAAAATCAACTGCAAACCCACAGCCAAACTACACTCGTATTGAAGAGATCATGTCTGCAGAAATGCCAGTCATTCCGATCTACCACTACACCAACGTTTACATGATGAACGCACAGTTGAAAAACTGGCCGATCAAAAACGCTGAGCAGAACTGGTACGCTAAAAACCTCTACAAGGTTGCGAAGTAATCCAGCAATCAAGAGCACCGGTGTCCCAGACGCCGGTGTTTTTGCATCTTTTTGTTGCTGAATCACCCGTTCTTCATACGAGACACTAATAACAATGCTCAGCTACATCCTACGAAGAGTGGCTATCGCAATTCCTACATTGCTGCTGCTCATAATAATCTCATTCTTGCTCATGCATGCGGCACCCGGTGGCCCATTCACATCCGAGCGTC
Organism: Pseudovibrio sp. W64; assembly: GCF_001623145.1. Lineage (NCBI taxonomy): Bacteria > Pseudomonadati > Pseudomonadota > Alphaproteobacteria > Hyphomicrobiales > Stappiaceae > Pseudovibrio > Pseudovibrio sp. W64. Next base: position 565,701 of record NZ_LMCI01000038.1, on the reverse strand, counting down.
CGCTCCCTCCTGCGGTTCTTGCCAACATTGAGGCCAAGTATGGCCTGAATAATCCAATATATGTTCAAATCGTCAACTATATTGGTGGAATCATTACAGAATTCGACTTCGGCCCATCCTTTAAGTACAAGGACCGAAGCGTAAATGACATCATCGCACATGGTTTTCCAGTCACACTGACCTACGGCTTCCTGTCGTTTGCAGTCGCAGTCATTGTTGGAGGCGCGCTAGGTATCGCAGCAGCGCTCAAACAGAACAGCTGGCTTGATTACTTTGCCGTTGGTGTTTCTATCGGTGCACAAGTGCTGCCTAACTTTGTTATGGCACCAATCCTTGTTCTGGTGTTCACGTTGTGGCTGGGCTGGTTGCCTGGTGGCGGCTGGAACGACGGACAGTGGAACCACCTGATCTTGCCGGTGATCGCACTTTCTACCAGCTACATGGCATCCGTTGCACGTTTGACGCGGTCCTCCATGCTGGAAGTGTTGCATACCAACTTTATCCGCACAGCCATGGCTAAAGGCCTGCCGTATAGAGTTATCATCTTCAAGCACGCGCTTAAGCCTGCTTTGCTGCCAGTCATGTCTTATCTCGGCCCTGCGTTCGTCTCCATGATCACAGGTTCCGTTATCATTGACATGTACTTCTCAACCGGTGGTATCGGCCAGTTCTATGTGAACTCAGCACTCAACCGAGATTACGCTGTGATGATGGGCATCACGATCCTCATCGGTGGTCTCACCATTCTCTTCAATCTCATTGTCGACATCCTGTACGCATGGGTCGACCCGAAGATTAGATATTGAGGGCTGAGCACATGATGGTAGATGTTCAAAAAATGGAGCAGTTGGCAGACAATCTGGCTGCTCAAGAAGAAGTCGTAGGGCGTTCTCTGTTCGCAGATGCCCGTCGCCGCTTTTTCAAAAACAAGGCTGCAGTGGTCAGCCTGATCCTTTTGTGCGGTGTATTCCTGTTCTCAACCCTCGGTCACATGATCGCAGTTTGGTCCAACGAAGAGATCGATTGGGGTATTCTGGGTCAGATCGCAGAGCTCGGCGCACCAAACCTCGAGAACGGTCACTATTTTGGGGCCGATGAACTTGGTCGGGATCTGTTCGCTCGTGTCATTCAGGGAACTCAGATCTCGCTAATGGTCGGCATCGTCGGCGCCTTGATCGCTGTTATCGTTGGCACATTGTACGGCGCGATCGCTGGTTACTCTGGCGGCAAAGTCGACAACGTGATGATGCGTATCGTCGATATTCTGCAGTCCATTCCTTACATGTTTGTTCTGATCCTGCTGCTGGTGGTGTTCGGGCGTTCAATCTTCATGCTCTTCGTGGGTATCGGTTTGATCTCCTGGCTCGATATGTCTCGTATCGCACGTGGACAGACGCTGACGCTGAAGAACAAAGAGTTTGTTGAGGCTGCAATCGCGACTGGCGTAAAGCCGATTACGATCATCCTTCGTCACATCGTGCCGAACCTTCTGGGTGTTGTGGTCGTGTACTCAACCCTTCTGGTCCCGCAGATGATCCTGACCGAGAGCTTTATTTCGTTCCTTGGTCTGGGTGTTCAGGAGCCTAACACCAGCTGGGGTGCGTTGATTGCTGAAGGCGCTGGAACAATGCAGTATGGCACGTTGTGGCAGCTGGCATTCCCAATGTTCTTCTTCATCATCACTCTGTTCAGCTTTTTCTTTATCGGCGACGGTCTGCGCGATGCGCTTGACCCTAAAGACCGGTAGGAGGTGAAATCGTGGCACTCTTGGATATCCAAAATCTACGGATCACCTACAACACTCCAGACGGAGTGGTAGAAGCCGTAAGAAACGTAAACCTGCAGATCGACAAGGGCGAGACCCTCGCGATCGTGGGAGAATCCGGCTCTGGTAAAAGCCAGACGGCCTTCGCGACCATGGGGCTTCTGCCTCATAATGCGCAGGTTTCCGGATCGATTAAGTATCAAGGTCAGGAGATCATCGGGCTTTCTCATGAGGGAATGAACAAGCTTCGCTCCAATGAGATCGCGATGATCTTTCAGGACCCAATGACCTCCCTAAACCCGTATTTGCGCATCTCGGACCAAATGGCTGAGACGCTCATTTACAACTCGCCAGACGGCAAGCGCATGAAGAAGAAAGATGCGATTGCAGAATGTGTGCGGATGCTCGAAGCGGTGAAGATCCCGAATGCAAAAAACCGCATTCATCTTTACCCGCATGAGTTCTCCGGCGGCATGCGTCAGCGTGTGATGATTGCAATGTCTTTGCTGTGTCGTCCAAAGCTGCTGATTGCAGATGAGCCGACAACCGCACTGGATGTGACCGTTCAGGCACGCATCATGGATCTGCTGGTGGAACTTCAGGAAGAGTTCCACATGGCGATTGTTCTCATCACCCATAACCTCGGCATCGTGGCTGGCTCCTGTGAGCGCACCATGGTGATGTACAAGGGTGAAGTGATGGAGCAGGGCTCTACCGTCGATATCTTCGGCAAGCCGAGCCATCCATACACGCAAGGTCTGCTGAGCGCTGTTCCACGTCTGGATCAGGACGAAGAACGTTTGGTTACGCTGGATCGCAGCTTTGAAACCCAAATGGCGGAGGGCTGATTTTGAGCACGAAAGAGCCAATCTTATCCGTTCGCGACATGCGGGTGGAATTCAAGATCAAAAAGCAAAATGCTTTGCCTTGGCATCAGCCAGACATTCTGCGGGCCGTTAAAGGTGTTTCCTTTGATCTGGCAGAAGGCGAAACCCTTGGCATCGTGGGTGAATCCGGCTGTGGGAAGTCCACTCTTGCCCGTGCGATCATTCGTATGATCCCATCTCAGGGCGGCGAAGTGTTCTGGCAGGGCCGCGACCTGATGAAGATGAACGAGAAAGACCTTCTGGCGACCCGCAAGGAAATCCAGATGATCTTTCAGGATCCTCTCGCATCGCTTAACCCGCGCCTGACTGCTGGCCAGATCATCGCGGAACCGCTGAAAACGCATTATCCGAACACATCCAAGGATGAAGTGAAGAAGCAAGTGCGTGAGCTCATGGAGAAAGTTGGTCTGTCCGCACGGATGATCAACCGCTATCCGCACGAGTTCTCTGGCGGGCAGTGTCAGCGTATCGGTATCGCGCGTGCGCTGATCACCAATCCTAAGCTGATCATCTGCGACGAGCCTGTTTCCGCGCTTGACGTATCTGTTCAGGCACAGGTGGTGAACTTGCTGATGGACCTGCAGAAAGAGCTCGGCCTGTCCCTGCTGTTCATTGCACACGATCTGAGCGTGGTGAAGCACATCAGTAACCGCATCATGGTTCTTGAGTTTGGTGACATCGCTGAGATCGGCGAAGCCCATGACGTGATCCACAATCCGCAGAGCCCTTACACCAAAGAGCTGATCAATGCGGTGCCGATCCCTGACCCTATTGCAGAACGCAAACGCATCGCGGAACGTCGTGCGTTGGAAGCAAAAGCCTAAAAGAATTTGTATCCTGGATACAACAGACGGCGGGGCAAATGCCCTGCCGTTTTTTTATGTTTTGCATTTGAAGACCGACGCTGCCACATTGCCGCTCCAACCAATTATATCTGCCCTTCAAGGCCATCATTATGCGCGAAACTCATAAAGGCTCCTGCCTGTGCGGGACCGTTCAATTTCAGATTCAAGCCACCTTTAAGAAGTTCTATTTCTGCCACTGCAGCTATTGCCGCAAAGGAACCGGCTCCGTTCACGGCTCCAATCTCTTTTCCTTTGATGCAGACTTCGCCTGTACCAGTGGAGAGGATTCCATAAAGTCCTATAATGTGCCGTCCACCCAGCACCGCAGAAGCTTTTGCGAAGAATGCGGCTCTCCAGTGCCGACACATGACCGAGAAAACAACTTCCTCGTTGTGCCTGCCGGGTCACTGGACACACCTGTCGATACCCAGCCGACCGCGCACATCTTCATGGCCAGCAAGGCAAATTGGGATGATCATCTGGAAGACGTCACGAAGTTTGATAAGTTCCCTGAGTAGTCCTAGGCTTTGTCTGTAACCTGTTCACTCGGCGAGCCCTTCTGCTTCCAGTCCATCCAGAACTTAAGCCCCATACCGACCAGAAGCCCCCAGAATGCTGCCCCAATGCCAAAGAAGGACAGACCGGACGCAGTGATCAGGAAGGTCAGAATGGCAGGCTCACGACTTGGCGCGTCTTTCAGCATGCTCTGAACCGAGACGGTGAGTGTTCCAATCAACGCCAGTCCGGCAACACCGCCAATCAAAATGCGCGGTGCCAGTTCAACCACACCGACAAACCCGGCAGAGAAGATGCCGAAGATGATATAGACAACTCCCGCAATCACTGCGGCCCAATACCGCTTTGCAGGGTCTTTGTGAGCATCCTCATTGGCACATATGGCAGCAGTGATGGCAGCAAGGCTGATCCCGTGCCCGCCAAATGGTGCACTGAGGACGGAACCAACACCTGTCCAGCTGAAAAGCGGCCCGGGAACGGGCTGATACCCAAAGGAACGAAGGATCGAGACACCCGGAATATTCTGGGACGCCATTGTGACGATATAGATCGGTATGCCAATCCCAATCAAAGCAGAGAGTGAGAACTCCGGTATGACAAACACGGGAGCTTGCACCAGCTTCAGCGAGGTAAGGCTTGAGGTATCTGCATGGAAATAAAGCACAACAAGGAAGGCCAACAAAGCAGCTGGAACGGCCAGTAACTTGTTAATCTGCCCCGCAACAAACCATGCCAGCACAACAGGCAAAGCGAGGGCAGGGATCTCGGCCACCGCTTCAAAGGGTACAAGACACAGTGGCAGGATGACGCCTGCCAGCATGGCTTGGGCCAGAGTAACCGGGATCAGGCCAACAATGCGGCCCAGAGGCTTCCAAAGCCCAGTTATGACCACAAGCAACCCAGCAAACACAAAGGCACCGACAGCGGCTGCAAATCCGCCCTCTGGAAGACCGGAGGTCGCCAACAACGCGGCACTGGGTGTGGACCAGGCGACGGAAATGGGCACACGCTTCCACAAGCTGAAGCCGATACCGCAAATCCCCATGGCGATGGCAAGTGCCATAAGGCCAGAGGTTGCTTGTTCTGCACTTGCGCCAACCCCGCTCAATCCATGCAACACAATGGCAAATGAACTGGCGAACCCAACAAAAGCAGAAAGAATACCAGCGCTGGTCGCACTAGCTGAAAGGGAGGAAGACATTAGGGCCCTGCAACAAGCTGTTGGCGTGAACCTCTCAAATTTGGGGAACAGAGAAGCCGCGCGAGGCGTGAGGAGATCTACTGGTAATGCTAACAGCCATGGTGCTGTGAGCAAGCCTTCAACCAGCACATTTATTTGAATTTTGCTCAACAAACACGTGTAGGGCATCATCCCATTGAAAATACTATAATTTATCAGGACCCAATTATCGGGAGAGGTTTTTCAATATTTACGTCCGAAGGCAGCCTGATAGGCTTTTCCAATCTTTGGCGGTATTGCGGATTGGCCTCATGTTCTCACTTGATGATCGGCGCAGAATTCTTGTGACAGGAGGTTCAGGCTTTCTGGGCTCCTATCTCAGTGAGACCCTTTTGGAGGCAGGGCATGAAGTGCTGTGCCTCGATAACTTCTTCACCGGCACCCGCATGAATGTGGAACATTTGCTGGATCACAAACGGTTTGAGCTGTTACGACACGATGTGTGCCAGCCGCTGTTTGTTGAGGTGGATGAAATCTACAATCTCGCCTGTCCGGCTTCTCCCGTTCACTATCAGTTTGACCCTGTGCAGACCACCAAGACCAGCGTGCTTGGTGCCATCAACATGCTGGGGCTGGCAAAGCGGGTTAAAGCCAAGATCCTGCAGGCCTCCACCTCTGAGATCTACGGTGATCCGCAGGTCCACCCGCAGCCGGAAGAGTATTGGGGCAACGTCAACCCCATTGGCGTACGCTCTTGTTATGATGAGGGAAAACGCTGCGCAGAGACGCTGTTTTACGACTACTACCGCCAGAACAACATCAACATCAGGGTCATGCGGATTTTCAACACCTATGGCCCGCGTATGCACCCCAATGACGGGCGTGTGGTTTCCAACTTCATCATGCAAGCGCTGACAAACAAGCCGATCACTCTGTATGGCGATGGCATGCAAACGCGGTCTTTCTGTTACCGGGATGATCTGGTGGACGGGATGATCAAACTGATGAATGCACCGGATCACATTTCCATGCCGGTCAACATCGGCAACCCCAAGGAATTCACCATCAAGCAACTTGCAGAGCTTGTGCTGGAGCTAACCGGGTCCAAGTCCCGGATCATCAGGGAGCCTCTACCTCAGGATGATCCGCTCCAGCGCAAACCTGACATCACCCGCGCCCGGGATTATCTGGGCTGGTGCCCAACCACAGAGCTGCGCGAGGGTTTGGTCAAAACTATCCAATACTTTGAACAGCTTATGTCCAAACAAGGAGAGACAGAGGCAAAGAAGCTTATGCCTGCGGAGTAGGGTAGCTCTTTCGCAAATGCAGTTTTCTACCACCCCATCGGGTGATGGTCGCTGAAGAATCCGCCATTTGGTCCGGCTTCTGACAGTGTGGCGAGCCATATTCCGGTTTCGGCACCTTGCTCTGGTGTCCGTGGCGCAGTTTCACCGCCCATTCGGGTTGCGACCCATCCTGGGCACATGGAGTTGATCTTCACGCAAGACGGCAGTTCGCGTGAAAGCGCAAGGGTTAGGGCATTGAGCGCTGCTTTCGCCACGCCATAAGCGCCGGGGCCAGCCAGCCCTTCAGTGAAAGACCCCCAGTTGGAGCTCATGTTCACAATGCGCCCGTATTGCCTGTCGATCATAGCTGGAGCCGCACGTCGGATCAGGTGATACGGACCATGCACCATCACTTGCATGCTTTGCTCAAACTGTGCAGGGTTTTCCAGCATCGGCTCTTCATAGAGAACACCTGCGTTGTTCACCAAAACATCAATAGTCCCAATATCATCAAAGGCCTGTTCGATGGAGCGCAAGTCCGCAACATCCAGATGCACATGCCCGCAGTCAAGCTGCTTGGCAGCTTCCGCGCCTGCTTCCGCATTGCGCGAGCCTATAATGACGTCAAGGCCTTCTTTTTTCAGTCCTTTTGCGATGGCATACCCAATGCCCCTGTTACCACCGGTAATCAACGCACGTCTGGCCATCTGGCACCTCTGATCAGTTCACACCAACATTCACTGCAATTAAATAAGTAATTCATTTTCATATTATCATCAAGGCTCGCCAATGAGAAAGTGATCCGGGTCTCTTCCCTCATCCAAGTCGTAGGCAAAGCGGAAGGGTTCTGGGTTAAAGTACTCGCGATAATACTGAATTTTACCATGAGGCACGTGGAACAAGCCGCCATAAATCTGGTTGTATTCCCGTCCTGTGGTCAGAATCTCGACCTCACCCGTAAACTCCGCAAAGAGCCATTCAGGCGACATCATTGGGTAGAATTTCAGGTTGGAGGTGAAATCCGCTTCTCCAGCATTTTCCGGCCACGCGCTGTAGTGCTTGATCAGGTTGGCCTTGCCTTCCACCACATCTGGAAAGCCATCAGGCGAGTAGGGCATATCTTGCACTGCCCTTTCAGACCAGACATCGGCAAGAGTCTCCATATCCTTATTTTCCAAAGCTTTGAGGAACTTAACGACAGCAGCTTGCGCCTTGCGTCGTTTCAGGAAAGCAGGTGGATGGGCTTTGGCTCTGTTCTTGGCTGTCTCCAATATATCACCATTGCCATTCTCACTCTTCAGCACAAAACTATGCTTGAAGATACGCCAGTGATTGCTGCGCTTATGCAGGCGGAACTGATAGAGGCCCTCGACCTCCCAAACCTTGTCACCGACATACAGCTGCCCCGCAACCGAGCACGAGGCGTTGGCGATGCCTTCCTCGATGCGGATATTGAAATCATTGAGAGAATGGCGCATCAGGTCGAACCCCGGCAGCAGCTCTGCCCAGTCCATCAACTGTTGTTCCCGCGTCTTCTTATGCGCTGTGCCACCAAGCAGCGAGCTGTAGTCCATCTCCACGTGGTCGCTATAAAGCAGGCCAAGGCTCTCATAATCCCCCCGATCAAAACAGTTCACAACGCCTTCCAGCACCGTGGTTATGGCGGCGGTGTCTTTTGCTGTTTCAAGGTCGGACGGGTCGCTCATCGAAGATCCTGCTCAAAGCGTGGAAAGGAAGTGTTCAGCGACAGCTTCCAAAGCCCGGTCAATGGGTTGGGTCTTGTCATAAAAGTCAAACTGGCGGACATCCTCAAACCACAACGTGGTCGCCCGGTCACCCATACGTCGCGCAAACTCCTTTGCGCCTTTGGGGATCGCGGCAGCCTCACTATGCACAATCAGCGTTGGTTGATTTTGCTTGTCCGCCGTGTGCACACCATCAAACGTCAGCCATGCCTCCCACGAGGCCAAATTGAACTTGTTGTCAAACTCCGGGATCAGACCGCGGTCTTCCTCGGTGTAGTACTCCACGTCAAACATCAGTGCGGTGTCATCAACTTTACTCGCGGCTACAATGTAGCGCGGCTCTTCATGGGTCAGCGCATCGCGGCCCACCTTCATCAAGCTGCTGACGCCTTCCACACCGCCGTAAACCTCTGAGATAATTTCCGAATTATGAAGCCAGGGAGCAACAAGTGCCAGTGAGTGAACGTGCCGGTTTCCACCTGTTGCAGCGCTCATGTACCCTGCTGAAGCGCAAATTCCCAATCCACAGATCCTGTCCGGATTCACATCCGGGCATCGACCCATGAAATCAATAGCCGCGCGGATATCATCCGTCTTGCGGGCAGGGTCTTCCAGATACTTGGTTTTGCCATCATGCGCAGAAAGACCCCAGCCACGAAAATCGAATGCCAGCGCTACAAAGCCACGCATGGCAAGCTCAGAGGCGTAAAGACCTGCCATCTGCTCTTTCACTGAAGTCCAAGCTCCGGTGACCACAACCCCGGGAAGCTTGCCATTGGGCGGTCTTTTTTTCGGGAGGTAGAGATCTCCGTGCAAGACTTCACCGTGACACTCAAACTCCACGGGCCGAACTTCAACCTTGTCCAGATTATTACCGAGCTTCTTCCTCTCAGGCATTGGCTGATCCTTGGTTCTTTGCGCAATTGTTAAAGACTAGGATCAACCAAAGACCAGAACAGGACTTTAACAGGCAACATGGGCTTGTCCGCATCGTAAAAACGTAACTGCACGAACACTGCAAAATCGCTTAAACTCCTAGCAGACCAGAGCCGGACGCTGGGTCATTCGCACAATCCATTGATTGTAGTTTAGAATTATCTAAATTATATATTGCTTTCTTAGCCGGCTACTCCCATATGAGCCGTGTTGCAGAAACGAGGCCTGAGATGAACGAGAAAGTCGCGCACTGGAATGCGGTTTATGATGCTCGCGAAGAAGAGTATCTGACCTGGTATGAGACCCAGCCAACACTGTCTTATCAGCTTGTCACCCAGCATCTCAAACTTGGCGAAACCTTCATTGATGTGGGCGGTGGCGCTTCCAAATTGATAAGCATACTGCACGCTGCGGGCTATGGACCGCTTGCCGTTCTTGATATCTCATCTGTCGTGCTGGACGCTGGCAAAGAGCGTCTTGGCGGCGTTGCGGATGATGTAGAGTGGATCAACGCGGACATTACCACCTGGACACCAGAGAAGACCTATCAGGTCTGGCATGACCGGGCTGTCTTCCATTTCCTCACGGAGATTGAAGACCAGAAAGCCTATATAAACGCGCTGGTTAAGGCTGTTCCCGTTGGTGGCACTGCAATCATCTCCAGCTTTTCTGAGGATGGTCCTGAGAAATGTTCCGGCCTTCCTGTGCAGCGGTACTCTTCGCGCACACTTGCCGCGAAACTCCAGGCGCTTGCGCCGGGTGTCTTTGCGCTGACAGACGCACAAACACATACTCACATTACGCCAAAGAAAAACCAGCAGAATTTCCAGACAAGTGTGTTCGAGCGCGTTGCGTAATATGTAAAAGACCGACTTGAGAACCCTGTAAGCCCCTATTAGAACGGCGGAATTCAGCAAGCGATCTATATTTATCAGAAATCATAGATGGCGATTTACCATCATCTTGGCAAAATGTTGTCCCATCATGTGTTTCTAATCAGACTGCTTGCAGAGTTGAGTATGTAGCAGGCGACGATTTGGGAAAGAGGCGAATTATGAGTGATACGAACAGGTCCCACTCCGAGTATTCAGAGGACTTCCTTGTACCTGCTTCCAAATCTTCCATTCTCGAAGCCGCTATAACCTGCTTTGAGAAGTTCGGTTACTTTGAGACCACTTACGCTGATATCGCCGCTAACGCTGGCCTGAAGGTAAAGGATGTAACGCAGGTCTTTCCTACGAAAGATCAGGTACTTGCTGAATACATCACCACCTATGAAGATGCCCTGCGCATTCAGTTGGATGACCATGACAAGGACGAGGAAACGCAGCTGCAGCAGATTTACTTCATCTGCAAAACAGCGCTGATTTTCCTGCGCACTCACAGGGTGATCACCGCCATCTGGTTTGAGTTCTATCGCCACAACGTGGCCAAGGTGGTTCTGCGCCGCTTCTTCGGGCAGATCAAAGCCCGGCTTTCCGATCTGGTCAAGGAAGGCATAGAGCAGGGTAACATCAAAGAGAAAGACGAGCACGACGTGGTGGAAGCTATAATCGCTCTCGTCGAAGGGACTTTGATCATTTCCCGTCTTGAAGAGTCGACAGACTTCGAACAGCGCTTCGACAATTCATGGTCGATCATGGAAGAGGGGCTGCGGGCATAACTCAGCCCCGGCCTTCACCTCAATCATAAACAATCCCCGCTGGTCCACTCAGGGAATTACCCGCATTGAAGTCCTTGTGAATAGACGTCATAAGGGATATTCCGAAGTGGGCTAGACGACCGGTCTATTTTTAATTAAAACACACCATATGAAGATGAAGAAAAGCGAAGCCACAAGACTACACATCTTGGAAACCGGGCGTAAGTTGATAGCAGAGCAGGGTTTTTCCAGCATGGGCCTGAGCGTACTGTTAAAAACCGCCGGCGTTCCTAAAGGCTCATTCTATCATTACTTCGAGTCCAAAGAGCACTTTGGTTGCGTACTCGTCCAACAATACCTAGATGAATATATGAGAAGCTTGGATGCCCTGCTTGCGACAGAGGCTCTGAGCATGCGTGAAAAGCTGTTCCAGTACTGGCACCTTTGGGAGAACTATCAGCACTCCGAGGATGCATCAAAGCACTGTCTGATCGTAAAGCTGAGCGCGGAAATAGCAGACATTTCTGAAGATATGAGAGAGCTGTTGGCCCAGATGACCACCAGAGTAGAAAAACGTTTAGGCGACATCATAGAAGCCGGCATCAAAGACGGTTCTATGGCACCCAAGTTAGAAGCCAGAATGGCCGCTCAGGTGCTCTACCAGATGTGGCTCGGCGCCAGCCTTATCGGAAAAGTTACACGAGATAAGAAACCACTCCAGAAAGCACTGGAGGTCACAGAAATAATGCTACCTGCTGCATAACGCCATCAACCCGTATGAACCCTAGTCCATCAGACGCCAGTCCAAAATCTAAGGTGAAGATATGAAAGTCTTCTATGACACTGACACTACAGCAGAAAACGGACGCTCCGCCAAACCGACGTTGAGCGACGAAGCTGCTAAAATTCGAGTGACCCCTCCAGGAGTTGAAGGCCCTGGCATTACACCGGAAGAACTCTTCGCAGTGGGTTATGCCTCTTGCTTTGAGCATTCGCTAAAAATGGTTTCCGGACACAAGGAATACCCGTTGAACTCCATTGAAGTGCGTGCAGAAGGCAATGTTATCGAGAAAGCAGAGGGTGGATATGTGCTGGACATTGACCTGCACCTGGAATTCTCTGGTTTGACCCGTGAGCAAGCCGATGACGTGATCCAGACAGCACACACGCTTTGCCCGTACTCCAACGCGATTTGTGGCAATGTTGATCTGCGCGTTTACACCAAGCTGAATTCATAAAATATAATAATAACAAAGCATTACTGACATTAATTGAGGAACCTGAAATGCCGCAGAATACCGAAGTGAACCGCCAGATTGTGCTGGCGGAACGCCCTGTCGGGGCTCCAACATCCAAAAACTTCCGTCTTGAAGAAGCCGCTATCCCGGCACCGGGTGAAGGCGAGATGCTGCTGCGTACGGTTTATCTGTCTCTGGACCCGTATATGCGCGGTCGTATGAGCGATGCCAAATCCTATGCAGATCCGGTTGAAATTGGCGATGCTATGGTCGGCGGAACTGTTTCTGTCGTGGTGAAATCCAACCTGAAGAACTTCAGCGAAGGCGACTGGGTGGTGAGCCTGGGTGGTTGGCAAGACTACTCAATTTCCAACGGCGAGATGGTTTTCAACCTTGGCAATGAGCCAGCAATGCCATCCTGGGCACTGGGTATTATGGGCATGCCGGGCTTCACCGCCTACGCTGGCCTATTGGAAATTGGCGAGCCGAAACCGGGTGAAACCATTGCTGTTGCAGCAGCTTCCGGCCCAGTTGGCGCAACCGTCGGCCAGATCGGCAAGATCAAAGGCTGCCGCGTTGTTGGCATCGCGGGTGGTGCGGAAAAGTGCAAGCACGCCGTTGATAACCTTGGTTTTGACGTCTGCCTTGACCGCAACTCTCCAACCTTCGCACAAGACCTGAAAGCCGCCTGTCCGGACGGAATTGACGTTTATTTTGAGAACGTTGGCGGTGCTGTGTTTGATGCGGTCTTGCCGCTTCTCAACGCAAATGCCCGTATTCCGCTGTGTGGATTGATCTCTCAATACAACGCAACGAGCCTGCCGGATGGCCCGGATCGTATGGGCCTGTTGATGGGCACTTTGCTGGTGAAGAAGATCCGCATGCAGGGCTTCATCATCTTTGACAGTTTCCCAAATCTTTACCCTAAATTCGCAGCGGATATGCAGCAGTGGATTGCAGAGGGTAAAGTGAAGTACCGCGAGCAAATGGTAGACGGTTTGGAAAATGCGCCGGAAGCTTTCATGGGCCTCCTGGAAGGTAAGAACTTCGGCAAACTCGTCGTAAAAATCGGCGACTGATCTCAAAACGAGAAGAACAAAAACAACACGAACACCAGTGCCACGGCACTGGTGGCTACTCCCCCTATGCCTGCTGAAAGGTAGATCACAATGAACGTGCTTATGGTCCTCACATCCCACGACAAGCTGGGCAACACAGGCGAAAAGACCGGCTTCTGGCTGGAAGAGTTCGCGGCCCCTTACTACGTCTTCAAAGACGCTGGCGCGACAATCACTCTGGCCTCTCCTGCTGGCGGACAGCCTCCACTGGACCCGAAGAGCGACCTGCCGGATTTCCAGACTGCCGCAACTGACCGCTTCAAGGCCGATGCAGCCGCAAACGATGCTTTGGCCAACACCGTGAAACTAGACGGTGTTTCTGCTGATGCATTTGATGCTGTGTTTTACCCGGGTGGCCATGGTCCGCTGTGGGATCTGGTAGACAACACAGCCTCTATCTCTCTGATCGAGCAGCTGTATTCCGCTGGCAAACCTGTCGGTGTTGTCTGTCATGCCTCTGCCGCACTGGTCAACGCTAAGGCTGCAGATGGCTCTGCGCTGGTCAATGGTAAGAAGGTCACCGGCTTCTCCAACACAGAAGAAGACGCTGTGCAGCTGACCGATGTTGTGCCGTTGCTGGTGGAAGATGCCTTGCAGGAAAAAGGCGCGATCTATGAGAAGGGCGCTGACTGGGGTTCTTTCATTCTGGAAGATGGCAATCTGATTTCCGGCCAGAACCCGGCTTCCTCTGAAGCTGCGGCAAAAGCAATTCTGGCGCGCTTGAGCTAACCCTCCAGCGTACCTCGAACATGAGAACCGGTGCGGAGTTATGCTCTGTGCCGGTTTTTTACTGTCGGCTCCATGACGGGCATAAGTCCCGCTAGCTCAGTTTGCGTTCCTTTGTGCGTTCGTTTGCGTTCTTTACGTTTTGCGTGCGTTGCAAAGCAAAATAAGCCGCTCTTACGCAGCCTGCCTGGCACCCAGCAGAGCTTTGACCACCGCCTCCATCTTTTCGGAATAATCCTTCGCATTTGCAGAGGTAACAAAGACACCTTTGGCAGCCAGCACGAGGACCATGGTCGTCTCTGCAGGAGAAGGCGAGAGCTGCTTGCTTTCAATGAATTTTTCTAAGCAGTTCTCAAAGCGGTCGATGGGTGTTTCTGCTCTGGATGCGACAAGCTGTAACCCGCCCTCCAATATGTCAGCCCCATGAGGCGACTGGCAGACCATCGATACATGATCACCACCCCACCGCTCGAACGCCTCCAGAATAGCGTCCAGCGCAGCATCGGGTGGTGCGTTGTCCAACACGGCGATGGCCGTGTCATTCACCTCAGACATAAACTCCAGCAATGCCCAGTCACGCACATGATCTTTCGTCTTGAAGCGATTGTACAGCGTCTGCCGTGTGACCCCGACAGCCTCCGCCAGATCACTCATGGTTGTCTTGTGAAGGCCGTAGTGGCTGAGCAGCTCGACCACGGGCTTGTAGTTGATCATCGATACCATTTGACTCTTTTTACATTTTTTATATAACTTGTCAAAATTGAATGACGAGAATCTTTGGTTGGGCTCGCCCCACTGAAGGAAATGGAGTGTCCCCATGAAACGCTATCGTATTGGTTATGTTGCAGTGCCGGGCTTCAATGAATCCGAACTTGGCGAAATGCAGGCCGTTCTGGGTATCAATCCACTCAATCGCTCCAGCATTATTGGTGCGACCACAAAACCAGTAACTGGTCAGCATGGTCTGACCCTTGTGCCGGATCGTGTCTTTCAAGACCGCACACCACTCGATGTGCTGGTCATTCCAGACATTCCGACAGCAGCGCAGGATGACCCCGCCTTCCAGGCTTTTCTGACTGATCAGTGCTCACGGGTTGCCTACGTGGTCGCCTCAAGCGGCGGCGTTCTTGCGCTTGCCAAGGCCGATGTGTTGGAAGGCAAAACTGCAACCGCAGATGATCAGGGAGCAAAATTACTGGCAGACTACGGCGTCAAACCAGTGTTTGAGCGCAGGGCAGTGGTGGATGGCAAATTTTACACCGCAGGCCATTCCACAGGCATGATCGAAGCTGCCTTCATGGTGCTGGAAAAGCTACGCGGCACCAGCTTTGCCAAGTTTGCAGAGCTGACACTGGAATATGACCCGCACCCTCAGTTCACCGCTCACACTCCAAAAAAGCCAGTGGATCTGACAGCTGGCGATGCTCCAACCATCGCTATGGCGCTGCCCTCAGGATGTTATTTGCCAGACTTCCTGGGGGCAGTGGACGTTTTGAGTGCGTTCCCCAACTCTAAGCTTCATGTGGTCTCTCACGACAAAACTCCAGTGCAATGCTTGCTTGGCCCCAAGGTCGTGCCAACAACCACCTTTGCCACGTGCCCGCAGGTCGACTTCGTCATCATGGGTGCAACACAGCCAATGCTGCTGAAAGACAAGGAACTGCTGGATTTCATCCGGCGACAGGAACCTGCTGCAAAAGGCATGATTTCCGTCTGTGCAGGAACATTGGTGTATGCAGCAGCTGGCATTTTGGATGGCAAAACAGCCACTTCCAATTTCCATCACACCCCGCTGTTGGACAAGCTCGGCGCAAAATCCAGCGGAACAGAGGTGGCGGTTGATGGCAAGTTTTACAGCGCGGGCCCTGCCATCGGCTCCTATGAAGTCGCGCTGAAAGCAGTCCGTGACATGTATGGCATAGATGCCGCGCACCACATTGAGCAAAACGTGCTGGAATACGCACCCAACCCCGTCTTTGGCGTCGGCTCGCCAGAAAAGGCAGGTAAGTGGCTAGCCCGTATCAGCAAATACCTCATCGCAGCAAGCTTACCCTTTTATCTGAGCGCAGGCCGCAGAGGGGCCAGATATGTCAAATCTCAGGCATCAACGCGGCTTTTGAAACCAACAAGCACTTGATCGGCCTTTGACCCTATCGCTTTTCAAAGACAACGGAACACTGAGTGAGTTGGCCGAGTGTACACTCCACACCCTACGCTTCCCTTGGCCAGCAAGCATACTGGAGCACTCAAGCCGCTCCAGTATGCACTCCCGTTTGATCAGAATTTATAGGATACGCGCCCGAAGAAGGCTGTATTTCGGGTGTTTTCGCCGTACTCTCCCAGCACACCAACAGAAGCCCCAAAGTTGCCTTTGGAGTATTCCAGTGAGGCAGAGGCACGCGCCAGTGTCTGGTCAATATCGCTGGTCACAGACGCCTTACCGTTTGCACCTGAACGCAACACATCCTTAAACCCGCCATCACCCAAAATCTGACGCAAGCCAGCACGCAGATTGGCTTTCAGCTCACCCTCCTGCACCTGATATGTGCCTGCCCAACCGAGGGAGGCATCAACTGAGAACTGGTGATTGTTGATAGCGTCATAGCTCACATCCGGCACGCCCTGATTGTCGACGCCGAATGCACCGCGAGAGTGCCAAAGATGGCTCAGTCCAACTTCCGGCATGAAGGTGTTGTTGCCATACTCCCAGATGTACTTGGCCGCGACACGGGTCAACAGGTTCTGGCTGTCATAGGTCTCGCTCGCCTGTGCTGAACCATCCTTATAGGTATTGCTGGTGTGATAGAACGTGCTTTGCCCGGTAAGCAGCACCGCATCTTTGCGATATGCGCCCTGTACACCAAAGCCATAGGTATCGACCGTTTCTTTGGCTTGATCATAGATACCGTTGAAATCCAGTGCACTGTGACCGTAAAAGACGTTCGCTCCAACAATCAGATCCGGCGAAACGACACGGTTGTAACCTGTCACCACACCTGTGGTGCTGGCAGAGTAGCCCAGATCACCATCCAGATTTTGCTGATAAAGATGAAGAGGGGCTGCATAAAACACACCATACTGCTCGGCCAGATGCGGCTGGTCTGCCATATCAGCGACAGCTTTTTCTGCATCCGATGCTGGCTTACCGTCATAGGCCAGCAGCAAACCTTCTCCGCTGGCGCTGTCTCCCTTTAACATCAGGTCGGTCAACAACCCTTCACCAATGCGCTGCGTGGCATCAATCACCCCACGCTGCTGCTGCGCGACCAGCTGGGGACTGGAGACTTCCGGCGCATATCTGAAGATCACCTCTTGATTGGTGGTACCCCAACTGCTTTCAACAGCCTCAGCACTCCAGCCATGGCCAACAACACCGCTTGCATCCAGTTGAGTAAACTGCTGAACATCCTGACCATCAACGAGATCAGGGATCTCATAGGCCACATCTATCTTCGTCGAGTTGGAAAAGTGCACATGCAGGGTGGCATTGTTGAACGTCACATTGTTGGGATCATCCGCCTGAATGGTCCCACTGAAGTTCTCATCCAAATCATCCCGGAAGAGGATGCCATAGGAGTTTACGGTCAACGCATTTGATCCGGCATGCACCTGATAAGCCTGGGACCCCGCGCCGCCAGTTGCGGTCGTCACAATCAAACCGCTGTTGTTGAGGGTCGTTGCGCCGTTGAGCACAACACCATAGGCGAGGGCTTTATCCTGCATTCCGTTGGCCGTACCAGCCGTGGCAGAAACTTCAATCAGGTTTGTATTGGTGAACTCACCTTCAACACCATAGCGTGTGGTGCCATTTACATAACCGATACCGAAGGCACGTGCTGCGCCGTTGGCTTTCACCGCATTCGGGCTTTCTGCTTTTCCCCCAAAGGCCCGTACAAAAATCGTCCCACTGTTGGCTTCCGCATCCCCCTTGATCCCGATCGCGAGACCTTCGGCATTTGCGGTTTTGTCGCCTCCCGTGGTGGCGGTTTTGCCTTGGGCTAGTGCTTCGATCCAGCCTTTGTTCTCACCGCCAAGTGAGCCATCAAGACCTGACACGTCGGCATAGCCATAAGCGTTACCACCCACTGAACTTGCAGTTCCGCCAGTTGCCTTCGCAACAACGACACCTAAATTATCGGTAGTCACATTCGGGTCGGTGTTATGAATGCCGTTGTAGACACCAATCCCTTCAGCAGACGCACTCGCATTTCCGCTGCCCGTAGCTGTCGCAGTGCCGCCATCAGTTAACGCAAAGATGCGACCTTTGTTGGTCCCACCAAGTGCACCAAAAATCCCCATAACGCGGGTCGTTGTTGAAGCATGGCTGTTTCCCTCAGCTTCAGCCGTCCCACCAATGCCTACAGCTCGAATCAAACCAGAGTTATCTTTAGTCAGCCCATTGTTGTTGCCATAAACATTTGCACCCGCTTCGGCGGAAGTAGCGCCATTGGCTGTCGCTGTCCCGCCCTGACCAAATGCAATAACATCGCCGCTGTTGCTGCCGTTTATGTAATCATTGACACCAACAGCAATGGCAATTGCATCAGCACCATTCCCCGTGGTCCCATCGCTAATCGCGGTTCCGGCAAAAGCTTCAACGCGAACTACACCAGAGTTGTCGCCTTCGAGCCTGTTTTCGAGACCAAAAGCAAACGCATTGGCGTTGGCTATGAGGCCAGAAGCGGTTCCGGCACGAGCACGAATATCAATCTCGCCCGAATTATCGTCATTCAGGTTGAATTTTGTACCAGAGGCTTGAGCAGACGCATCCGCATTTCCGTTTCCAGAGGTCGCCTTAGCATCCCCCCCGGCAGCATTCACGAGAATAAGACCGCTGTTCGCTTCGATATTTCCGCTCACACCCACTGCCAGTGTTTTGGAGTTCGCAGCAGCACTGCCGGTCGTCTCTGACTGACCAGCACTTGAAATCACGCTTATCCGGCCCGTGTTACCAACCTGAAGATCTCCCTGGATGCCATAGGCATCAGCAGCGGTTATGGCTTCGCCATCCGCTGCGGTCGCTGTGGTGTATCCGTTATCAGCATCGACAAGAATGAAGCCACTGTTGCCTTCAACATGACCCTTCACGCCCACCGCAAGTGATTGAGAATTTGAAGCAGCACTACCGGTCGTCTCTGACCGACCAGCACGTGAGGTCACGTCAATCTGACCCGTGTTACTCCCTTGAAGATCTCCATGGATGCCATAGGCGTCAGCAGCGGCTTTGGCTGTTCCACCTGCTGAGATCGCTGTGCCATTTCTGTTATCAGCATCAACAAGGATAGTCCCGCTATTCGCTTCCGCATCCCCTTTTACGCCGATAGCAAGAGCATATGCATCAACATCTCCTGCACCTTCAGAGGTAGCCTGACCTCCTTTCGCGAGAATGCTGATCAGACCTTTGTTGGCCCCTTCAAGATCGTTGTCGATGCCAGTGATATCGGCATCAGCATCCGCGGCGCCTGAGGCGGATACAGCTATTCCAGCATGGCCCTCAACCTTGATGGTGCCGATGTTGTCTCCCTCAACATCCAGATAGGTGCCAAAGCCCTCAACGCTCGCATCTGCCTTGCCGCTTCCGTTGGCTGTGGCCGAACCTGCCTGAGCATAACTGGAAAGCGTTCCCAGGTTGTCGCCCATCAACCGGCCATCAATGGCCTTCACATTCACTTTTACACTGGCTTTGCCAGTGCCCGATGTGGTTGCACTTTGACTGGTGCCTTTGACCGAGATTGTCCCGATATTGTCTATTTCCAGCGTACCTTCAACACCATCAATGGTGATCGCTGCATTCGCACCGCTGTTCGGGTTTGCACTGCTATCCGCAAGACCACCGCTGACTTCAACAGCAATCTCACCAGAATTGTTCTGGGTAATATCGCCTTTAATGCCACGGATGGTTATTTCTGCACTCGCATCATTCCCGATAGCCTCGCCGCCGGTCACACTCACCTGCAATTGCCCGGAGTATTCTGCGATTGGGCCAGTGATCACTTGCGTGTCCAGCGCAGCATCGTTGGGCGCGGTCTGAGGTGCAGTTATATGAACCGTCTGCGCCATAAGCGGTGCTGCGATGACGATGTTTGAAACAAGCGCAAATATGGAAACACTGCTCAAACTGCGAGATTTATAAGTCACGGCCCCACCCCAACTATTTTATATTCGTATTTTTATCGATAATTATAGATACCCCTCTCACACATCAAGGCGGACGCTTGGTCATCCACGCCTATATTAGTTATTGCGTATTTTAGGATGTACTCCATTAAACTGCTACTTTAGGTTTTTTATATTTCTGATTTCGCGTATGCCCAGGTTCAAATTCTTGACATTTGACGCCAAAATCATAATATGGTGCCATATGTCATTGCGCTATTCAGCTGGTTTGATGAGAGGGAAGATGCCTAGCCTTCGTAAGATTGAACAACCTCTGGCTCCCGGTGGACCAAAGTTTACCGAGGAAGAAGTGCATGCCATGCAGCGGGCGGTGATCAACTTGTTTGAGCGCTGGCAGTTGACGGATGAGCAGGCCACTTTGCTGCTGGGAGACATTGCCAAGCGCACCTATCAACGCTGGAAGACCAGACATTATGGCCGTGTCAGTGTGGACCTTGCGGCGCGCCTGTCCAATCTGCTTGGTATTCACAAAGCGCTTCGCCTGCTGTTCAGTGATACCAACCGCGGGTATGGCTGGGTGAAACGCGCCAACACTGACTTTGACGGCAGATCTGCCCTTGAAATTATGATGGGCGGACAACTCACGGACTTAATGCGCGTGCGCAGATATCTTGATGCGCAGCGAGGCAACTGGTGACCACATTAACTTTGGTGGAGACGGACCTGAAAGCTCCTGAAACACATGTCAACTGGCCCAAATATTATCGGTTGGTCAACTCGGCCTACCCACCCATAGATTTGTTTGAAGACATTGCCGATCCCGCAGATTGGGAACTTTTGGCCGCTGCAGAGAGCCGCACCAATCCGCGCCTTGCAGAAACCATCGGCAATCTAGATCTTGTACCCGTTGAGCGGCGGGTCAATGGAACGGGGTCTTCCTATCTGATGGCACCATTCACCCATGCCTCTCCTGACCGGACTGGCCGTTTCCATGATGGGTACTTCGGCGCTTTTTATGCCGCCAAATCTTTTGACACCGCGCTGTTCGAGACTGTGCATCATACTGGAAATTTCTATGCCGCCACGCAAGAGGCACCGGGCTGGATTGCGCAGATGCGCGAGTTGATCGGCAGTGTTGAGGCTAAACTTGCTGACGTAACTGATCCTCGTTTTGAAGTTCTGCTCCACCCGGATGATTACAGCGCCTCTCAGGTCTTCGCACGCAAGCTGCTGGAAGAGGGCGGTGATGGCATTCTCTACCCAAGTGTGCGGGACGAGGGCGGTTTGTGTATTGCCGCGTTTTATCCCGACGTGGTGGAAGCTCCACTTCAGGCCCGGCATTTCAGCTATCACTGGAGCGGTGAGGCAATTGATATGATCAAGGACCTGAACTCAGGCGAAGTCTTCGAGATCGCTGATTAACCGCCAACACCTTATAAAACAGAGTAAAATTTCCACAAAGATTCCGCAACGTCAGAAACTGCGGTTTTGCGCCTTTCATTTCTGAAAAGGACAGCGCCACGCAGGTTTCGCGCACTAGCATCGCACTATTGATTTTATAAGGACAATAATTGTGAGCTTTTTCAGCAGTAGCGGCGGAACCTACAGCTTCTCCAACTACAGCGTTGCAAAGTATATAGGCAATGGGTCATCGTCGATCAGCACACGAACCAATCAGAGCGTTTTGTCGCTGGATGATGAGTCGAAAGACAAGACAAAGACGCCTGACTTAAAGCCGACCCCGGATACTGCCGTTGATGCGCGTGCCAAGCTGACCGATCTTTATGGCGACCTTGATACGACCTCCAGCAAGTACAAGGATGATATCGAAGCGTTTCGTAAAGACATCTTTGATGATCTGGAGTTTGACCGCGAGACCCTCCACCTGATCGCTAGCAATGAAAACGGCTATTTCTCTGATGAAGAGATAGAGGCCGCAAAGCAAGTGATGCAAGAGCAGCTTGACGAGATCCTGAAGAAAGACGCTCCCGAGGCTGGACCGACTGCCGACAACTATCTGTCTCTTTTGAAGTATCTGGAGGAAGAAACCTCCGCAGAAGAGCAAAAGTCCTTCGAGTGGGCAGAAAGCAAAGCCAGCGCTCAGGCTGCTTATAAACGACTATCCGGTGGTAAGGAGAGCGTCCTCTTTTCAAATGATCCTGTCGTCAACTTGCTCACCAAAGCCCATGAAGACCTGTTCGACGCGCAGAAAACCAATCCTGACGCAAAACTGGAATCCATGTCCGCTTACGATTCCGCTCAGTACCAATGGGAACGGAACAACAACAGCTACAACGCTTACACCTCACCGGATGCCTGGTGGAAGTAATATCGCAATAGACCATATGATCCCTGCCGCAAACAGTGGCAGGGATCTCAGCCTTCATA
Source organism: Pseudovibrio sp. W64 (assembly GCF_001623145.1). NCBI lineage: Bacteria > Pseudomonadati > Pseudomonadota > Alphaproteobacteria > Hyphomicrobiales > Stappiaceae > Pseudovibrio > Pseudovibrio sp. W64. The sequence continues at coordinate 543,312 of NZ_LMCI01000038.1, read as the reverse complement.
TCACCTAGGCCAAGCCTTCCAGTTCAACACCACCACGCTCGAACTCAACCTGCGAAAGCCGCCCATTTCTTAGAAGATGCTGAATGACGTAGGCGACTGAGAGAGCATCGTCCAAGGCATCATGCCCTCGTAAAGGGGGATGTTCCAGCTCGAAGTAACCAGCCAGATCATTACTGCGCGTCCGCTTGATATCGTCGTAGGGCATTCCTGCTGCGAGCATCAGTTTGCAGGCGTTGTCGAACTGATGCGCGGGAATGGATGGCTGGATGCCAGCAACATAACAACTGATCGCCATCATATTCAGCTCGTCTTTGCCCCAGGACCAAAGCGTGGCGCCATCGGCAAATGCATGCAGCTGATCGTTGCCCTCCTGCAATGAGACGCCTTCACTATCAATCGTCTCTTGCGTGATACCCGTGAGTTTACTGAAGAACGGATCAAGTTTGTACCTGTCGCCATAGCGATCGACTGGATTGATATGGACCCTAAACGTTTCGACGAACTCAAAGCTGCCATCGAGCTATAATTTCACGGCTCCAATCTGCGCGATGACCGGGTCGGGATCAAACGGGGCACACCAGAACCTGCGTTGAGCCCCTTCGGATGTCAGGAACTCACAGTCAAAGACCACTGCTGTTTTCATGAATGCCCCACTACATTAATTCTGTGGCTTAGCCGCTACGTAATCAAAGCTGTTTCCGATCCTATTGGCATTCCGAAATCACCACAACAGAAACTCTCATAAAATGCGGAGAGCAGACCTGTCTCGCTGCGGATTACTTAACAGCACAACCATCAGCACATACAAGAATGGCCCGGTGATGAAACCGGGCCATTCTTTTGAAAACTGTGTTTTCTCTTATTCAGCCGGGGCTTTTTCCACGCCCTCAGGCTCATCATCTTCGGAGAAGAACTCCTTGGTGAGCTTGAAGACAATCGGGCTGAGAAGTGCCAGCGCGATCAGGTTTGGAATAGCCATCATCGCATTCAGCGTATCAGCCAGCAGCCAGATGAAGCTCAGCTCCGCAGTTGCGCCGAAGTAGATCGCAACCACCCAGAGGATGCGGTATGGCTTGAGCGCACGAGGCCCAAAGAAGAAGCCAACGCATTTCTCGCCGTAGAAGCTCCACCCCAAAATGGTGGTGAATGCAAACACCGAGAGCGAGATCGCAATCAGGTAGCCACCAACACCTGGCAGAGATGTTTCAAATGCCAGAGAGGTGAGCGCTGCACCGGAGGAGCCAGAGGTCCACACACCGGATGCCACAATCGCAAGACCAGTGATGGTACAAACGATGATGGTATCGATGAACGTGCCGAGCATTGCGATCAGACCCTGATTAACAGGGCTCTTGGTTTCAGCAACCGCGTGAGCGATTGGCGCAGAACCCAGACCAGCTTCGTTAGAGAAGACGCCACGGGCAACACCAAAGCGGATCGCAGCCCAAACAGCAGCACCAGCAAAGCCACCTTCAGCAGCAGTGGAGGTGAATGCCTGAGCAAACACTGTCTGCACAGCAGCACCGATGGAATCGATGTTAATGATCAGAACAACAAGGCCAGCTGCGATGTACGCAATAGCCATGAACGGAACCAGCTTGCCGGCAACGTTACCAATGCGCGTTACTCCTCCCAGAATAACAGCAGCGGTGAGTGCCATCAGGACAACAGCCGTTGCTTGTGCCGGAATGCTGAAGTTCTCATTCAGAACGTTCGCAACACTGTTGGCCTGTACGCCGTTACCAATGCCGAACGCAGCAACAGCGCCGAATGCAGCAAAGGTTGGCGCAAGCCAGTACCACTTACGGCCAAGACCGTTTTTGATGTAGTACATCGGGCCACCAACAAAGTTGCCAGCGTTGTCACGCTCACGGTATTTCACCGCAAGGACAGCTTCGGCATACTTGGTTGCCATGCCCACAAGAGCAGTCATCCACATCCAGAAGAGAGCGCCAGGTCCGCCCAGGAACACAGCCGTCGCAACGCCTGCAATGTTACCTGTTCCAATTGTAGCTGAAAGAGACGTCATCAACGCATTGAAGGGGCTGATTTCACCACCACCTTCGCCTTGACGACCTTTCCAGAGCAGGCTAAAGCCCGTGCCCAACTTAAAGATGGGCATTAGTTTGAGTCCGATCTGGAGAAAAAGTCCTACCCCGAGAATGGCTATAAGCATCACAGGGCCCCAAACGATAGAATTGATTTCGCCTAGGATATTCGTCATTGTTTCCATGGTTAGCCTCCCACCATGATTTTTATTATGATTTAGTTTACATCCTCGGCATGCATATGGAATACATCTACAATAGAACTATTTCAAACTTTTCTGTTGTTTTTCAATCAGTTAATTTCAAATTACGTAGTTTACCTACGGTCATCACGAAAATTTTTGGTGAAAATTTCGCGTCTGGCGGGCGAAAATTATCGTTTTCAACCGACCACTCGGTACAGTTTTGGAAAATTCATCCCCGGAATCGTAACTTATGAGCATATTCTGATTAACTAAGATAAGAGAGTTGCGGCACTGCCCCAGGGGCAGAGGAAAATTACTCCTCCCGATAGATCTCCTGCTCGGCAAATTCCCAAAATCTCGTCACCGCGCTGTTGCTGGGTGTTGTTGGCAGGCGAGTAAGGAACAGGCTACGCGGGGCAGGGGGATCAAGCGGCAAGACTTTCACGCCATCCAGATCCTCAGGCAGTGCCAGTTCTGCAATAATAGAGCAGGCAAGGCCGGAGCGAACGACCGCCAGAATGGATGTGATCTGCTGAATGGAGTGATCCACGCGTGGGTCTGTATCTGACCGGCCAAACCATTTCCGCACCAACGGCTCACTGCCCCCCTTTGTCATAATGAAGGGCTGCTTTTGAAAAGCTTCAGCGTTCATGTGCAGCGGCAAGTTCATATCATCTGCAGTGATTGCGACAAGTCGGTCACAGGCAATGGGCAGACTCTCGAACTCCTCGTCTCCATCCAGTCCCGGGACTACGGCCACATCCACCTCACCGCGTCGCAAAGCTGCGATGATCTCCTGATCCTGCGCCTCACGCAGTTCCAGCGCGATGCCCGGATAGTGGCGTGAGAAGCGCTTCATGACATGAGGCAGGAGCCGTGTGGAGGCGGAAGGGCCTGAAGACCCGATGCGCACGCGCCCGCCTTTGTTCTGGCGCAGATCGTTGATGCTGGCCAGTGCGTTCTCTTCCGCCGCCTGCACGCTCAGGGCATATTGCGCGATCAGCTTGCCCTCATCCGTCAGCTGTACTGGTTGAGAACCACGACGGAGCACCTTTACGCCAAGCCGCTTTTCAAGCTCTGCGATGGACTGGCTGACGGCAGACTGGCTCACCCCCAGTTGATGCGCGGTTTTGGTGACGGAGCCAACCACCTGCAGCAAAGGCAGAGCGCGCACGGCAAGTTCTGGCAAGCGCATTGCAAAAGAATTGAGGCCATCAGGCTTGGTCATCAGGTATCACCGAATATTATAAGCTCAGCTTATTATTTTATATCTTGTCATTAGCCTAAGACATAGCAGCACGAAAGACCAGCCAAACCAGTAGGGAGAGGGCGCATGGGGATCGCAATGGCATTGCTGCCAAGTTTGGGTTTGCTGGCTTTGGGCGGTGTGTTTGGCAAGCGTCTGGACCAGGCCACCTGGCGCGGCATTGATACACTGAACTTTCAGCTGCTGTTTCCAGCCCTGATGTTCTCCGCCGCAGCAGCTCGCCCCATCAATCTGGATGATGCAGCCATCATCGGATTGGGCACCTGGGGTATTTTAGGGGTCGGCTTGCTGCTTGGCTGGATGTTGCGTCCATTTGGTCCAACACAGTTTTTGGATTTTGCCGCGGGTTGGCAAACAGCATGGCGGTTCAATACAGCAATCGGGTTTGTGGCCATCAATGCGTTGGACGCCGACAGCGCTTCTCTCATGGCCATAGCCATTGGCTTTGCGGTGCCAATGGCAAACCTGATGGCGGTAACGGCTCTATCCATGGGCAAAGGTCTTGGCCTGCGCAAGGCAGCGGGAAAGGTGGTGCTCAATCCATTCTTTCTAGCAGCCCTTGGCGGTGTTGCGGTGGGCATGAGCGGATATCCGCTTCCCTCAGTCCTTTCGGAAGGTCTCAATCAACTGGCTCTGGCCGCCATCCCCCTAGCATTGTTGGCGATTGGAGCGACACTTGATTGGCAGGGACTGATGAAGCTGGATGTTTATACGGGCGGGTTGAACTCCATCAAACTGTTGGCCTTGCCTTGCATTGCCTGGTTTATGGTGCACAGCTTTGCCATTCCAAAAGAACAGGCATCCGTATTGGTGCTGTTCGCAGCTTTGCCCACCGCTTCAGCTGCTCACGTTCTGGCCGCTGCCTTTGGGGCGGACTGCCGGCAACCGGCCACGCTGATCGCCCAGTCCACCTTGCTCTCCTGCATCAGCCTGCCGCTTTGGATAACCCTGCAAACCGGATAAGAAAACGGACCCTGCGGAGACCGCAGAGCCCTCGCCATTAGATAAGGAAGGTCATTCGTCATCTATGAGCACATGATGCTCATTTATGCAGCTTGTTTAAAAGCCGTAGGCTTGAATTCCAGAACCCAACAGGCTTCCAGCTTGTTTCTCTTCCAAGGCAGGAAGGAGCGGATGCGGTATTTGACCTGACGAAGTTCCAGATAATCCGGCAGGTTTGCACCGGGGCCCGCAGATTTCTGAATCAGATCTGCCCAATCCCGTGCCAGTTTGGTTGGTTCTTCGACGATTTGCATTCCGTCGCTCTTTTCACCGGTCGGTTTGGAGATCAGCTGTTTGTAAACGGATGGGTTCAGCAGGGCCTTCAAAGCGCCGCTTAAACCATGCAGATCTTCACCAAAGGCCTGATCATCTTCGTCAGCGATGTTACCGGCATTTTCCTTGTCTTGATCTGTAGGCTCATTCAGCACAGCACTGCTTGCTTCCGTCTTGCCGTGTTCCACTTCCTTGATAACGACATTGTACTGATCCTTCTTGCCACCTTCCATCGGCGTGATTTCAACCTGGAACATGGCTGACCACGGTTGTTCCTTCGCCCATTTCAAAATCTTGCGAATGCTCGTACCGTTGCTCATCTTGGCCATGACTTCCTTCATGGCATGGTCCTGCAAGCTGCTGATCGCATCATGTGCATTCCCATAGCTTTGCAACAGGCCGTCACCCTTGGAGCTGAGGAACTCGTCCAGATGGCCTCTCTTGTCCTGAATGTCACTGCTCTTTTGTGACTGGTCTTCTCGCAGATCAGACATGTTGAGAGCCAGATCGCCCAGATCACCTGCAATAGCTCGTGGCAGATTGTTGATCAGGTTGACCTCGGCAACAGTGTCAGAGGTTGGCTTCTGTTCCACAACCCAGGCCGTTTTCACGGTGTCCGTGTTGGAGAAGAAGCCCTTCTTGATGTCGTGATAGCGGATCTGCTTCAAAGTCATGTAATCAGGCAACTGATCACTGATGTCCCGGCCACTTGCCTGTGCGCGGGCGAGGGTTTCACCCCAGTTCATTGCCAGATCACTTGGCTTTTCGACAAATGGCACATCATCATTGCTGGCTTCACCCGTAACCTTGGTGGTCAGGGCCTCCATCATTTTTGGTGAGCGCAAGCCGTTGAAGATCAGCTCAGGATTGGCCATGAGCTTTTCTTTGGACAGATTTCGCTGTGCCAGATCGGTGTTGCTGTCGATATCCAGACCGTCGGTATCTTCATTTCCCGCAGGGCTGTCGCGCAGCTGCGCTTCAATGTTGAAGAACTCACCCTTGGTGGTGATATCGATATCAACCAGCTTTGCCCATGGCTGGGTGGCAACCCAACTCATGGTCTTGCGGGGGCTGTTGGTCTGGGCAAGATGGTCGTTGACCATGTTCTTCGCCATCTTTGCAAGGCCTGAGGCTGCCTTCAGTGCTCGGTCGTTCTGCTCTGCCAGTTCATCAACGGCAGAATCCACGGTCTGACCAAAGCTGATGGCAGACTGGACGTCGTTTGTGGTGTTCAGTGCCATGCCCAATTGCCGGGCAACGGCCATACGGTACTCAACAACTTCCTGTTCAATTTCTTCCAACTTTTGTCGCTCACTGTCAGAAACTGCATTTTCCTTCGCATTGTCGATGGTGTCGCTCATAGCTTTGCCGAAGGCATGCTGGCGGTACAGCTCATTGACATCTTTGACGAGTGCATTCCCAAGCTTGACCATATTTTGGCTCATAAACACCAGCATTTCGCGGTGGGCCGGGGTCAGCTGCTTAGGATTGGAGTTGGCTGCATTCTGCAGGAATTCATTGAAGCGGGGATCATCTGCCTGACTGTCAAAAATTTCCTTGGTGACACTCCGGGACTCTTCCCTCAGTTCCTTCTTCAGATCACGAGTGAACTGCTGCTTGACCATCTCATCAGCTTTTTCCTGAGGCATGCCCAGAACATCTTTCACATGATGTTCCCATTTGGCGGCTGAAGGGTCAGCATAAGCTGTTGCGAGAGGGTCTTTTAAGAAATCCTCTTTCTTCTGCTGGAAGGTGCGCAAGCGGTCTAACCGCTCACGAAGCGTTTCGGATTCCGGCAGGCCAATTTCCTCAAAGACAGCATGGACCGGCATTGGCTTTGCGCCAGCGGGCCGTTCTGGAGGTGGGGTGTCGACGACGACATAGTCGCTCAAATCCGGGTCGGCAGTTCCATTGCGTTGGTCATGATTACCATGAACGCCATTGACCTGCTCGTTTGAGGTTCTTGCTGTACGGTTGGTTTCGTCCCCATCTTCCTCGGGGAAGTTCCAATGCATGTTCTGGTAGACTGCCTTGGCCCAATCGTGCTGTTCAGCATTCAACTTATTTACAGGCATGACACGTCTCCTGCTAACTAAGTTTTGTTATTGGCTAATAAAGTTGTGCTCCTCCTATCCGTTTATTTTAAGGCACGGAATCGACTTTAGTATAATAAGTTAAGACTGATTAAACCGGTCTGCTCAAATGCAAGCGGTCTAAGCATTTAAATCGACAATACCGATCACGTTTTCTCAAAAACATCAATCACATCCGCTGATAGCGCAATCAGTGAGCGGGTGCCCAATTCTCCCGGCTTGCCATGTCAGCCCGTTCAAATTTGCGGTTTATTTGAGGAACTGAAACCGCCTGTTTGCAATGAAATCTGCTTAGGATCTGCGCGAAATTGCAAACTAGAAAGCTCATGGATGCTGTATCTGACGTCACGCATGCGATTTTCTGACCTGAGCGAGCAGCAGGTGCTGGCTCTTGCCATCTCGTCAGAGGAAGATGACGCTCGCATCTATCGGGGGTTTGCAAAACGATTGCAGGATGATTATCCGGGAACTGCCGCCGTCTTCGCTGACATGGCCAATGAAGAAGACCAGCACCGGATTTCGCTGATCGAGCTGCACCAAAAACGTTTCGGCGACACGATCCCTTTGATCCGCCGCGAACATGTCTCCGGGTTCTATGCCCGAAACCCGCTCTGGCTCTCCACACAGCTAACGCTCGATCAGATCCGTCATATCTCCGAGAACATGGAGACGGCCTCGCGCACATTCTACGAGAACGCTGAAAAGAAGAGCACGGATGCGGATACGCGGCGCTTGCTGGGCGACTTGGCAGCAGTGGAAGCTGATCACCAGAACAAAGCCCGCACCTTGTCACAAACTCATCTGGCCTCAACAGGAGAGCAAGAGGAAGAAACCGCACACCGCAAGCTGATCCTGACCCTGATCCAGCCGGGTCTTGCAGGGTTGATGGATGGCTCCGTCTCCACACTGGCGCCCGTGTTCGCAACAGCCTTTGCAACAGGCAACACATGGACCACGTTTCTCGTTGGCCTTGCAGCCTCCATCGGCGCGGGTATTTCCATGGGCTTTACGGAGGCTGTCTCGGATGACGGGCAGATTTCCGGACGAGGCTCGCCTGTCTTGCGCGGCGTTGCTTCCGGCGTGATGACAGCTCTCGGTGGGTTGGGCCACACCATCCCGTACCTGCTCAGTGACTTCTGGGTGGCCACGTTCATCGCGTTTTTCGTTGTGGCGGTTGAGCTCTGTGCGATTGCGTGGATTCAGAGCAAATACATGGAAACGCCGCTCTTGCGGGCGACGTTTCAGGTTGTTCTCGGCGGTTCACTGGTGTTTGCCGCCGGTGTCATTATCGGCGGTGGTTAAACGCCCTTACAGGGACGCCCCACCTTCAGCAAACACATGCAGGAACTCACGGTTCACGGAAACCGGCAGCATATCCCCTTCACGCACAGTGATGGAATGGTCCACCCGCATGGTGATTGGATCGGAGGAGAAGCTGGTTTGCAGGTAGGCGAGGGACTCTGACCCAAGCTCTTCAACCAGTTCCACCTTCGCAGAGAAATCACAGGCCTCAGTATTGGTGATGCTCATGTGCTCCGGGCGAATGCCAAGCGTGATCGCCCCATTCGCTTCAGCCCTTTGCGCATCATTGATGTTGAAGCCATCCAGCTGGATTGCCCCCTGCTGCGCAGTCGCGCCGATGAAGTTCATGGACGGCGCACCTAGGAAGCCAGCAACAAACTTATTCGACGGACGCTCATAAAGATCAATCGGACGCCCGACCTGCTCAATCACACCGTGGTTGAACACCACAATCCGGTCCGCAAGGGTCATCGCCTCGGTCTGGTCATGAGTCACGTAAATGATTGTCGCGCCCAGGCGCTTGTGTAGACGAGCGATTTCCAGACGCATCTGTACGCGCAGTGCGGCATCCAGATTGGACAGCGGCTCATCAAACAGGAACACCTGCGGATTGCGGATGATCGCACGGCCAATGGCCACACGCTGACGTTGACCACCAGAAAGCTGCCTCGGATATCGCTCCAGCAGATGAGTGATCTGCAGGGTCTCCGCCACATTGCTTACGCGGCGAGCCACCTCATCCTTCGCCATTTTGCCAAGACGCAACCCGAAACTGATGTTCTCGGAGACAGTCATATGCGGGAACAGCGCATAGGACTGGAACACCATGGCTATTTCACGCTTGGACGGGTGGGCGCGGGTGACGTCTTTGTCGGCAATGTTGATCTGGCCGGATGTCACATCCTCCAGACCGGAAATCATGCGCAGCATGGTGGACTTGCCGCACCCGGATGGTCCGACGAAGACAATGAACTCACCCTTTTCAACCTCAAGGTCCACCCCATGGATGACCTCCAGATCTCCGAATGACTTTCTGATGTTTTTCAGTGACAAACTACTCATAATGTCCCCGATTATCCTTTCACGGCACCCATGGTCATGCCTTTGATAAAGAAGCGCTGGAAGAACAGGAATACGATCAGCGTTGGCAGGCTGGCGATCAGCGACATAGCGCCCTGAATGCCCCAGGCAACGGAGTATTGGCCCTTCATGAACACGAGCCCCAGCATAATGGTGCGTTTCTCGTCAGACTGGGTGAAGATCAGCGGCCAGAGGAAATCGTTCCAGATCCAGGTGAATTGAAGCGTCGCCAGCACTGCAATGGCTGGCAGGCTGATGGGCAGCGCGATCCTGGTCAGCACCTGCCATTCGTTGGCCCCTTCCAAGATCGCCGCCTCACGCAGTGGGTTGGGCACGGTGGCGAAGAAGTTGCGCATCAACAGAGTGCAAATCGGAATACCCAGCGCAGTGTGCACGATGATCATCGGCCACAGCGTATCAATCAGCCCCATGAGGTTGAACAGACGGAACAGCGGGATCAGGATGACCTGCGGGGGGAAGAACATGCCGGACACCACCAGCAGAAACACCAGATCACTGCCTTTGAACGGCAGCTTGGAGAACACATAACCCGCCAGTGTGCCAAGCCCGATGGAGAACGCCGTGGCAGGTGCGGCCACGAGGAACGTGTTGAGCATGTAGCCATGCACCGCCGGATTGCTCAGCACCTCAACATAGTTGCCCCAGTACATGCTGCTTGGAATGGCCCACAGGTCGCCAAGCGCAATATCCCGTGTGGTTTTAACGGAGGACAGCAACACGCCAAAGGTTGGCGCAAGAAACAGGATTGCCAGCGTAAACAGGCAGATGAAGATGACAACAGGCCACGGATTGAACCGCTTCGGCGCAACATATTCACCGCTGGCGCTGCCCAGACTAGCCGTATCAGCCATAGATTTCGTCCACCTTTTTAAGCTGTTTGAAATAGAGGCGAATGATGGTCAATGCGACGAGGAACAGCACGACAGAGATGGCGCTGCCATAACCCATCAGGTACTTTTTGAAACTCTCGTTGTACATGTGCATGGCCAGCGTATCAGAGCTGTTGAACGGCCCGCCGCCGGTCATGATGTACAGGATATCAAAGCCCTTCAGCGAATTGATCACGCTCAGCGCCACAACAACCACGGTGGCCGGTGTCAGCAGTGGCAGGATGACGTGGCGAATGCGTTGCCAAGTGGTGGCACCTTCCAGCTCACAAACTTCCAGCAGATCACCGGGAATAGCCGTCAGACCTGCAAGGTAGATCACCATGGACAGACCGGTTGCCTGCCAGGACCATGCAACAATCACGGAGTAAAGCGCGCTGTCCGGTTTTGCCAGCCAGGCGTAGTTGAAACGGTCATTGGTGACGTATTCAATGATGGAATTCAGCAAGCCCCAGTCGGGCTGGTAGATCCACACCCAGACCTGACCAACCACAACAGCAGAAAGACAGATTGGCAGATAAAAGATGGTTTTGAAGATCGGACCACCGGGCACATGGCTGTCGATCAGCAGCGCCAGCGAGAGTCCAAGAATTGTTGGAAGCACCACCGCAATGGCCATCCAGATAATCGTGTTTATTGCCGCAGACATGAAGAGGCGATCGGAAAACAGCTTTCCGAAATTCTCAAAGCCAACGAAGTCATAATTGTCACTGAAACCGTTCCAGTTGGTAAAGCCGTAATAAAACGAGCTTAGGAGCGGCCAGATGATGATCAGCGCGAATACGCTGAGGGGGAGCGCCAAAAGGGCAACGCGCCAGAATGTGTTGCTTTGATTCATACCCGTCTCAGAAAAAGCCTGCCTCGCAGTGGTGCATATCTATCTCCCCCAAACCTACATGGCTTGGTGGGAAATACGTGAAGCTATAGAGGCAAGCCGACCGCAATCATGCTGCGACCGGCTCTGTTTTAAGTGTGATGATTATTCGGCAAACGCGCTTGCTGCGCTGGCCTGTGTTTCATCCAGAATGGCATCCACTTTGGATGGATCATCCATGAAGCGTGCGAACATGGACAGCCCAACTTCCGCCACTGGCGGAGGCGTGGACAGGTCGTAGTTGAACGCAAAGGTCTGTGCAGCGTCGATGGTGTCGAGCGCTTTCAGCATCACAGCGTTGTAGTTGGACTTTTCAACATTCACGTTGGCGGAAAGAGCGCCCTGAATGTTGGCCCACTTGGCCTGTGCTTCCGGATCTGACACCAGATACTCAAGCAGCTGCTCAGCCCCTTCAGGGTTCTTCGCATTTGCAGAGATCACCAGACCATCCACCGGACCAACAACCGCGTTTGGAACACCAGCTGTCACTTCCGGGAATGGGTAGAAGTCATAGTCCTCACCCGGCTTCAGGCCGATGGAGTTCCAGTATCCGGTGATCCATGTGCCCATCAGGGTCATGGCCGCATCACCACGGGCAACCTTGTCAGAAGCATCAGTCCAGCTGTCTGCGTTTGCATTTTCAACAAAGTAGCCTTTGTCGACCATGCTCTTCCAGAGACCCATCGCCTTTTTCACTTCAGGATCGGCATAAGAGGCTGTGCCGTTCATCAGTTTTGCGCGGTAGTCAGGGCCCGCGGTGCGAAGGATCAGATAGTCAAACCAGAACTGTGCAGGCCAGCGGTTCTTAGAACCAAGCGCGATAGGGGTCACGCCGTTTGCCTTCAGCTTCTCACAGGCTGCGAGGAACTCTTCCCATGTCTTTGGGGCCTCAAGGATGCCAGCCTTTTCCATAACAGCTTTGTTAAAGAACAGACCGGAGTAGTGGTAACCGAATGGCACCAGATAACGCTCGCCGTCATACTTGGTTGCACCGTCCGCAACCGATTTGGCGACAACGTTGTCCAGACCAGCCTTGTCCCACATGCCGTCGATTGGACGCAGGTCGCCTGCATCAATGACGAACTGTGTCCGAGCACCGGCCCAGTAAGAGAACACGTCTGGCAGTGCGTTGCCCGCTGCACGCACTAAAATACCAGTCTTGAAGTCTTCATGACCGATTGGGCTGTCTTTAACAGTGATACCGGATTTGGCTTTAAAGCCCGCCAGAATGTCCTTCAGGCCTTTCTGGCCCAGCTCACCAGTAAAGTAGTGAGAAATGGTGACTTCGTCCGCTGCAAATGATGGAACCATGGATGCTGTCGCCATGACGGGCGCAAGCACCGCAGCAAGCAAAAGTTGCCTTCCGCGCTTATTCATATTTCAATCCCCTCCCAAGAGTTTGCATATGTTTTACAAATTCATTTCGTCAACAAGTTGCCTTATGTGCAACAAAACTGAATATACGCCCCATTTCGCCGTGCATTTCGGTAAATGTCAAGCATATTTTGTACAAAAATACGTATACCGCCTCTTGCACTCCTGTAAAACCTGTGTCAATTCTGAGTCCAGATGCTGAAAATTTGTTGCCCTATGTTTAACTTCATGTAATTAGTTGTCCATATTTCAACTTTTCCAGTGTGTGAATGGAGATTGACGTTGCGCCTTTTACAATCGCTATCCCGTGGACTTCAGACGCTCGACTATCTTGCCCAGCAGGCCAAACCGCTGCGGCTTACGGATATCGCGAGTTACCTTGGTGTCGACAAGTCCAATGCGACGCATATTCTGCGTACTTTGGTTGCATGCGGTTACGCTACGCAAGGGACTGACAGGCGTTACGCAGCAAGCGAGAAAATGACAGGTTCTCAAGGGTCTGGGCCAACGGCTGAGGCAATTGTAGCAGTTCGCCAGCAGTGGCAGCCTATCCTGAAGCAGCTCACCCGCGAGACGGGCGAATGCTCACACATGGCTGTGCTGGCCAGTTCTCAGGTCTGGTATGTGGATAAAATCGATTCTGAACTTCCGCTCAAGGTCGACCATCCCATCGGGTCGTTAGGGCCGTTGCACTGCACCGCTCTTGGCAAGGCTTTTCTGGCGTTTGGTGATGCACAGGCAGAGCAGGAGCTGAAGCAATTCACCCCTGTGACCCTGACGGACCATACCGCCCTTGCAGCCGAAATCTCCAAAAGCAGAGATCGTGGCTACGCGATTGACGACGAAGAATTTACCTCCGGCATCCGCTGCGTTGCGGGACCGGTTTTTGATGAGCATGGAGTGATGATCGCCGCGATCGGCGTTTCAGGACCGACAGTTCGAATTGATGACAAGCGCTTTGAGGAGCTTGGCGCGCTTGTTCAGAAAATGTGTTTTATGAGGGAGTAAAGGATGGGGAACCAGCCGGTTCGCGTTGCCATTCTGGGCACAGGTCGTATTTCGGATTTGCATGCCATTGAGTATAAGCAGAACCCGAAAGGCAATATTGTTGCCTTGTGTGATCAAAACGTAAAGCAGGCCCAGTCTCAGGCAGAGGCATGGGGCGTTGATGACCCGATCATCAGCGATGATTACAGAGAGCTACTGGCCCGCCCAGATATCGATCTGGTAGAAATCCTGCTGCCACACCATTTGCATTTGCAAGCCGCACTGGATGCCATCGCAGCTGGTAAGATGGTCTCGCTTCAAAAACCCATGTGCATGAACATGGAAGAGGCTGACATTCTTGTTGAAGCCGCTGAAAGCTATGACCGCCCTTTCAAGATCTTCGAAAACTTCATCTTCCATCCCCCTGTCCTGAAAGCCAAAGAGCTGGTGGATGCAGGCGCGATTGGAGACCCGATTTCCATTCGCATCAAGTCCAACCCCGGCAAGAGTAAAACCGCGTGGAAAGTGCCTGCTGCAGCCAACGCATGGCGGCAGATGAAAGACATGGCTGGCGGCGGCCCGCTGGTGTTTGATGACGGACACCACAAATTCGCGCTTGCCTGGCACTTCATGGGCATGCCGTCTGACGTTCACGCCTTTATCGGTCAGACCGAAGTCTTCAAAGGCATCTATCTGGATGCTCCATCCATGGTGTCCTTCCGCTTCCCCGGCAACAAGATCGGCAATCTGGAGGTGGTTTACTCTCCGGAGCTGGAAATCGCGACCAAACACTACGCACAGGATGACCGGGTCGAGATCACCGGAACCCAAGGCGTTCTCTGGATCAACTGCGGTCATGGGTCCATTGGCGATCCCGCCCCGCTTATTCATTACCGCGAAGGCAACGTCACCGAGTACCGCGATATCTATGCGGGTTGGGAGCAGAGCTTCGTCAACTCCACACGCCACTACCTTGATGCCATCACCGAGGGCGGCGACCCGATCCTGACAGCACGGCAAGGCCGCGATGTCTTAAGTTTTGCGCTGGCGGCAGAAGAGTCTGCACGCACTGGCCAGACAATCAGCTTCTAAGCGGCAGGAGTACAGAGATGTCTTTATCTGTTCCGGGCAGCATGCAGGAGCGCGCCAACTGGCTTCAAGCCCAAGGCGGGCTGGAAGCTGCCATCGCTGCAGGCCATTTTGCTGAACAAGTGACCATGACGCTTTCCGAGGCGCTGGTTCTGGGCCTGATGCGTCAGGGCGTCACCAAGTATCTGGCAATCTTCGGCCATGGCTCTACCGAGCTGGGCGAAGTGCTGCGCATTTATGAGGACGCTGGCCTTGTGCGCACATGGCAGTTCCGCAATGAAGTAGAAATGGCCCATGCAGGTACAGCCCTGCGCTGGGTTTATGGCGAGGTTTGCGCGGTTGTCACGTCCATCGGGCCGGGTGCTTTGCAGGCTATGGCGGGTTCTTTAGCAGCCGCCTCCAACGGCATTGGCCTCTATCACATCTATGGTGATGAGACGACCTTTGGCGAAGGCTACAACATGCAGCAGGTGCCAAAGCCACAGCAGGGTCTGTTCCAGCAGATCACGTCAGCCATGTCTCAGGCCTACACACTGCACACGCCAGAAGCGCTGCGCAATGCTCTGCGCATGGGTGCCAGCTGCGTCTATCATCCGTTCAAGGCAGCCCCGTTCTACCTGAACCTGCCACTCAACACCCAACCACAAAAACTGGATATCCGGCTGGACAGTCTGCCGACTGTTCCAACCTACGAGCCAACCATTCCAGCCGTAGACCATAACCTGCTGGAAACGGTGGAGCTTCTAAAGTCCACGAGCAAGATCGCCATCAAAGCGGGCGGCGGCTCCCGTCCGTTCGCTGAGGAACTTCGCGCCCTTGCCGAAGCCTCTGGTGCAGTGGTGGTGGAATCTCCGGGCTCTCTGGGCATCCTGCCGGATGCACATCCGCAGAACATGCATGTGGGTGGCTCGAAAGGGTCCATCAGCGGCAATCACGCCATGCAGGAAGCAGAGCTTCTTGTTGCCATAGGCTCGCGCGCTGTGTGCCAGAGTGACTGCTCCGGTATGGGCTGGCCAAAGGCGAAACACGTCATCAACATCAACGCCGATCCGATGGATGTGCAGCACTACGCCCAAACCACGGCATTGAACGGAGACATTGGTGAGGTGGTGAAACTGCTGCTTGCTGAGCTCGCAAAAGGTGGTGTCGCCAATAAAGCTGACTGGCTGAAAGACTGTGCTGCAAAGAAAAGCGAATGGACTGCCTTCAAGGCAGATCGCTATGCAGCAGGGCGGGTGAGTGACCTCATGTGGGGGCAAGGGGTCCTCACCCAGCCGCAAGCCATCAAAGCCGCTTCTGATTTTTGCAAAAAACACGGCGCCCTCAAGCTTTTTGATGCGGGCGACGTGCAGGCCAATGGCTTTCAGGTGGTGGAAGATGACCGCGTCGGCGAAACCATCACCGAAACCGGAGCTTCCTACATGGGCTTTGCCGTTTCTGCACTTATCGCAGGCGGCGTGGCGGACAATGGGAAATACTCTGTCGCATTTACCGGTGACGGCTCCTTCATGATGAACCCTCAAGTGCTGATCGACGGCGTGGAGCACGGCGTGCATGGCACCGTTTTAATCTTCGACAACCGCCGTATGGCTGCCATTAGTCACCTTCAGCTTGCTCAGTACGGCAAGGATTACCGCACCAATGACGGTGTGGCTGTCGATTACATCGCCATGGCGAATGCTGTGGATGGCGTGCTTGCGCTTTCTGGCGGAAACAGCGCGGAAGACCTGAGTGACGCCCTGGAAAAAGCCAGAGCCCACGAAGGTCTCAGCGTGGTGCACGTGCCGGTTTATTACGGAGAAGATCCGGCGGGTGGCATGGGCGCTTATGGCAATTGGAACGTTGGCAACTGGTGCGATGACGTTCAGGACAAATATTTGGAAATGAGCATTTAATCATGACAGATGCGAAGCTTCTTATCGGCGGAGAGTGGGCGCCAGCCAGCAACGGCGAAACCCGCGATGTACATAGCCCGGTCACCAGCAAAGTGATCGGCACCATTGCCGCTGCAAGTGCAGACGATATTGCCAGCGCTTTGAAACTGGCAAAGGACACCTTCCCGAAATGGGCTGCGGTTCCTGCATGGGAGCGCGCCAAGGTGCTGCGCAAGGCCGCTGATCTGATCCGCGAACGGACGCAGGACATTGCCCATGTAATGTCCCTTGAAACCGGCAAACCATTGGCAGAGGCCATTGGTGAGACCGGGGCAGCAGCAGACCAGTTTGAATGGCAGGCAGAAGAAGCCAAGCGCATCTACGGCCAGACCATTCCGGGCCGCAATGCTGATGAACGCCTGACTGTAAACTACCAGCCAGTCGGTCCATCTCTGGCGCTTTCCGCTTGGAACTTCCCAGCCTTGCTGCCCGCCCGCAAAATTGCGGCAGCATTGGCAGCTGGGTGTTCTGTCATTGCCCGTCCTGCTTCTGAAGCAGCTGGACCATGCTTTGCCATTGGTCAGGCCCTGATGGATGCTGGCCTGATGCCGGGGGCTCTGGCTATCTTAACAGGCGACAGCCGCGCGCTGGCTCCAGCGCTGATCAATGCACCAGAAATCCGCAAGGTGTCGCTGACCGGCTCTGTGCCCGTGGGCAAAGACGTGATGCGGCAGTGCGCGGATGGCATGAAAAAAGTCACCATGGAGCTGGGCGGTCATGCCCCTGTGGTCATCCATAAGGACTTTGACCCGATTGCGGCGGCCCAGAAACTGGCAGCCACCAAGTTCCGCAATTGCGGTCAAGTTTGCATATCTCCAAGCCGCTTCTACGTGCACTCTTCCATCGCGAAGGAGTTCGCCGAAGAGTTCGCCCGCTATGCCAAATCTCTCGTGGTTGGTGACGGATTGGAAGACGGTGTCAACACCGGTCCACTCATCCGCCAGCGCGCCGTAGACCATGCATTGCGCCTGACAGAGAATGCCATCGCGAAAGGTGCGGACCTGCTGGCAGGTGGTAAGCAGCCGGAAAACCTGCCCGATGGCAGTTTTCTTGAGCCGACGGTTCTGATGAACGTGCCGGACGATGCCGCGATCATGATTGAGGAGCCTTTCGCTCCGGTCGCCCCGATCTCCACCTTTGATGATGTGGAAGACGTAATTGAACGGGCCAACAACACCCCGTTTGGTCTGGCAGCCTACGTGTTTTCTTACGACAGCGCTTTGGCACTCAAAACCGCTGATCGACTGGAAGCTGGCATGGTTGGCATCAACGAGACGCTCCTTGCAACAGCCGAAGCACCGTTTGGCGGCAACAAGGAAAGTGGCTTTGGTCGTGAGGGCGGTTCGCTCGGCATCATGGATTACCTTGTTCCGAAATACACCCGCCACCTGCTAATCTCCCGAGAGATCTGATGAGCAAAAAAGTACAGGGGCTGGAAAACGGCCTGACAAACTATGGCGACAAGGGCTTTGCCCGCTATTTGCGCCGTTCCTTCGCCAAGTCCATGGGCTACACGGATGCAAGTCTGGACAAGCCAATCGTCGGTATCTGTTACACCGAGAGCGGGTTTAACAACTGCCATAGACATTTTCCCGAGATGCTGGAAGCGATCAAACGCGGTGTACTCGCCTCTGGTGCACTGCCGGTGCCGTTCCCGATCATGTCTCTGGGTGAGGTGTTCCTGAGTCCAACCTCCATGGTCTATCGCAACCTGATGGCCATGGCAGTGGAAGAGATGATTACCGCACAGCCAATGGACTCCGTTGTGCTGATGGGAGGATGTGACAAGACCGTTCCGGCCTTGCTGATGGGGGCAGCTTCCGCTGGCAAACCAGCTACCATGGTAGTGGCTGGCCCGATGATGACAGGTCGCCACAAAGGCGAGCGCCTCGGCGCTTGCACCGACTGCCGCCGCTTCTGGGCGCAATACCGCGCAGGCACGGTAGATGAACCCGAGATCAACCAGATTGAAGGCCGATTGGCGACCACCGCCGGCACTTGCGCGGTGATGGGCACCGCCAGCTCCATGGCCGTGATTGCTGAAACTCTTGGCATGATCCTTCCGGGCTCAGCTGGCATCCCGGCAGTGCACGCCGACCGTCTGCGTAATTCAGAGGAGACTGGTGTTGTCGCGGCCAAAATGGCACTTTCAGAGAACGCTCTGACACCAGACAAGATTATGACCCGTGAAGCGGTCGAGAACGCTCTGCGCGTATTACTCGCCGTTTCTGGTTCCACCAACGCAATCATCCACCTGACGGCAGTTGCCGGACGTCTTGGCATCGACATTTCACTGGACCGCATGAACCAGCTTTCTGATGAGACACCCGTGGTGGTGGACCTGAAGCCGGTTGGTCAGGGGTATATGGAAGATTTCCATTCCGCTGGCGGTCTGGATGGTGTTCTGGACGCGATCAAAGACAAAGTGCACCGCAGCCCAATCAACATTGAAGGCGTGAGCCTAGGGGATCGTCTGGATGCACCAAAGGCTGATCCGTTTGACCACAACGTGATCCGCACTGCTGACAATCCGGTTGACCCACAAGGAGGCCTGATTGCACTGAGCGGCTCACTGGCACCAGAAGGTGCGATCCTGAAACGTGCTGCCGCAACACCTGAACTGCTGGAGCATGAGGGCAGGGCGGTTGTATTCTCGTCTCTGGAAGATCTCGCCAACCGCATCGATGATCCAGATCTGGATATCAATGCGGATGACGTGATGGTGTTGCAAAACGCAGGGCCGCGCAGTCCCTCCGGTATGCCGGAGGCAGGATATCTGCCAATCCCGAAAAAGCTGGCCCGCGCCGGTGTGAAAGATATGGTGCGTATTTCGGATGCCCGCATGAGCGGCACAGCGTTCGGCACCATCGTTTTGCACGTAACGCCGGAAGCTGATCTGGGTGGGCCATTGGCTCTGGTGCAAAACGGTGACCGTATCCGCCTTTCTGCGAAGAGCAAGAGCATCGAACTGTTGGTTTCAGAAGAAGAGTTGGAACGTCGCCGCGCGGCCTTCACCTCGCCAAACCCGGAACCAGCCCGCGGCTACAAGCAGCTTTATCACAACACGGTACTGCCAGCGACCAAGGGCTGCGACTTCGACTTTCTGCAGAAGGTCTGAGAGCAATCATAAATGCGAGTGAGCAGGGAACCTCTGCTCACTCCTCAGCGCTGGATCACGCAGTCTCCACTTGTTTTGAAACGCTGGCGATTGTGCGCAGGCTATTCATTTCTGAGGACGTCGGCGAGGCGCCGGACGGCAATCGAACTCCCGGCAAAGTGCACACATCTAACATCTCTTTCACCACACCTCTAAACCGGATCCACTCCACCACATCCCCTGTGGCAAGGTTGATGACCTGCACTCCGCACCATGGGTCCGCATCACGTTTCCTCAACTCTTCATCCAACGGCAGGCCTTTGAATGAACCGTCACGCGGCAGGGAAAGGCCAACGATGGCGTGATTGTTGTGAAACGCCAGTCCGCGTGCGAACCCCGGCAGGAAACAACGCGGCTGAAACGTGCCACTGGCAAGGTCAATAGTGCCAAGATAGCCCGTGCCTGAGTTAACCACCCACAGCTCACCCTTATGCCAACGCGGTGAGTGCGGCATGGAGAGCTTTTCGGTAATGACCTCATTACTGGCAATATCGATCAGGCAGCCGCCTTCCTCCCGGCGATCCCGCCACCCGTTGATCACGTCCGCCCTACTGACCATGGTCACATAAGCTGGTTTGCCATCCCTGAGTGCAATGCCATTCAGATGGCATCGATCCTCAGCAGCGTGTTTGGAGATGAAATCAGGGGTCCACCAAGGGGCAAACGAGTGGATGGGATGCAAGGTTGAGAGACAGGAGTACATGGTGTTTGCAAAGACGATACTGCCATCGTCCAGGGCCACGATGTCATGAATGTCCAGATCACCCGTCGTGTGCGCTACACGAGGCACATAATACTTATCCGCGTCTCCCACACGCTGGTCTTGTTCCAGAATATTCTCAAACCGGATCACCTGATTGGCTGTACCGAGGATCAACCGTTGCGGTTCTGCCCAAAGGCCCATGGCGCGGCCCGTGCCGATGGCATGAAAATGAATACCACCACTGGGTTTGACACCCACCAGAAATAACTGCCCTGTTTGATAGGAGGAAATGGCAAGCGAGACCTGATTGGTGCTGAGCCAGATCGCCATGCCACGAGAGCACGAGATATCGTTGGGCTCCAACCGCGCCACTGGTTCTGCATTTTGCGCAGGGTTGTGTGTTGAACCAGCCATCTCATCCCCTTTTAGATTACGCTTGCAACAATCTGGGACTATAGGCCCATCCCGCAGGAGGGGCCTCAGCGAGTTATGAGGGCTCGATATCTACGAGGCTTAGAATTTGATCGTAAAATCTAACTCGATGACATGAATGGTCGCGTTGTCACCAAACTGGCCATTGTATTCTGCATTTACAAAAAGGTTGTCAGCAGCGCGGGCATCAAGGCCAACTTCCAGCTCAAATGCATCCTGCGAGATTGGTGCCCCATCCACTCCAAAGGCAGTGCTGCCCGCAAAGGCCAGCAAGGCCGAAGGATCAACATCTCCATAGGCGTGGCGCCAGCTGAGGGCTGCATTGACGTTGAACAAGTCATAGACGTTATAAGCACCCCGCACACCCAGATTGGTGAAGGTGCTATCAAAACTGCCGCCTTGTTTCGTCAAGGCCGCTGTTCCGCCATTCTCCGCAAAGCCGTCTGTGTGTACGTCGATATAGGAAACACCAAGGAAAGGCTCAAACGCGAACGCCTCCATAACAGGAAACTCATAGTTGGCTTCAGCATAAAACTGCCAACCACGGCCTTTATAGCTGCTGTGCTCACGCTCGTTGATGGTCGAGAAGTCCACCGTTCGCGACCCTTCAAGGAAGTGCCAGTTGTAAATACCCGCCAGAACAAAGCCGATGTCTTTGGCCACTGTCTCTCCATAGATGCCGATGGACCATGTTGTTGCGGAGCCGCTGGAGGAGCGCGCATCCTGTTTTACATTTGTGCGGCCATAACCACCCAGAACACCCGCGAGCGTTTCCTCGGCAAATTCCCGGTCATACCCAAAGAGCAAACCGCCCAGACTGTTATCCAATGACGCGGTATCACTGGTTCCAAACGTGTTGGACCATGCCCCGTAACCAATGCCCCAGAAGTCGTTTCGGCGATCTTCTTCCGGCTCTGTGGGATCTTCCGGAGCAAGCGCCGCTGTCACGGAACCAAGTGAGGCGTCTGCATTGCGGATACGGTTGTTGATCAAGGCCATCCGGCGGTAATTGTTCTCAACCAATGCCCCTTGGATGGAGGCATAGATTTCACCGGAAAGGTCATCATAAGCCGCCCGCGCTTCAGCTCCATTGGAAAGAGCAAGCACTGCTTGAGGCAAGGGCGCAGAAAGTGGCAAGCTGTCCAAGCCAACACACGCTGCCGAGCGTTGGTTTTCCGTATCAGCCAAACCGCAGAAGTTGCTGGCAAGTTCTGCGGCGCTGAGTGTGACCGTGGTTGCGCCGTAGTTCAACGTCCAGTCAATGAACAAGGTATCTTCCACACTGTCAAACGTTCCGGTGATACCGCCAGCCGCATCAACAATGGTAAAGGTACCAACAGGTGCAAACGTTGCTCCGCTGGTTCGCACTACACCGCCATTCAACGTGCCATCACCGGAAACATCCAATGTATCGCTTGCAGTCATTCCCGCATTGAACGTGACGATATAGGTCCCATTGGCATCATTTTGGAAGTCACCTGTGATATCTGTTTCCTGAACAACATCATCTCCCCCTGGAGAGAGAATACCGGCGTTGGTGAGTAAATTGCCTGCACCCAGAATGACCTCATCCCCTGAGTTAAACCTTGCGCCACTCAGGTTGTTGAACGCGTTGGTGCCCGCATCTAAGTCGATGCCATTGGTTGACGTGAGCGTGCCGGAGTTGTTGATCGTGTCATCCCCAGTCCCGCCTTTAATGTCGTCAACAACGCCTGAGATTGCGTTGGTACCAGTCAGGGTAAACGTCGTGTCACCGACTGTCTGAATGTTAATGCCAAACGATTGTGCATCGATGGTGCTGTCTGTCAGGTTGACCTGAAAACTATTCGCCGGATTATTTCCGTCGGCAACCAATATCCCATCTGAGTTTGTACCATTAGCGTTGATCGTTCCGCTGTGTGTTACAGTCGCGGTGTTCTCGGAGTACACCATGATACCATGCGCAGCGTTACCACCCGTAGTAATGGTCCCACTCTGATCAATCGTAACAGCTCCCACACCACGAGCACGAGCAAAAATACCACGCGAGTCATTGCCAACGGTGGTCAACACTCCAACATGCGTGATCTCGACATCGCCCGTCCCATCAGACCGTGCAAACAAAGTTGTACTTGCTCCGTCCGTTGTGTTGACATTGCCGGTCTGCGTGATGGTTATGGCACCTGTACTGCCACCTTGCGTGGTCGCATAGATCCCTTGAGCATAATAATTGCCAGTCGTGGTGATATCACCCGTATGAGTAATCGAAATCTCTTGAGACAGGACAACTTCAATGCCTCGGCTGTAATAACCATCCGTTGTAATATCGCCGGTATGGGTGATTGTTACTGCATCAGCGTCCCTCACCTCAACACCAGAGGCGTATTGGCTTATCGTCTGAATACCACCGGTGTGCGTGAGGGAGACATCCCCACCATCTGGGTCCACCTCAATCGCGTTCCGGCCATCTGTCGAGGTGATAAAATCACCTGTATCACTGTTGATCGTGATATCGCCGTTGGACTCAAATAAAATGCCTGGAAGAAAAAAGGAGGGTGTGATGTTTGTCGTGACGTTTTCGATGATCAAATTGGTGTAGGCACCACCCGCGCCGCCCTGGATATCAACCCCAACCGACAAGTCGCCCGAACAGGTTACTGTTGATCCGCTGATGGAACATTGGGGTTGGGGTGACACAGATTGCGCGCGCACTGGCATGATTGCCACGCTCGGCAGCACAATGATGGCCGTAGATAGAAGAAGAGACTGATAGAGACCGCCGGTGTTCAACATCCGTGCAGGTCTGAAAGATGTGACGACGCCGCTCATTTAAACCCTCAGACTACAAAAACTAAGGCACTTAAATCTCTCGAGATACGCCGAGTACTGGTCTCTTTCGTCTGGCAGTGTGCAACTATGCCAAACAGATACACATCAACAGGTTCACCTGAACTGCGAGTGGATGCCTTATAAGCGCAGACAAGCGATTTCGTTAACAAAGAGTTAAGAGGGGACAGTAGCGAGGCACACTCTTGTCACAAGCTTTGAAAAGTAGGGGCACTGGTTCAGCTGGATTCAACTGACGAGGGACATAAGAGATTCTTAGCGGAGTCAAGCTGTAGAACTTACCCCTTCATGCATGCGCTGAGCATATTGAGAACGCTCCTGAGACACTATCGCGTCAGTTCAATACATGTTTTGCAGGCAATCAATGCTTCGTAACTCACTGTAGAACCGCAGTTTTTAGAGTCATCAGTGGAAAGCTATCTAAACTCACATCACATATCAGTGAAGGTGCCTAATCAAAACAATCGATAAGGCATTCATTAACTCTTGCTCAGCTAGGGGATCTCCCTTGTATTTGCTTAGGGGAGAGCATCATGTCATTTCTAGGAAGAGTTGCAGGCTATGTGTCTGCTGCCGTTGTGTTGGGGCTGACCTCATCTCCCTTGAGTGCTGCAGACATCAATTCGCTGAAAGAGCAATATCGCCGACCGTTGGAAATTCCATTTCCAGAGAACGCCCCGTATTCTCCGCAGATGGCAACGCTTGGGAAGATGCTGTTCTTCGATCCTCGCTTGTCTGGTAATAAAAACATCAACTGCGTCAGCTGCCACAACCCGTCCTTCGGTTACGAAGTGCCCGTTCCAACCGCCGTTGGTTCCGCCAACACTCATCTTGGCCGTCAGGCTCCAACAGTCCTCAACGCCGCCTGGGTTGCTCCGATGTTTTGGGATGGCCGCGCCGAAACGTTGGAAGAGCAAGCTGCCGGACCAATCACCAATCCGGAAGAGATGGACGGCAAGTTTGACACCATCGTTGAGATTCTTGACGAGATTCCCGGTTACAACAAGTGGTTTGGTCTCGTCTTCCCACAGGACGGCATCACACGTGACACTGTGCTGACCGCAATCGCCACCTATGAACGCACAGTTGTTTCCGGCTGGTCTCCGTTTGACCGTTGGGTTGAAGGTGAGGGAAATGCTATTTCTGCCTCCGCCAAACGCGGGTTTGAGCTGTTTAACGGCAAAGGCGACTGTGCGGTCTGCCATACGGGTTGGAACTTTACGGACAACAAGTTCCACGACATTGGCACGCCGACAGAAGACATTGGCCGCGGGCTTTATGAGGAAGACAACCCCAAAGCCCAATTCGCTTTCAAAACCCCAGGCCTACGCAACCTGACGTACCGCGCCCCATTCACCCACAATGGCAGTATTCCTGATCTGGAAACCATGATCGCCCATTACAATGCTGGCGGCATCGAGCGTCCATCCAGGTCCGAGCATGTGCGCCCGCTTGATCTGTCTGAACGGGAAGTTCAGGACCTCAAGGCATTCCTTGTTTCGCTGACCGCCGAGCGTACTGAAACGCCAATGCCAACACTGCCAAACTAAGGGCCGGATCCATGACTATTCGCAGTAAAATCTTCATTCCGATCCTTAGCCTCATTGTCGTCGCTATGGCACTGATGGCATTCCTTGTCTGGCAGGCAGCTGAAGGCCGTGAAAACCTTGGCCGTGTGACGCTAAAAGCGCTGGAAGCACAGCGCCTTTCCTTCACCATTGTCAACGATTTTGAGCACGCCAAAGAGGTCGTCGATACAGCACTCGCCATGACCACGTTCATTGAGCCCGAAGAGTTTCGCCGTGAGTTTAAAGACATCAACGCATCTCTGGGCATGGATATTGAGGAGACGCTAGAGGTCGCGCTCAATGACGAAATGCGGCAGGCCGTTCTCTCAGCACAGACCAGCTTTAAAAACTGGAGTAAAGATGCGGCTATCCTGCTGGGTATTACACCATCCCGCATGATCCCAACCAAAGAGAAGATCGAGCGCCACAATCAGGCTCTTCGGGCTTCCATCAACGCGATTGTATCATCCACCGTTACCGCCAGTCAGTCAGCACTTGCACAGGCCAATGCGGATGCACGGCGGCTGAACATCATTTCTCTCAGCCTTGCATTGATCGCAGGTCTTGGCGGACTTGGTTTTGCTCTCTGGCTGGCTAACAGCCTCAGCAAACCAATCGTTTCGCTCACTTCTAAAATGGATGAGCTTGCCTCTGGTGCTGTTGATGTGAACCTCAATCTGGCTGCCCGCAAAGACGAAATCGGCAAGATGCAGGATGCGGTCATGGTGTTCCGCGAAAACGCCATCGCCCGCCGCGAGTTGGAAGAACGTGCAAAGACCGAACGCTCCCGTGAGCAAACTCGCCAACAGCAAAAAGAAGAGGTTGTCGAGCAGTTCCGCGTGGTTTTGGAACGCAATGTATCCATGCTTTCTAACCAGTCTATGGAAATGCGCAGTTCCTCTGAGCGCTTGTTCGATGTGGCCAATCAGGCAACCCAGCAGGCCAACAGCGCAGGCGAAGCCTCTGCCAGCGCGTCACAAAACGTGGAGACCGTTGCAGCGGCAGCGGAGGAGCTGTCTGTTTCTATCCAAAAGATCTCCAGCCAATCCACACGCGCCAATACACTGGTGACGTCTACCTCTGAAATCGCCCAGACCACGGACAATGAAGTCATTGCCCTTGCCAAGTCCGCTGAGCAAATTGGCACCGTTCTCAACCTAATCCGCGACATCGCCGAGCAAACCAACTTGCTGGCGCTCAACGCAACCATTGAGGCTGCACGGGCAGGGGACGCGGGCAAAGGCTTTGCTGTGGTAGCAACAGAGGTGAAAACCCTGGCAAGCCAGACAGCGCACGCCACCGAGGAGATCTCAGCGCAGATCAACGACATTCAGAGTTCAACCCGCAGCACTGTGGAAGCCATTGGCTCCATCACGGCGGCGGTAAAAGAGATCAGCGAGCTGACATCCTCCATCTCTGACGCCGTTGAACAACAACAAATGGCAACCGCAGAAATTGCTGAAGCTGTTCAGGCAGCCTCCGACGGAACAGCATTAGCCGCCAGCAACGTTGTCTCCGTCAGCGGTGCAATCAACGAGACAACCACAGAAGCCGGAGCCGCCAACCAGTCCTCAGCCCTGCTGGAACAAGTCACCAACGACCTCTCCGCCGAAGTAGACACCTTCCTCACCCGCATCGCAGAAGAGGACACCCCGCAGGCAGAAATAGCTTAAGTGAAACGAATAAAACCTGAACTGCAGTAACAGGCAGTTCAGGTGAAGTCGCGCTCTTCTCAGAGAAAGCGAAGACAGAAAAATCAATACGAAGTTTCGATTATTGAGTGCCACCGAGATATCTGACTGGCTACAATCTTATATTGACTGCGCAATTAGATGCCGCAAATACTGCCTAGAGTAGCTTGAACTAAAGAAAGCTACTTTGTGAAGTCTCTCCCCAACTATCTTTCAACGAGATTTTCTTGATCTTGTGTTGGGCAGTCTTTGAAGGAAGCTGGACCAAAATGATGAAGTTGCTAAGGAAACTTTTTTCATCAAAGAACAAGAACATCCAGCAAACACCCTCAGATTTGAACATAGGTGATTTAGAAGAGGTTCCCTCCAGTTTATCTGGTGAGAGAGTCGAAAAAGCTATACCTGGAACCGCCAAACTTCCACGTATAATAGATCTGATCCCACCACCAATTACTCTGCCTCAGGAGTTAAGCGGTCAACCTCTCGAAGACCAAAATGTCGAACCAAACTGGAATATCGACATTATCTCTCGCTTCAAGGCCCGCGAAGTTTTTCTCTGTAAAGCTCTACGAAGTGCTCTCGAAGAAATCCCTCCCAGCTTAGAGCTGACACCGGAGTTTTATGTCGTGACACCGAAGGGCATAACAACATACTTAAGTTCTTCAGATGCACCAACTGAGGGGCAAGAGTTGATTGCCAGCTGGTCCCCACATGAGTTCTCCGAGACAAGCCCTGAGATCGTTCTAAAAGCGCAAGAGGCACTGAGCTCATTTCTTACATCGTTACCCTTTGGCTTTTCGTCCTCAAGTCTCAGCGAAGATTATATCCTTGAAAAATTCGAACGCGTTGAGACGATCAACAATCTGGCACCAGATTGTGTAAGCATTACCGCCTACCTTGATGCAAACCAGACTTTTGATGGCAAAGAGGTATGGAACCTATTGCACACAATGGGGTTCAAATGGGGAGATATGGATTGCTTCCAGTGGGATGACCCGACAGGACAAACTGACTATCTAATCTGGATCGAACCGAATGACGGTAAGATAGGATATGTCCTACCGGAGTTGGTCGCATCAGGTGAGCAAAACTTTATTGAAGTAACCTTTAGCATCACGCCTCCTCTGACCCCATCAGCTGTACATGTTTTTGATCAACTGATGCGAGCGGTCACAATGTTCCAAGAGAAAACGGGCTGTAACTTATCTGCACAAATTGATGATGAGTTCGCTGATAGCCCTGACGAACTAAGAGAAGCAGTCGTTGAACTTTGCGCGGAACTGGAAGAATTGAACTTGAAGACGGGATGCGACGAAATTAGCACCGTTCGATAAACTCGCTTTCGTTGGAATAATCAGATAGCTCCGGTGTTACTCGAGCATCACCAAACACACCCAAAACTCAAATTCCACCTGTGTTACAAATCCGTACAATTTTTGGGTTGCGTGATTTTAATATTAGAATATTAGAAAGTAATAATTAACAAGTCACAGCAGAGGTGGTCCTGTGACCCATCACAATGCGCCAAACGAAGATTTGCCTTTGGAAGACACGGGCATTTCGTCTATTTCGGGTAACGCTCGCAAGGGTTTGCCATTCAAGCGGATTATTCTGCTTGTCCCTGTCTTCATTGCTATCATGTTCACCGGTGGTGTCATGGGCATGTACTTCCAGCCCGCTGGCCTACGCCTGTTTTATGAGATGACAGGGCTGGAGCCGGGTGGCGGAAGCAATCAGAAAATTGCCGTTCCAATCAACACGACAGTGACCAAAGAAGACATTAAAGCGCTGGAAGCTGGCGCTGTGGTGGCACTTGGTAAGCTGATCCCGCGGGACGGCGTTTCTACCATAGCCTTGCCATTCGGAGCAGGGGATGCCCGCATTGCGGAGTTGCCAATCTCAGTCGGTGATTGGGTTGAGACAGGCACTGTGCTCGCCTTGTTGGACAATCGTCCTTCACTGGAAGCCAGTGTTGAGGCAGCCAAGGCGGAAATAGCGGTTTCTGAGGCTTCCCTCCGGCAGGTCCAGCTCTCTATCACAGCCAGTCAGGTGGAGAACGAAGCCGATCTTAACCGTTCCAAAACCAACGCGGATCTGTCACAGGCGGAACTGGAGCGCACCAAGTCTCTGTTTGCCCGCAAAGTGGTTACACAAGCGCAACTGGACCGCGCAGAAGCTGAAGCCGAAAGCGCTTTACTGGATGTAGCTCGCAAGGTGGCAACTCTGCAGCGCTACAGTGGTTCAGCCGATCTCTCTCAGGCGGATGTGGAACTCGCCAAACGCAAGTTACAATCTGCTGCAATCGCTTTGCGCACCGCTGAAGTAAACCTTGAAAAATCTGTTGTCCGCGCACCGTTTGATGGCACCGTGCTGGATCTGCTGGTGCAACCCGGTGAGCGTCCATCTTCTGCAGGTCTCATTGAGTTTGGCAACACCCGCGAAATGACTGCGGAAATGGAGATTTACCAGAACCAGATTGGCCGTCTGAACATTGGCGATGCTGTCATCTTACGCGCAGAAGCTTTGACGCAGGAACTGCGCGGAACGCTGACAGAGATCGGGCTGATCGTCGGACGACAAAACATCATTAGCGTAGACCCCGCCGCAAACACGGATGCCCGTGTGGTGACAGTTGTTGTGACGTTGGACGAGACATCATCTGAACTGGCGGCGAACCTCACCAACCTGGAAATCCTCGGATACTTTCAGCCAGCAAACGATGAGGCAGCCAAGTGACCCGTTTTCTCACATGGATGCTGGGACGATTGCCCATTGGCTGGTTGCAGCTGACGCACAACAAAGGCCGCTTTGCCGCCGCACTGGCTGGGGTGGCTTTTGCCAACGTGTTGGTGTTCGTGCAGCTCGGCATGATGGGGGCTCTGACTGGCTCCACTTTGCAGCCCTATGAGCTGTTTGAGGCGGACATTCTGATTTCCGCATCTGATGCAAAATCCCTCACCGAAGGCGGCAATGTTGCTCGTGTGCACATGCTGGAAGCGCTGACCCTGCCGGAGGTCGCGGCAGCAGCTCCTGTTTACATTGCCAAGGTGGACTGGCGCGTGCAGAAAGACCAGATCGCAGGTTTGCAATTGGTTGGGCTTCCCATCGAAGCCATTGATTTCATGGCTCCGGTGCTGCGTCCTCAGTTTTTGCAGTTGGCTTTGCCCGATACAGCACTGGTAGACCGCAAAACACGTGGTGGAACAGAGGAATTCTTCAACTCACTTTCACCTGAAACACCCGCTGTGTTTGAAATGAACAACCGTCAGGTTAAGCTGATCGGCACCTTGCAGATTGGCGCTGGTTTCAGTGCAGATGGCAATCTGGTGATGTCTGACCAGAGCGTCTTGCGGCTCTCACCCTCCCGCAGTTCCGGAGCACCAGACCACATCTTATTGAAGGTGCAGGAAGGTGCTTCTGTTGAGCGGACAGTTGAACTGCTGAAGCAGGTATTGCCTACAGATACCTTGAAAATCCGCAGTTTCGCCAAAGCAGCATCCGATGAACAAGCCTACCAAACCTCAGAAAAGCCAGTGGGCATCATTTTCGGATTTGGCACTATCATTGGCGTGCTGGTGGGCATTGTCATCGTGTATCAGGTTCTCAGCACAGATGTGGCCGATCACCTGAAGGAGTATGCAACCTTCAAGGCGATGGGGTTTAGTCAAGGGTTCTTCCTCAGCATCATCTTTGAGGAAGCCATGGTCCTTGCAGTGCTTGGGTTCTTCCCCGGGGTGTTTGCTGCCATGGGCATTTACAAAATGCTGGCATTGAAATCCGGTCTGCCTGTGGGGCTCACTCTGGCGCGGGCGCTTATTGTTTTTCTCGGCACGTTGGCCGCCTGTGCACTTTCTGGAACCATTGCAACGCGTCGATTGGCTCATGCTGATCCAGCCGACCTGTTCTAGGAGGCACTGATGATGACATACACACCACATGCTCCAATCAGCGTCTCCGGTCTCAACCATTGGTTTGGCGAAGGAGAAGCACGCAAACAAGCTATATTCGACGTTAACTTCGAGATCGAAAAAGGCAGTTTGACCGTAATGATGGGTCCGTCCGGGTCCGGCAAAACCACGCTATTGACGCTCATGGGTTGCCTACGTGATGTACAGAAAGGCCAACTCGCCTTACTGGGGCATGAATTGCACAGTGCAGACGAGACAATGAAGATCATGTTGCGGCGACGCCTTGGCTTTATCTTTCAGGCACATAACTTGCACGAAAGCCTGACGGCGACCCAAAACGTACTGATGGGGTTGCAGGTTCACCAAAACGGTGTGAAGGCAACCGTTGACGCGGCACAGCAGGAGAAGGCTGCACGGCATATGCTCAGCATTCTGGGCCTGGAAGATCGCAGTGATTATCTGCCCGCCCATCTTTCCGGCGGACAGAAACAACGCGTTGCTATCGCGCGCGCACTGGTTTCCTCACCAGATATCATCTTTGCAGATGAGCCGACGGCTGCTCTGGACAAGGACACCGGGCTAACAGTGGTCAAGCTGCTCAAAGAGTTGGGAGAGAAGCGTGGCATCACCACGGTGATGGTCACTCATGACAACCGTATCCTGCAATTGGCAGATCGTATTCTGACCATGGATGAGGGGCATCTGGTTGAGGAAGCTGTACCTGCATGATCTCTCAAACGAATACATGCAAGCGCCCGTTACACCTTGCGACAAACTATTACAACATTCCCGTTGAAGCGATAGTTGGCTCAACTATTCTAACCTCAAGCAAGCTCAAATCATTCTTATACGGGTATATACATAACTAGAACAAGCAAAGACAAGAAATAGATAATGGCAGCCAATGCGGCGCCAGAAGATTTATTTCAGATAGAACAATCAAAACAAAAACACTCCCATCAAATACTAGGCAATCACCAAACACGGAGAAATCCATGCGTAAACTATTGATCACTGCGCTGGTCGCTATGACTGCAACTTCAGCTTTTGCAGCAGACACAACCAAAGACGACGTCGTAGAAGCCCGCCGCGCTTACTTTACTCTGCTTGGGCATGATATGGGCGCTTTGGCAGCCATGGCAAAAGGCGAAGTTGAGTACAGTGCTGAAAAAGCAAAAGCGGCTTCTGGCAACATGATGACTGTTGCCAGCTACAATGCAGCTGGCCTGTACACTCTAGGCACATCCAACGCCGACCTGCCGGGCAAAACCCGCGCCCTTCCGGTGATCTGGGAAGACATGGCTGGCTATCAGGCCAAGGGAAAAGAATTCTATCAGGCACTTGTTGCATTGAATGATGTCGCTGGCGAAGGTCGTCCTGCATTGGGCAAAGCACTCGGCAAACTTGGCGGCACCTGCAAAGGCTGCCACAAAGAATTCCGCGCGAAGGACTTCTAAAAATGACGGTAGCGAGCGCTGATCATTCCTTGGAAACGCAGAAGAAAACAGGAGCCCCTGTTTGGGACCTACCACTGCGCCTGTTCCATTGGCTTTTCGCAGGCAGCGTTGCCGCCGCGTGGGGTTTGGGCAAGTTTGGGCCAGACGTTATGACGCTGCATTTTTGGTTTGGCTATGCAGTGCTCGCCCTCATTGCATTCCGACTGATCTGGGGTTTCATTGGCTCAGAGACAGCTCGTTTCTCAAGCTTTGTTTACAGCCCCAAAACGCTGTTCTCCTACATCGCAAAACTGCCAAAACGGCAGGCAAGCAACTGGAAGGGACATAGCCCGCTTGGCGGCCTGTTCGTTTTCCTTTTGCTTGGAGTGATTGGAGCGCAGGCAGCACTGGGTCTGTTCGCAGATCCGGAGGATTACATCAATGTTGGGCCATTGGCCTCGTGGGCGGGGATAGACAGCGTCCGCACTGCATTGGCGTGGCATGGCATATTAGCCCGTGCAACGCTCATTCTGGTGGTTCTGCACGTGGCAGCGATCTTCTTCTACCGTTTGTGGAAGCGGGAAGATCTTGTCACCCCTATGATCAAAGGCTCTCGAAAAGCCAAGTGATCTTCGCAATAATCAAGCCGGGGCAGCAACATCTGCTCCGGCTTTTTCTTTGCCTAAGAGGTTTCAGTTTCCAGTGCCTTAGCCGTCCGCTTGATCAGCGGTTCCTCAATCGGGTTATTTTCTATCATCCAGGGTTTGTAGCTGATCTCCGGATTGCTCGCCCGCTTAAGCACACTCGGATGAACGTGCGGTTGCCCGCGTTCTCGTGCGTTCATGTCCAGCCGCGGCCACATTCTTTGCTTCACTTTGTAGATGTACTCAAAGATGCCTTCACGCGGATTGTGGATCGTGCCTGTCTCATCCGGATTCAAATTAGCAACCAGCGCTTTGCGACTGCTTTCATGAATGCGCAATCCATTTCGTTCTGCGTGCTCCAGCATCCAATTGAATGTGATGTCTGAAAGTCGGGAATCCTCATAGCCACCGCCAATATCAGTGTGCACACCTGCAAACCAGGTCTGCTGCATGATCTGGTTTGGCGCTGTACTCTCATTCCACAGGACAGGATGGAACACCTCACGCTCATCATCAATGGATAGGGCCTGGTAAGCATTCTTCACGGCTGCAGGCAATGTCAGGTCATGGAACTCATGTTTGAAGCCGGGGAGCTTATTGATGGCAGCGGAAAGGGATTTCCATGGCAAGCCAAGCGCTGCGACCGTATCCCACACGCCGATAAACTCAACATCTGCCCACATATTGTGGTGCTTTTCGCGAAATTCCTGTGCTTTGGCTTTTCGCGCATGACAATCACTGATCTGGTAAATCTTGTAGGCTTTGGCGATCAGTTCTGGTCGGGATTTTGGCAGGATGCCGAACATCTCGATGAAGCCTGCAAGGCTACGCACAGTGGTGGCGCCGCGGCTGAAGCCGAACAGGTAGATCTTATCCTTGGCCTGATAATTCTCGAAGATAAACTGATAGCATTCCATCAGGTTCTTGCTGATGCCAAGCCCGGTCGCATTGCCCAGTAGACGCGTAACACGAGAGCGGTGCGCTTTCGTGCCCAATCCGCGATCATAAAACAGCACTTGCCGTTTGGTTCTGTTTTCGCAAATCCTGAAGAGCTTATAGACGTTCGTGTCCGGACCTTCGCCGCCCTCCTGACCGGTTCCGTCTGAAAACACCACTATGTTCTTTGCCATGGCCAACCTCCCAAAACTGCAGTGTCACTTAAACTTAATCAGCAAACGCAGGTAAGTACAGCTTATGCGAGTACCCACACTTCATGCACCCCACACATTCTCATGAGCCAAACAAAAAGAAACCCGGAGAGGGGGATCTCCGGGCTTCTGTTTTAGAAGAGAGGGTTCGGATGGAGGTGGCCGTCCTAGCCCTTATGCTTCTGGCAAAAAGGCCAGCCCCTCTTCTTTGAGGTGGATGAAGGCTTCTGCGCCTGTTGGAATAACCGTTGCACTCAGGTTATGATCAATGGCGAACAACTTGCCAAATCCAGTGTTGAGGGAGTACTGGATCTGGTTGCCGAGATAAGCTGCGTAAGCAATGCCCGCAGCGATGCCATTGGTCCCATCTTGTGTAACGGTGATGCCTTCTGGACGGATCGCCAGCTTACCGTGCTGACACGCTGGACCAGAGTAAGGCAGAACAACAGAGGCCCCACCAACTTTCAGTGAAACTGTGCCTTCACTGAAACCTGCAATCTCACAATCCACCACGTTTGCATCACCAATAAAGTCCGCAATAAATGCAGAATTCGGCTGGTTGTAGAGCTCGCGTGGAGTGCCAGACTGTGCAATCTCCGCTTTGTTCATCACGATGATGCGGTCAGAAACAGCCATCGCTTCTTCCTGATCATGCGTCACATAGACAGCTGTCAGGCCAAGCTTCTGCTGGATTTCGCGGATCTCTTCACGTACATGACGACGCAGTTTCGCATCAAGGTTAGAAAGCGGCTCATCGAGCAGCAGCACTTCCGGCTCCAGCACAACAGCTCGAGCAACTGCCACGCGCTGCTGCTGACCACCGGAAAGCTCGCTTGGCAGGCGCTCGCCGTACCCAGCCAGACCAACCATCGCCAAGCCTTCTTCTGCTTTGGCTTGAGCTTCTTTGGCAGGCACCTTGTTGACACGCAGGCCGTAGGACACGTTGTCGACCACGCTCATATGCGGAAAGAGCGCGTAGGACTGGAACACCATGGACACGTTGCGGTACGTCGCCGTTAGGTGCGTGACGTCCTTGCCGCCGATGTAAATGGTGCCTTCAGTTGCGGCTTCCAACCCAGCGATGAGACGCAGAGTGGTGGTTTTACCGCAACCACTTGGGCCCAGCAGAGTGACAAGCTCACCCTGCTGGATTTCCAGATTGAGAGGCTTCAGCGCGGTGACAGAACCGTATTTTTTGACGACATCCCGGAACTGTACAGAGCCTGCTTTTTGCATAATAGACATGATTTACTCCAGAAACTCTAGGATTAAGCTGAAGCCAGCTCTTTGTTTTTGTTTGAGGTTTGCAGACGGTTCTGACGACGCAACTTGCGCTGCCCAATGACGACCTGCAGCAGCAGGATTGCCACGAGCATGGTGATGATCAGCACAGAGGAGTACGCAATCGCGATGCCGTACTCACCATGTTCAACACGGCCCACGATGAACGAGGTTGCCATGTTGTGGCGCGCACTCACCAGGAAGATCACCGCACTCACAGACGTGATGGCACGAACGAAGCTATACGCCAGAGCTGCGAGGATTGCAGGCCCCATCAAAGGCAGGATCACTTTGCGAACAGTGGTAAAACTGTTTGCTCCAAGCGTGATGGAAGCTTCATCAAGGCTCTTATCCAGCTGAGACATAGCCGCGATACCCCCACGAACACCCACAGGCATGTTCCGGAATACGAACACAATGATCAGGATGATGCTCGTGCCGGTTAGCTCGATTGGTGGTGTGTTGAAGGCCATGATGTAAGCCACACCAATCACAGTGCCCGGAATAGCAAAGCTGAGCATTGTGCTGAACTCAAACAGGTTCTTGCCAGCAAACTTTTGACGCACCAGCAGGTAGGCAGTGAGCAAACCAACAACAGCGGTGAGTGGAGCCGCGATAGTGGAGATAGTGAGCGTGGTGAAGTAACTATCCCACGCCACACCCGTCCAGCGAATGCCATTGTTGAAGCTGACGGAGAATGCACGGATGTAGTGATCAAGCGTAAAGGTGTTGTCGTAGCCCCAAAGCTTTACGAAGCTCCCGAACACGATCATGGAGTAGACAACAGCTGTGAATGCTGCCCAAGGCAATGCGAAGCCGTAGCATGTCCACTTGAGCGCAGAGTTTAGCGGCGAATGCTGGCCGGAGTCAGCTTTACCTGTGACTGTCGCGTAAGATTTTTTGCCGAGCCACAAACGCTGCGCCACAAAGGCAGACAGGGTGAGCATGAGCAAGACGACAGCCAGTACAGCCGCTCTGGATGGATCAGCCACAGCACCGACAATGGCGAAGTAGATCTCAGTAGACAGGACATTGAAGTTGCCACCCAACACAAGCGGGTTACCGAAGTCGGCGATACTTTCAATGAAGCCAAGCAAGAAGGCATTTGCCAGGCCCGGACGCATCAGAGGCCATGTGACGTTCTTGAAGGTCTGCCACTGGGATGCATTGAGGGTTTGAGAGGCTTCTTCCATGGAAGGGCTGACGCCCTCAACCACACCGATGAGTACAAGGAAGGCAATCGGCGTAAAGGAAAGCAGCTGCGCGAGATAAATGCCAGAGAAACCGTAGAGCCAACGGCTTTTCGAGATGTCAAAAACATCATGCAGCACATCTGTCACTACACCAGCACGGCCGAACATGAGGATCAGCGCCAGACCAATCACAAAGGGAGGAGTGATGATTGGAATAATGGTGAGAATGCGCAGCAGCTTTTTCGCAGGAAACGCGGTTTTGGTCGCGACCAGCGCAAAGGCAAGGCCGAGGAGGGTTGTACCAGCACCGGTGAGCACTGCGAGGAAAACAGAGTTCCAGGCTGGACCACAGGTTTTGCCGCCAGCAAGGCAGGCAAGGCTCCAGATATCACTGGAGAAGAAGCGTGTGAAGAACAAGGCAATGTCGATGCCTCCATCACTTGCTTCAAACGCGCGGATCAGGATCTGGGAAACCGGATAGAAAACGAAGGTAATCACCAGAGCAATAATGAGGCCGATGCTGCCAACGATGAACGCATCACCGCGGCCCTGACCAAGACCTGAAATGCTGGTGGTGAGGATAAAGAGGAGAGCACCGGCGGTCATCATCGCCCCAGAGCCGAAGCCAACCTGACCTGCTGCAGCTGAGCCGAAGTTGAGAGTATCAACGAACAGCTCTGGTCCGACTCTGCCAATTGCAAAGCCCTGCGCAAACAACAGAGCAAGGCCTGTCATAGACAGAATAACAAGGGCCTTTGCCCGGGTGCGTTCATCTTTCAGCAAAGCAAACGACAGACCGATGCCGACGAATGCCAATGCTAATGGAGCAAACCACCAGCGGCCATAAAGCAGAGCTTGGAAGAGGGCAGGCGCGGCGTCTTCGCTAAGGAATTCGCTGAACAACCAGCTAAAAGACCAAAAGCCGCTTTCTACTGAGTACCAGGGAAATATGCAAAATCCCACTATTCCGGCGGCGAGCCAGAGCGCAATTGTCTTTCGCATGATGTTGATCCGAGAGTTTTGTATTGGCGCAAGCGCGAATACGATGCAACGCATATAGGGTGAAGGGCGGACAGAGAATAAGTCCGCCCTTCAACGCTCGATTTACTTAGTGAGAAGCGTTTTTAACTTCTTCATTCCAGCGCTTCAGCAGACGCTCACGAGTGGAACGCTCACCATATGTCGCAAAGTCGTAGTCGATCAGCTTGATGCTTGCCAGATCTGGAGACTCAGGAGCAACGGATGCTTTGGAGTTGGAAGGAACCTGGAAGGACTTCACTTCAATAGAGCGGGACTGAACGTCTGGACGCAGAGCGTATTCAACGAACTGCTTCGCCAGTTCAGGGTGCTTTGCACCTTTGATCACGCTCACAGCGCCAACTTCATAACCAGTACCTTCACAAGGCGCAACGATCTTCAGCGGGAAGCCGGAACCTGCCAGTTTCACCATGTCATGCATAAAGCCGATGGAGATGGTGGTTTCACCGCGAGCAGCAGCTTTACTTGGTGCGGAACCGGATTTTGTGTACTGGTTTACGTTCTTGCCGATTTCGGTCAGCAGACGATAGGCCTCATCTTCACCAAACAGCTGAACGAAGGTTGCCAGCTCAGTGTAAGCCGTGCCGGAGCTGTTTGGGTTCGCAACCTGAATTTCGCCGGTGTAAGCAGGGTTTGTGAGGTCTTTCCAGCAAGCTGGAGCTGGCAGGCCGCGCTCTTCCAGAACTTCAGCGTTATACGCAATGCCGAGTGCGCCAGCGTAGATGCCAACAGTGCCGCCATTTGAGATCTTGTGCATGTTGGATGCCCAGCCCAACAGGTCGCTGGTGTCAACACCCGGATCCTGTGTCAGGCCTTCAAATGCTGCGATCAGGTGTGGATCACCAGTACCGCCCCACCATACGTCAATCTTAGGGTTGCTTGCTTCTGCACGCACCTGAGCGAGTGTTTCGCCAGTGCTTTTGCGCACCATCAGAACTTCATTGCCGGTTTCATCCTCAAAACCGCGTGCCATCAGCTCACACCAGTCCTGCTCAGCACCACAGACCATGTTGAGTTCTTCAGCAGAAGCTGTAGCTGGAAGTGCAGCAAGGAGGCCAACGGCAGCAAGGCCACCTAAAAGAGCGTTTTTCATTATCTTCTCCCAAGTCTAAACGCATGTAGGTGTAACAACTTACAAGTACACCCACATAATCCCATAACTTGATTAGAAAACTACATGAAACATCACAGGAGTTCCTATGATTTACCGTTAAGTATGTTCTTATTTAGCAGATATATATTTTAAATGTTACATTTATTACAGATATGAGTTACATATGAAATATTAGAATTATTGATGAGAAAGCACTTTCACGTGCATTGTCGCCGCAATCTGAAGAAAATCAAAAACGACCTCCAAGTATGCGTCTGGGAGCATGGTACGGGTTGCGAGGAAGGTTACATAAATGACCGAGAGTTGGGATAGGTCACCCTCAAAGGTAGCTGTCGTTGATGACGACCCGGCTATTCGCGATGTGCTGCAGGAACTGCTGCATGAATATGGGTTCCAGGCACTGCCGTGTCACGGAAGCAAAGAACTCATCACGCTCAAAGAGCTGGAAAGCCTTGATCTGGCGATCATCGATCTGAAGCTGGATGGTGAAAGCGGCATGATGCTCGCACAGCGCCTGCGCACATCCTATGACTTTCCAATCATTCTGCTTACGGGCACGGGAGATGAGGTAGACAAGATCGTTGGACTGGAAACCGGTGCTGATGATTTTTTGATGAAGCCGTTCAATCCGCGAGAACTGATCGCCCGCATTCGTGCGGTTCTGCGTCGTTACAAGCGCAATGTTCCGGCAGAACGAGAGCCTACTGGTAGCACTCCTGCACCGCAAACACCGAGCGCTGGGATTATTCCACTTGGCGAGCTATCCTTCATTTGCGACGAGCGTCGGTTGCTGGACAGGAACCTGCGGGAAATCAGTCTGACGAACTCCGAGCTGCGTCTGCTGGAGTTTCTCATCGAGAACCCGAACCGTCCGATTGATCGCGTGGAACTGCTGGAGTATCTGGGCGGGGATCTTTCCCGCTATATGGACCGCACCGTTGATGTGTTGATTCTGCGCTTGCGCCGGAAAATTGAGGCCAATCCATCCAAGCCGGTCTTTTTGCAGACCCGTCGCGGCAAAGGCTATGTCTTCGCACTGGATGAAGCCGCTGTAGACCTGCCATGACCTTTTTGCCCCAACGCGTGAAAGCTCTGCTTTCCATCAAAACACGTTTGCTGGCAGCCATCACGCTGCTGACTTTTGCAACTTTGTTTGCAGGGTCGATCGCATGGTACTGGCTGGACCAAGCCAACGTGAAGCTTGTTGGGCATTATCAAAAGACTATCGAAGCAATCGCAAGCTCACTCCAACTGGCTAATAAATCCGCCGGTCTGGTGAGTTCAGCTCCCTTCATCCTCAACCTTTCTTCGGTCTATCAGATCGAAAATGAAGGCTCTCGTTTACTGGTTGAGCTGAGCAATGCAGAACAGCAATATCGCGACAACTTTCCCCTTGCACGACAACAAGGAAGTCTTGGTCGATTTCTACCGCAAGTGCAGCAAAACCTTTCGCTCATGCGCTCGCAGGTGGCCGTTCTGGTCAACGCAGCCCAGCAAATCAGCGAGTCTGAGGATCAGGTTCGTACCCTGCTTGTTGACCTCTCCAAGATGGAGCGCCTTGCAGTCAAGAACTCCTCCACGTTTTACCAGAATGCAGAGGAACGTGAGGCCTGGCAAGGGATTGGTCAGGCTGCCAACCTTTTGATTTCCGCCGCACATGTAACTGATTTCCTCAGTCTGGGCGAGCTGCGTCGCCGCTATCATCTGCAAATGGCTGATCTGGAGGGCATATCTGCCCTTGAGGTTCAGGAAGCCGTTGCAGC
Organism: Pseudovibrio sp. W64; assembly: GCF_001623145.1. NCBI lineage: Bacteria > Pseudomonadati > Pseudomonadota > Alphaproteobacteria > Hyphomicrobiales > Stappiaceae > Pseudovibrio > Pseudovibrio sp. W64. Next base: position 502,994 of record NZ_LMCI01000038.1, on the reverse strand, counting down.
ACTGAAGACAATCGCAGAGGACAACGCAGGCCTTTATGCCATCCGTCATCTGGCAATGGCGGGACAACTAGAAGCCCGCAACGCGCTTTTCAAAATCAAATCCAGCGCACAGATGATCAACCAGCTGGTTGCTGAGTTTGTTCGTCTGTCAGGTGAAGAAATCTCCAAGCAACGGCAGGAAACATCCTCTTACATCTCCAGTGCACAGCTCGTTGTGCTGCTCACTGGCATCGCGAGTATTCTTCTGGCTTTGATGTCAGCGCATTACATTGCTGGTTACGTGACCAAGAACATCAATCGCATCTCTCACGCCATGTCCAGTCTGGCCAAAGGAGATCACACCACCGTTCTCCCACGACCTGCGCGGCAAGATGATGAGATCACCCGACTGTTGCATTCCTTCCGCATTTTTCGCGCCAATTCCATTCGGTTGCGCCGCATTTATGGCCAGTTGCAACGCAAGACAGAGCTGTTCGAGACCACCTTTAACTGCATCGCTGAAGGGCTGGTTCTGACCAACGATGCCCATGATATGACGGCCTGGAACCCGCGTTTGGCAGAAACGCTTCGCATCAATGAAGCTGAGATTGAGAAAGCCAAAGACATTCGTGTGCTCATTCAGAACTCTGGGTTCAGATGGAAGGATGAGAATGTCCGTCCACATGGCACACGCTTCCGCTTTGCAGAACTGATTGATGATGACGGCATCCTGATCGAAGTGCGCAAAAGTCCCTTACCAGAAGGCGGTGCAGTCTGGTCATTCTCTGATGCCACGGACCGTCGCTTTGTTCAGGAACAGGCACAGCAAAAACAAAAGCTCGAAAGCCTTGGGCAACTAACCGGTGAAGTGGCCCATGATTTCAACAACATCTTGACCAGCATTTCTGGCAGCGTCGGAATTATTGAGCGCAAAAGCTCCAAGCTCATTGATCTGAAAGGCAATATCCAACGCATTCATAGCGCTGTAGAGATGGCCACAAATCTGACCCAGCGCCTGCTTGCCTTTGCCCGCAAACAGCACCTTGAGCCAGAAGTCGTTGAAATCAACTATCTCATTGAGAGTGTGGCCGAGATCATTTCATTGAGCATCGATGAGCGGATCATCCTGACCACAGATTTACCAGAGGAAGCAACCTATGTGCGCATCGACCCTGGCCAGCTGGAAAGCGCACTGCTGAACCTTTGCATCAACAGCTCCCACGCCATTTCAGGTGCGGGTACGATTTCTGTTCGGGTTGTGGCCAACGGGTCCGAGAGTGTTTCCATAAGTGTGACTGATGACGGATGCGGCATGGATCAGGAAACGCTGGAACGCGTTTACGAACCTTTCTTCACCACCCGCCGCACGTCTGCAGGGTCTGGACTTGGGTTGAGCATGGTGTTCGGTTTTATCAAGCAATCCGGCGGGGAAATGGGCATCACCAGCGAGAAGGAGGAGGGGACAACAGTGACCCTTGTCATTCCGCAGGCACCGCTGGAAGATCTGGCACCCAACACCGCGATTACGTTTGACCAGCCACGCTGCATTCTGGTGGTTGAGGATGATCTACAAACCCTGTTGCGCGCCAAAACCATGCTGAAAGAGATGGGGCTTATTTGTATCGAAGCCAACAGCTACGGCTCCGCTAAAGTGCTCATTGAGAACGGAACCAAGTTCGACATTCTCTTCACAGATGTTCAGCTCGAAGATGGCAAAATCGGCTGGGATCTGGCCGAAGCCAGCATCAAAGCCTGCGCAGACCAAAAAGTGGTTGTCACCTCAGGTCGCTTCCCCAAAGCACTGGAACCACAAACACAAAATCTAGAGCGGATCACACGACTGGCCAAACCTTACAGCAAGGAACAACTGGCCGAAGCTTTGCTCAGCCAGATACAGCAGTTTGAGGCTGCCGGCTAAGACACTGCTTCAGTGTCTGTCTTCCGCCCAGAGCGCATCAATAAACTGGTGCTGATCACAGCCCGCATGACAAGCTTGCGAGAGAGCATAGCACCGCGCATCGTGGCAAAATTCTCTGTCTTTCATACTGCAGCCCTTGCCAGCTGATACTGCGTCGCCGCACTCAGGTGCAAAGGCATTTGAAACAAGACCTTCAGAAAGATCGGTTTTCTTCGGTTCAAACAATCTCGATAAAGAAAGCATAGTCAGTTGCCTTTATTTTACGAAGTTTTCGCGGAGAACCACGGGCACGAAGTGGATCAGATATAGGGTGAAAGCGAGTGCAAACAGGAGCCAGGCCAGTGGCATTACATCCAGATCAGGGAAGAGCAGTGGACCGAGAGAACGGGCCAGACAGGCGCTTATGAGAGACAGGATCGCGGCGCCTAGTAACTTTGGAAGTTTCAAAGAATAGCCCGCATGTCGCAGACCCGCGATGGTCAAAACCATGAAGGTTGCCAGAGACAAGCCGCCGATGAAGATCATGTGCTGACCGGAAACATAAGAACCTGCAGAAAGCAGCCCAAGCAACCCGCCGGCCTCCAAGGCAAAGCCAACTCCAAAGAACCAATAGACCAGGTAGAGCGCTTTCGCGAAGGTGGTTCGCAAAGAGCCTGCCACATGCCAGTCCTGCAAGATGTTGAGCACCGCACAGGCAGAGGACAGCGCCAGCCATCCTTGCAGAGCATCAGAAACGCCCAACACCTTGGCAAGAGTAAACGCGGAGATGCAGAACAGCGCCGCACGCCTCATTGGTGGACGCGGAACAAACACAGCGCCATCCTCTCGCGTTGACAAAGCATCATTCACAATCACCATGGAAACCGGAGCAAGAGCCGTGAGGACCATCAGCACGAACGCACCTTCCGCAATCGCAAGTCCCTGATTGAGAACGCCAATCTCAGAGTATTCCCAAAAGCACACAAGCTGGGCTGTGCAAAGCATAAGCACCGGCCACATGAGATGCCGCATCTCGGCACGCCATAGTCGGGGCAAGATAACAATCAGTAGCGCTGCGGGAAAGAAAGCCTGAACCACGAACACGACAGTCGGCGAAAGCACACCAAGCATCCAGAACGCGATACGTCCTGCCAGCCAAAATGCCCCCAAACCCGCCAATTGCGTGCCCGCAATCTTTGGTGTGTTTGACCATGAGGGCACAGCAGTCGTCAAAAAGCCCGCCATTGCGCCCGTGAAGAAGCCAAAGAACATCTCGTATTGATGAAAGAGAAGAGGGTCGGCGTCCAGCGGCACTGGCAGGACATCTGCAAGCACAAGCCCCCACACAACGATGGAGAACACGGCATAGAGTGCTGACAGCGGAAAGAAGACCCGGAACCCTTCAGAGAACACCGGAGCATCAAAGAACCAGGCCTGTTGCTGAGATGTACGCGCAAGATCCGTCATACCAACTGCTCCCAGTTGCTCATGTTAAACAGCTGCGCAATCCGGTCATCCGCCAGCAAGCTTGCTTCAAGTTCTAAAAGGTTTCGGCGCGTACGCTCGGAGCGGGTCAATGGCACCTCGTACTCCTTGGCAAAATGCCCCGGATCTGGCGCCATAATCAAAACACGGTCACTCAATGCCAATGCTTCGGTCACATCATGAGTGACCATCAGGACAGAGCACTGTTTTTCATCAACTTTATGCAACACCAGCCGGTAAAGATCACGGCGGCGGCCAATGTCGAGAGCGCTAAACGGCTCGTCTAAAAACAGCAGATCAGGTTCTACTGCAAGCGCACGCGCCAACGCTCCACGCTGACGCATGCCACCGGAGAGCTCTGAGGGATACTTGATCAGATCATCCTCAGTGAAACCCATGGCATAAGCGACGGCCCGTGCCTTCTTCATACGCTGGAACTTGGAGAGCTTTTGTCCCTGAAGACCAAAGCTGATGTTGTTCAGAAGACTCTTCCATGGCAACAACCGGTGCTCCTGAAACAGGATCGCCGTTCGATCTGCAGTGCTTGAGATCTTCCCGGAACTTGCCTCAATCAAGCCCGCTGCGATGCGTAGAAAAGTCGACTTCCCGCATCCAGATGGGCCGATGATACTGACTACCTCCCCTTTTTTCAGCTCCAGCGCACTCGGTGCCAGTGTTTGCTGCAAAGGATGATAGCGGTGGTCTACCACTGAGACAGACAAAACGGATGGCTTTGTATCTGCTGCACCACTTGGCACGACGGAGAGCAGGGGAGCTGTATCATTCAGCATGTTTCCAACCCTCCACATAATCTTTCACCGGGTTGAGCAACATACCTTCGATGACCAGCAACAGCCCAACAACCACAACAATCCACGCCATGGTGGATGCTGTATCAATGTTAACGCGCGCTTCAGCAAGGCCGGCGCCAATGCCCCGCGTGCTGGAGAGCAGCTCTGCCATCACCACCACTTTCCAGCTCAACCCCAACGCTGTTGCCCATGCTGGAAAGAGGTAGGAAACGATCTGCGGTGCCTGCACCTGCCAGAACCGTTGCACCAGCGGCACATGAAAACTCTGTGCCATCTCATCCAGCTCCTTCTCCCGCATCCGCACGCCTTGCAAGGCTCCCGCAAAAATGAGCGGGATCGTGGAAATGAACACTGTAAAGATCGGCGTGCCATCATCGCCACCAAACCAGAGCAACGCGAGCACGATCCATGCAATAGGCGGCACCCCAAGGGCCACAGTGATGAACGGTTTACAGAGCAGCGACAGTGTGTTGGACCAACCGGCTATCAGACCGAAGAAAATACCGAAAGCGCTCGCAAGTAGAAAACCAGCAAAGGCTCGCTTGGCAGTGATCAGGATGTATTCGAGCCCGGATGGCAAGGCGACAAGATCTAACAACCGGCTCAACGCTTCTAGTGGAGCGGGCAAGACCAGAGACCCGAAGGCCTCAAAACCAACCTGCCACAGCGCGAAAATGAGAAATACCCCGGCAAGAGTGCCCCAGCCACTCCAAAGTTTGCTCAGCAACGTCGATAGCATGTGATGGATCATCAGGTATTTCTCGTTGTTAGTTGGGCTCAGTAGACCAGGTGACCGTAACCTTTGCGCGGTCTGCCGAGCCTGCTTCGCTACAGATAGAAGTCTGCGTTCGGTAATTTTCCGCCAATGATGGATGGGTTCTTTTCCGCCAGAATGGAGTAGAACTGCTCCAACTCGGCCTGAATGTCTTTGGCACGCTCTGCTGTTAAATGTGTATGCGGAATGGACTTGGCGATCACGGGTGCTGGCAATGTGATGCTTTCAGATGCAACAGTCGCCGCTTCCTTGGGGTTTGCCTTCACCCATTCAGTGCCGGTCACGCAAGCTTTATGGAAGCCTTCGATCAGCTCAGGCTGGGCATTAAGAAGGTCTTCATGCACCATCATGCCAGCCATCGGGAAGCGACCTTCGCCGCCAGTCACAGAAGCCCATTCACTGGCCAGGTCGATGGAACGATGGATCGACTTGCCCATCTTTTTGCCCTTGACCATGCCTGCTGTTGCAGCGGGTTCTGGCAGAACACAATGCTTGATGCGGCCAGAAAGCAGAAGCTGCAATGCCTCAAAGGGTGTGCTAACATAGTGCAGGGAGTAGTCTTTGCCCTCAGTCAGCCCGTTTTGCTGCATGACACGGCCAAACACCAGATCTGGCATATCATTGCGGAAGAACATGCCGATCTTCTCACCGGCCAGATCCGCTGGAGATTTCACAGAACCATCATAGCTGAGCACATAAAGCATGCCCCAGGTCATGATGTTCAGCATCTTCACTGGCAGACCTTTGTTAGCAAGGTTTGCTGCAACGTAAGACGGAGTGCCTGCCAATTTCCAGTCACCGGAGACAAAACCGGCACGTAGGACATCGGGTGATTTGTAAACGGAGAAGTCTACTTTCTCTGTAAAGTCAGAGAGCAAGCCTTTATTGGCAATGTAAGACAGCACAACAGATGGTCCCACTGGCGGACCATGCAGGGCCAGCGCCGGATTTGCCGCTTGTGCCACGAACGGCAGCGTACTACCCAGAGATGCAGCAGCGGTAAACCCTGCAGTGTGCGAAAGAAAAGAACGACGTGTGATCATTTTTGAGTTTCCATCGAAACGGGATAGAAAGCGAACAGCTCGCAAATGCGAATGAATTGCAATTACTGTAGATCACGATCACTCCTTTGCTTATTTGACAAAAGTCAATAACCTGAAGATTAAACTCATATTAAAGCAATTTAAGATGTGAAACCCTGCCTAAAGGCTCCAAGATGCGTGGGAGCGTTGTGCGACTTGCCCGAAATCGCACAATCTCTCTTTGTAGGGGAAAGCCTCCCACGCACCTATGTTCCTGCAATTATGCAGAAACTAGGTAAACTGTTGCATGGTCTTTTTGAGTCTCAGCTTTTGGAAGAAGTTGCCATTTCCGGAGGGGAGGCGCTTGGTCACGAACTTTCCCTCATAGGCGTCAAAGTGATGATACCACGGCGCTGGCTTCAATGGCCCGCGACCCAGCAGCAGCTTAATGGCTTGCGCTCCAACCACCCCAGCAGCTAACTGGCAACCCGCAGCAGTCGATGGGCCACGCTCCTCCTTCAGGTTCAGTTGAGAGGTGTCCACCAGTGAATGGCGATGCAACGCGCTTGGTGCCAAACCCAACAAAAATTTGAAGTACTGATGTAACTCATCTTCCCCTTCAAACTGGAAATAGTCCTCAAAGCTCATGCCATCCGGAGTAAAACACAAATAAGCAGTGCCCATACCAAGCGGAGCAGCCGTAACCGCTGGAATCCCGAGTTCGCGGCACTTTGCAAAAACCTTTCTGCGCATACCCAGCACAAAGAAGTCGAAGCCATCGACAAACATATCAACGCCTTCCAAAAAGGCATCTATGTTCTCATCGGTTACACCATCCGGAAAAGCCCGCAGATCCACCTCCGGATTGATATTACGCACCTGCTCAGCCATCACTGAAACCTTAGGCTCTTGCAGGGTGCTGACAGTGGCCCCAATCTGGCGATTAAAATTGACGATGTCGAAGTGATCGAAATCAGCCACGCTGAACGCACCGATTCCCAATCGAGCCAATGTGACAGCATGAATGCCGCCTACACCGCCCATACCAGCGATCGCAACACGCTTACCACGAAGAGTTTGCTGCTCTTCCGGTGTCACCCAACCAATGTTGCGGGAAAAAGCAGCGTCATATGAAAAGCCTGCACATGTGCCTGATGTAGACCCTTGTGCTTGAGATGCAGCTAAAACAGTCAACATCTTCCTCCACTAATAAAATTTCCAATCAGTGCGAATGATAAAACCGCACGCACACAAATATTTATCGATTGCACATAAACTTATTATACAACCTGAACAAGCTTATCTTTTACAAACTAAGTATATGTCAATATTATTTATAATATTAACGTTAATAATATTTTTGCTCTATTCAAATCAATAAAGTTATCTCAGATTTATCACTTTAGGTAATGTCGATTTTTATTCTCACTTGCACAACATTGTTCAAGTAAAGGTTATTGAGCATGAGCAATACAATTAAATCAGAAACAGCCCACGAAGCCCAAAAAGCGCGTCGTTTTTCCATTCACAGAAGAAGGGTAAAGCTGCAAAACACACCGCCCGAGAATGTTATTTTCAAGCTCGCGGACACACCTGATGAACTCTCTCAGGTTTGCAGATTACTCTACGAGTCCTACACTCAAGTCGGCTATATGAAGGAGGACGGGAGTGGCTATCGGTTCACCCCGTTTTATGTCCTCCCATCCTGCTACACGCTCATTGCAAAGCAGGGTGATACCGTCATTGGCACCACCACCATCATCATAAAGTCTCTTGAAGAGCTGCCCGTGGAGCAGATTTTTTCACTCAAACACATTCAACGCTGGAACCGCCGGATTGCCGAAGCGTCCTCACTAACTATTCATCCTGATTATCGCTCACAGGATGGCGCACTCATCCACGCTCTATTGAAGTACATGTTTCAAGTTGCCCGTGAAGATCTGGGCATCCACGACCTTGTGATGGCCTCCACTCCAAAACACATGGTCTTCTATGAGGCCCTCCTGCTCTTTCGCAGATTGAGTGAGGAGGTGATCGATGCATTTGATTATGTAAACGGCACAACCGCGACGGGGGCCTATCTAAATTTCACAGAAATGCACCAAGACTATGCGGCGATGTACAAAGACGCTCCAGACGAGCGAAACGTGTTCAAATATTACATGGAATACGAGTTCAGCAGCTTCCAAAGCCTTAGCGACGTTACCTCCGCTTACAACGGCAATCGTTGGCGCCCAGAACACCTCGACCACTTTTTGCACGGACCAATTCAAGGCGCTAACTCGCTCACACGAGAAGATCTTGACCTACTTCGCCATCACTATCCTTCCCATGACTACGACAAAATTTTCGCTCGTCATAGTCTTTCAAACGCGGCAGCTCTCATTGACACGAACACAACAGGTGTCATCCAATCCAGCACTGGCAATAAGACACCTATCATCCTCCGCCGTATAGAGGAGGATAGGATTCACCTAACTTCAGAGCGGCCATATGAATTACTTGAAGGGAAAGAACTCCAGCTTCTCCACCAGAACCAACAGGTAGAGCCAATTCGGGTTCAATCCATCACGCTCACTGGAGGGTTAGATGCCACAGCACGATATGACCCTACATCGTCACCTGGCATTATGGCTTTGCTGACAAACAAACAAACAATTTCGCCTCTAGAAGAAGAGACAACCTCGAAAGCACAAAGCTATCAAGGGGATGAGCTTGCTCATGTAGGGTAGGCTCAAAGATACCCAAACTGCACGAAATCAAGTTAGCCTCTCTTGCGGTAAATGCGCAAAAACACATTCCTCATAATAATTGTGCGCATTCGCCGCAGGGGTAACCTAGCGTAGATCAAACCAGTATTATTACAGTTTGATATGAGAGTTTTCACATAGCTGAAAAAACAGAAGCGCAAGGAAGACCCCAGATGAGAATTGCTTACACCCTACCAAAAGGGAAACTGGTGCTGACAGAGCTTTCCAAGAAACTTCGGGAAAACGGCATACGGACTTGCGGTATCGTGCAGGCAGATACGGTCAACGAAGATCGCCATCGCTGTGACATGGACGTTCTGGTCCTCCCAGACGGACCGCAGATCTCCATCACACAATCCCTTGGCAAGGAGTCTTCAGGTTGCCGGTTAGACACATCGGCCCTCGCGCAAGCTGCAGGCGAAGTTACTCAGCGGATCGACGAGCCGTTTGACGTGTTCATCCTGAACAAGTTTGGTGAGCAGGAGGCCAATGGCAGCGGTTTTCGTGATTTGATCGTGAAAGCTCTGGAAAGCGGAGCATCTGTCCTTGTTGGTACCAACCACATCAACATCGATGCTTTTAAAGAATTCTCCGGCGGAATGGCAGAGTTCGTTGAGCCAAACGTTGCTGATCTCACCGCTTGGGTTGAAAATCGCTAGGAACTAATAACATGGATCATTCGCTACGGTGCTTGCGAATGATCCTCTCTATTCCCAATACGTAAGAGTGGTAATTATTCTTCACCTCTTTGCAATGCAAAGAGTTTTGAGGAAATAAGCTCACGGCGCTGTTGATCCTGCCCGAGGCGGAAAGATGTCTCCACGAAGTCAATGTGCCGGTGCGCGGCCTCTTCAGCCTTTGCGCCATTTCGCGTGAAGATAGCCCTGCCGATCTCCTCGTGCTGCTCTAACAACTGCTCCCCAGTCCCATCAATAGAGCGCAAGAATTCACGATTATAGAAGACACCCTTCTGCGTCAGTTCATAGATGGAAGACATCATATGAATAAGCATGGCATTGTGACCTGCATCCACAATCGCCAAATGGAACGCGATATCATTCTTCTTTGAAGCAATATCATCACCATTGGCCTGCGCTTCCCGCAGGTTCACGAGAATAGCCTCAAGTCGCTCAAGATCCAGTTTGGTTGCACGCTCAGCAGCCAGACGAGCTGCAAACCCCTCTTGAACGCGTCGATATTCAAGGTAGTCATAAAAAGCCGTCTGATTGCGGCTGATCAGATTGATCAAGGCAGGGCTCATAGCTGCACTGATAAGAGGCGCTATGAACGATCCTTCACCGTGACGGATAGCAATGAGGTTGGAATCCTCCAGCCGCTTCAGTGCTTCACGAACCTTCGGACGAGAGACACCCATACGCTCAGAAATATCTCTTTCAGAGGGCAGCTTAGTCCCCTCTTTCAGCACGCCGGCCAAAATGAGTCCCTCAATCTGCTCAGTTACAGAATCCACCACTGTATCGTGGTCGATAGGCTCAAAAAGATAATCTACAGACACCATTTTACACTTCCTGCCGGTCACAATTCCAATATTGGTCGATTTTATTTTCCAATTCAAGGGGAAGAGCGCCGAGAGCCACAATATTGATATATCAAAGCATGTATTACGCACTAATACGTTGTTTTACAGCGAATTTTCTATCCCTTAGGTATACAAACCCAATAATCCTACGCATCCACACCATTAGTATTTACCCGCGTGTCAAGCCCGAAAAACGGCTAAAACTGCAAAATATATTTCTTGATTTATTTCAGAGGTCAATATTATTTACCATTAGTCAGCTGCTTGGGAGGACAGCGCAAAAGCGCGTTTAGCAGCCGAATGCCATTTGGAGGAAACATGAAAAAATCTGTCTTAAGCCTTGCTCTCGCCGCCTCTGTAGCTGCATCTGTGCTCGCAGCTCCTATCGCAAACGCAGCCGACAAGCTGCTGCTGAAGACACCAATTGCCTTCTCTACCTCTCTGCCAGGTTTGGGAAGCCCAATTCCTCGTGTCGCTGACCAGCTGAAGCTGATGTCTGGCGGCACCATCAAAATGAAGGTGTATGAGCCGGGCAAGCTGGTTCCGCCATTTGAAATCCTCGACGCTGTTTCTTCAGGCAAAATCAATTCCGGCTACACAACAGCTGGCTATTGGGCTGGTAAAATTCCTGCAGCTCCACTGTTCTCTGCTGTTCCTTTTGGCCCAGAAGCTGGTGAATATGCGGCTTGGCTTTACTACGGCAACGGCCTGTCCCTGTACCAGGAAATGTACGATCAGGCTGGCTACAACGTAAAAGTTATGCCATGTGCGATCATCGCTCCAGAGACATCCGGCTGGTTCGCTAAGGAGATCAACTCTCCTGAAGACCTGAAGGGCCTGAAAATGCGCTTCTTCGGCCTTGGCGGTAAAGTCATGCAGAAGCTCGGCGTTGCAACTTCTCTGCTGCCAGGCGGTGAAATCTTCCCGGCGCTTGAGAAAGGCGCGATTGATGCGACCGAATTCTCCATGCCTGCCATTGACGCACGCCTCGGCTTCCACAAACTGGTAAAGTATAATTACTTCCCAGGTTGGCATCAGCAGGCCACCGTCTTCGAATTGCTGATCAACAAAGACGTTTGGAACAAAGCAAGCGACACTCACAAAGCGATCATCGAGAACGCATGTAAGGCATCTGTCACCGACAGTTTTGCTGAAGGTGAAGCAATCCAGCACGAAGCTCTGCTCGACAACGTCAACAACAACGGCGTTCAGATCAAGCAGTGGTCTCCTGAAATGCTCGACGTGTTCCGTTCAACATGGAACGACGTTGCTCAGGAAGAAGCCGCAAACGATGCATTCTTCGCAAAGGTTCTGACTGACCTCAACCAGTTCCGCGATAACTACAAAATCTGGAAAGAAAACGCGTTCCTGCCGCGTAAATAATAAAAACTTGGGAGCGGCTTTTCTTTGCCGCTCCCATTTCTACTATTGGCCTCAGCCTTCCAGACCAGATAGTTGCGGCGCTGACCTGCAAGAGTGAATGCTATGATAAAAAACCCTCAGGACACTTCAGATCCAATTGAGCTCTTTGAAGAAATTCTCGAGCACGAAGACACTGACAAACAACCCATAGCCGTTGCACTGGATCACTTTGTAAAAGGCGTTGGCCACGTTGTAATGTGGGCCAACCTGCTGCTGATCCTTGCAATCGTCACTCAGGTAACAATGCGTTATCTGTTTAACTACAATTTCCCTAAGCTTGATGAACTTCAGTGGCACATCTACGGTCTGGTGACCATGGTGGGCATTTCCTATGCGCTGGTCACAGATAGCCACGTAAGGGTGGATCTGCTGCACATGCAGCTGAGCCCACGGACACAACGCTTCATCGAAATCATCGGCATTTCTGCGCTTTTAGTTCCTTTCATCTATCTCATGGTGGATCAGGGCTACGACTATTTCTACGACAGTTTCCGTGTGAGCGAACGCTCCTCCAGCCCAACTGGCCTGCCTGCGCGTTGGGCACTCAAAGCGGTGATCCCACTAAGTTTTGTTCTGCTGGGAGTTGCAGCACTCGCCCGTCTTATTCACGACGTTCACGCAATCTGGGTCGACAGTGAGAGCGAGCGGAAAGGGAAGGGCATCCGCCTGATCCTCCTCGCATTCCTTGGCTTTGCTATTGTTGCGTATGGCTTGTCTTTCCTCGTTGAGACCACCGAAGAGAAACTCGTCATTGCAATGTTCCTGAGCTTCATCGCACTGCTCTTTTCCGGTTACCCCGTTGCCTGGGTTCTGGCAGGTGTCGGCATTGCGTATTGCGGTCTGGCTTATCTGTTCGACAACGACCATATGGCCTGGACTGGCCTTGAGAGCACTTTCACCGGTCTCGACTATCTGACACTGGGCGCTACCGTGAACCGTGTTTACGCGACCATGTCCAACGCTGTTCTTGTCGCTCTGCCTATGTTCATCTTCATGGGACTGATGCTGGACGAAAGCGGTGTGGCTGAGCGTTTGATGACCTCCATGCAGAAGCTGTTCGGCACAGTGCGCGGCGGTCTTGCCATCACAGTAACGCTCATCGGCATAATCCTTGCAGCTTCCACCGGCATCATTGGCGCCTCTGTTGTGCTGCTCGGTGTGCTGTCTCTGCCATCTATGATGCAGCAGAAGTACTCCAAGTCCCTTGCGGCTGGCGTGGTGTCTGCCTCTGGTACATTGGGCATCCTCATTCCGCCTTCCATCATGCTGGTGATCATGGCAGACCAGATGGCTCTGTCTGTTGGTGACCTGTTCATGGCAGCCGTCTTCCCGGGCATCATCATTGGGATGTTGTATCTGGTGTATATCTTCGTTGTTGCTCTGGTTAAACGCGATGCAGCACCAGTACCGGAAGGCGCGAAGGCACCAGACTGGCACGCGATTAAGGATGTTTTGATCGCGGCACTGCCAACCCTGTTGCTGATCCTCGCCGTGCTGGGCTCTATCTTCGCAGGCCTGACCACGCCAACAGAAGCTTCCGGCATCGGTGCACTCGGCGCAACTCTGCTGGCGCTCGGCTACCGCAAGCTGACATTCCGCAAGCTGGTCAACGTGCTGAAGTCCACCTTCAACACCACCGCTTACATCTTTGCCATCTTCCTCGGCGCAACCATCTTCTCCTACGTCCTGCGTGAGATGGGCGGTGATGCGCTGATTGAAGAAATGGTGGCTTCCACCGGCTTTGGTGCCAACGGAACAGTTCTGTTCATCCTGTTCATCGTGTTCTTGCTTGGCTTCGTGCTGGACTGGATTGAGATCACACTGATCGTGCTGCCTCTGATGCGTCCGATCATCAATGGCCTTGGCCTCGATATTGGTGGCTATGGGGTGATTGATGAGCCTGCACTGATCTGGTTTGTGATCCTTGTGGCTGTGACCCTGCAAACCTCGTTCCTGACACCGCCCGTTGGCTTCGCCTTGTTCTACCTGAAGGGCGTGTGTCCGCCCGAGATCAAACTGACAGACATCTACCGCGGTATCATTCCGTTCGTGCTGCTGCAGTTGCTGGGCCTGATGCTGGTGTACTTCCTGCCTCCATTGGCCACATGGCTGCCATCCGTCGCCTATTAGGATGCCGAGATGAACAACGCAGAGCTGATCAAGCAGTTTGAGAAAGTCGTTGGCACTCGCTACGTTCTCAGCGACCCAAAAAAGACAGAGCGGTTCCGTAAAGGGTTCCGCTCTGGAGAAGGGGAGGCGATTGCAGTCGTACGTCCCGGTACACTGTTGGAGCAATGGAAGATACTGGAAGCCTGTGTTGCGGCAGACAAGATCGTCATCATGCAAGCTGCGAACACAGGACTGACGGAAGGCTCTACGCCCAAGGGAACCTATGAGCGCGATGTGGTGCTCATCAACACCAACCGGATGACTCAGATTCAGGCCCTGGATGACGGCAAGCAAATCATCAGCTTTCCCGGCTCTACTTTGTTTGACCTGGAGAAAATGCTGGCTCCACTGGGCCGCCAGCCACACTCGGTCATCGGCTCGTCCTGCATTGGTGCCTCCATCATTGGCGGTGTCTGCAACAACTCTGGCGGATCGCTCATCGAGCGCGGCCCGTCTTACACCGAGCTTTCTTTATTCGCTCAGCTCAATGCGGATGGCGAACTGGTTCTCGTCAACCATCTTGGTATTGAACTTGGCAACTCAGCTGAGGAGATTCTGAGCAATCTGGAAAGTGGCAATTACGTTCCAGCGGATGTGAAGGGCACCAACCAGAAGGCATCAGACAGCGAATACCACAGCCGTGTTCGCGATGTGGATGCTGCCACACCAGCGCGTTTTAATGCGGATAAACGCCGTCTTTATGAGGCCAGCGGCTGCGCAGGTAAGCTTGGCGTATTTGCTGTTCGTCTGGATACGTTCCCCAAAGCGGGTGCTGAAAAGACTTTCTACATCGGCACCAATGATCCGGCAGAACTGACTGAACTGCGCCGCCATATCCTGTCACACTTTGAGAGCCTTCCGGTTTCAGCAGAATACATGCACCGCGAAGCCTATGACATCTCAGAGAAGTACGGCAAAGACACCGTCGTCATGATCAACCACCTCGGTACAGATCGCCTGCCGACTTTCTTTGCTTTGAAGGGGGGGGTGGATGCTTACCTGAACAAGGTCAACTTTCTCCCAAAGAACCTGACAGACCGCTTCATGCAAGTGCTTGCGAAGGTTTGGCCGGATGTTTTGCCAAAACGCATGTCTCAGTATCGCAGAGATTATGAACACCATCTCATCCTAAAGATGAGCGATGAAGGCATCGATGAAGCGGGAACTTTCCTGAAGGACTTCTTTGCGTCACGCTCAGGTGACTTTTTCGCCTGTGATGCGAAGGAGGGCAAGATGGCTGCACTTCACCGCTTTGCTGCGGCAGGTGCAGCAATCCGCTACAAAGCAGTGCACGAAGATGCTGCGGAAGACATCCTCGCGCTGGACATCGCATTGCGCCGGGATGATCGCAGCTGGTTTGAGCATTTACCTGCACATATCGAAGAAAAGCTGATCCACCGGCTCTATTACGGCCACTTCATGTGCCATGTGCTGCATCAGGATTACATTGTCAAAAAGGGCGTGGATGTAGCTGCCCTTAAGCAAGAGATGCTTGAGATTTTAGACACACGCGGCGCTGAGTATCCGGCGGAACACAATGTCGGACACATCTATAAAGCGAAAACGGATCTGGTCGAGTTCTATAAGTCCATAGACCCGACAAACAGCTTCAATCCGGGTCTTGGCAAAACATCCCGCTGCAAACACTACCACTGATTAAAAAGCCAGAGTAACCACTCTGGCTTATGTTCTTTTTGTGCTTTCGCGTGCAGAGATTGTGTAACTCAAATCAACAATCGGAGTTGAAGGCGCACCTTCCTCGCCAATCACCATTGCACCGGCAAGACGACCAATCTCTCGCAGCGGAGTGGTAACTGAGGTGATGCTTGGGACGGTCTCTGATGAGATGCCCAGATCATTAAAACCGCAAATGCCAAGCTCTTCAGGAACCTTGATGCCACGTCGCTGACATTCAAACAGCACACCCACAGACAAGTCATCATTGTTGCAAAAAACTGCGTCGCACTCGGGAAACTGCGAGGTGAGCTTATCCAGCAGGGTTGCACCCAACCGCACGTTGGAAGGCTCGTTCGTCACCGCAATGCACTGCTCACGTAACTCACCATTGTCTTTGATTGCTTTTTTGAAGCCAGCCAGACGTTTCAGAGAGCGCGGGTCCATCTGCGCACCAATGAAGCCGATGTTTTTGTAACCCGAATCGATCAGATGTTGCGTCGCCGTTTCTGCGGCCTGATCATGCGAGAAACCAACAATCATATCGATGGGCTTCGGGCTGATGTCCATAATCTGTACAACAGGAACGCCTGCATTCTCAAGCATTTGCCTGGTTTCGTCAGTTTGCTCAAGACCAGAAATGATCACGCCGGAGGGAGTAGGGTTCAAGAATGATCGCAGGATGCGTTCTTCTTCCTGCGAGTCGTAATTGGTGTAACCGATCTGCATATTGAAGCGCGATCCGTGCAACGCATCGCTGATTCCGCCAAGCACATCAGTGAACACGTTGTTGGAGATGGAAGGGACCATAACCACGATGGAGCTGGACTTATTTGACGCAAGAGTAGAAGCAGACTGGTTCGGCACATAGCCAAGTTTTTTCACAGCAATTTCAACTTTCGCACGCAATGCCTCAGACACCTTTTCCGGTGAGCGAAGTGCGCGGGAAACTGTGATTGCGCTAACGCCAGCTTCTCGTCCAACATCTACAAGCGTTGGTTTTGGCATCAAAAAATTCTCCCTATTCCTGAGCGCCTTTGTAGATATTTCAGATACCTCTTGCAAAATGATTGCGCAATCATTTATAATCAAATTCTCTTAGGAGGAAAATTAGGGCCGTGGAAGACTATAAAAAATCAGTATTTGTCGTCATGGGTGTTTGTGGCGTCGGCAAAACTTCAGTGGCACGCGCTTTGGCTACGTGTTTACCGGCGACCTATGTCGAGGCCGATGATTTTCATCCTGAAGGCAATATTGAAGCAATGGGTCGGGGGCATCCGCTAACGGATGATATGCGCCGACCTTGGCTGAATGATCTTTCGCAAGCGATCGTTGACTTAAACAAACAAGAAGCAACACCTGCAGTTGTTGTTGCGTGTTCCGCCCTTAAGCGGTCTTACCGTGACATCATCCGCACTTATTTGCCTCATGCCTGTTTTATCTTCCTTTCAGGATCAAAAGATATCATTCGCGAAAGAATGCTCAATCGGCAGGATCATTTCATGCCACTTGAGCTGCTGGACAGCCAGTTAGAAATTTTGCAGCCTCCGTCTTTGGACGAGCTGCACATCAACGTCGACGTGAGTGGTGCTAAAACTGACATCATCAATCAAATTTTGCGCCAGATCATGCCGGAAACTGTGGCCTAAGGCCGCCAATATCGAATACTCTTCAGGGAGGTACTGTGAGTATGAAGTTTTTGAAATTTGCAGCTGCAGCAGTCATTGCAGCATCCACCGCCACAACGGCACTTGCAGCAGATTATTCTCTGCGTTTCCAGTCGTCTGACCCAGCTGGTAACCCGAACTTTGAACTTCAGCAGGCTTGGGCAGCACGTGTTGGCGTTCTTACCAACGACCGCGTTAATGTTGAAATGCTGCCAGTTGGCACAATCGTTCAGCACACTGAAACTCAGGACGCTGTTGCAGCAGGCATCATTGACGGTCACATCACTGACACCTCTTACTTCACCGGTAAAGATGCAGCCTTCGGTCTGATCGCAAACCCGGTTGGAGCATACGGTTCTCCATCCGAAATGCTCAACTTCATGGAGTACGGCGGTGGCAAGCAGCTGATGAATGAACTGCTGAACCCATATGGTCTGCAGTTCATCGGTGCAACCACTCCTGGTCTTGAAGCATTCATCTCCAAGGTTCCTCTGGACGGCGTTGATGACCTGAAGGGCGTGAAGATGCGCGCACCAGAAGGTCTGGTACAGAACGTATTCGCTGCTGCAGGCGCAGCACCTGTGAACCTGCCAGGTTCTGAAGTGTTCACCGCGCTGGATAAAGGCGTGATCGACGCAGCAGACTACACAGTGTTCTCAACCAACCACCAGCAGGGCATGCATGCTGTAGCAGGCCATCCGGTTTACCCAGGCTTCCACTCCATGCCATTGGTTGAAGTTTCCATGAACAAAGAAACATGGGACAGCATGCCAGCCGACATTCAAGCTATCATGGAAATGTCTGTTCGTGACTTCGCACGTGACATGACTGCCCAGCTGTCCATGCGTGATGCTGTTGCAGTAGCAGAAGCTATTGCAGATCCAAACATCACCGTTCACAACTGGTCTGCAGAAGAACGCGCTAAGTTCCGTGCAATTGCACGTTCTCAGTGGGAGAAAGTTGCTGAGAAGTCTGATAACGCAAAACGCGTTTACGCGGTACTGTCCGCTTACCTGAAAGAGCAAGGTCTGCTTGCTCAGTAAGCTGATTTAAATCGCGTGAAACATACCGGACCGTCAAGTTCCCCGACGGTTCGGTACCTAGCGGGGAGGCAGGGTGAATGTCAGATCACGAAGAAAAAGACGCTGGCCAAAGAGCCATACCTGAAGCGGGGCTGTTCGGGCGCATAATAGCAAAACTCAGCGCACTCTTTTCACTTGCAATCGTATCGTCTGCGGCAATTCTGATTTTTGAAGTCGCAATGCGGTATCTGTTTAATTCACCAACCATTTGGGCCCACGAAACCGTCATCTTCCTGACAGCGACAACATTCCTTTTTGGTGGTCTTTACTGCGCATCGACGAACAAACACATCCGTGTGGTTCTGATTTACGATGCACTCTCTCCCGAGCTTCGGCGTGTCTTCAACGTTGCTATCTCCATTGCCTGTGCGCTCGCCAGCGCCTTGTTCTCCTGGGCAGGCTGGCTCGTTGTAAAACGCGCAATCTGGACACCCGCCGGTGATTTCCGTCTGGAGACCTCCGGCTCTGCATGGAACCCGCCAACACCAGGTCTGCTAAAGCTGTTCCTGCTTGGTATCCTTATTCTCATGTGCCTGCAATTTGCAATTCTGGCCGTCAACTACGCTAAGAAAAAATGACCGATTTACTCGTCCTGATCCCGGATTTTAAAGCTCTGGGCATCGAGCTGGCTACGGTTCTGATGTTCGGCTCATTGCTTCTGCTGCTGCTGACGGGCATGCCTCTTGCTTTCGTCACACTGCTTGTTGCTCTCATTTTCGCACTGGGCTGGTTCGGCCCGGGCGCCGTGCCGCTGATCGTCAGCCGCATCTTCAGCTTCGTGAACTCCTTCGTTTTCGTCTCCGTTCCCATGTTCGTGCTTATGGCCGCGATCCTGGATCGATCGGGGATAGCCAAGGACCTGTTTGACGCCATGCGCCTCGTTGGCGGGCGTCTGCGCGGAGGCATCGCTATCCAGACGCTTCTCGTGGCTGTTGTTCTGGCAGCCATGTCCGGCATCATCGGTGGTGAAGTTGTTCTGCTTGGCGTGATCGCCCTGCCGCAGATGCTGCGTCTTGGCTACGACCGCAAACTTGCCATTGGCGTCTGCTGTGCAGGTGGCGCTCTGGGTACAATGATCCCGCCATCCATCGTACTCATCATTTATGGCCTGACCGCCAGTGTCTCCATCGGC
Source organism: Pseudovibrio sp. W64 (assembly GCF_001623145.1). NCBI lineage: Bacteria > Pseudomonadati > Pseudomonadota > Alphaproteobacteria > Hyphomicrobiales > Stappiaceae > Pseudovibrio > Pseudovibrio sp. W64. The sequence continues at coordinate 483,588 of NZ_LMCI01000038.1, read as the reverse complement.
GACCTTTTCACGGCAGCGTTCTTCCCGGGCCTGATGCTTGCAGGCATGTACGCCGCCTATATTCTGATCCGCGCTTATTCCAACCCAGAAGTCGCTCCAATTCCGGAAGCTGGCGAGATCCCGCTCACGGAAAAAATGCGTCTCCTTAAAGGCCTGTTTCTCCCGATCCTCGTTGTGGTGTTCGTTCTCGGCTCCATTTATGGCGGCATCGCAAGTGTGACTGAGGCTTCTGCCATCGGTGTGCTCGGTGTAACCATCTCAACCATCATCCGCCGTGAATTTTCAGTCAAGCTCATCATGGGAGCGGCCAAGCAAACACTTTCAACCGTCGGTATGATCGTCTGGATTGGAGTAGGGGCCTCTGCACTGGTCGGCGTGTTCAACTTGATGGGTGGTATCCGCTTTGTTCAGGCGCTGATCACAGGTATCTCCGACGATCCAACCGTCGTGATCCTGTTCATGATGCTCATCCTGTTCGTGCTTGGTATGTTCCTGGATTGGGTTGGCATCGCACTGCTTACCATGCCGATCTTCGTGCCAATCGTCTCACAGCTTGGTTACGATCCAATCTGGTTCGGCGTTGTCTTTGCCATGAATATGCAGGTTAGCTTCCTCTCGCCACCATTTGGACCCGCGGCCTTCTACCTGAAGAGCGTGGCTCCGCCCGATATAAGTCTGGGCGAAATCTTCAGAGCACTGCTGCCATTCATCATGATCCAGATCGTAGCCGTCGCCCTGCTGATCATCTTCCCCGGGATCGCAGTCAGCTAACAAAAACAATAACCACGCTGAAGAAAGAGCCTGCGACCACCGCAGGCTCTTTTGTTGTTTAAACCTATGTGCTTCTGGCAGTGACCCACTGCTACACAATCTTTATCTGCAGTATTATGCTAGATCACCCACTCTCGTTCTAAACGAAGCAACGTATCGACAGTGCCCAGTTTCTGAGAATAGTCCTCTCTCAAAGCTCCCAAGCGATCTGTCGGGTAGGGACCCGGGCCAAGCAAAGAGAGCACAGATTTCAAGTCTTCAGACAAACGTTCCAGCTCAGGCTGCAGATGTTCAACTTTCTCCCAAGCCTTCTCGGCATTTTCTGAATTAACTTTGGCATGCAATTCAGCTTCATGACCCCAGCTGCTTACAACTCGCGGGTGCGTCGCCTCGAAAGTTTGCAAGGCATCTTCTGCCACAGGTAACCAAGAAAGATCCTGCTCGCTATGAGCTTGCTGATAAGCTTCTATTTTTGCCTGGCTTTCTTTCAGTTGAGAAATAGCATCTCGCACTTCAATCTGTTTACTAGTCAAATAATAAAGGCTCACCAACACGTCGTCTGGCGGCATTTTAGACTGCTTGCCAACAGGAATTGTTAAGTCCAAAACGGCGGAAAGGCGGGTCTCCAGCAGCTCCAGCTCATGCAAATTCTTTAGCTTGGGCTCAGTCATCAACTGAGGATCAAACTGCTTAAACTCAGAAACTTCATGCGATAGAATCCTTGAAACCTCATAGGCTTCAGACTTTCGCGCACTTGTATTGTGATGAGCAGAGAACTGAGAGAGTGTATGATATGTCTTAGAAACCAGTTCACGTAGCCTCCCAAGGACAGAACTGTCTGCATTGCCCTGTTTTTCAGCTCTGATGACCGTTTTACATTGCTTACCCAGCTCGATAATCGCAAATGCAGCATCACCTTGCGATTCATTTTTTGCACGCTGCACCAAGACGTTACGCACATCACCAAAAGAGTTTCGAATGTCTTTTTCGGTCACTTGCCGCTCAGAGCGCGCATCTCGGCCATCATATTTTGGATTTGAAACCACATCTTTCAGTACAGACCGGGCTTCACTTTCCTCAATCAGACTATCCTGGATGAAAGAAAGAGAACCTGCTTCAGCGGCATCAGGTCGCTGATTAACAGAGTTTTGCAGTCCGTCCATAAAGCGGGAATAATCTGTTTCAACCGCCGCGAGCCCCGGGATCTTAACTGCGTTTCCTTCATCATCCCTGCTAATTTTCGTTGAATGCCATAATCCAGCATTTGGCATGTGGTTTTGATCACGAAGCCCTTGTTCAACGCCAGAAAGAAGGGTCGCACCAACTGAGAACACATCGCTCTTTTCAGAAGTTTCAGGATGTCTCGGGTGTACCTCAGGGGCTTTATAGTCCTCGGTAAACCCTTTAGCGGTCTCTCCAGCTTTGGAGTGTAAACCAAGGTCAATTATTACAGGCTCACCAGTTTCTGCGCTCACTACATAATTGTCTGGTTTGATGTCATTGTGAACTAAACCAGCCTTACTGATATGACCGGTAACATCCAACAGTTTCTGCCCGATATATTGAACACTGCCCCAATATTGCGCGCTGGAGATATCCCCCGCCTTCCACGCTTGATTCAATTTGCGCATGGTGACACTGCCACGATCGCCAACAACTTCATCCATCACCAAGGCTTCTTTGACCAAACTACCGTAGGGTACCGAGGCCATCCCATAAACTTTCCCTAGGTTTGGGTGCTCGCCTGCATTTTCATAAATTGTCTTATAAGCACTCAGTTCAGCCTTCAGGTGCCCGGCGGCGACAGTTCTTTCAATTTTGCCGACAAGATTGTGACCATCTGCTGTCGTATAAGTTGAGATATGGCTCTCACCCTCTGCAAACTTCTCAGTAATATTTGGCTTTAATGTCGAAAGATCTGGCGCATCTCCCACTACAAGCTCCCCAACCCAGTCATATGATTTAGGGAGAGTTTCTGGGACTGCTTTTAATGCAGCAGTGCCATTCAGTAAGGGCGATTTCAGCGTCTCTTGCGGCAGCTCCTTTCGAAGCTGCTCAAGTTGCTGCTCCCGGTTTCCCTTGAAATTCAGAAACTGCTCTTGCGTTTCAACACCAAAGGAGGAGCCTTTATCAGATGTATAGAGCTTAACCGACTCATTTTGCGCGGCGGTTTCAGCCTCAACAGGTGTATAAAGAATCGGAGAAATCGGCTGAGATACAATACTGGTGCTGGGCAATGGCCTGTCTTTCAAAAAATGGACACACCACTTGCATAAATCAGAACAACAACCTCCGCTGTATCAATCGATACATGCAACCCACGCTAACGAACACTTCAATAATAGCCACACATCTTAAAACGCAGATGTTCCAGGCAGTTCAATGCAGCCAAACACCCATTTTCGCAGAACCAACCATATGAAACAAATCCATGTTTATTTGTTCCATATATGTTCACTTTCCGCCTATACTATCACGCTGCTTGTGGGTTGGTTTCTTTTACATACATCGCCGCAATCTCTTCCCAATGCTGCCGCGCCTTGCCTTGTTCTCGCTGCATTCTCGCCCAAAGTAACCAGCGCTTGGGATCAACTTCTGCTAACGCACAGAAATCACATAGAATTTCGTCCGTCGGAATGAATACCCCGCGTTCATATTGCGTCATGATGCTGGCCGCAATACCTACTTCAATAGCAACTTGTCGCTTGGAATTTAGGCCGGATCGGACGCGGGCCCTCTCAAGTAATTCTCTAATATTCATCGCAACCACCAAGTATATATCATTCACGCGATTTGGAATGTAACACGACCTGACGCGGGCTTGCAATTCTTGGGCGCATATGTCTGGAATTGGAAGTTGGCAATTCAATAGCCAACTAGACAGGGCGCAGGCTCCTCGGCTCGGTAACTACCCGAATTCACGCAAGAAACTGGACCTACCAGTCATCCGGGGAGCCGCTTCTAAAGATTGGTAGGTTGTTGATGATTTACAATTTCACAAATCGGAATGGTGTTCCCCGCCCTGTAGAAGTGCAAGGCGAGCTCTCCCTTGAGCAAGAGGCTCTTCTTGCTGGCTTCATCTCTCAATCAAGTGTTATGTGGAACGAACTCTGCGTAAACAAGGCGCGTTTAACTTGGCAAGGGCGTAATATCTTCAAGCAGTTAGACCTTCGGGGGTTAACATTCGAAGAAGAGCTTTTCATGTTACGTAGCTGCTATGTTGAGGCTTCCCTAAGGGAAATGCATGACATGCATGGTTTGGTGTACAGCCTCAGAGGCAATGAGCCTCAGCAGGACACCCCTGAAACCCTTCCCCCTCATATCAGCGCTGAGCAGAAACGCTTCAACCGCCTCTTTACCGGAAAGGGCGTGTGATGCCTACCTACAAGCTCTCTATTCCCACCCCCATCTTAATGTTAACGCGCACAATCACGAGTTCTCACGAGCTAAGCCAAAAGAACTTGGACCTGATCAAAGGTGCCCTTGAGTTCAACGAGGCCGCGCCAGATATCTACGACAGCTACCAGTTCGGCCATAACAGCGCGACTGGGCATCGTAATTTCTATCTGTCTGGCGTTCATCCCTTCGAATTCTACCGGATTATTCGTGTGTTCGATTTCTCTGAAATTGGCATGCAGGACTATCGGGATCTCAAAGGGGATCTTTCTGCAGCGGATGACGGGGAGATTTCGTTTTGAAAGCTCGCCCTATCACACACTTAATAGCCCCTAGTTGGGGCTATTTTTGTCGTACGGACTTAGATGATGAATATGCCTTGAGCGCGTCTCCTGTAGCCATGGATGTGTTTAAGGCATGGGTGCAGGGCGCGGCGGTCCTGCATCCTCTTTCTGATCTGGAATTCATTGCAGCTGTAATAGCTCCCCAGTGGCATACGATTGAATTCAGCCAGTTCAACGAGGTCGAACCGTTTTTCGTTGCACAGTGTAATTTTCTCTATCCAGACGTTGCAGACATTCTGGCCGGCCTTCTCGTTGAAGAAGGTCGGCCTTTTGTGATGCGTCTCAGCTGGTACGGCCAATTTCAGCGTGAGACGGTCATTGACGCTCGTGACTTCAAAAAGGGTCCAGTGGCCTATTTGCGCACGAAGTGCTCTCAGGGCCGCTCTGAGCTTCTCCAAGTCTATGAAAATTCTTTACTGAGGGCCGCATGATGTCTGGACTTGATACAGTCGCGAACAATCCCACCAGAAATTCGAAATTCCAGTGTGAGAACGCCAAGGATTATCGCCATAGGCTCCGCAATCGGGCAGGCGAAATTCTGGGCGGCGAACATCGAACCTCCCATTGTGGCCGTCGCCGTTGTTCCGAGGTCGTTTCCGTCCACAAAACCAAAACGGGAACTTGCTATCGCGGGATTTCCACTTGCGGGAGCATCTGGACATGCCCCGAATGCGCTTCCAAAATCTCAAATGGCCGTGCTGAAGAAGTTGAGGAACTGGTTAGAGCCCATGAACGCCAAGGTAACGGCATGGTTTTCATGAACACCCTGACCATGAGGCATACAAGCCATGACACGTGTAACGAGTTGCGCCAGCTCTTGCTTTGGGCTTGGGATCAGCTCATTCGCTCCGGTCACTGGAAACGAGTGAAAGAGCGCTTTGGCGTTCATGGGTATATCCGGGCTTTCGAAATCACCCACGGGGTGAATGGCTGGCACCCACACTTGCACATTTTGTGGTTTACGGATGAGCTGTCAGAGGAAGAACAGAACGAACTGAAATTCGAGATTTTTGATCGTTGGTCTGATCTGATGGCAAAGAAGGGCATTGAAGTTTCCTTAAAAGCCCAAGACTTCTATAAGGCAGAAAACCCGCAAAAAGCGGGGCAATACATTTCCAAATGGGGTAGCGGGGCAGAAATAGCCAAGGGTGCACTGAAACGCTCTGAAAAAGGCCGCTCCATTTGGCAATTGATTGATGATGCGGACAACGGCTCAAACTCAAGTGCTGTGCTGTTTGCCGAATACGCCAAAACCTTCCACCGTGCTCGGCATCTCACCTATTCGCGGGGTCTTCGCGAACGCTACCAGCTCAAAGATGAAGCCAGCGATGAGCAACTCTCCATGGCTGAGGAAATGGAAGCGCACGAAATTGAGGAAGGTGGCGAGGTTTTCCGCTTTGATCCGCATAGCTGGATACAGGTCGTACGCAAACGGCTCACTGCTCAGGTGCTAGGCGCGGCCATGATCGGTCCAGATGAGGTTGAGAACCTTCTCATACGCCATGAGATTGATTTACCAGAATTCAAACCAGAAGCTTACGGGCCAATTTCGGGGCAACTGGCGCGAATACCGGAATACACCGGTTTCGTACGTACGCCAAAGGGCACTGGCTCTACCAAGGTGCTCAACCAGTCACACGTACGTAGGGAAATGCAAAGCCTGAAACCAGAAAAAGAAGATGAGGCTGCATAATGGCTGAGAACTCAGTTGGGCGCGGCAAGTGCTTTATTTGCTCTGCTGTCGTGGACTTGCGAAAAAACAAGGCCCAAAAACTCTATTACACCTGCAACGGTGGGCATGACCCACAAGGCAAAGGCTGCAACTCAGTTGTGACCATGGGCGAAATTCGCTCCGAGAACCTCGAACGCGAACTTCGGGCTTCTCAAACCGCAAATAACGATAACAACAACGCGGATAATGATGATGACAAACAACCTACAGGAAGCAACTGGCTCCTTGGATGAGCCTGAAACCGTCACAGGACCGGATTTTGATGCGTTGCAGGCGGAATACGCGCCTGACAACGACAATCTTAAAGGTTCTGGCGAAACACCAGAGCAATCGCCTGGTATAGATGCTGCACCTGAATTCCTGACAGAAGAACAGTTCTACCAGAGCTTCAAGGGCATGTTGGCGGCTCCAAATATTCTGTTTCTCATGAAAGGAATGCAGCCGCTCCAATCTCTGGAAATCACACCTCCAGAGGAACCAAGTGCGCGGGCTGCAACGGACTACCTTTACAAGATCGCGCAAAAATCGCCGTTGCTGCGTTGGATGATCCAGCCAGAGAACGAAACGCTTCAAGGCTTGCTCGCCATTGGGGCCTTTGCCGTTCCAAAAGCGCTGGCGATTAACGCTGAACTCAAATCACGCGCTGGCTCTTCTCAAAAGCCAAACACAGCGGGTGCTGCAAACGACAACGTCGCTGGGGGAACTCATGGAACACAAGCAAGCTGAGCGCGTTTTTGTCTGCGGGCGCTCCGGGTCGGGCAAGTCTACCATCGTGAAGGCGATGATTGCCGAACTGAAGGCCGTTAAGCTGATCGTGTTCGATGTTCAGGACGAATACAGCAAAGGTAAACCGGGTTGGGTTCGTGTGACCAACATGAAAGACCTCATACGTACGATGAAAGCCAAATGGAAGAAGGGCTTTAAGATTGCGTACGTACCTACGGGCGATCTCATGGCGGTTATGGATAAAATCGCCAAGCTCGTATGGGCTTTGCAAGAAGCTTACGAAGCGGGTGCGGATATGCGCCAGTTCACGTTGGTTGTTGAAGAGGCTGATACTGGTATGCCCAATCGAACCATGCCAGCTGGGATGGATGGCATCCAGAACCTTTCAAACCGTGGGCGACATCGTGGGATTAACCTGATCGGTGTTTCTCAGCGTCCAGCCCTCGTTCATACAACCTTTAGAGGCAATTGCAGCTCTCAGTTTGTGTTTGCTCTGGCAAATGACATTGACCGCAAGCAGATTTGTCAAACGGTCGGCCCTGAGTTCAAAAAAGAGCTTAGCCAGATGCCTAATTTCAAGTTCTGGAAGCTCAAAGATGGTCGAATTCAGCGCGGTCATACGACCTCCTCGGGCCGTTATAAGCTGTCTTGAGCGTACGTACGTAGGGTTGCGATTTTTGGCTTGCAACCCTACGGAAACTCACTTCAATTAACCCATGCAAAAACAAGTGCTTATCACAATCATTTCCAGTGTCGCCGCAATGGCGATTTTTGAAATGGTGGTTCGTCCTCTCCTCAAGCAACAGGGTTAAACCATGCCAAAGATTGGTAATAGCGATATCAAAGCGGTTGGGGTCGTCATTGTCGGCGTATTCCTTGCTGGTTATATTATGAACCAGTTCCGCTCAAATACCTACGTCGCAAGCGCGATTGACGGTTTCGACGCCTAATCTGGCCTTTCACCAAAAACAATAAGAACAAGAAAGGCCGTCTGACTATGATGCGTCGTACAGAACTCATGAACCCGTTTCACAACGTGGTTCCCGGCGAAAAGGCAACGGTGACGCTGCCAACTGATCGTCGTTATCACAAAATCATTCTCGAATACCGCGCTGGCACCACGCTTGCCACACGCTCCACAATTCAAGACGCTGTAAAGAATATTCGGGTGATGCTGAATGGCGTTCCACAGTGGGAGCTGTCTGCTAGAGAGCAGTATGCCATTTTGAGCATTAAAGGTGTGAATCTTTCCAATGGCATCATTCCACTCAATTTCTCCGAGCCTTGGCGGCGTACTCCTAACGGAGAAGATGCAACCGCGTGGTCGCTTCAGGGGAAGGCAAGTTCCTTTCAAATTGAAGTGGAGCTGGATGCAGCTGCGAGCAATCCGAGCATCAAGTGTTATGCTGAATACGATAACGTTGATGCGCCTTTGCTGATCAAGAAGTTCACCCGCTCTCAGGTTCAAGTCTCGACAACTGGCATTCTGACAGTCGATCAAATCCCGAACCTTGGTGACATCCACGCAATGTACGGCTTTGAAAAAGAAGCTGGAGACATCAAGTCTGTGAAGATTGAGCGCAATGGCTACGTCGCTTATGACCTGCCACGTGCAATCGCGAATGAGACACTGCGCACCCATGGTGGGGGCTTGGTAGATGATGTATTCGCTGTACGCTTTGATCGAACAGAACGTATCGGGCATTTCCTCAAGCTGACAAAGGCGGATGGCTTCTCGGTTCCTATCAAGCAGGAATACGAGATGGCGAAGGCCAATTCCTTCACGCAAATCCTTGAGTATCTCGGCGCTCCTAACTAATGAGCCCGTTTGATCGGATTGCAGAGGGTTGGGCTCAATTTAACCCAACCCCAACTGCGACGGGGTCTGCGAGTGCGCCTCCGCCACAGTCCAACGCGCCAACGGCTTCCGGTGGCGGCTTCTTTGATAGTCTGGGTGGTTTCTTTTCCGGTCTGAGCAATACAGCTGGTGGCTTGCTTGATAGTGCGGGCGATCTGGTTGGGAGTTGGAATTCTCTGGAAGGGCAAGTCACCTCTCAGCCTCCTCAATCTGGCGGGGGAGGTCCACAGCGAGGTGGTGTCCTTCACATTCCACCTCCGACCAACTGGAAGCCCATGGTTGCCATTGGCGCTATGGGCATCTTCGCAGCCTACATGGTGATTAAAAAATGACGGTTCCGGTTCCTCCACTTCCTCCGCTCAATTTGACTGGCGGTCATGCTGGGCCTGCGGTCTCTGGTGGTGGCGGGCAGTCAGTTTATGCCAATTGGAACCCTGCACCATGGAACCCATTGGGCTCTCGTTCTGCTGTTGGCTTGCCTGTTTTGCTGGTTATCGCCGTTGCAGTTGGTGGCTTCTATTTCATGAGGAAAAAGCTGTAATGCCTGAAATCAATACAAATGAAATGGTTACTGGCGATGTGGTGACCTATCTCGTGGAAGCTGCTGAAAAGTACCATCCTGAGTGTACTGATGCAGCCTCCAGACTTGATGACTGCCGCGCTTTTACCGTACGCGATGGCGGCGAACTCATGCTTGCAGCTGCCTATCAAATTCATGAGTGCAACAATGGCCGGGAGTTGACGGTTGTTGCGCTCAACGGTTCAAAAGCCAAATTCGTGAAGTGGTTGCCGCTGCTAAAAGACGCCTTTGTCGAACTAGCGCGGTTGGAAGACTGTGATCGGATTTTGGTTTCTGTTGATCGTCCAGCCATGGAAAGAGCTTTGAGCGCTCTGGATTTCGGGCCTGTCGCAACATTGATGAGGTTCATGGTCTGATGTGTCTGGGAGGTCAAACAAAATCTAGCACTTCTGCTAGTTCCAAGGTCTACAACACAGATCGCCGCGTTGTCTCTGAGGGCAATGGCGTAGCCATTTCTGCAGGTGATGGGGCAATCATCGAACTGGATCAGGTGCCGGAGGAAATCCTTGATGCAAGCATCAATGCCGTCACCGGAGCGTATGAACTGGTTTCCAAGTCGCTTGATGTTGCCAGCCTGTCAACTGCCAATGCCGTTTCCAGTGTAACGAGCGGGGAGGTTGAAAACCCTGCTGCCAGCAAGCTCAGCCGCGACAATCGCCTTTTGATCGCTGTTGCAATTATGGGGGCTGCGTACGTCGCGGCTAAGAAGCTATGAACGTAAACATCTCAGAATATGCAGGAACGCTTGCCGCTGGTGGTCGCCGTGAAATCGACATTGAGGGAACCTCCGTTCGCTGCATGGCTTCAGATCGCGAGTTCACCATCCAGTTTCCGTCTATGGGTGGGCGAATGCTCGTTGAAAACGGCATTGAGCTTAATCCCGAATTGTCGTTCAAAAAGGTCATTTTAGAAAATCCGAGTAATGCGGATTTGTCCTATCGAATTGTTGTCGCCAATGGCGTGAAGCTCAATGACAGCCGCTTGAATTTCAGTGCCGGGGCACCTGTCACGGTTCAAACGGATGTTGAAGCAATCAAGGTGAGGACTGAAGACGCTGATCCTCTAAAGGTTCTTGATGCCAGTGCTCCAAAGATTGGAACGCTGACAAAAATCAGCGTCAATCAAACAGGCAAGCCAATCCCTGCCAATGCAGATCGCAAATCAATCCGCATTCAGAATATTAGTCCTGGGGTGGTGATCATTGATTACGGGATTTGGTTGGAACCTCTTGCCGTTTTTGAGACGCAAGCAACAAATGCAATGACGGCTCGGGTTCAAGGCAATCCGAATGGTGTGATTAGCGTTTGGGAGGTGGTGTGATGATCGGGCAATACAAGAAAACCCTAACAAGGGACACGGGCTTTGATGGCGGCGACATTGAAGACTGGATAGCTGGCACTCATGGCCAAACCATTATTAGCGCTGCTGAAAACCCGAACGGGATCATTATTCGGCATATCGTTGTCAATGCGGATGCCGTGGAGAGTTTTGCGCTGATCATTGGGGATGCGTTTTACATAATTCGTGAGCGAGCACTGATGAAGTCACAATACCCGATATTTGTACCTGCTGGCGTTGCCGTGCGTGGTGGTACAGGTGGCGGCTCTCTAACGCTTTCTCTGTCTTACGACAAACTGCCGGGGATGTGATGGGGAAGGCTGCTGCACTTGTGACGCTTGCTGGGGCCGGGGGCATGATGGCGCTCTATCTGGCGCAAGCCAGAGGGTATGCGGTTGTAACCTCGCCGGGGTCTTCGCCAAGCTCCCCAGTTCCCAATAATCCAAACCGTGAAACACCTAGCACGGATCTCAATTTTGACTGGCTTGGCGGTGTTACGGGCTGGTTTTCAGATACTTTTGGAGGTCGGGAAATGAAAAACAATAAGCCCGCAAGTCCTTCCGGGTCTGCAACTGGCGTTATCAATGTCAGTCGCGCTGTGCTCGTTCTAGCGCGTACGCTTTATGGTGAAGCACGCGGTTCGCCTTGGGAAGGCAAGCAAGCGGTTGCGAATGTGGTGATGAACCGCGTTAAGTCCCGGCGCTTTCCAAATACCATTGAGCGTGTGTGTCTCCAGAGCTACCAATTTTCGTGCTGGAATGAAGGTGATCCCAATCGGGCGAAGATTAAAGACCTTCAGCCTGGGGCAAATACACTCTTTGATCAGTGCATTGATATTGCGCGCTCTGCTGAACAGGGGCTTCTCACAGATGTAACAGGCGGGGCTGATCACTACTACGCCTCTTACTTTGCACAGCCTTACTGGATCACAAATAGCCCAAATGCTCGCATGACGGCACAGATCGGTAAACACAAGTTCTATACGGGGATTGCGTAATGCCTGTGCTGGCATGGGGCGCTTTGGCCGTCGCCGGGATTTTCGGGGTTGGATACACCTCTGAAAAGCTCAACCAATCCTCCAAGCTCCTCATTGCAGCGGGTGCGCTGTATCTGGTGGCAAAGAAGGGGAAACTGATTTGAGCCTTGATCCTTCCATGATCCTGAATGCGCTGACTGCTGGGTTGTTGGGCTGGGTGGCTGTTCAGCTTGTCCAGAACACGAAAAGCATGGCGGTGCTGGAAACCATCGTAGAGCGCCACTCTACGCAGATTGAAAAACTAGAAGAAAAGGAAGCTGAGAAATGCGGGAACGACTAACAGAGCCGTCTTCTATGGCTGGAATTGGAATGGTGGCTTATAGCTTGTCTCTAGCCTCTGGTTATGGACAACCTGAACAGGCTGAGCAGATTGCGACGGCAGCAGCAAACGAGCTGAGCGCAGGCAACTGGTTCAATGCTCTGCTGATCGGCCTGACCGGGGCGGCTGCAATCTACCTCAAAGAAGGGCAGAAATAATGGGAACGCTTTACGACTACATCCCGAATTGGCTGGTTGAATGGGTGCCCGGTGCTGCTGAAGAACGCAGAAAGCGCCAGATTAAGACTGTGCTTGTTATTGCTGGTGCGGCCTTCATCCTTTCCAAGGTCAAAAAATAATGGCTGTACATGCTGGTACTTTGACCGCGCCTTGCGGCTGGGAAGAAATGCCGACCAATCCCGGTTTTCTGCGCATGAAATCTTGCGATCGTGTCGGGACTGGTTCGGGCAATGTCAATCTGTCCGAGCTGTTTGCTTCTGGTTGGACTGGGCTGGAAATCGGCTGGCCTAGTCCTCAATCCCAAGGCGGTACTTCCAATAGGGCACGATTGGCATCTTACGGGGCGTTAGCTCTCGCTGTGCTCGGTTTAATATACGTCCTACGGAATTAGGGTGCAGCCGGAACCGGAACCCCAGCTCCTTGTTTGTCATTCCCGAATTCGCCAACCGTCTGATTTCTCTGTTTCGCCGTTCAAGCGCTACCGCATCGCGCTTCTGGACGGCTTTTTTGTGCCATGCAAGCACGGTTTCAACGCTCAGGCCGTGCTCTGCTGCGAAGGCTTCAGGGTCAACATCGTGTTGAATGCTGTTGATAAGTTCATTGAATTCGCGCAATTTTCGCAAAAAATTACGTCGCTCACGTACACATTTTCGTAGTTGTTTGGCTTCATGCTCATGTATTTCGAGCTGTTCCTCTAAGGAGGTTAGTTTAATATCGCGCATTGAATACTACAGTTATTGGAACAAAATATTCTGATAGTGCGATAGACATCAACATAGTTATAGGTGACTTATTTGTTGATGTTTAATCGCGAGCGCGTTGATATTACTGAGGTAATTGCAATTTCAATTTCGTATAACCAACCTTATGGAACTAATTTGACCACTTGATCGAACATCCCATGCTTGGGATTTGTTCTTCAGGTCCTCGACCTGTTTCTGAAATTAACTGCATCGCATCCAAAAGCTCGGTTTTGCGTGCGGCTGGGTCGTTAAATCCTGCATCATCTAAGCGGCCACGGTATTGTAGCTCACCTTTACTGTTGAGACCAAAGAAGTCTGGCGTGCAAACTGCACCATATCTCTTTCCTACTGTTTGGTTTTCATCAACCAGATAAGGAAATTCAAAGCCATACAGTTGCGAAAAGTCTTTCATCTTGCGCGGAGCATCTGCGGAAACCGAGTGATAGTCATTGGACATCACTGCTAAAACCCCAAAGCCTTCAGAGATGAGCAAGCTGGTATCTGCCGCCAAACGATCTCCAATCGCCTGCACATAAGGACAATGGTTGCAAATAAACGCAATCAGGAGCCCCTTTTCACCAATACACTCCGACATGGTGAAATTATTTCCATCAGGGTCCTTAAGCGTAAAATCCGGTGCCTTCCAACCAAAGTCACAAACAGGAGTATTCAGAAGCACAATGCCACCCTTTAACTAATTGATCTGCCTAAAGGTTGTCATAAGAAAGGCTGAGCTGTCCATAAGAACTGGATGAAAATGTCCAGGCCTGTGGTCACGATTTCCTGATCACCCCTGTTCCCTCTTCCCGTTACTCAAATTATCAAGGATTGGGCAGTCGGGGCGGTGGTCGCCGGCGCAGGCGGTTATGAGGTGGGTGAGTGTGTCGCGCATGGCGATGAGGTCGACGATTTTAGCCTCGATTTCTTTGACGTGTTGTTGCGCGATCTTTTTGACGTCAGAGCTACCGCGCTCTTTGTCTTCATAGAGTGCCAGCAAGGCCCGGCACTCTTCGATGTTGAATCCGAGGGAACGGGCGCGGCCGATGAATGTCAGCTTGTGCAGCTCCGTTTCCTCAAAGATCCGATAGCCGTTTTCATTCCGTTTGGGATGAAGGAACCCAATATCCTCATAATAACGGATGGTCTTGGTCGGGATGCCGGAGCGTTCTGCTACTTCGCCAATATTCATCGTCGTTCCATCCCTCTTAATACGCAGTTGTTGCTTTGATCCAGCGTAACCGCAAAGCGTTGGTTAAGACAAACACGCTTGAAAGTGCCATCGCACCTGCTGCCAGAACAGGAGACAGAAGCGGGCCACCGAATGGATATAACACGCCAGCAGCAACCGGGATCAGCAGTGTATTGTAACTGAATGCCCAGAACAGGTTCTGGCGGATGTTGCGCATGGTTTGCTGGCTGATATGGAACGCATTGACCACACCGTTCAGATCTCCTGCCATCAGAACGACATCCGCGGCTTCAATTGCCACATCAGTGCCAGTTCCAATGGCAATACCAACATCTGCTGCTGCCAGAGCAGGCGCATCATTGATGCCATCGCCCACGAAGGCCAGTTTACCAGAAGCGTTCTTACGCAAGTCTTCCAGCGCACGGACTTTGCCGTCAGGCAGAACTTCGGCAACCACGCTGTCGATGCCAAGTTCGGCTGCAATGGCGTTAGCTGTCTTCTGGTTATCACCCGTGATCATCACAACCTTCAAGCCAAGCTCATGAAGGGACTTGATCGCATCTGGAGTTGTCTTCTTGATTGGGTCAGCAACTGCAATTACCGCTGCAATTTTTCCATCAATAGCGACGTAAAGCGGGGTTTTTCCTCTAGTTGCAAGTACAGTTGCATCAACAGAAAGCTGTTCCAGTGCAATACCTTCACGGTCCATCAACCGATCTGCACCAACCAGAACATCGTGCCCCTGCACAACTGCGCTGACGCCAAATCCGGTCAGAGAGTTAAAGCTCTCTGGTTTTGGAAGTGCAATGCCACGCTCTTCGACGGCCTGCACAATCGCCTTTGCAATGGGGTGTTCGGAGCTTTGCTCAACTGCTGCGACCAATCGCAGAACATCTTCCTCCTCAAAACCTTCATGCAGGATAATATCTGTCAGTTCCGGATGTCCGGCAGTGAGCGTGCCGGTCTTGTCCAAGGCAACCACCTTGGTTTCCTGAAGCATCTGCAACGCATCGCCTTTGCGGAACAGGACGCCAAGTTCGGCTGCGCGACCTGTACCAACCATAATGGAGGTTGGCGTTGCAAGCCCCATGGCACATGGGCAAGCGATGATAAGCACAGCAACACCCGCGACCAAAGCAAGACTAAGCGCGGGATCGGGACCAAACAGGAACCACACAGCAACGGTGAGGATCGCAATAGTAATCACGGCTGGCACAAACCACGACGTGATTTTGTCGACCAATCCCTGAATTGGCAGCTTGGCACCCTGAGCCTGTTCCACCATCTGAATGATTTGGGAGAGAACGGTATCATTGCCAACTTTGCTTGCACGCACGCTTAAGGCACCTGTGCCATTGATTGTTGCGCCGACAACATCGTCACCAGAGGCCTTTTCAACCGGAATTGGCTCACCTGTAATCATGCTCTCATCCACGAAGGAAGAACCTGAGACAACGGCACCATCCACAGCGATCTTTTCACCTGGGCGCACCTGAATGACATCACCCACAATGATCTCTTCAATCGGGACTTCTGTCGCCACGCCATCGCGCTCAACACGCGCGGTTTTAGCCTGCATGCCAACGAGTTTCTGGATCGCCTCGCCAGTTCTGCCTTTGGCGCGTGCCTCCAGAAAGCGGCCTAGCAAGATGAGGACGACAATTACAGCTGCGGCCTCGTAATAGACGTTTACGGTTCCCGCCGGGAGCAACTGCGGCGTAAAAGTTGAAACGAGAGAGAATACATAAGCGGCGGAGGTCCCAAGCGCGACCAAAGAGTTCATATCCGGCGCGCCTTTTAAGAGCGACGGGAAGCCCTTGGTGTAGAAATGTCGGCCAGGTCCAAAGAGCACAACAGTCGTCAGGACGAACTGCAGGTAATAACTGTTTTGCAAACCAAGAGAATTCTCAACAAGCATATGGACGCCGGGAATGAAGTGACTTCCCATTTCGATAAGAAAAACTGGAAGTGCCAGCACGGCAGCGAGCAACACCTTGCTCTTGAGCAGACGGATTTCATCTGTTTTGCGGTGAGCCGCTTCCGCAGGCTCGGTCTTGTCCAATGTAGCAGGATACCCTGCTGAGGTGACCAGTTCAGCAATCGCGGAGGGTGTTATCGCCCCCCCTGCGTAATGCACTGTCGCACTTTCTGTTGCCAGATTAACATTGGCTTCCAGAACACCATTTCCGGCTCGCAAAGCCTTTTCAGCTCGTCCCACACAAGACGCGCAGTTCAGGTTCCCAACACCAAAGGTGATGCTTTCTGTGAGCGCTGGATAGCCAGCTTTCTGAAGCGCATCGGCCACATCTTGCGGCGTGAGGGTCTCATCGTAATTGACCTGTACGCTTTCTGTTGCAAGATTGACAGAGGCGTTCGCCACACCCGAAATACTCTTGAGTGCTTTCTCGACACGACCGACGCAAGACGCACAATTCATGCCTTCGACTTGCATTTTCAGTGTTGAACTGTGGGACATAATTTCACCATTTCATTGTCTATTGAAGGCACCCTAAGGGTTCCAGCGACTGGAAGGTCAAGACTAAAATCATCAGGAAAATGAAAAGACTTTGGCCATCAGGTAAATGACAGCGAAACATCACTTAGTCTTTGTTTTCTCCAGACTTTCACTGGCTTCTTCTGCGGTGATTTTATTCAAGGCAGATAGTCGGGCTCTCTTCCAAAGCACATAAATTGCCGGAATAACGAAGAGTGTCAGCAGTGTTGCGGTGATCATGCCGCCAACCATTGGGGCTGCAATCCGTTTCATGATCTCTGAGCCTGTTGCACTGCCCAGCATGATCGGTATCAACCCGGCAAAGATGGTTGCCACGGTCATCACTTTTGGCCGCAATCGTAACAGGGCACCCTCGACAACGGCATCAAGGATATCTTTTGCGGTGAGGACCTTGTGTTCTTTCCTGGCAAACGCCACGCGCTTGTCCCAGGAAAGGTTCAGGTACAACAACATCACGATGGCTGTTTCGACAGCCACGCCTGCCAGGGCAATGAAGCCGACCAGTACGGCAACCGACAAGTCAAACCCCAGAGCGTAAACAAACCAAACACCGCCTGTCAGCGCGACTGGCAGAGACGTCAGAATGATTGCCACTTCACCCACGCGGTTGAATGCGAGGAAAAGCATCAGAGTGATGATCAGCAATGTCACGGGCGCAACCAACTGTAAGCGTTCCTGAACACGCTCGATATACTCATACTGTCCTGACCATGTGATCGAGTAGCCAGCAGGGATTTTAACTTCGGAAGCAACCAGTTCTTGTGCTTCGCTGACATAACCGCCAAGGTCTCGTCCCTCGATATCAATGAAAACAAAACCTGTTGGTCGCGCATTCTCTGAGCGGATCATACCGGGGCCGTCAACAATGTTGATATCAGAGACAGCTCCAAGCGGAATATGCGCACCCGATGGTGTCACAACAGGGAGTTTCTCAAGTTGATCCGGGCTGCTTCTCCAATCTTGAGGATAGCGCAAATTGATGGGGTATCGCTCCAAACCCTCAACGCTTTCGGTGATATCCATTCCACCAATCGCGGTTTGCACCACATCCTGAACATCCTTGATATTCAGCATATAGCGAGCCGCGGCATTACGATCGATATCAATCTCGATAAAGCGCGCACCTCTTGGGCGCTCTGCGTAGGAGGAAAGTGTCCCCTCTACGCCTTTCACGAGGCCCTCAATCTTCACTGCAATATCTTGAATGACTTGTAAGTCAGGTCCAGACACTTTGACACCGACAGGTGTTTTCATACCAGTCGCAAGCATATCAATACGGTTCTTGATTGGTTGGATCCAGACGTTAGTCAGGCCGGGAACTTGCACTGACTTATCCAGTTCTTGCCGAATTTTCTCAAGCGTCATCCCTTCACGCCACTGATCTTGCGGCTTCAGCTGAATGGTGGTTTCAAACATGGTCAGTGGAGCTGGATCTGTTGCTGTTTCAGCGCGTCCAAGTTTGCCGTGAACGGTCTTTACTTCAGGCACCTGCATGATCATACGGTCAGTCTGCTGAAGTAACTCACGCGCCTTACCTATAGAAACACCGGTGTACAGCGACGGCATGTAAAGAAAGTCACCTTCCTTCAACTCCGGCATGAACTCAGACCCAATCCGGTTCAGCGGCACAAGAATGGACGCAACCAGAACCAGCGCAAAAATGATCGTTGTTTTAGGCCAGGCAATAACGCCTGCAAGCGCGGGCCGGTACAAAGCGATGCACAATCGATTGACCGGGTTCTTGGCCTCAGGATGAATGCGTCCTCGCACGAAATATCCCATCAGCACTGGCACAAGCGTGATGCTGAGAATAGACGCAGCCGCCATGGCATAGGTTTTAGTGAACGCAAGCGGCTTGAACAGACGACCTTCCTGCGCTTCCAGCACGAACACCGGTAGAAAGCTGATGGTAATAATCGCCAGTGAATAGAACAGAGCTGGTCCAACCTCTGAACAGCATTCGGCGACAATCTTCCAGCGGTTCTTATCGGGATTCGGTTCCTTCTCAAGCCGTCGATGCATGGCCTCAATCATCACAATGGCCGCATCAACCATCGCTCCAATAGCGATAGCGATCCCACCAAGGGACATGATGTTCGCATTCACCCCTTGTAGACGCATCACCAGCAGTGCCGTCAAAATGCCAAGAGGAAGCGAAATCAAGATGACCAGCGAAGACCTGAGGTGTAGAAGAAACACTGCACACACCAGAACCACAACCAGAAACTCCTCAGAGAGTTTTGTGGTCAGGTTATCAATTGCTCGCTCAATCACCCCAGCCCGGTCATAGGTGGTCACAATCTCCACGCCTTCAGGCAGGTTCGGTTTCAGCTCCTCCAGCTTGGCATGCACACCTTCTAGTGTTCTCAGCGGGTTTTCGCCCCAGCGCATAATGACGACGGCCCCAACAGAGTCGCCTTCGCCGTTCAGGTCAGCCACACCACGGCGCATTTGCGGACCAAGGCGGATGTCTGCCACATCACTCAGGGTGAGAGCTGCACCACGCTCATTCACCTTGATCGGGATTTGCTCAAGATCCTCAATAGATTGGATGTACCCGGTTGCTCGGACCATGTACTCCGCTTCTGCCATCTCAATCACACTGCCGCTGGTCTCACGGTTCGCGTTCTGGATCGTGCTCATGAGAGCAGGCAATGTCACGCCATAGGCTCGTAGTTTGTTGGGGTCAACGACCACCTGATACTGCTTGACCATACCGCCGATGGTTGCCACTTCCGACACACCGCTGACAGTTTGAAGCTCATACTTCAACCACCAGTCCTGTAAAGAGCGCAGCTGTGCCAGATCATGTTGACCGGTCCGGTCAATCAGGGCGTACTGAAAAATCCAGCCAACTCCTGTCGCATCTGGACCCAGTTCAGGCGTCACGCCTTCAGGCAGTTGGGCTCCAACCTGAGCAAGGTATTCCAGCACCCGGCTTCTGGCCCAATAAAGGTCCGTACCGTCCTTAAAAACCACATAGACGTAGGAATCGCCATAAAACGAGAAACCCCGCACGTCGATCACGTCTGGCACTGACAGCATGGCTGTGGCGATCGGATAGGTTACCTGATCCTCAATGACCTGAGGGGCCTGTCCGTCATAAGGGGTTTTGATAATGACCTGCACATCAGACAGATCCGGAATTGCATCAACCGGTGTTTCTTTCAGCGCCCAGATGCCACCAAGTGTCAGCATCACAGCGGCCATGAGCACGATCACGCGGTTCCTGATGGATGCACGTATGATGGAGCCAATCATTTTTCATCGGCCCCCACCGTGTCAGCAGGTGCTGTTTTTGAAGCTTGATCTTTGACATCTCGCAGATCGACAAGGCTGAAGCGCTTGTCAGACCCCTTTGAGATAGCAAACTCAATAGGCCTATCATATTGGAATGCGTGGTTCTTCAGGTTTGCACGGACCGCAAACGTCGTTTCCATCGCTGGCCACTGCAACTCCTCAATGGCATCATGTCGAATGGTGACAGAGTTTGTCTCAGCATCGAAATGAGTCACCGTGCCATTAACCCAGATGGGACCGTCTTGCGCAGAAGACATGCGGGCCATGCCCGCCGAGAGTGAACTCTCACTATCAATCAGAAACTGAGCGGAGGTTACGACTTCTTCCCCTGCTTCAAGCCCTTGTAAGATCTCGGTCCTGCTTCCTCCTCCAAAACGCCCCGTCAGGCCCGGCGTCACCATGCGTGGCTGAAACGTGCCCTCCTCAGTTTGCAGGATAACCCGATCAAATGAACCTGTGCGGATCAGTGCGCTGGCTGGAATTGTCAATGCACGTCGCGTTTCAGATGGGATGATGGTTACGCGGCCAAACATGTTCGGACGTAAAACACCCTCTGAGTTGTCAAAATGCAGACGGACCGGCAGAGTGCGCGTCACCGCATCCAATTCCGGGTAGATATAATCGATACGACCCTCAAGCACTTGCCCGGGCAGATGCTCAAAGCTCGCAAGCACATCGCTGTTTTTGCTCAGGCGGGCAATGTCCTGCTCAAATACATCCACCATCAACCACACAGAAGACATATCAGACAAAGTAAGTGCTATGGAATCCGGCTGTAGATACATGCCATCCGCCGCTTCCAATGTGGTCACCACGCCGGATTGGGGAGCATACACCTTGAAGACCCTAGCCGGAGTATTCGCCCGAGCCATCTCATCAATCTGGGCGTCATCAATACCGTAATTCTGAAGTTGGATCCGGATGTTCTGCTCGGTTTGCTTATCATTCCGGCGCACAGCCCGGATCAGATCAGCACTCGCAACTGTCACCTCTGGCGCATAGACAGTGAAAAGCAAATCTCCCTTCTCAACGGGATCACCAATTGCACGGATGTTGAGCTTCTTGATCCAACCTTCAGTACGTAAGTGAACCTGGCTGGAACGATGCTCGTCATAGCCAACAAAACCAACACTTTCGATTTTCTCTGAGATAGGCTCAACGCTGGCGGTGGCCGTGCGTACACCGATGCTGTTAATCACATTTGGAGACAGCACAACAGAACTCCCAGATTGCTCAGCATCCTGTCCTGCATAAACAGGAACAAGATCCATCCCCATAGGAGACTTTCCAGGTGCATCGCGCCGGAAACTCGGGTCCATCGGCGCAACCCAGTATAGAACTTCACTTTCAGCACTGCCTGATCCAGCAGAAGTCCGGTCCATCGAACTTCCAATAAAGATCCCTAGCCCAGCCGAAACACTTGCTACAATCGCAAGCCCAGCCACAACCGCGTATCCACGACGCATCGGTCCTGTCCTGATTTACCAAACACCATTCAGACTTGAGGGTGCTTTGCTACCGCCGAGATACTCACCATCCCAACCAAATCCCTCCAAGCCCACAAAACAGCACCGCTTTTTCTTATTCCTTCTGGCACTGCCCAACTTAGCATCCAACATTCTAATCCTTCCAGTGACTGGAAGGTCAAGACTAATACTGAAGCCCAGTGCTTGCCGTAATCAAAAAAGCCCTGCTGATATCATCAGCAGGGCTCCCAAAAAGACTTTTTAGTAACAGAGGCTCTACAACTCCCCCGCCTCTTCCAGCACTTTTCTTGCGCTGCGGAAGCATTCTACTCCGGCGGGGACGCCGGCGTAGATGGCGACGATGTGGCAGGCGGCGCGGATTTGTTCTTTGGTGACGCCGTTGCGCAATGCACCTTTGCAGTGCAGTTCCCATTCGTGCATTTTGCCGAGTGCGCCGATCATGGCCAGATTCATCAGGCTGCGGGTTGGTGCATCGATAGCGTCATCTCCCCAGCCGAAACCCCAGCACCATTCGGTCATGGCTTCCTGAAACGGACGATTGAAGTCGTCCGCCTTTGCCAGGTTGGCCTCTACATAGTCAGCGCCAAGGGTTGCTTTGCGTTGTTTTAGGCCTTTTTCGAACCGGTCAGACATTCTTGTTTTCTCTCTTAAACGCTGATGCAGATGTATTTCATCTCAACATAATCTTCGATGCCGTACTTGGAGCCTTCACGGCCAAGTCCGGATTGCTTGACGCCTCCAAATGGTGCAACTTCAGTGGAGATCAGACCGGTGTTGACGCCTACCATGCCGTACTCCAACTCTTCCGCCACTTTGTAGACCGTGGAGAGATCATTGCTGTAGAAGTAAGAGGCCAAGCCGAACTCGGTATCGTTCGCTGCTGCAATGGCTTCATCAACTTCCTTGAAGCGGAACAGTGGAGCAAGCGGACCGAACGTTTCTTCTCTTGCCACGTCCATCTCACCAGTCACATTGGCAAGTACGGTTGGCTCAAAGAAGGTGCCGCCTTTGTCGCTGCGCTCACCACCACACACAACATTCGCACCCTTCTCAAGTGCATTCTTGATATGGGATTCCACCTTTTGAACGGCAGCTTCTGTGATGAGCGGTCCGATAGTCACACCGGATTGGAAGCCATCACCAACACTCAGGTTACGAACAGCATCCGCAAGTTTTTTGGCGAAGGCGTCGTAAACACCATCCTGTACATAGATACGGTTGGAGCAAACGCAGGTTTGGCCGGCATTGCGGAACTTGGAAATCAGTGCACCTTCAACGGCCTTGTCCAGATCTGCATCATTGAACACGATAAACGGTGCATTCCCGCCCAGTTCCAGGGAGAGCTTCTTAATCTGGTCAGCACTTTGGCGCATGAGAATGCGGCCAACATTTGTGGAGCCAGTGAAGCTGATCTTCTGAACAATGTCGTTGGTGCACAGCTCTTCACCGACGGCAACGGCATCCGTTGATGGAAGGATGCTCAGCACGCCTTTTGAGATGCCAGCTTGTTCTGCCAGCAATGCCAAAGCAAGCGCGGAAAGAGGTGTCTCAGCAGCAGGTTTTACGATCATCGCACAGCCAGCAGCCAGTGCAGGCGCAGCTTTGCGGGTGATCATCGCATTTGGAAAATTCCATGGTGTGATCGCTCCAACAACCCCGACTGGCTGCTTGATCACCATGATGCGTTTGTCTTCCTGATGGCCCGGAATAGTGTCGCCGTACACACGCTTTGCTTCTTCCGAAAACCATTCAATGAAGCTGGCACCGTAAAGGATCTCACCTTTTGCTTCTGCAACCGGCTTCCCCATTTCCGCGGTCAGTATGGTTGCAAGATCATCTGCATTTTCAACCAGCAAGTCGAACCAGCGCCTTAGAACCTGCGCGCGGTCCTTGCCTGTGCGTTTGCCCCATGCTTTTTGCGCAGTCTTCGCGGCGGTGATGGCATCGACCACATCAGAGCGCGAGCAATCGGCAACATTGGCAATCAGTTCACCTGTAGAGGGGTTGTTGACTGCAAAGGTTTTCTGGCGCGAAACAAAGCTACCATCGATATATGCACCGGATTGCAACAGGCTTGGGTTGTTCAGCTTCAGGTCCATGGCGACACCCTTTGTCTTTCATTGTTGTCACATCGGCATAGTCATCACGCCGGAAAAGAATGGGGACCAGATGTGGCCCCCATTCCGTTCATTTTCCGTTAAATCGGATTAAGCTCGCAGTTCGCGATCCAGAGCCGTTCCGTCAGGCGCGACTTCCTCATGAGGGTCTCTCACTGCACTTGAATCTTGCATGAGCGATTTCACAATTCCCCATGACATGAGAACCACAAGAGCACTGATCGGCAAGGCAGCCGCAATAGCAGCAGTTTGCAGAGCGGATAGTCCACCAGCCAACAAGAGCGCCGCAGCAACAACACCTTGAGCAACACCCCAGATCACACGATGCTGTTTAGGTGGGTGTGCATTGCCCATAGACAGGATGGTCGTGATAACCAAAGTGCCGGAGTCGGATGACGTGATAAACCATGTCGCCAGCAAGAAGGTGGTGAGTGCTGCAATCAACCAGCTGATTGTGCCATTAGAGGTCATCTGCTCAATGGTGCCATAGAGCGCGCCACCAAGGTTCCAGCTGTTAACGGTGTCAATCAGACCTGCAGTACCAACACCGCCTGGTGCATTCATTTCAATGAACAGTGCATTGCCGCCAAAAATGGTGATCCAGAGGAAGGCCATCACGGTTGGCACAAGCATCGCGCCGAACATAAACTCACGAATGGTACGGCCACGGCTGATGCGTGCGATGAACATGCCCACGAATGGTGCCCAGGAAAGCCACCAACCCCAGTAGAACATGGTCCAGCCACCCTGCCATTTCACATCGCCCGGTTCACTTGCGGTCCAGAAGCCCATGGACAGGAAGTTGGACATGTAATCGCCAACGGATGTGAGGAAGAAGCTTGCGAGCCACTGAGATGGACCTGCCACAACAAAGAACAGGATTAGCAGCAGTGTTAGAGCGATGTTCCACTCGGAAAGAATACGAATACCCTTGCCAATGCCAGAGACCGCAGACAGTGTCGCCACAATGGAAATACCGATAACCAAAGCGATCTGAGTAAGCGTGCCCGGATCAACGCCGAACAGCACGTTCAGGCCCTGTGCCATCTGGTTTACGCCAAGCCCCATGGACGTCGCGATGCCGAACACGGTACCAAATACGGCAAGCAGATCAACCGCATGACCTGCCGGGCCGTAGATGCGCTCGCCGAGGATCGGGTAAAGAGCACTACGGAACGTCAGTGGCAGCTTTTTGCGGAATGAGAAGTACGCAAGGCAAAGTCCGGTGATGGTGTAAATCGCCCAACCATGCAGACCCCAGTGGAAGTTGGTCACGCGAACCGCATCAACTGCACGGTCCATGTTCATCTCATTGTGGCCAGCCATATCCGCAAACGGGTTGTTTGGATAACCCCAGCCCGCGGAGTTATCGAAGTAGAACAACGGCTCAGCAACACCAAAGAACATGATGCCAATGGATACACTTGCGGAAAACAGCATTGCAAACCATGCAAAGTTGCTGAATTCCGGACGTGCATCATCATCGCCAAGACGGATGGAGCCAAACCGACTGACCATCAAGCCAATGCAAATGAAGAAGATGATCATGACTGAGGAGATGTAGTACCAGCTCAGCGCTGTTTCGACCCAGCTGCGTACCGCCCCGTACAGCTCACCGGCATAATCAACATTCAAAATCGTGAACACAACAAAGGCAGCAACCATAGCCTTGGCTGCGATAGACATTCCGTTGTGCAGACCCTTAAAGAGCCCCGTTTCGGCTACATTCAGATCTTTCTGAATGTGCTCTTTTTCGATAGCCATAGTTCCCTCCCAGGCTAAATTAATCGGACATTGTGTCCGTGCCGGGTTTCACCGCCGGCTTATCTCCAGCCCCTGCTGAACAGGAGCTACGGATGGGGTTCTCCCTGTTCTCAGCGCATAACGAATGGATCCGGAATCGGATCATCAGAGGTGCGCAACCAAACTGTTTTAACTGTTGTGTAATCCAAAGCTGCCTGCAGTCCGCCTTCGCGGCCATGGCCGGAAAGTCCCTGTCCGCCAAACGGAGCAACGGGGGAAACTGCGCGATAGGTGTTCACCCACACGATGCCGGAGCGAATGCCCTTTATCATGCGGTGTGCCCGCGTCAGGCTTTGTGTGAAGATGCCGGAAGCCAGGCCAAATTTTGTGTCGTTCGCCATCTGCAGGGCTTCAGCCTCTGTCTCAAAGGTAAGAACAGAAAGGACTGGGCCAAACAGCTCGGTTGTCACACAAGGAGCGTTCGGCACATCGGAGCAATCCAGAATGGTTGGCGGGAAGTAGAAACCATCACGGTCGCAATCCACGCCGCCTGTCAGGACCTTGGCACCAGCCTCAACAGAAGCTTTGATGACTGCATTGATGTGGTCGCGCTGGCGCTGGCTGCACAACGGGCCGACCTCTGTCGCCATATCCTGCGGATGCCCGATGACGACGGCTTCAGCTTTGGCCTTCAAACGAGCAAGAAACTCATCCTTGATGCTCTTTGCGATGATCAGGCGAGAACCTGCAACACAGCTTTGGCCTGTTGCTGCAAAAATGCCGGATATCTGCGCATTTACGGCGCTGTCGATATCTGCATCTTCAAACACGATAAATGGAGATTTTCCGCCCAGCTCAAGCGAGGTACTGGCAAGGTTTTCCGCGGAATTGCGCACGATGTGCTTTGCTGTTTCCGGTCCACCAGTAAAGGCAACGTGAGCCACTGATGGATGCGATGTCAGCACCTGTCCACATTCAGCACCAAATCCAGTGATGATGTTGACCACACCTTTCGGGAAGCCAGCTTCTTCAATCAGCTTGGCAAACTCCAAAAGAGGCGAAGGCCCTTCTTCAGATGCCTTCACAATCAACGTGCAGCCGGCTGCCAGTGCTGGGCCGATCTTAACAGCGGACAGGAACAGCTGATTGTTCCATGGAACAATGGCAGCCACCACGCCAACTGGCTCGCGGCGCAACCAAACTTCCATGTCTTGCTTGTCGATTGGAAGGTGCGCTCCTTCAATCTTATCTGCCAGGCCAGCATAATACCGATAGTAATCCGCCACATACGCCACCTGGGCAGATGTTTCGCGGATGATTTTCCCGGTGTCCTGCGTTTCCAACTGTGCCAGCTTAGGCGCATTCGCCTCAACCAGATCTGCCAGTTTGTAAAGCAACTTGCCGCGCTGTGTGGCTGTCAGGCTGCTCCAGGCAGGATCAAAGAAAGCCCGCTCAGCTGCAGCAACAGCACGGTTTACGTCCTCAGTCCGCGCCTCGGGCATTTCTGCCCAAGGCTGACCCGTTGCCGGGTCCAGACTTTGAAACTGTGCTGAGCCATCTTCAAATCGACCATCGATATAGTGCTGGAAGCGTTTCATCATGCATCCTTTTGGAAAGCAGGCATCACTTCGTTGATGAAGCGTTCAAGAGACGCTTTCTTGCGCTCAAACGTCATGCCGCTATCAATCCAGAATGAGTATTCATCGTAGCCAAGGTCTTCGTAGTGCTTCAGGCGCTCGATGACTTTGTCAGACGTACCGATCACATTGTTGGTGCGCATCTGCTCTGCGCTGTAGAATGGATGGTTCGCGATATCTTCGTCGTTGAGCGGCTCAATAAGACCCTGAGTGATTGGGCGTTCGTTTTTGAACCATGCACCAAAGTAGTTGTAGAAACGGTTGACCTCCTCAGCACCCTGCTGAACATCCGCCTCATCACCACCAACATAGGTGTGACGCAGCAACATAATCTTTGGACGTGGAACGGATGGGCTTTTCTCACAAGCATCGTTGAAGCGTTCCATGAGGCTTTCAACTTCATCATCCCCGTTCCAGAGCGGCGTTACCTGAACATTACAGCCGTTCGCCACCGCAAAATCATGGGAGTTTGGATCACGTGCAGCAACCCAGACAGGCGGGTGCGGATCCTGCATTGGTTGTGGTGCAGACGTCGTTTTCGGGAACTGCCAATACTCACCTTCGTGAGCATAATCACCATCCCAAAGCTTCTTGACGGCAGGCACCAGCTCTCGCATACGCTGGCCAGCTTCCCAAGCGTCAAGACCCGGGATCATACGCTCATATTCAAAACTGTAGGCACCACGAGCAATACCCAGCTCAAGACGGCCATCCATAATGATATCCGCCATAGCTGCTTCGCCAGCCAGCTTGATTGGATGCCAGAAAGGCGCGATGACAGTTCCTGTTCCAAGACGTACATTTTCGGTCCGCCGTGCCAGATCTACAAGGTTGATGAAAGGGTTCGGCGCAATGGTGAAGTTCATGCCATGGTGTTCACCAGTCCAGATCGCATGCATGCCACCTTTGTCTGCAATCTCACAGAGCTGCAAAAACTCGTCATAGAGTTTTTGCTGGCTTTCATCAGCGGAAATGCGCTCAAGATGGATGAAAAGTGAAAATTTCATGGCTTACTCTCCCAGTGCGATTTTGCGCACTTCGCCGTTTTCATGATTTCCAAAATAGATGCCGAAATTGCCCTTCTGCGTCTCCTTCGCAAACCGGCCCAGCATTTTCTGTGTTGCAGCATCCTGCACGCGCGCCAGCACATCATCTGTCAGCGCGAGGAAGTTTCCAGACTGGCTGGCCCCTTCACCGGCTGAGCAATGGAAAGCCAGATGCTGGGCATTCGCCTCTTCATCTTCGTAGACGGAGTAAATGAAGCCGACAGAAGACGGGACACCGACCTCTTCCAGTAATGCTGTAAGTTCTTTGGTTGGTGTGCCTTTGCTGACATTGCGCGTTGGCAATCGCAGTTGGCCTGCATCATCTTCAAAAAACAGCACTTTTTTGTCTCGTTCCAGGAGAGCGCTAACAACGGTTTCACTATCTACCTGAATGGAGCTGACTTCTTGTGTGGCAGTAAAATATGCACCGCGCGCGTAACCCAGACCGTTGGCAACGCCGGTCTCAAAAGCCTTTACTTCACCGATCAGAATTGCATGGTCACCCGCGTCCACCACATTGTGCATTGAGCAATCAAACCATGCAGCTACATCAGAAAGGACCGGAGCGCCATTCGGACCGACTTTCCAGTCAACCGTCGCAAAACGGTCTTCGACACGGCTTGCAAAGGTGTTGGACACATCCTTTTGGGTTTCTGCCAAAATATTGACGGCGAAACCGGATGCCTCAGTCAACGCATCATAATTGCTGGAGCTTTTCGCAAGACATACCAGCAACAATGGCGGATCGAGGGAAACGCTTGAAAAGGAATTTGCCGTAAAGCCGAGCGGCTCACCATCCTGCCCATGGGCTGTCACAACCGTAACACCGGTAAGGAATGTACCAAATGCATTCCTCAATGTACGTGGGTCCATCGCTGTCATCGGGTAGATCTCCCTTTCTATCCGTTTGTTCTTATTGGCTGTTTTAACCAGCTTGCCATTGCGGCGTTGACTTGTTCCGGTGCTGTCAGATTGACCATATGACGATGGCCTTCAATGATGCAGACCATGCCGTCCTGCGCTGCCTTGGCCATATCCACCGCCATTTCCTTGGTGGAGTTCGGATCACCATCACCCGTCAGCAAAAGCGCCGGGCATCTGATTTCCTCCCATTTGTCAGCATAGGTCGCGTCCCCATGTGCAAATGCGTTGTAAGTGACTGCATAGCCAACCGGATCAACCTCCCGGAGCCAGTTGCCGACTTTTTCTTTCGCCTGCTGATCCGCAATGCTCTCACTAAACCAACGGCTTAAAGGTCCGTCGATGTTGATGTGACCCTCTGCGATTTCCTTAGCCCGCGCCTCCACAGCACTGCGAGCTTCTGGAGATCTGCGGTAAACGCCGTTCAACAAAGCAACGCGTTTTACGCGTTCCGGGTACGTTGCTGCGTAACCACCGCTGATCAGTGCGCCCATGGAGTGACCGGCAAGATTGACCTGCTCAAATCCAAGCGCTGAGATCGCTGCATGCAGCCACGCCACATAGTCTTCCAGCTGAGAGCCTTGGGGAAGCGCAGTGCTTCCTCCATGCCCCGGCATGTTTACCGCAATAACACGATGCGTTTTCGCAAAATGCTCGATTTGCGGTTCCCAGGAAGCATCCTGCATGCCAACCCCGTGGACCAGCACAAGCGGCTCACCTTCACCAACCTCACGGTAGCAAACAGTGCCCTTAGGATGTGACAGCTGCAGGGTTGTCAACGTCATGTCCCAGCTCCTTAAGGTCCTGATAGCGATCACCAATCCGGTGGTGCGGGCGTCCTGAGAGTGAAGCTCCCAGTGCGATGACGATTTCATCTGGGCCCGGAGCATCGGGAATAGCAAGCTGAATGGTGAGATAGTGTGAACGGCGACCACCATCATTCTTGTCCATCAGCGGAATCATGATCGGAGCGTTTGCACCAGCGCGGGTGTTGCAGAACGCCAGATAGGTTTTGGCGCCGACAGCTTCACGGTAAAAATTACCAAATTGCAGGGTGTGAATGAGCGCAGAGGCATGCTCGACTTCACCGTTCACACCAACAACAGCTGCTTTACCGTAACCCTCAACAGCTTCACCAGAACCTGCAAAGTTGATGATCATATCCGTCAGCAAGCTACCAACATCTGGTGCAACATCATGGATGCCCGGACGCAGATCTTCAACAAAGCCCTGCCCAGCCCATGGGTTCTTGATCACAGCAACGGCCGCAATCATCCGCAATGGGGTCTCTGCTTTTTTGCCACCTTCAATCAGCGTGTCTTCCACGTGAAGAAGTGTCTTGCGTATCTCTGCTGGCATTGGTCTTCCGTTCATTCCACTGTCAAATTCAATGGTGATAAGATGGTATACCATAATACCGAATGTCAATACCTTCTTGCGAATGAAGTCAACGCAAGCTAGATTGATGCCATGATCTCTACTGCAAATAATCCTTTGAAAATTGAGCGTCCCACCATGACGCTTCGCGATATGGCTCTTGAGAAAATGAGAGCTGCTATCATTGCCGGGCATTTCCAGTCAGGAGACCGTTTGGTCGAGCGGCCACTTTGCGACCAGCTTGGCGTAAGCCGTTCAGTTGTAAGGGAAACAATCCGATACCTTGAAGCAGAAGGCCTTGTTGAAATTCTGCCAAACAAAGGCCCGATCGTTGCCAAACTGGATTGGGAAAACGCGCAGCAGATCTACGAAATCCGCATGCTTTTGGAGACCAGTGCCGCACAAAAATGCGCTGAACTAGCCAAAGATGGGGATAAGAAAAAACTTGGTAAAGCGCTCGCTCAGCTCAAATTGGCCTACAGCAGCGGCGAAACAAACGACCTGTTTGAAGCAACAACATTATTCTATCAGTGCATTTTTGATATCAGCGGCCAGAACGTTGCATGGGAAGTGGTACAGCGACTCAATGGTCGCATCAGCCGTTTGCGCGCAATGACTTTGGGTACTCGTGACCGCCATGATGCAGGTTACAAACGGATCGAGAAAATCTACTCCGCAATCGAAACGAACGACCCTCAGGCCGCTGCAGCTGCCATTCAGTTACATCTGACGGAAGCCGCAAATATTGCCAAGACCCTTCTGACTGCAGAACTGAGCAAAAGCGAAAAATAATGCCTAAAGCCTACTGGATTGCCCACGTCACAGTCACGGACGCTGACGCCTACACAAACTACACCCAGGCCGCTCCAGCCGCCTTCCAAAAATACGGCGCCCGCTTCCTCGCCCGCGGCGGAAAAACCGAGCACCTGGAAGGCACCACACACCCCCGTAACGTCGTCATCGAATTCGACACCATGGAACAAGCCCTGGCCTGCTACCACTCCCCAGAATACCAAGAAGCCAAAACCCACCGCAAAACCGCTGCTTTGGCAGACATTATGATCGTTGAGGGGTTGGAATAAGCTTCCCTACCCCAAATACTCTCGCAATGCTTGCGGTGGGTTGTTGAGCAGTTGTTGGGTTTCAGCAGGTGGGTGCGCTGATCCGTCCGCGACGAGGATTGCTTTGTTCGTGATGCGGCGGGCATCTTGTGGGTCATGACTGACCATGAGAAGCGTCGTGCCAGTTTCTGCAACAAGGTCTGCGACCAGGTCCAGCATCTCGGCTTTAAGCGCTGGACCAAGGGCCGCGAAGGGTTCATCGAGTAACAGCAGATCACGGTGCTGAACCAATACACGGGCAAGCGCGACACGGCTTTGTTGGCCACCAGATAGTTCAGCTGGTTTGCGTGCTCCCATCCCCGCCAGACCGACCCGCGCAAGGGCTGCTTCTACTTGTTCTTGCTCAGGTTTTGAGAGCTTTCCGTTAGGCCGCAAACCGAGGGCTGCGTTTTGAGTCGCGGTTAAGTGCGGAAACAGATTGCCATCCTGAAACAGCATGGCGATTGGGCGTTTTCCCGGAGCCTGCTTGGTAAGCTCTTGTTCCTTCCAGAAAATGCGTCCTTGCGATAATTCACGGAACCCGGCAATAGCCTCAAGCAGGGTTGATTTTCCTGCGCCAGATGGGCCAATGACGGCAACGCTGCTGCCAGCTTCAACATGCAAGTTGGCCTGCAATTGGAAACGGCCATTTGCAATGAGACAAGAGCTAAGCTTCAGCATGCCAGCGACCTCCCCGGTCTAAAATCCAGAACAGTGCCATTGAAAGCACAAGCAGTAAAAGAGCTCCGCCGGCTGCTGCCTGCATTTTGTATGCCCCCATCAAGCGGTAAATCTGTAAAGGCAGCGTTGCAATTTCCGGATCTGCAAACAGGGCAATCACGCCAAGGTCTCCCATGGAAAGTGCTGCTGCAAGCCCCGCAGCAAATCCGATCTGTGGCCGCATGCGTGGAATGAGGACACGTGAGAAGAACACCCAACCTTCCATATTCAGAGACAAGGCCAACCGTCCATGTCGCGAAACCGTATCTCGTGCAGCAGGGACAAGAATGCGAAGTGCAAACGGCAATGCCATCGCCGCGTTGACCAGTGCCGTCACAGGAAGAGCAAGGTCAGACGGGTTTGCCCACGGGCGTATGATGATAAACAAGCCCGTTCCGATCACCAGTGGAGACGCTGCCAACCCCAAAATTCCGACAAGCTCAACCACGCTATGTCGGCGAACGGCAACGGCTGCTGCCATAGGCAATGCGAACAGCAACAAGATCACCGTGCTGGCCGCAGCGACAGCAACGGAAACAAGCGCCGCCTTCAACACAATAAAGGGCACCAGAAACAGACCGCTAAGGCCTGAAAGAACAACGGCACTGAGCGGCAAAAGCAAAAAGAATGTTGCAAGCAAAATCCAGAAGGCGTCTGCAACAGGTGCACCACCATCCCAGCGCCGGATCGCTCGGTCCAGTCCTGCACCAAACCCTTCACCGCGCGAAAGCTTTAGGGCTGCAAAGGCTGCTGCAGCAGTGAGCGTGAGTTGCAATGCAGAAAGCAGCGCGGCCCGTCCAAGATCAAAGTCATATGTAAATGCCTGATAGATCGCCAGCTCAATGGTTGTCGCCCGTGGCCCACCACCAAGTGTCAGAGCAACAGCAAAGCTTGTCAGGCAGATAGCAAAGATCACAGCCAGTGCACCGGGTAAAATGCGCGCGAGCATGGGGAGTTCGATCAGTCGAAACAGAGCTTTTCCATCACACCCCAGCTGTGCAGCAAGGCGAAAACGCTCTGAAGGGATTTCTTGCCACCCTTGTAAAATCAATCGGGTTGCAAGCGGAAGGTTGAAGAAAACATGAGCCAGCACAACACCGTGGAGGCCATAAATGCGAATGGGTGAAGCACCAAAATAAACAAGCACATCAGATATCCAGCCCGCACGGCCAAACACCTGTAGTAACCCAAGAATGGCAACGATAACTGGTAGAATGAAGGGGGCACCGAGCAGTGCAATGAGCAAACTGCGGCCCGGAAACCGCCGTCGCGCCAGGGCGCGCGCAACCGGCACTGCCAACGCAACACTGATCACAGCAGAAAGCACGGCCTGCGTGAGCGTAAACTTGAGAGCGGCCCAATCGGAAGAGGAAAAGCCGTGACCCGCTTCGGCTCGCAAGGCAACCGCGGCCAACGTGCCAAGTATGAGTGCCGCGACAAGAAATGCCGCGGCAACACCGGGAAGCGAACTTACTGGCTGAGCGCTTCTAGCCATTCCGGCAGAGCCTCACGTCTTGCAGCAGCAGCTTCTTCAGGCTTAAAGAACAAAGCTTTTTCAGGCACCTGCAGAGTGTCGAACCCAGCAGGTAAACCACCTTTTGGTGTCACAGCTGGATACATCCAGTTGGTTGTTGGAATGATTGTCTGGAAAGCATCTGAAACCATGAA
Source organism: Pseudovibrio sp. W64 (assembly GCF_001623145.1). NCBI lineage: Bacteria > Pseudomonadati > Pseudomonadota > Alphaproteobacteria > Hyphomicrobiales > Stappiaceae > Pseudovibrio > Pseudovibrio sp. W64. The sequence continues at coordinate 449,746 of NZ_LMCI01000038.1, read as the reverse complement.
GTTCAGGAACTTGTCTGCCAACTCTGGCTGATCAGTCCCGGCAAGCTTTGCCGCTACTTCAACCTGCATGTAATGGCCTTCTTCAAACGCGGCAGTGGTTTTGCTGTTATCTTCCTCGGCAATCAGGTGGTAAGCCGGAGACGTGGTGTAACTGAGCACCATGTCCGCTTCCCCATCAAGGAATAGACCGTAGGCTTCTGACCAACCTTTTGTAACCGTCACGATGTTATCGGAAAGATCCGCCCAAACATCAGCAGCTTCGTCTCCGTAAGCCGCTTTCACCCAAAGCAACAACCCGAGGCCGGGTGTAGAGGAGCGTGGATCCTGAATAAGGATCTTGGCATCACTCTTCGCAAGCTCGCGGAAGTTGGTTGGTACGGTTTCGCCAGCCTTGTGTACGAAGGCAAAGTAGCCCCAGTCGTACGGCACAAAGGTTTCGTCAGCCCACTCCATTGGCAGTGTATATTGGGCTTCAACAGAGTGTGGTGCAAACAGGCCAGTTTTCTTGGCAGTCTCTACCAGATTGGTGTCCAGACCCAGCACCACATCGGCATCTGAGTTTTTACCTTCAAGACGAATGCGGGAAAGCAGTGCTGCGCCATCTTCGACGCCAACAAGTTTCAGGTCACACTCGCATACAGCCTCAAACGCTTCTTCCACTTTTGGGCCTGGGCCCCAGTCAGAAACGAAGCTGTCGTATGTGTAAACTGTCAGTTGAGGCTTCTCAGCAGCCATCGCTGATGTTGCAGTGAGTAATCCCGCAGCAATTAACAGATGTTTCAAGTCATCCTCCATTGCGGCGAGAGGGCAAGGATGGGTGAAACCGGTACCCTTCCCTCCGCCGGTTCTAGCCGGTTCAGGTTCAACGGGTTCGCCACTAAAGCATCTCAGCACGACAAATACGCGCACCCCGAGGTCAAGCGGTTCTTAACCGGAAAAACACAGAAGCGCAACTGGATATAGCTGGGATGGAGAGGGCACCTGTAGGGAGTTGCAAGAAGAAGCCCGGGCAGTTCCCTGCCCGGACTGGTCGCATTTATTAGGCTGTCAGGTCGAAGCGGTCGGCGTTCATGACCTTGGTCCATGTTGCCACGAAGTCGCGAACGAACTTTTCGTGGTTGTCATCCTGAGCATACACTTCAGCATAAGCGCGCAGGACTGAATTGGAGCCAAACACAAGGTCAGCACTGGTTGCAGTCCACTTAGGCTTGCCAGATTTGCGGTCGCGGATCTCATAGGTGCCATCTTTGAGTGGATGCCAGCTGTTGTCCATATCGGTCAGGTTGACGAAGAAGTCCGTTGTCAGCTGACCTTCGCGGTCCGTGAAGACACCATGCTTTGAACCGCCATAATTGGCACCAAGAACGCGCAGGCCACCAACAAGTGCAGTCATTTCCCAGCCAGTGAGACGGAGGAGCTGAGCACGATCCAGCATCATCTCTTCCGGGCTAACAGCGTACTCTTGCTTCTGCCAGTTACGGAAGCCATCAGAAATAGGCTCCAATACAGAGAAGGATGTCGCGTCTGTCATCGCATCTGTTGCATCACCGCGACCAGAAGCAAATGGAACTTCCACGTTGAAACCAGCTGCCTTGATGGCATTTTCTACACCAACGTTGCCTGCCAGCACGATCACATCTGCGACTGAGGCTCCTGCCTGCGCTGCAATTGGTTCAAGCACAGCCAGAACTTTGGCAAGCCGGTCTGGCTCATTGCCAACCCAATCCTTTTGAGGAGCAAGGCGGATACGAGCACCGTTGGCACCACCGCGCATATCAGAACCGCGATAAGTTCGTGCGCTGTCCCAGGCGGTTTTGATCAGGTCTTCATTGCTCAAACCACTTGCCGCAATTTTTGCTTTCAGCGCAGTAACATCATAGTTGGTGTTGCCTGCTGGAACAGGATCCTGCCAGATAAGGTCTTCTTTCGGCACATCCGGGCCAAGATAATTGGCTCTCGGTCCCATATCGCGGTGGGTCAGCTTGAACCATGCACGCGCAAACGTATCTCTGAAGTACTCAGGATCTGCGATGAATTTCTGACAGTACTCATTGTAGATCGGGTCAACCTTCATCGCCATGTCCGCATCCGTCATGATCGGATTGTGACGAACAGACGGGTCTGTTGGATCAACAGGTTTGTCTTCTTCCTTGATGGACACCGGTTCCCATTGCCATGCGCCGGCAGGAGATTTTACCTGCTCCCATTCATGGCCGAACAGCATATCGAAAAAGCCCATATCGAATGTGGTTGGGTGTGTGGTCCACGCACCTTCAATGCCAGAAGTAAAGGCATTCGTTGCTTTGCCATCCTGTCCGGGGTTAGACCAGCCAAATCCCTGCTCTTCAAGACCAGCGGCTTCCGGTGCGACACCGATGTTATCGACGGCACCGCGTCCATGGGTCTTACCAACGGTGTGACCACCGCACGTCAGCGCAGCAGTTTCCTCGTCATTCATTGCCATACGAGCAAAGGTTTCGCGGATCTGATCGGCTGTTTTTTGCGGACCGGGAACGCCATTTACGCCTTCCGGGTTCACGTAGATCAAACCCATATGGGTTGCTGCAAGCGGGTTTTCGAGCGTTGAAGGGTCATCCAGATCGTCATAGCGCTCTTCACTGCGTGCAAGCCATTCTTTCTCAGATCCCCAATAGGTGTCGATCTCTGGACCCCAGATATCCTCACGGCCAAACCCGAAACCAAAGGTTTTCAGACCCATGGAGTCATAGGCGATAGTGCCTGCGAGAATAATCAGATCAGCCCAGGAGAGAGTGTTACCGTACTTTTTCTTGATAGGCCAAAGCAAACGGCGGGCTTTATCAAGGCTTGCGTTATCAGGCCAGGAGTTAAGCGGAGCAAAGCGGATGTTGCCGGAACCGCCGCCACCGCGACCATCTGCAAGACGATAAGAGCCAGCTGTGTGCCACGAAAGGCGGATCATAAGGCCACCATAATGGCCCCAATCCGCTGGCCACCAGTCCTGACTGTCGGTCATGAGCGCATGAACGTCTGCCTTCACCGCTTCAAAGTCGAGTGATTTGACAGCATCATGATAATTGAATCCTGGGTCCATCGGGTTGGTACGCGCACCATGTTGATGGAGGATGTCGAGATTCAAAGCATCAGGCCACCATCGGGTAACCGGCTTATCCATCGATGTATTCGCGCCATGTACCACCGGACAAACACCGGCTGTCTTGACATCGTTACCGTGCATTGCTGTCTCCACTATCTAATTTGGCTCTTGCTGGTTTTGACGTAGCGTTTACCTTAAGCGGTGAGACGAAACGATGCATCCAGCAAATTCTAGACTGAATATAGGTCGCCAAACACATTAAGTGAAATTGCATCTTCTGCACATATCAATAAGTTTTTCTTATTGTATAAATTTGAAGGTAAACGAAGGTGCTTAGATTGCTCCTCTGAGCTCTCCTCATCACACACGGAAACGCTTTTCGCGAGGTGAGGAAAGCATCAGGTCTGCCCTTCAATGCATCAGTAATCCATGTAAAATATCACATTGTTTTTCGCGGAGAAATTTGCATGAGCACTATCAGTCTTCTTAATTCCATAATTGGTCCGGTGATGAGAGGACCCTCGAGCTCTCACTCTGCAGCGCCATACTTCATAGGAAAGACTGTCCGCCAACTTTCCCTTTGTGATGGTGATAAAATTGTGAATGTTGAAATTGCGTTCGATCCAGAGGGCTCATTTGCCCAAGTCTATACCAACCGAGGCAGTGACGAAGGCTTTGCTGCAGGCTTGATGGGAGAAGAGGTCACCTCACCTAAATATCGACAAGCTCTATCTGATCTGATGAACGGCAAGCCGTTTACGCTAGAGATCAACATTAGAAATTTAGACACCAACGATCATCCAAACCGAGTGGAAATTGCAGTCACGGTTGAAGACAGCGAAGGCGCACTTCGGGAAGATCACTTCAAAGGCCTTTCAATAGGCGGCGGGATGTTCAAGCTCGATAGCTTTAACTCTTTCGCAATTGATGCGACTGGGAGCGATTTTATACTTCTGCTGGAATGTGGAGACAATTCATCTCTTCAGCAGCTTCCCTCAAATGCAAAGGTACAAGCTCGTGTCTGTGCAGGTTCAAAGAATAGCTACCAACTTATTGAGATCAAATCCAGTTCGCCACTATCACCTCAACAACCAGAGTTGAAAGACATGATAGAACAGAGCTGGAAGGTCAGGTCCTGCACACCTGTCCAATTCTCTGTCCACGACGAGGCCCCTCTTTTTGCCAGCCCAAAGGCTTTGGTCCAACAAACCAGCAGAGGACACGGTCTTGCAGATCTTGCTTTGTCCCTGGAAGCCAAACGGTTAGGCTTGACTGAACCCCAAACACGAAAAGCCTTTGCAGACCGCTATGATGTGATGATGGACGCAGTTCAGGCAGGCCTAGCGCTTACCAATCAATCATCCAATATGAAGTTCCTGAAACCGAGCGCAAAGCAGGTTGGTGCAGCAAATCCCGTGGAGATTATCGGCTCACCATTCTTGCAGGATGCGCTTAGCGCTTCTCTCGCAGTTATGGATGCAAACGCAAATCGGTGAGTGGTTGTCGCTGCTCCAACAGCTGGAAGTTCTGGCATCATACCGGGCACGCTATATTCCTTGAAACAACAAGGTGTTGATCGTGAAAGGATTATCGACGCCCTTCAAGTCACAGCACTTGTGGGAGCTGTTTTTGCTGAACACGGAAGTTTTGCCGCTGAAACGGGAGGATGCTCAGTGGAGACTGGTGCTTCAGCCGCAATGATCTCAGCTGGATTGGTCCATCTGTTTGGAGGAACAGCACAACAAGCCTTTAATGCGGCATCACTTTGTCTGATGAATACGCTTGGTTTGGTTTGCGACCCAGTTGGTGGGGAAGTGGAAATTCCCTGTCATGCGCGCAATATCGCTGGGATCGCGCATGCGCAATCGTCTGCGGTTGCTAGCCTTTCTGGTTTTGACGCTGTTTTGCCATTTGATGAGATGGTCATCAGCACACAAAAAGTAGGCAAACAAATGCACTCTGACTTGCGCTGTACAGCTCGCGGTGGATGTGCGGCAACACCGACCGCCTGTGCAATGTGCGGATGAGGTTGATCCATAGATATCAATTCCTTAACCGCTAATACTCCCCTCAATCGTCTCCTTACAGCTGTTCAGGAGCTTTATCATCTCGGAGGTGTCTGGGTTACAATCTGAGGCGGCTAGCGCATCAACCACCATCTGCCGGACGGCGCGTTAATCGGCGACATTGACTTGCCAGCTTCACGCTCAACCGTGCCACCTTCGATATCAAGAAGCTGGACACCCTCTACATCACCAGCGCCTGCCTCCCAGCCTACCCAAGACTCCCGCCTGTAAGTCGGGTGAAAAGGACATTCATAGATCGGATTTTGAGGTGAAGAGGGAGCTCCTCTCACCCTTTTCAAACAAACCAGATCAGGCCGAGCCAGATCCAGAGGGGGGCTGGGACTATGGCCCAGATGAAGATGGCGGGGAGGTACTCGTAGATTTTCATGGGGCTCTTCCGAATTCCGTCAGATCAATTCAAATGCTTCTGCCAGGGTCACAACGCAGGCGACTGATATGCCGAGTGTTACGAAGACACGAATGTGTTTGAAGAAGGCTAGCTCTGCCTTGGGTTTCACGCCGGAGCCATATCCTCTGCCATCCAGGTAGATGCTTGTGATCATGGTCAAAAACAGTAGGAACCAGAGAGCAACCAATCCTTCTGCGATCAAGACGATGGCGGGCAACATTACAGGTCTCCGTAGTTTAAAAGGTTCAGAGCAGGCGGTGGCACATCAGAGCAATCAGTGTTCTTTACGAGGAAGAAATTGACAGCTTAATTCAATGCCAAACACTGGTGAGACAGCCCCTGCCCTCTATCGTGACAACTTTTCGATTCATAATATCTATTTCATATATATCTTTATCATCGCACATGACAAAAGACATATATTATTTGCATCTTTTCTTAGAAAGAGCTGAATTGACACTAAATAATGTTTTATTTCATACACTTAAAATATGCACAGCATCACATCGCTTTCGGTGTTCAGCACTCTCTGATTTTATGATATACGCACGATATATCTTTGGAGCATCACTATGCGTTTAAATCAGGCAAGCGATTTTGCTTTGCGACTCGTTATGCAATGCGCCATGCAACCAGACATTCTTCAGCGCATCGATCAGGTCGTTTTGCAGCAAGGTTTCTCACGGGGCCATGTAATGAAACTCGTCAACCAACTCTCCCGTGCCGGTATTCTTGAGACCATGCGTGGTCGTGGTGGAGGGTTTAAACTGGGCCGTCTCGCACAAGACATCAGCGTTGGAGATGTTGTCCGCGCGGTAGAGAATGATTTTGCCGTAGTCGAGTGCCTGCGACAGAGCGAGTGTGGAGAAATCCAATGCTGCTTCCTCCCCTCTTGTCGCCTCAAACCGTTGATGCAAAGAGCATCCAGCGCCTTCCTGAGCGTGCTCGATGAAATGACAATTGAGAGTGCAGTTATCGATTTGCCCGTACCAGTGGCTTTGGCAGCACAAGAAAGCTAGCAGGAAGAATACTTCTGAAACTCTATTGATCTTCTCATATGTATTTTTGACCAATCCTATATTGAGTTCACAATTAAATCTAATTTAACAAATAAAAACTCTATTAATGACTATATTCGATTCAGTTAATCTATAGCTCATGAGAATAGTATTGCGTATCACTTCATAGCTCCTCAGTCGAATACAGCATAATTGTGTAGCGCGAAGAAATCTTAACGGATTACTAATGTGATTACTCACACTGAAGCTGCGTTTTGCTCTGCGCAGCCTTCGGTAACGGCTGTGCTCGACTGAACAACTGTCTCAGAACTGCTGTAACTGGCAAATGTGTGAGGGTTGAAATGTGGTATAGTGAGCGTCTTCTGGGAACAACTGCACTTGCAGGCCTCGCGTTTGCCTGTCTGTTCAGCCTTCAGGTGGAACGGGCAGATGCACAGACGGTTATTACCGGTACCATTAACAACCCTCCCTTCACAATCAATGGCTCAAATGGTTTACGCATTGGCCAAAACGGTTCTGATGGAACATTGAATGTATTCGCTGGAACCACAGTCCCCATCGGGCAACTTGTAGAGATTGGCGTTGTGAACGCGAACGGCACATTGAATGTTTTTGATAGTGCGGTGGTTTTCCAATCAGGCTCGTTCGCGTTCATAGAGGTTGCAAACGGCGTCAACGAGGGCACCATAAACCTTTACAATAACGGCCAAATTTTTGCTCCCACATCTGACATGGTTTTAGAAGGTAAAGGCACCATCAATATAGGTGGACAGGAAGGCGCTGGTGCTCTTGCCACCGGTTTCCTGGAAGTCGACGACCTTTACATGCTGAACGGCTCAAAAATTGTGATCAACACCACGAGCACGGGAGGCGATCATCTAGTCGCAGATCTAACCTCAGTCACTTCGGGCGCTGGCGAAGTCCTTTTTGAAAATGGCTCCACTCGCCTGATTGGAAACAACAGCCAGTTTTCAGGAAAAATGTTCTTTGATGAAGGTGCAACCGTCACGTTCACAAGCACCAATGCAGTTGGAAATACACAGCTCGACTTTGTCGGCGGCACTTTTGTTTCAAATAGCAGCCTAACCGTAGAAGGCGACATTGAAGTCACCAATGTGGGCGCTACAAACGATGCAACCTTTGCAACCTCGTCAGGCAACCTCACCCTTGCAGGAGATATGTTTGGTAACGGCAAAGTCAGGTTTGAAGGCAATGGCGTAACCATTCTGTCGGGCAACAATTCCTGGACCGGCGGAACGGACATTAATGGCACAGAAGTTCAGTTTTCAAACGCGTCCAATCTGGGCAACAGCGCGATTGAACTGAACAGCGGCCACCTCACATTTACCGGCTCTACAGCAACAATCAACAACCTCATCGATCTGGATGGAACCTCCTCAATTGAGGTTGGCACGAACGACACCCTCACTGTCAGCAATGATATCAGCGGGTCTGGTCGCTTAAAGAAACTGGGCAACGGAAAGCTCGTTCTTGATGGAGCGGGTAGCAACTTCAGTGGTGGGCTGGATCTGGCAGACGGCACCGTAGAGTTTGGAGCAGCTGCCAACATCGGCAGCGGAAACATCATCTATTACGGTGGTGATCTAAGCTATATTTCTGGCTCGGATGCAACCATATCAAACACGTTTGAGATGCATAATGACGGCAATCTTGACGTGCAATCAGGTCGTACTCTGACGATTACAGGTAACATCGTTGATGGCGGCGGTTCACCCGGCAAACTGACCATCGGCTCCGGCGGCACAGTTGACCTGCAAGGCACCAACACATTCTCAGCCGGTCTGGTCGTTCACGAAAACAGCACAGTTGGCTTCTCGGACTCTGACGATCTTGGCAGTGGCACTGTTGAACTCGACAACGGCAACCTCACCTTTAACGGAACCACTGCAACGATTAGTAACCTGATTGATCTGGACGGGATATCATCCATGACAGTTGGGTCCGGTGACACGCTCACCGTCAGCAATGATATCAGCGGGTCGGGCCGGCTGAAAAAGTTTGGTGATGGAACGCTGGTTCTTGGTGGTGCGGGCAGCAGCTTCAGCGGTGGGCTGGATCTGGCAGACGGAACTGTACAGTTTGGAGCAGCTGCCAACATCGGCAGCGGAAACATCATCTATTACGGTGGTGATCTGAGCTATGTGTCCGGCTCGGATGCGACCGTCTCAAATACCTTTGAAATGCACAATGACGGTACCCTTGACGTGCAATCAGGCCGCACCCTCACAATCACCGGCAACATCGTTGACGGCGGCGGCTCACCCGGCATGCTGACCATCGGCTCTGGTGGTACAGTCAATCTGCAAGGGACCAACACATTCTCGGCAGGCCTTGTCATTCAGGAAAACAGCACTGTCGGTTTCTCAGATTCCAATGATCTGGGCACTGGCACAGTTGCACTCGATAACGGTAACCTCAATTTCACCGGAACCTCCGCAACAATCGCAAATACGATTGAACTGTATGATGATAGTAGTCTTGACCTGCAATCCGGGCGCACTCTGACAATCACAGGCAACATCGTTGACGGTGACGGCACACCGGGCTCCTTCACCGTCGGCTCCGGCGGCACAGCCAATCTGCGAGGAACCAACACGTTCTCAGGCGGTCTGATCGTTCAGGAAAACAGCACAGTTGGCTTTGCAGACTCCGATGATCTGGGCACAGGTGCAATTGAACTCGACAACGGTAACCTCAATTTCACCGGAACAACCACGACGATTGCCAATCTGATTGATCTGGATGGAACATCATCCGTGACGGTGGGCTCTGGTGATACCCTCACTGCCAGCAATACCATCAGTGGTACTGGCCTGCTGAAGAAACTCGGAGCAGGAACGCTGGTTCTGGGTGGAGCGGGCAGCAGCTTCAGCGGCGGTTTGGATCTGGCAGCCGGTACTGTGGAGTTTGGAGCGGCAGCCAACATCGGCACAGGTGACGTTCTCTTTTACGGTGGTGATCTGAGTTATATTTCTGGTTCAGATGCGATCATCGCCAACGATTTCAAGATGCACGATGACGGTACGCTTGATGTGCAATCCGGACGCACCCTGACACTGACTGGTGACATCACAGATGGCGGCGGCACACCGGGGTCTCTCACCATTGGGTCTGGCGGTACGGTCAACCTGCAGGGCGACAACAGTTTTTCCGGTGGCCTCATTGTTCAGGAAAACAGTTCCATCGAGTTTACCGACCCGGACCGCCTTGGGCTTGGCACAACCACCCTCAACAATGGTAACCTGCTCTATCAGGGCTCCACAGACGTCAATCTCTCAAGGATTGCTATCGCCAGTGGCACAAGTAACACAATCGACATTGATGACAATACGGTCGATCTGGAGATCTCCTCCAACCTTTCCGGCTCAGGCAACTTGTCCATCGATGGTGGCCAAACAACCACCCTAACCGGCACCAACAGTTCATGGACCGGTGATCTTGGCGTAACCGATACCGAGTTGATCTTCAATGACGGCACCAACATCGGCAACGGCAATGTCGGCATCACGCTGAACTCCTCAACTCTGACCTACACCGGCGGCAGCACGGTCAACATCAATGAACTGGCGTTTTCCGGCGCCGGGAACGTGGTTGGAGCGACCGACATCGTTGGCCAGATCAACATCATGTCCGGGCTGACCGGTTCAAATCAGGTTACCTTCACCGGCCCGGGTGAAGTCAATCTGCTTGGCGACAACTCAGGCTACACAGCAGATATTGAAATCGACACCGGCACGCTTGGTCTGGAAGGCTTTTCTACCTCGGCCATTGGGTCTGGCAACGTGATCGTAAATGGTGGAACTCTTTTCTATCTGGGCACAGGCAGCGAAACTGTTGATACGACCAAGCTGCAAGTGAACAGCAATGATAATACCATCGACATGGCAAACGCAGGTGCAACCCTCACCTGGACCGGAGATGCCACTCCCGGTGGAGGTACCTTCCTAAAGAACGGTGCAGGTACGCTTATACTATCAGACGGCACCAAATCTCTGGTCAGCTCCACCATTAACGGCGGCACCATGCGGATTGGTACGTCCTTAACGGATAGTTCTACTCTTTCAGGTGATCTGACCGTGAACGCCGATGGTCGGCTCGAGGGGTACGGCACAGCCAGCGGCAGTGTGACACTTAACGGGGGCATCATCGCACCCGGAGCGTCCTTCGGTACAATTACGCTCGGCAGTCTGGACGCGACTGGCACTGGCGGCACGTTGGAAATGGAGATCGGCTCTGATCCTGTATCTGGAATGGCAAACGCGGATCAGATCCAGATCCTCGCAGGTGGTAGCGTGGACCTGAATGATGTTGCGCTTGATCTCGTCAACGTCATGGGTCCAACACCGGTCAAAATCGGCGATGAGTTCGTCATTATCGACAATCTCTCCGCTCCAGGGACAGAGCCACCGACAGGCACATTCAGTTCAGTCAGCCACGATATGTTTATGCTTGATGTAAACGTGCTCTACGGTATTCCCGGAGACGGTAACGACGTTGCGATCCAGTTCATCCGAAGTTCCAACAACTTCAATGGCCTGGCAGATACACGCAACGAACATTCAGTCACTCTGGCGCTTGATACTATCAATGAGAGCGGCGATCTCTTCACACAACTTGCGCCCATGAACAATGCTCAGATTAAAGCTCTTCTCGACCCTCTCGCTGGTGAGATCAACGCTTCAACCCGTGCAATCCTTCTTGCCGACAGCCGCTTCCTGCGACAAGCGGTGAATGACCGCCTTTACAAGGCCCACAGTGCTTTTGCTGCGGACGTGGATGACAACACCGTTTCCCGCACGGTCAGCAACTTTGCGATGTGGGGACAGGTCTACGGCAGCTGGGGGCAATTCTTCTCCGATGGCAATGCCCGCACCACAGGCAGAAGCGTCGGCGGCGTTCTGGTTGGTGTTGATGCGACCTACTTTGACATGGTGCAGCTGGGTGTGGTTGCAGGCTTCGGCAGAACATCCATCGACATCAGTTCCATCGACGCCTCATCTGACAGTGACAGCTACAGTGTCGGCGGCTACGCCAGTGCCAATCCGATCGACAACGTCAAACTGCGCGGAGGTGTTGCCGGTACATGGTACAACATTGCAACTGATCGCGATGTAAGCCTCTTCCCGGAAGAAACACTGTCATCTGACCAGTTCGCCGGTTCTGTGCAGGTGTTTGGTGAGCTTGGATACACGTTGGAAAGCACCTACGGCAATCTGGAACCTTTTGCAGGAGTTGCCTATGCTTACCTGTCTGGTCCCGGCTTCAATGAAACCGGCGGTGCAGCAGCACTCAAAGCAGATGGACAGTCCAACTCCCTCACTTTCCTGACGCTGGGAACACGCGGCGAGTTTGACCTTTCCAACTACCTTTATGGGGACACAAGCTTTGTTGGCTTGGCAGCCTGGCAATACTCTTCCGCTGATACGCTCGACTACACCCAAAGCTTCATCGACAGCGGCAACCCCTTCACCGTCGCCAGCGTCCCAATCGCCCGCAACGTGGCCCTGATCGAAACCGGCCTTGAATCCCGGCTGGCCGAGCACATCCAACTCAACATCAACTACTACGGCCTCCTCGCCGACCAAACCCTAGACCACGGCGCCAACGCAAGACTATTCGTGCAGTTCTAAACTAAGAAAAGGAGTGCGCTCAGAAGTGTTGAGCAGCTCTTAAAAACTGCCTGATCTGTTTGCCATTTTGCGTTAAGCTCGAACTGACGCGGTCTAGTTCTTCATTTGGCTCAAGGTTCGCCTTGTTGGAAACAGCTCGACGGCCTGGCTGTGGGAGGAAAGTAAATTACCACTCTAAATAGAGAGATTTTCTTCGCTTTTCACCTCAAACTCAAACAAAATTCATTCTCCCCGCGATAAAGACGAAATCGAAATTATGGTTCGATTTCATAATGACTTAGCTAACTTGTGCACAATCCTTGATGGAAGCATTTGAGTGTCCGGTAATGGGGTGGACCGCCGGTTCCCCCGAGGCGCAGGCTCTATAGTGATCCTGTTCTCATGAAACCGGAGCAGTCCCATGACCACAGAACTTCTCTCCGTCGGCATCGACATTGGCAAAGACACATTGCACATCGTGGGTTCAATGATGATGGTAGCTAAGCTTTTCGGAAAAAGATCAAGCGTCTGTCCCTCGTGGCTACGTTCGAGAAGCTGCCGCGCTGTATTGTGGGCATGGAGGCGTGCATGAGTGCGCATTTTGTTAGCCGAACATTACGCAAACTGGGGTTCGATCCGCGTATCATCGCCGCCAAATACACTAAGCCCTTCGTCAAAGACCAGAAGAACGATTACAACGATGCTGAGGCTATTGCTGAAGCTGTGCTGCGGCCCAATTTGAATTATGTGCAGGAAAAGAGCCAGGATCAGCTCGATCTGCAGGCTCTGCACCGGGTCCGGTCCCGATTGGTCTCGCGTCGCATCGCCACCATCAACCAGATCCGGGCCTTCCTGTTAGAGCAGGGAATTGCGGTGCGCACAGGCAGCAGCAGCCTGAGAAACTCTCTGTTCGCCATTCTCGACGATCGCGCCAATGAGATTTCTTCGCGCATGCACGACATCCTGATCGGCCTTTATGAAGACTGGCTAGAACGGGCATCCAAGCGAATGCATAAGAAAAAACTGGCCCTCGCCCTGGCCAATAAGCAGGCAAGGATCGCCTGGAGTGTAATGTATAATTGCACGGAGTTTGACAACTATACAACTGACATGAAGGCTGATCTAATCAGAACCTCCTTAAAAGTTCGCGACAGAGCATAAGCATGGAACGGAAGAAAGAACGCACCCAAAGTCAGAGAGCCATAATGGCTCTAAGTAACCTGTTCAGTAATTAGACTGTAGGTACGTGCGTATTACCATCAAGGCCACGGCCCGCGTATCGATAAACAGGTTGGATACATAGTAACGACTTCAATATTTAAAGTAAAAACTCTCTTGCGAAATGCAGGCGGTCCATACATATGGCCCATACTTCTAGACATTCTTGGCAAGTAGCAGCTGATCAATAGCTGACATACGGCTTAATTGTAGGAATACTCGGCCAGAGCACGTTTCAATCATGAGTTGATTTTGATCGATTTGTTGCGACGTGACCGTTGAAGCCATTCGTTTCGCTTGTGAGCACCAATATTAGGGGTTCTCTATTGGCTTCAAGAGAAAAATAAAGCAACTGCGACGATCATTCCTGCTGCAATCGATAGTTTTCGTGGTGGTGATAGAGTTGAGGGAGCAGGCGTTGTGCGGAGGAATATGTAGGCGAGGGCGACGCCAAAAACACCTCGAAGGGATTGTGCGACATTGGCTTGTAACACACCGCTGCTTTTGAAGCCAAGAACCAGCAGTGTAACAGCCATCAACCAAGTGACGGAAATCCATTTGCATTTGAAGACGAGGTGGTGATCAACCTTGCATGGAAGTGCCGAGATGAGGCAGATCAACCCACAGAACAGATAGTTGATTGAGACAGTAACCCATACCTGATCTAACTCGGAAAAATTCTGCAAAGATTTCGAGTATTGGGTGATCGAGTGATCTGAGATGGCATATCCCAAGCATGCAAGTGAGATCAGAAGTAGAGGCACCCAATCGATCATTCCTGCGCTTTTGGAAAGGCAAATAGCAAGAACAAGAATGCCCAACACCGCAAATAATTGCTGAAGGTTTAGCGTATCACCCAGCAACACGAAGCCGAGTGCTGCTAGAATTGGTATTTTTAGAGTAAGCAGAGGAGAGATTATAGAGGCTCCGCTTTTCTGGAGTGCTGCCAGAAGTAAAACTTGTGCACCGATATAGGGGATGTTGACCATCAGCAGAGGAACCACATGATCAAAGGACACAGTGCTCCAGAGCTGAAAACCAATAAACGGGATTGCTGCTAATATGCCCATCCCGATATGTACGGCAATGATGATCTGAGTACCTGTGGCATTGACGTTATCCTGGCATTTCTGTGTCAATACATAGTTGAGAGCCTAACAGAAAGCACCTGTTATACTGGCAGTTAGCCCTACATCCATAATTTTGGATCCCCAGTAACTTATCGGAAACTAGTCGGCTATGTTGCTAGTCAGAGCACGGGCATGACGTATCAGGCGCCCAACTTCCGGCCAATCATGAGTTGCCATTAACTTAGGATCCACCATCCATGAACCACCGCAACAGATGACGGAAGATAGTGCGAGGTAATCGTTGACGTTCGCGGGATGAATGCCACCAGTCGGCATAAAGCGAAGGTCTTTGTAAGGAGCTGAGACTGACTTGAGCATTTTGATACCGCCTGCTGCTTCTGCGGGAAAAAACTTCAGCGTTTTCAGCCCAAGATCAAGTGCCTGTTCCATCTCACCTGGCGTCATAGCGCCAGGAATGACATCCAAATCGTTATTAAGGCAGTAACTTATGGTTTGAGGATTGAAACCTGGAGAAACAATCATCGAAGCGCCCGCATTAGATGCAGAGCGAGCTTGCTGACTGTTCAGGACTGTGCCCGCAATCAAAAGAAGCTCTGGGAATTCTTTTGCAAAGACTTCGAGGGATGCGAGAGCGGGTTTCGTTCGCAAAGTTACTTCAGCGACGGGTAGGTCATTGACAATCAGTTGCTCAGCCAGAGGTTTGACTTGCTCAAGTGATGAGATTTGAATGACTGGAACGACTTTATAGGCTTCCAGTACACGGACTTTACTGTTCATTTCGATTCCAGAGTTTTTTTTGGGGGGGCCAAGTTCAGGAGAAAAACTCCCCCTGAACTTGCTGGCATTTGTCCCTATTAAGGCTGCAAGTAAGATTTCTTGCCGACCTTCAAACGCCAGATCTTGAAATTAGAGGTTTCAGGGTTCTCAAAGTTCATATTCCCATCCACCCAAGTGTGCAGATTGTTGGATGTGATATAAAGATCGCCATTCGGTCCCCATGCCAATGTATCTGGCCAAACCATGGTTTTGTCATAGGCGAGACGAGTGACGTCACCGGTTTCAGCATCACGATGCATGAGTCCGTTGAGTGTCAGGCCTGTCATGTAAAGGTTTCCATCCCGGTCGGCAGTCATGCCATCAGTGTTGGAAGGTAGAGTAGTCACAACACGAACACTTGCTTGCAGCACATCTTCAGAACGGCTGAAATCACGCAGCAAAGCGGTCTCGATAGCATACAGCGTGTTACCGGTCAGATTAGTCCAGTAAAGGGTCTTCTTATCACCGGACAGGGCGATACCGTCAGCACCTGTTAGCATAGGATTTTTGGAGAGTACTGGTTCACCATTGATGTTGAAGAAGAAGTTCTTCTCGTTATTGGTGAACTTGGTACCAGCAAGAACCCGGCGCGCTGTATTTGTGTTACTGTCATAGACAATCAAGCCGCCATCCAAGGGCTGACAGAAGATTCCTGAATCGGTGATGTAAGCAAAGCCGCTATCGTTATCGATGGCAAGATCATTCAGGAAAGAGCATTTACGATTACTGTCTTTTTCACTGAACTCATAACGTTGAACTTCTTGGTCCTTATCAATGTCCCAAAGAACAAGCTTCTCATCACCAGCTTTACTGGGCTGACCTGCAACATGTCCCTGGTCCAGGATCCACATGGTGTTATTGCGATCAATCTCAAAGCCTAGAACAGCTTTCAATCCCTTGGCATTATCCATGCTGTTCATTTCCCCAGAAGGATATGGAACAAGCACTTTTCCTTCCGGGGTATCTTTCAATTTAGAAAGCGTTGCTGGGATCTCTGGGCCACCCCAGCGAGCAGTTGACACATACAAATTGCTTTGCCTGTCGACTTTTACGCCCTGCATCAGAGATTTGCCGAAAAGCTTACTGTTCTCCCAGGTGGTTCTTACTTGTGTATCCTGCACTTCGTAAGGAAGTGAGTTCCATTCAGTAACGATTTCCAGTTTTGGACCAGCCAATGCTGTAGATGCAACAAGTGAGAGTACAGCTGCACCAAGCAGCTTTGAGACGATCTTCATGGGTTCTCCCTTTCCTTAGAAGTCCGCTTTACGAAATGTTTTCTTGAAAAGCTGCGACTTGTGCCGTAGTAGGAATTGGCACAACTGCGCCGTATCCTGTTGTGGTCAGCGCTGCAGCGCAGTTGGCATAAACCAGCGCCTCACGTGGGGTTTTTCCAGCAACAATCTGACTGAAAAATGCACCGGAAAAACAGTCTCCAGCACCGGTCGCGTCAACAGTCTCAACCTTGTGGCCTTTTGCTGTGAAGCGTTCACCGGTGGTTGCGACCATTGCACCTTCTGGCCCCATCTTGAGCACAACGGTTTTTGCACCAAGATTTAGGTAGAAGTCCGCAATTTCGTTTGCATCATTGAGCCCCGTCAGCAGCTGCGCTTCATCAAGGCTCGGCATGCAAAAGTCGACATGGCGGGCTGTTTCATGAATAACTGCTCTTGCACGATCCAAAGTCCAGAGCTTGAGGCGTAAGTTGGTGTCAAAAGAAACCAACGTATTGTGTTTTTTCGCCAGTTCAATGGCCGCAAACACTGCATCGCAAGAGCCATTGCTGATGGCATGTGTGATCGCTGATGTGTGCAAGAGTTTAGCGTCGGCAATCAGATCCTCGGGCAGATCAGTTGGTGATACAAGAGAGGCTGCCGAACCTTCACGATAAAAGGTGAAGTGATGGCCGCGCTCATCGTGTGAGATGAAGTAGATGCCAGTTGGCGCGGTTGGGTGGCGTTGGATCCAGTCAGTAAAGACCCCTTCCGCATTCCAGAGATCAACAAACTGATCACCGAACACATCTGAACCGAGATGAGCAAACATCGCGACTTTGGCACCCTGGCGCGCTGCGCTAACGGCAAAGTTGGACGTGTCGCCACCATAACCGCTGAGATAGGAAACCGGTTTGTCCTGACCCGGAAGCTGACTAAACTCCAGAAGAGGTTCACCAAAAGAAACAATATCGATGGACATAGGGTACTCCAAAATGCGACGGCTCCTGATAAGCCACCGCTATGATCTAAGAAAATTAGATGCGGCCGTACTTGGCCAGTCCATCGCGTAGAGAGCCGGAGTCGATGATCAACTTGGCTTGCTCAAGTTCACGTTCATCAATGGACTTGGAGAGTTCTAGGACAGCTTCAACTTTGTCTTTTGGAACGCATACAACACCATCAACATCACCAATGATCAGATCACCTGGGTTGATGGTTACGCCGCCAATCTCGACAGGTTTGTTGGCATCAATAGTTTTGAAGCGACCAAGCGTGGTACCTGGAGTTACAGTTTTCGAGTAGACAGGGAAGTCATAGTCACGGCGAATTTCTGCAATATCGCGCAACCCACCATTCAGAACAGCGCCTTCATGTTTGTTTGCAACGGCACCTGCGGTCATCAAACCACCCCAGACTGCAACTGTTTCCAGAGCTTCGCAGCCGGTGATTACAATAACGGACCCTTCCTCGGACTCATCAATTGCATCAAGAGCGTGCTGAGGAGGGAGCTTCTCTTGTGTTACATCTTCGAGGATGGTTACAGCCGGACCGACAATTTTCTTCTCGTTGATACGATTTTTAATGCTGAATGGTAGGAACATCGTTTCGCCAATGAGTTGATCACATGCATCCGCGATGGATGCGGTGGAGAAAATGGCACGGTAGCCTTCGATAATATCTTTGCTGTACATGGAACTAGCCTTCAGTTTGGAGGAACTTACGAGTTGACCCAGTTCTTGGGTTGCTCTCCGTCGAACACACGCAGCACTTCAACAGCTGCTTTATGTTGGAGCTCGACGACGGATTCTTCAGTGAACCAAGCGGTGTGATCTGTGCAGATGGTGTTTGGCAAGGTGAGCAGAGGATGGTCCTTGCGCACGGGCTCTTGCTCGAAAACGTCAATGGCCGCAGCGAAAATCTTCTTGTTCTTCAAGGCATCGTGAAGAGCATCTTCATCAACCAACCCACCGCGGCCTGTGTTTACAAGCACCGCATTTGGCTTCATTTTGCCCAAAACCTCAGCATCAATCATGTGTCTGGTTTTGGCGTTCAGGGGAGCATGGAGTGAGATGAAGTCTGCTTCTGCGCAAAGCGTCTGGAGGCTGACGAGATCTACGCCCGCTTCCAGAGCCGCTTCGACAGACAATGCAGGATCGGCTACTAGAGTACGTGAGAAACCAAGGCCTTCAGTCTTTTGCGCAAAACATCGGGCAATACGACCAAACCCCACGATGCCGAGTGTTTTCCCAGCCATGCGGACCATTGGTTCAGCCTGGCCAACCCCCCATCTTCCGGAGCGTACATCTTGATCGCGGCTCGGAATTCTACGTGTAGCGGAAAGCATGAGTGAGACGGCATGCTCGGCAACGTCTTCGGACCCGTAATCGGGCACGTTGGCGACGTAGATCCCTTTGTCCTTTGCTGCTTTCAGGTCAATGTTATCTACACCAACCCCATAACGAACAACGATCTGACAGCGCTTCATGAGTGAAATTAACTCAGCATCAACCTGTGCTTCGCGTACCAGGACAGCATCTGCATCTATGATTTCAGTCTCGATTTTAGATCGGTCAGTTCCAATCGGTAGTGCGACAATCTTCGCGTTGTATTGCTGAAGTACCGTCTCTTCTTCTTCATAGCTCAGGTAACCTGGCTCAATGACCACGATCTTTTTCATTATCTGCCCCAAAAGTGACATGTTAGTTATGAGATATAAGAAAGATCGAGATTAAAAAATTGGCAAGTGAAAAATATAACACACAGGCAAATTTGTAATTTACGCCGCGTATTCGCTGTGGATAATATCATGATACGTAAATTTACGCTTGAATACCTGAGATTTCAGAAAAATATAGATAGCATAACTGAAATGTTAATCGGGAGTGTTGTTATGTTTTTGAAGAAGACAGCAATGTTTGTTGCTTTAGCGTGTTCCGTCTCTTTCGCTGGGATGGCTAATGCAGAAACGACAATTCAAGTGGGGCATGGAGCGGCTGACACCTACCACATGCATAAAGCATGGGTTAAATTCAAAGAAATCATCGAAACTGAATCTGACGGTGAAGTACGGGTAGACATTTTCCCAAATGGTCAGATCGGGGGGGACCGAGAACTGACCGAGTCAGTGCAGTCTGGTGTCATTGATATGACTGCACCTGTTGTTGAAGTGATGGCTGGTTGGGATCCGGCTTTCTCTATTCCAGGTCTCCCTTATACCTTTGCCAATCGAGCAGACGCGCTTGATGCTCTTTACGGCGAGTTTGGCGATATGCTGCTTAACCGCGTTGAAGATTTCGGCATCAAGGGTCTGGGCTGGATGGAAAATGGCATCCGCAACATTACAAGCAATGTCGGTCCAATAGAAAAACCTGCAGACCTTGAAGGTGTAAAACTGCGTACTATGCAGGTTGAAGCCCATATGGATGCCTTTGCTGCCATGGGTGCAAATCCAACGCCAATGTCATTCAATGAGGTTTATTCCGCTCTGCAGCAAGGTGTTGTTGATGCGCAGGAAAACCCTCTTGGGCATATCTATTCTTCACGCTTTTATGAGGTTCAGAAGTTCCTGACACTGTCCGGCCACGTATACTCAACACATATGGTTCTGGCCAACATGGATTTTTACAACAACCTCTCTGAAAAGAACCGGAAACTTGTCGATTCTGCTTTGAAACGTGCAATCGACTACCAACAGGATGTGATCGCCTCCGAAGAGCTGGACCAACTAAAAGCGATTGAAGCTGCTGGTGTAAATGTGACTCGTTTGAATGATGCAGAAATTGGCGCGTTCCAGAAAGTGACTGCCCCAATTCGCGACAAATACTTCGAGTTGGTCGATGCCAAACTCATTCAAGCTCTCAAAAAATAAACATAAACAGCTGACCCGGCAGGTCCCACCTGCCGGGTGATAAGGGGTGGGTTATGTCATCACTAAGGTTTATCGAGAAGAATGCAGAGGCTTATCTAATAAACTTCCTGTTGTTTAATATTGTGCTCTGGGTCTTTGTACAGGTCATTATGCGCTACATCTTCGCAAGCTCGTTGCCGTGGAGCGAAGAGTTTGTCAGGTGGTGCTTCATTTGGTTTATCTGGGTGGGGGTGAGCTACGGTTTCAAAACACGCCGTCATATTTGTGTAACTGCGCTTATCAATGGTCTGCCACCAAACGCTAAAGCAATAATTGGCATCATCACAAATCTGCTAGTCCTGTGGTGCATGGTTAAGCTGTTTCTATACGGCTGGAAGCAAGTCTCAAGCCCTATCATCACTAGGCAATCATCCATCGTGCTCTACTGGCCACTTTCCGATGTGCGGGTTGGTATGCAATGGCTTTACGCATCCTTGCCAATTGGCGCTTTGTTGAGCTCTCTACGCCTCGTTCAGAACGTGATTGTGGATCTGATTGCACTTAAAGGCCCTTCCGAGGCCACCGTTCCACTTCATTCCAATACAGGGGGCAACTGACAATGGTTTCCTTTACCCTCTTCGGCACCTTCATTTTGCTGGTTTTCCTTGGCGCACCAGTTGCAATTTGCCTCGGCTTCGCATCTCTTGTGGTCCTCGAATATCTGCCGCATACGCCGAACATTACGCTGCTGGCAAAAAGTACCGTCATGGGTGGCAACTCTTTTCCCCTGGTTGCCATTCCACTGTTTGTTTTGGCAGGTGAAGTCATGCAACGCGGTGGATTGTCCGCGCGCATCGTAGGCGCCGCCTATACTTTGGTTGGGCATTTTAAAGCAGGTCTGGCCTATGTGAATGTCTTAGCGAGCATGTTTTTTGCTGCTATCTCAGGCTCTTCACCGGCAACCGTTGCTGCAATCGGCTCTAACATGATTCCGGAGATGGAGCGCCTCGGGTACCGTCGATCCTTCTCCGCAGCAATTACTGCGGCCGCCGGTATCACCGGCGTCATGATCCCCCCAAGTATTCCGCTGATCATTTATGGTGTCACGGCAAACCAATCGATCGGGAAACTCTTCCTTGCAGGTATTGTTCCGGGAATTCTTTTTGGTTTGGGTTACATGCTGGTGGCACGATGTATCATCTCCAAAAATTTCACTCCCAATACGCATGAAGGTTCGCAGCTCGACCGGGCAACAAAGGATGTGAACATTAAGCGATCCGGATGGCGCCAGCATTCCCTGTGGGCTCTGATTATCCCGGTAATCATCCTAGGTGGAATATATGGAGGGGTCTTTACGCCGACTGAAGCAGCCGGCGTTGCTGTGGTCTATGCTCTGTTTGTTAGTCTGATTGTTTATCGGGATTTGAAATTCCGTGAGCTTGGCTCTGTCTTCCTGAACTCAGGTCTGACATCTGCAACGGTTTTGGTCATGGTGGTTATGGCCGCATCCTTCGGGCGTTTGCTCACGCTGGAACGTATCCCAGTGGAAGTCGCAGACATGATTATTCAGCTCTCTGA
This sequence comes from Pseudovibrio sp. W64, assembly GCF_001623145.1. Lineage (NCBI taxonomy): Bacteria > Pseudomonadati > Pseudomonadota > Alphaproteobacteria > Hyphomicrobiales > Stappiaceae > Pseudovibrio > Pseudovibrio sp. W64. The sequence continues at coordinate 427,782 of NZ_LMCI01000038.1, read as the reverse complement.
TAATCCGATCATTGTTCTGCTACTCATCAACATCATGCTTTTGATCGTTGGCATGTTCATGGAAACAATTGCGTCGATCATCATTTTTACGCCGATCCTACTGCCGATTGTTCAGAATTTAGGCGTAGATCCGGTCCATTTTGGTGTGATCATGACAGTAAATCTTGCAATTGGGTTCTGTACGCCGCCTTTGGGTGCAAACCTATTCGTTGCAACTGGCGTAGCAGAGGTCTCCCTTGAAAGCCTTGTTAAGGCAATCTTACCATTCCTCTTATCGATGTTTGTGATGTTGATGGTAGTGACCTACTTGCCGCAGGTGACGATGTTCTTGCCTTCCTTACTCAATTAAGGACGGATGACAGGAAACTTTGCCAAAATAACAAATTGTATTATAAGGCAAATTGAGTGATGGAAGGTGATACGTATTTTCCTTCACTCTTTTTTTGATCCATTTTCTGAGATTCTGATGGCACAAGATTTGCTCAAAGATGTTGTTTACAAACGCATTCGTGAAATGATCATCAATGGCACGTTGCCAATGGGGAGCAAGCTATCTGAAACTGTTCTGGCCAAGCGACTGGAAGCAACAAAAGCTCCGATACGTGATGCCGTAAAACGGCTTCAAAGCGAAGGTCTCGTTCAGATCAAACCTCAAAGTGGCACCTTCGTTTTCAGTCTTTCTCAGACTGAGTTCAATGAACTGCTCGAGTTTCGATACTATATTGAATCTCAGGCTATGCAGCTTTCCTTCGAAAAGAACTGCAAAGCGTTGTGCCAGAGCATTCGGTACATACTGGATAAGATGAGTGTGTGCATGGAACGCAACGGCACGCTTGAATACCTGGGACTGGACAATGAGTTTCACCAGGTACTGATTGATTTTTGCGATAACGCTTACTTCGTTGAAGCCTACGCACTGATTTCTACGCGGATGGCAACCGCCAGAAATTATCTGGGTAGCAACGAGCAGCATATGTTACGTTCCTATGAACAGCACGTGAGTATCCTCCAGGCCCTGCAAAGCAACAACATTCAAGAAGCAAAAAACCTCCTTCGCAGCCACATCCTCCCAGAAAAGGGCGCCTACTGGGGTGATATCTTGCTACGCTTTAAAAACTAAATTCCCCATTCCATTACCGCACATAAATGGAACTAAGTGGCTTGTAAGGCTCCTGTTTTTTCCAAGTAGCACAGCAAGTAATCAATGAAGCGCTGCGCCAGTGGATTTTCTTCCTGTGCGGACAAATAACTTAAGACGCTAGTTACTGGCAGCCCAGGTAGGGCGCTCTCAATCACGGGAATGTCCTCCAGCAATGCAGAGGCCGGTAGAATGGAAACTCCAAGCCCTGCTTTTATGGCGGACTGTACAGCCTGAATGGAGTTCGCAGTGATTGAGATCTTCCAGTCTGAGGCCATGGCTTCCATGGCAGAGATTGCTATAGCGCGATAGCTGCATGGTTCCTGCATCAAGATCAGTTCCAGTGGTTTATCAGCTGCAGGCAGCTGCCCGCACCAAACCAGCGGCTCCTGCCATAACTGCTTGCCGCCAGAGGCCTCTGGTCCGGCGAATACCACATCCAGCTCCCCAGCATCTAAAAGACACAACAAATCAGCCCCGCCACCGAGGATCAAGTTGAGATCACAAGTGGGGTGTGCTCGTTTGAAGCGGGCCAGATGAATATGTAGGTGCTGCGGTACCAGATACTCTGCAAACCCGACGCGCAGCATGCTTTGCTCCTTGGGCGCAGAAACGCTCAACACAGCCTCATCGGCCAACTCCAAAATCTTTCGAGCATAGCCGATAAAAATCTCACCCTCGCTGGTTTGGGAAAGAGAACGGCTCGTACGCTCAAATAGTTTCACATCCAACCGCTCTTCCAGCTTGGCAATTTGCAGACTGATCGCCGATTGCGTCCGCCCCACTTTTTCTGCTGCAGCGGAAAAACTACCCTCCTCAATGACAGCAATCAAAGAGCGAAGCACAGTCAGGTCCGTATCAAGTCG